>NZ_JBLUNY010000001.1:361442-557716 GCF_048065335.1 Isoptericola maris | reverse complement strand
TGGTAGTCGTGGGGGAGTATCGGGAACGTTGGAATCTCGCGGTTCCGGCGTTGGTCCGCAACGGCCAGATCGTGGCCGTTGCGGACCTCTTGCGGACTTTCTGCGGACTCGGTCGCGCTAGGACCCGTCGTCGGTGTCGTCCACGCCCAGCCGGTAGGCCGTGGCGGCGCTCTTGTGCATGAGCGCACGGACCAGGAACAACCGGCCCACCAGGTTGGGGTCGAGCGGGCTCGCGATGACCTCAATCTGGTCGCCGACCTCGGGAGCGAACGGGCCGACTGGCAGGTGTACCGAGTACCGCTGCACCGTCACCGATCCCCCGCCCACCTCGACGTCCCGCTCGTGAGGCTCGTAGGTCTGCACGCGACCGGGGCCGCTGTAGACGATCGTCATGATCGGCTCGTAGGTCACCGGGTCGAGTGCTCCCGTGTTGCGGCCCAGCTCGACCACGGTCCCGGTCTTGGCCATGTACCGGGCAGCGGCAGCACGTCCCCTGCGGACGAGGTCGGCGGCGGCCATCAGGCGGTCCGCCGGCGGTACAGGTGCAGGATGGCCAACTCCGGCAGCGTGAACCCGTTGAGGGTGGCGGGCGTCTCGGAGTAGTCGTCGATCTGCATCCGCTTCGTCTGCTCCGGGTTGACCGTGAGCCGTGCGGTAGCGGACGTGATGACGGCCTCGATGTCGGGGCCGGGGATGCCGGACTCGTCGAAGCCGTTGCCGCGCGTGTACGCGCGGATGAACGCGGTCACGATGGGCAGATGAACCCCGGCCAGGGTGACGAGGCCACTGTCGTCACCCTGACCGAGGTAGTCAGCCACCGTCTGAGCGGTGGGAGCAGCCATCAGGCAGTCACGCCCTCCAGCGTCACGACGGCCTCCGCGTTGAGCGGCTTGGCGTCGTAGCGGGCAACCACGCGGATGGCCTGCTGGTCGAAGTCCCCGAACGTCTGGTCCAGGATCTTGACCGAGGGCGCCATGTCGCGGGCGACGGCCACCTGGGTGGGGTCCCAGAGCACGATGACAGACTCGTCGGTGCCGGTGCCCAGGTTCGCCGGGATGCGGCTGGTGACGGTGACGCCGTGCCCGAGCAGCGTGTAGCCACCGGACGCGGTCACGTCGGGCTGCACGAGGTAGCGGCCCTGGGTGTCCTTCAGCTTGCGGATGGCCACGAAGTCGCGCGGGTTAAGCATCCAGCGCAGACCGGCCGGGTCGACGTCGGCGCCCAGGGCGGCACCCTCGGCGTCGTGGAGGTCGTCCACGGTCGCAGCGCCCACGCCGGTGATCGACTGGCGGCCGTCGTAGTTGATCAGGCCCAGGGGCTTGGTGCCGTCCGTGGTCGTCCCGGCGACGAACTCGCGGTCCAGGGCCGTGGCGACGTCGCGCACCAGGCGGTCGCGCAGCGCGGCGTCCAGGCTCACGACGGACTGGCGGGCCAGCTCGTTGGAGAACCGGGTCAGCGTCTTGACGGACTGCATGGTGTCGGGCAGGAGCACGATCTCGTCGAAGGTCGGGTTGACCTCGTCGATCTGCTCGCCCTGTCCGTGCCACGACGGGGAGGTCTCGCCGCCCAGCTTGGGGATGCGGACGCTCGAGCCGTTGGTGTCGAAGATGCGAGGGCCGGACGCGAGGAACACGCTCGCGGCCTCAAGGGGCTGCACGAGGATGGACTGGACCTGCTCCTGCGTGAGCTCTGCGGCGGTGCTGGTGGAAATAGCCATGATGTTCTCCAAGACGTGTGAGTGGGATTCACGCTTGGATGCCAGATCCACAAAGCGAAGGGGCCGGGCACCAGGCCCGACCCCTCCAGCATACCCTATGGGGGTATCACTCGCTCATGCTACTCAGTGTTTCGCTGACCTCAGCGACCGCGTCGAGAACCGCCAGCGTCGCGTAGACCTGAGCAAGCGCGAGGGCTTTCGTGTCCCCTTCCTTAGCCCGACCGAGGTTGATCAGCGCTTCTTCGCGATGGCCCATCGTCTATCCCCTCTTAGGCGGCTCCGGCCCGGAGAAGTCCGGCCAGGCCCACCACGTTGCCATCGCCGGACGCGCCCTGCCCGACGTCGCCCATCGGCTTGCGGGAGGCCAGGTGCGGCTTGGAGGCCAGGAGGGCGTCCACAGCGGCGGTGAGGGCTTCCTCGTCGTCCAGGTGGGCCTCGTCGTAGGGCAGATCGCTCGGGTCCGCCAGGCGGCCCGTGGCGGCCACGAGGGACGTGTGCAGACGCTTGGCCAGCTCGTCGGTCTTCCCGGCGCGCTGGCGGTACTTCGCGGACTCGTCGCGCAGCTTCTGGACGTACTCGCGCGGGAAGGTCTCCGGCTCGGTCTCGGTCTCGCCGGGAGTCTCCGGCTCGGTGGTCTCGACTTCGGGCGTCTCCGGGGCGGTGTCCTCGGTGGCGGTCTCGGTGCTCTCGATGTCTGCGGTCATGGGTTGTACCTCCGGGTGTTGGCTGCGGCTTCACGGGCGTATCGCTCTCTGCGGCCCGCTGCGGTCTCTTGGATGCGTTCGACGTGGACGATGGTCTGGGTGCATGAGCAGCCCTTGTGGTGCTGGAACGGGTGGTCAGCGGGCCATACGCGGCCGTCGCGTGACCACCACTTGCAGAGCTGGCACGGGTCGCCGTCCATGTTGCGGACCCAGCCGGTGACCACGCCGCTACGGGCGACGCCATCGGCGTAGGCCCGCTGTCCGGTCTCCAGGGGCTCCACGCGTCCCAGGCGGGCGACCCGCTCGGGAGTGATCCCGTCGATCCCCAGGAGCGTGCTGGCGGCCTTGTGCAGCCGCTTGGGCTCCCCGATGGGCAGTGACAGCCCGAGCGTGGCTACGGGCCTCCTGAGCGCGACCGTGAGGTTCGCGGCCAGGGCCACGTCCGCGAGACCCACGGCACGGGCGTTGCCCTTGGTCACCAGAGCCGCGATGACTGCTGCTGCGGCCTCGGGCGCGATGTCTCCCGCCTCAAGGGCCGCGTACACGGCCAGCACGCGGGCCTCGGTGTCTCCGCTGAGGTTCTTCAGCGCTTCCCTGTAGGTCACGAGGCGAGCGCCGCCAGGTCGACGCCGGCGGTGTCGAGCGCCTGCGTGCGGATGGCCTCACGGACACGGTCAACCTGGGCGGGCGTGTAGCCCATCTGATCCTCGAGCACCACGGGCAGCGGCACACCGACACCCACGAGCTTGGCGGCGGCGTCAGCGGCCTGTGCCGGGGTCCGGGTTTCGGGGTTGGCCCACACGGTCTCGACGTCCAGGACGGCGGGGTCGGACCCGTCACGCACGGCCACGATGAGGCGGGCGACGTCGGCCCACGCCTGCCCGAACGTGCGGTGCAGGGCGTAGGCGCGAGACACCAGCGATGCCTCAGCCGACCGGATCGCGTCGGCGCTCGGGGGCTGATCGCCGTTGAGTCCGAGGTAGTGCGGCGGCAGGCCGGTCAACGCGCCGATCTGCTGGGTCAGGAGCGCCACGGCGTCGGTGTACCCGGCCAGGCCAGTGGCGTCGAACTGACCGAACTTGGTACCGGGGTCCTCGGCCTGCCAGATGTCGTCCAGCGCCACGGAGAACGGCTTGACGGGGTTGCCCTCGCTATCCTCGGCGATCTCCAGGCCCGTGGCCCAACGGCGCGGGCGTGCGTAGTGCTCGCTCGTGACCATCATGTCGAGCACCAGCTTGTTCAGGGCGTCGGCCAGGTCGAGCACGTCGGCCATCTCGCTCACGCCGTCTACGTCCAGCAGACGGCCCCGGTTCGTGATCGGCACGACCGGGACCACGCCCAGCGGGTTGGGGATCTCGCTGACGACGTCCCAGCCGGTCGAGGGCAGCGAGCCCCCGTCGGTGACGCGGGCCTGGGAGACGTACCGGGTGATCTTGTCCGGGCCGTAGAGCACCGCGTGGCCGCGTCCGTCGGCGTGCCAGCGCTTGACGGCGGCGGTGACCTCACGGGTCGCCGGGTCGCGCAGGACGGCCACCTGACGCGGGGACTCCACCGTGACCAGCGGCTGACCGTTCGCGCCCGCCCACACGATGACGAACGACCGGCCGTAGACCAGGGCGTCGGTGTGCGCCTGAGCGGCGGCGTCCTCCATCCGGTTGCGTCGCCAGGTCTGCCACAGGGCCTCGTCCGGGTCACCGTCGGGGCCGTCGAGACGAAAGCCGGTGACGCGCAGGCGTTCGGACAGGGACTCCACGGCCAGGCGCGGAAAGTTGACCGCCAGGAGCCGGAACTTTTCACCCAGGGCCTCGCGGGAGTCGGACGACAGGAACGCGGCGGGCTGGGTGCCGTGCCAGTACTTGTCCAGGGTCGCCAGGGTCGGGGCGGTCGTGTCCAGCTTGTCGTTCAGGTTCTTCAGAAGATCGCTCATCGGAAACTCACTGCTCTCTTTCGGGTTGACTTGTTGGAATGCCATGCCGCGCGGTCGAACGCGACGATGGCGGCTACTGCTGCGTCGATCTTTCGGGGCGATCCACGCTTGTCCTTGGTCACGAGGTCGCCCATCGGGGTGGACTTCGCCTTGCAGTTGGCGACGTGTGCCGCCATTCGCGCGTCGGCGTCGTGCGTCATCGCCTCAGTAGCGGTCGCCTGATAGAGCCGGTCCGTGGCCGGGGCCATTCGTCCGGCGTGAGCGGTGTTCCACTCCAGGACTTTCTTCTCCCCGTGGCGCTTGGACCATGACTCGATCTCCGAGCGCCAGCCCCACGGGTCGCACGCCAGCTCCACGACGTCCCACCGGTCGAACGCGGCAGCCACGACCTGGTCCACCTGCCCGCGCGGGACACGCCAGCCTCGCTCGCCAGGGTTGGCCCACACGTCGACCACGAACACGTGCGGGTCCGGGCCGACGGTGCAGCCCACCAGTGCCGTGGAGTCGCCCGACGCGGACCCGTCGAACGCCAGCACCACACGCTCGCCGTCGGCCACCAGGCGGTCCGGTGCAGCGCACGAGTCCCACTGCCCCCACGGCAGCCAGCCCTCCGCCTGCCCGACCCACTGCCCGAGCCGGTAGCGACGGAACGCCGGTTCACGGGTCGTCTTGAGCGTGGCCCGCAGCGCGTCGGCGTGCAGGAAGTCACCCAGCGCGGGGTTCGCGATCTTCCACGCCTTCTCGTCGTCCAGGGCGCACCCGTCGGGGGCCGAATACTCCTGGTAGTAGAACGACGAGTCAGCACCCTCACGGCCCCACTCCACGAGTCGCCACATGATGCTCTCGGGGCTGTCCGCCGGGGTGGAGATCGCCAGCGTCAGGGACGTCTCGCGCTTGCCGGCGGCCGACGTCACGGCCTCCCACACGGCCTCGGTGACCACGTGCAGCTCGTCCACGATCATCAGCGACGGGTCCCAGCCCTGGAGCGCGCCAGGCTCGGCGGGCAGGGTCCGTAGCTCGCTGTCGGTGTTCGGCACGTAGATGCGGTCCGCGTAGATCTGCACCTGCTCCTCGAGCCGGGGCTCCAGCTCGATCATCCGGCGCACCGCCCGGAACACGTGCCCCGCTTGCCGCTCGTCCGACGCGACGATGAGCACCTGGGCACCCTCGACCCCGTCAGCGAACAGACCGTAGGCACCCAGCACGGCCGCGAGACCCGTCTTGCCGTTGCCTCGCGGCATGGACAACAGGCCCTGACGCGGACGCTGCCCACGCTGCGGGTACAGGCCCTTGACGATGTCGAGCTGCCACTTGCGCAGCCGAAACGGCTCCTTGGCTCCCGTGCCCTTGGGCACCCGCAGGTACTCCTTCGCGAACGCATCCACGCGCTTCCACCCACGCGGCGGAAGGTCGTCGAACGTCAGCGCAGGAGCGGTCACGGGACGCTTCGGGCCTGCCTTCATGCGGTCCACCCGCCTTCCGCGCCAGAGTGAGTCGGAAACTTTGCCTTCCACCGTGGGTGCTGTGACCTGCCCTGTACCCCATCCCCCGTGGGTCGTGCTCGCCCGCGCTTGGAGTTGCAGGAGCGGCACACAACGTCAACGTCTTGCAATCGAATGGGCTTGCCCTCGGCACGTCGCTGCCAAGCGGCTGGCGTGTGGTCAGCGGTCAGGTCGTCGGTCGTCCCGCAGTCGGAGCAGAACTGCTGCCAGCGGCGGGCACGCTTGCTGAGCTGCTGCCATGCCGCGTCGTAGCCACGCGCGACCCGCGACGGCTTGGGCTGCTCAGGCAGCCGGTGCTCGCCACAGCGACTCTCGGACGACGGCTCGCCGCACTCGATGCATGGACGCCAGACCATCAGGCCTCCGACCTCTCGGCGGTCAGGCGTACGTGCTGCTCGGACCGGAAGGCGTCGAGCTTGGCGTGCATGTCGTCGATGGCCTCCCGGTCGAAGTCGTGCGCTCGGTAGCTCAGTCGGCGCAGTCGGTGGGCGAGGCGGGAGCGGGCACCCTCGAGGAGGAGGGCGGCGGGGTCGTTGTAGTCGGTAGCCATGGTGGTCTCCTGGTTCATGCGGCTTCGATGAGCGGGGAGACGGGCACCTGGGCAGCGCGGCAGGCGTCCGCATAGGCGTCGTCAGGGGTCTTGCCGTCCAGCACTGCGTCTCGGTAGGTGCGGGTGAAGGTGATCTCGTCGCGGGGGTGCCAGTCGCCCGAGATCGGCGGCGGGAGCTCCGGGTTCTGGAGGCGGAACGGCAGGCTGTTGTAGCGGTCCAGTCGCACCTTCTTGGCCAGGGCTCGGATGTCGCCAGGGGTGACCCACCGCTCGTCGCTGGTACGCGTCCTGACGAGCTGACGCGTGGCCTCTCGACCATCCTCGAAGCGGACATCGTCCAGCGCCTCAGCCCAGACGGCCGACTGGCCCTCGAGGGCTCCGACGAGTCCGGCGCGGTTGAGAACCGTGATGATGGTCGTGGTCTCGATCTGGTTCATGCGACTTCTCCGATCTGAAGCAACCCTTGCTGCTCCTCGCGCTGCACGGCCGCTGCCATCTCGCGGCGAAGGATGTCGGCCTGTCTGTCCGTGCTGGGACGTTCGTGGTCTCGGGAGCGTGAAGGGCCGTCCTGCCAGCCCTCTTCGTCCAGCCACCTGTGCGGGTTTCTCGTGTA
Source organism: Isoptericola maris (assembly GCF_048065335.1). Classification (NCBI taxonomy): domain Bacteria; kingdom Bacillati; phylum Actinomycetota; class Actinomycetes; order Micrococcales; family Promicromonosporaceae; genus Isoptericola; species Isoptericola maris. The sequence goes on along the minus strand of NZ_JBLUNY010000001.1, from coordinate 550,703 downwards.
CCGCTCGACCCGGTTCGGGTCCGCTGCGTGCCGACGAGCGGCCTCGAGGATGACGTCAGGGCTGGTCTTCTCTACGGCCTGTCGCCAGGAGACACGAGCGGTCCTGTAGCTGGCCTTGACGGGGTACGCGGCCCAGAAGTCCTCGAACGTGACGGCCCCGAGGGCACGGTCTGGTTCCTTCGTCTGGTTCAGATGAGTCTTGTTAACTTCATCTAGTTCCTGGGCACCTCGTGCCATACCCTCAGGCACCTCGTGCCCTACCCCTAGGGCATCTCCTGCCGTAGGTACGGCACCTCGTGCCATAGGTGCGGCATCTGCTGCCTTACCCAGCGCACCCTGAAGCGGCAGCGTGTAGAGGTTCGAGTCCTTCTCGAAGCTGCCGTCTCGGGTCCGGGTCGTCCAGGTCACGAGTCCCGCCGCCTTGAGTGCCGCGAGGGCGTTCGTCACCGACCGGCGACTGACACCGGCCTCCTTGGCCAGCGTCGCCCCGCCCGGCCAGCAGGTCGTACCGCCGTTGCTGACGTGACTGGCCAGTGCGGCGTAGACGGTCTTAGCCGTCGGCGAGAGGGAGGGGTCAAGAAGCACCCGGTTTGGTACCCGTGTGTACTGCTCCATCTCGACTCCCTCCGTCTGTAGTTGTCGTCCGAGTCTCGGCTCTGACTCGGGTGATCAACCGACGTGGCGAGCGTCCGGCCCGCCGGTCCACGTGACGCGCAACGTGTCGGGCAGCATCTCGGAGGGCTTCCGTCCCAGCGCGACGGCAGCGAGGATCTGGTCCTCGGCGGTCGTGACGCCGTCATCGGCAAACAGGCCCAGCGCGACGACGAACAGGTCTCGCCGGTCGTAGAGCTGCGTGGAGCCGTCCTCGAGCTGGATCAGCACGCCGTTACCGTCGGTGCGCTGGAAGGTGATGGGCGCAGTGCCGGTGGTGGACCGCAACTCGGCCCTGGCGTAGGTAGACTGGTTCTGGAACACGTCGTACTCCCTCGTGGGTACTTCAACTGGGTAGCCGTTGCTGCGGCTCTCGGTCTGGAAGGGTCGTCCCGTTGCTGCGGGGCGGCCCTTCGTCGTTGCGGCCGTCATGCGGTCGCCTTGTGCTCGGTGGCCTCAAAGGCGTTGTCGATCCACGCCTCGAGATCCCGGCGGCGGTAGACCACTCGACGGCCGAGCTTCGCCCAACGCGGACCGCTGCCGACGTGGCGCCAGTAGGCCAGCGTGCCGACGGGCGTGCCGATCTCCTCGGAGACCTCCTCCACCCGCATCAGGTCTTTCATGCTGTACTCCATCTGTTCGCGGCGGCAGTCGTTCTGTCGCTACTAACAAATCCTGTACCACTCGACGGCTGCTGTCAAGAACATGTAGTCTGCTCGTCATGACAGACGACATCGAGGACCCTCGGACCCAGACGACCGACGAGCGCGTTGGCAGGAACGTGCGGCAGATCCGCGAGGAGCGAGGGCTCACCCAGAAGGAGCTGGCGGAGCGGTTGCGCTCGGCCGGATGGAAGATGGACACGACGGCCCTCACCCGCATCGAGAACGGGTCCCGCTCGTTGCGGGTCGCACAACTCGACATGATGGCGACTGCACTCGAGGCCAGCGTGTACGACCTGCTCGAAGACGAGCGGCACCGCATGCAAGACATGCAGATGGATGCACATAGGAATCTGATGGCAGCACGGCGCAGCCTGGTGACAGCCCTGGACCGGATTCACTCGGTGGTGAACTACGCCAAGGCGTTCAAGTGGGAGGACTTGGCCGAGCTGGGACAGGCCCACACCACGGTCGACGCCTACCCGGACTACGTCCGTCGGAGAGTGGCCGAGTACGCTGCCAGCCGGGACTCGGAACATGTCGAAGTCGTGGAGCGCATCGATGGTGCGACCATCGAGCAGATGCAGGCCATTGCCGACGCCCTGGTTTCCGAACTGTTCGACGAGTCCCACCTGGTCGAGGTGCAAGAGGGCACCTATGAGCACCATGGCAAGCCCGAGCGTCCGCCGTTCGGCTATCCCTTGACGATGGCGTGAGTCATGGCCAGCATCAAGAAGCGCGCCGACGGGGTGTGGCGCGCCCGCTACCGCGACGCTGCGGGCAAGGAGCACGCGCGGCACTTCAAGCGGAGCACAGACGCTAGGGCGTGGCTGGCTGAGGTCACGGCGTCCATCGTCACGGGCACCTACAACGACCCGTCGAAGGCGAGGGTGACCGTGGGGGAGTGGTGCGACCGGTGGCTCGAGGGCTACGCGGTCAACAAGGTGTCGACGGTGCGCCAGGCCCGGACCCATGTCGCCAAGATCAAGGCGGGCTTGGGTGGTCATCGGCTGCAAGGGCTCAGGTCGTCCGACGTGCGCTCATGGGTGGCGTCATTGGCGGCTGACGACGTCGCGCCGTCCTACGTGTACGCGCTGCATGCGCGCCTTGCGCAGATCATGACCGACGCTGTCCATGATGGGCTCATCGCGCGGTCGCCGTGCTCACGTCGCACGTCTCCGAAGGCGGCGGGGCAGCGGGCGTTCATCGCCACGACGGCCCAGGTGTGGAAGCTCCACGACGCGATGCCGGCCCGGTTGCGGGCTGCGGTGCTCCTGGGTGCGTTCGCCGGTCTGAGGACGGCTGAGGTGTGCGGGCTGCGGGTGGCGGATGTCGACTTCATGCGGGGCGTCATCGCCCCGGCGGTGCAGTACCCGGACCAGCCGTTGAAGACGGATGAGAGCAAGCGCCCCATCCCGATCCCGCGTGAGCTGACGCTCGAGCTGTCCGCGCACTTGAAGGCGCACCCGTCGGACTCGACGTTGCTCACGGACCCGTTCGGGGACCAGGTGGGGCCGTGGCAGATCACCCGCGCGGTACGCGACGCGCGGACGGCTGCGGACCTGCCCGACGAGTTCCGTTTTCACGATTTGAGGCATTTCTTTGCCTCGCTGCTCATCTCGGCCGGGGCTGACGTCAAGGTCGTGCAGGCACGTCTACGTCATGCGTCCGCGAAGACGACGCTGGACACCTACGCGCACTTGTGGCCGGACACGGAAGAAGCCACCCGCGCCGCCGTTGCTGGTGTGCTGGCGGCACGGATGGCTTCTCCTGCGGACTCTGTGCGGACTGAGCCTAGCCGCGGCTAGCGTCCGTGCAGGTCAGACGGCATCCAAGGATCAGATGTCGTAGTAGAGCTCGAACTCGTGCGGGTGCGGGCGCAGACGGATCGGGTCGATCTCGTGGGTCCGCTTGTAGTCGATCCATGCGGCGATGAGGTCCTCGGAGAAGACGTCGCCCTCGGTGAGGAAGTCGTGGTCGGCCTCGAGGTTGTCGAGGGCTTCGCCGAGGGAGGCGGGGACCTGGGCGATCTCCGCGTGCTCCTCGGGCGGGAGCTCGTAGAGGTCCTTGTCGACGGGTGCCGGCGGCTCGATGCGGTTCTTGATGCCGTCGAGGCCCGCGAGGAGCTGCGCGGCGAACGCCAGGTACGGGTTGGCCGACGGGTCCGGCACGCGGAACTCGACGCGCTTGGCCTTCGGCGAGTTGCCGGTGACCGGGATGCGGATGCACGCGGAGCGGTTGCGGGCCGAGTACACCAGGTTGACCGGGGCCTCGTAGCCGGGCACCAGACGGTGGTACGAGTTGGCCGACGGGTTGGTGAACGCCAGCAGCGACGGCGCGTGCTTGAGCAGGCCGCCGATGTACCAGCGGGCCGTGTCGGACAGTCCGCCGTAGCCCTTCTCGTCGTAGAACAGCGGCTCGCCGTTCAGCCACAGCGACTGGTGGGAGTGCATGCCCGAGCCGTTGTCGCCGAAGATGGGCTTCGGCATGAAGGTCACGGACTTGCCGGCCTGCCAGGCGACGTTCTTGACGACGTACTTGAACTTCATCAGGTCGTCGGCGGAGTGCAGCAGGGTGTTGAACTTGTAGTTGATCTCCTGCTGGCCTGCGGTGCCCACCTCGTGGTGCGCGCGCTCGACGTCGAGACCGACCTGGGCCAGCGCGGCGCAGATCTCGTCACGCAGGTCCGCGAACTGGTCGTTCGGCGGGACGGGGAAGTAGCCACCCTTGTAGCGGGTCTTGTACCCGAGGTTGCCACCCTCCTCCTCACGACCGGTGTTCCACGCGGCCTCGACGGAGTCGATCTGGTAGAAGCTGGAGTTCGCCGACGTCGCGAAGCGGACGTCGTCGAAGATGTAGAACTCGGCCTCGGGGGCGAAGAACGCGGTGTCCGCGATGCCGGTCGAGCGCAGGTACGCCTCGGCCTTGGCGGCGATCGTGCGGGGGTCGCGACCGTAGGGCTCGTCCGTGAACGGGTCCACGATCGAGAAGTTCATGATGAGGGTCTTGCGCTTGCGGAACGGGTCGAGGTACGCCGTGGTGACGTCCGGGACCAGCTTCATGTCCGACTCGTGGATCGCCTGGAAGCCTCGGATCGAGGAGCCGTCGAACATCAGGCCCTCGCTGAAGGAGTCCTCGTCGAACTGCCCGACGGGGATGTTGAAGTGCTGCATCACGCCCGGCAGGTCGATGAACCGGACGTCGATGAACTCCACCCCCTCGTTGCGGGTGAAGGCGATTGCCTCCTCGGCATTGGTGAACATGCAGGCTCTCCTTGGTGAGACGGTGCCAGGTCGCTCGGCGCCCTTGACGCTAGGGCCGCAGAGTTACCCTTGCATAGCGCGAGTGTTTCGGTGGTGTTACGTAACCTTCCCGTTGCCCCGCGTACGCTGATCACATGGCGTCACGAGGCGATCTTGGTTCCTGGTTGAGCGGCGGAAGCGTCCCGACTGATGAGACGCGGGGCTCTGACCGGCTGGGTCTGCCGGCCTCCGGCTCCGGTTCCCGAGCCCCCCTGGGCCGCCGGGTGGTCGCGCTGTGCGTCGACTGGGCGGTCGCCAGCGGCATCAGCTACGGCTTCTTCGCCTACGACGCCGGCGCCACGCTGGCCGTCTTCGCCGTCATGAACCTCGTGCTGGTCGGGTCCGTCGGATCGACGATCGGGCACCGTCTGCTGGGCCTGCGCGTGCGGCGCCTCGGTGTCGCCGGGCCCCACCTCGTGGGTTTCGGTCGGGCCGCCGTCCGCACGCTGCTGATCTGCCTGGTGATCCCCGCCGTCGTGTGGGACGCCGACGGCCGTGGCCTGCACGACAGAGCGGCCGGCACCGTCATCGTGCGTCGATGACCGTGCCGGCCGCTTCGTGAGCCCGTCGGGCCCTGCCCCCGGGAGCTCAGCGTCCGCGCATGCCCTTGCGGTCCGGGCGGGCCTTCATCGGGTCGACACCCTTGGGGACCGGGAGGCGGACACCACCGAGCGCCTTGAGGCGCTTGCCGACCTCGGCCGCCTCGGCGCGCGTGAGCGTCTTCTTCATCCGCTGCACCTTGCGGGCCACCTTGGGCAGGCGGATCTGCTCGTCCTCGGTGCCGACCTGCAGCGTGGTGATCGGGACGTTCGGCAGGACGCGGGCCGTGCGCTTGCGCTCGTCGTCGAGCATGCGTCGGACGCGGTGCGACGGGCCCTCGGAGACCAGGACGACGCCCGGCCGGCCGATGCCGCGGAACACGAGGTCCTGGTGGCGGTTGACCGCCACCGGCTCGTCCTCGAAGCTCCAGCCGCCGCGCACCGTGCCGAGCGCGGCGCGCACGGCGCCCGGCTGCCCCTCGATCTGGGTGTACGCCGCGCGCTCAGCCTTGCGGGTGAGGACGAACATGGCTCCCAGGAGGGAGAACGGGAGACCGATCACGGTCGCGTAGACCGGGTGGCCGGTGAGGAACCCGATCAGCAGCGCGAGCGCGAGGATGCCGCAGAAGACCGCGAGCATGATCCAGGTGACGAGCGGGTCCTGCCGCCTCGTCATCTTGTAGGCGGCCCATACCTGGTGGTACCACCGCTGCTTCTTGGGCTTCTTCTGCTTCTTCGTGGGCGCGTCGGCGGAGTCGCCGGCGCCGGACTTGGTGCGGGCCATGGTCGCTGAGTCTACTGGGCCCGGGCGGCCACGAGGCTCGCGGCTTCCTGGCGGGCGGTCGTCGGCTCGGTGAGGTGGGCGAGGGCCTCCGGCACGGCCCGACCCCGCTTGGTCATGGCCTGTCCCCACAGGCGCCCGGCCCGGTAGGAGGAGCGGACCAGCGGCCCGGCCATGACGCCGAGGAACCCGACCGCCTCGGCGTGCTCGCTCAGCTCGACGAACTCCTCGGGACGGACCCAGCGGTCGACGGGGTGGTGCCGCAGCGAGGGGCGCAGGTACTGGGTGATCGTGATGAGGTCGCAGCCGGCGGCGTGCAGGTCTTCCAGCGCCTGCTTGACCTCGTCGATCGTCTCGCCCATGCCGAGGATCAGGTTCGACTTGGTCACGAGACCGGCCTCGCGGGCTCGGGTCAGTACGGACAGCGACCGCTCGTAACGGAACGCGGGCCGGATCTGCTTGAAGATGCGCGGCACGGTCTCCACGTTGTGCGCGAGCACCTCGGGGCGGGAGTCGTTCACCTCGTCGAGGAGCTCCGGGATCGCGTTGAAGTCCGGGATGAGGAGCTCGACGCCGGTGCCCGGATTGAGTGCGTGGATCTGCCGGACGGTCTCGGCGTAGAGCCATGCCCCGCCGTCGGCCAGGTCGTCGCGGGCGACACCCGTGATCGTCGAGTACTTCAGGCCCATCTCGCGGACCGACTCGGCGACGCGTCGCGGCTCGTCCGCGTCGAAGTCGGCCGGCTTGCCGGTGTCGATCTGGCAGAAGTCGCACCGCCGGGTGCACTGGTCGCCACCGATGAGGAACGTGGCCTCCCGGTCCTCCCAGCACTCGAAGATGTTGGGACAGCCCGCCTCCTCGCAGACGGTGTGCAGACCACCGCCCTTGACGAGCCCCTTGAGCTCTTTGTACTCGGGACCCATGACCGCGCGGGTCTTGATCCACTCGGGCTTCTTCTCGATGGGTGTGGAGGCGTTGCGGGCCTCGACCCGCAGCATGCGGCGGCCCTCAGGTGCGATGGTCACGACGTCGGTCCCTTCGTAGACGGCACTCAGCCTACGGCGGCTCTCGTGGAGGCGGGTCGGATGTCTTGCTCGGTGGTCGTGAGTTCCGTCACCAGAGGTGCCAGGCGCTCGACCAGCGACGATGCCAGGACCGGGCGGATCTCGTCGACCGTCACGCGTCGGCCGACCTCGGCGGACAGGGAGGTGACGTCGGCGTCGTCGATCCCGCACGGCACGATCGTGTCGAAGGCCGACAGGTCCGGGTCGCAGTTCAGGGACAGGCCGTGCATCGTCACTCCTCTGGCGACGCGGGCCCCGACGGCGCTCACCTTGCGCTCGCGTCGCGACGTCGCGCCGTCGGCCGGGAACCAGACGCCCGAGCGCCCCTCGACGCGGGCGGTCTCCAGCCCGAGCGTGGCGCAGACGTCCATCACGGCGGACTCGAGGGTCCGGATGTACTGCACGACGTCGACGGGGGAGCGGAGGGCGACGATCGGGTACGCGACGATCTGCCCGGGGCCGTGCCAGGTGATCTTGCCGCCTCGGTCGACGTCCACCACGTCGGTGCCGTCGGTGGGGTACTCGTCGCGGCGGGTGCGGCGCCCGGCGGTGTAGACGTCCTCGTGCTCGAGCAGGAACGTCACTCCGGGCGCACCGGCCTGCACGGCCTCGTGCGTGCGGCGCTGCAGGTCCCAGGCCTCGCGGTAGTCCGTGCGGCCGGGAAGCGTGACGACGTCCATGCGGGCAGGTTACTCCTCGGGGTCCGGCTCACCCGCGCGCTGCGCCCGCACCATCGTCACGAGCAGGTCGCGCAGCGCGCGTGCCTGGTGCTCGTCGAGGCCCTGCAGCGCGAGGTCCTCCGCCGGCTGCACGCGGGCGGCCTCGCGCGCCGCCGTCAGGCCGGCGTCGGTCACCGTGACCATCCGACGACGGCGGTCGTGCGGGTCCGTCGTGCGGGTGACGTAGCCGGACCGCTCGAGCCGGGCCACGACCTTGCTCATGGTCTGCTCGGTGACGCCGGAGACGCGGGCCAGCTCGCGCTGGGTGCGCGACCCGCCGGCGAGGTGCAGCAGGACGGGGAACCCGGCGTGGTTCAGCTCCCACCGGGCGAGGTGCTCGTTCCACTCGTGCTCGATGCGGCGCACGACGGTGAACAGCAGCCGACCGGTGGGCCAGTCGGCCGGTTCGGTGCTCGTCGGGTCCCTCACTTGCCTGGTGCCTCCTCCGGGCCAACAATACTCAACATGCTGAGCAATAGGTGGACGGGCGTCGTCCGAGGTCTGGTCATTCTGGCAGCCATCGGTGTGTGGCTGGCCGTCGGCGCGTTCGGCGGCCAGGCGCAGGGACAGCTCAGCAGCGTCCAGACCAACGACGCCGGAGCGTTCCTGCCGGCGAACGCGGAGTCCACCGAGGCCGCCGAGCTCGCGTCCCAGTTCACCGACGACGAGTCCCTGCCGGCCCTGGTCGTCGCTGAGACGGCCGACGGTGCGCAGATCACCGAGGAACAGCTCGCCGAGGTCCAGGCGTTCGCGGACGCCGCACCCGACGCGGCGCTGGAGGGCACCAGCGGCGACGAGCCGGCCACGGTCGGCGACGCCAGCATCGCCGATCCCGTCGTCGTCCCGTCCGAGGACGGCGAGGCTGCCCTGGTGGTCGTCTCGCTGGACGCCGCCCTCGCCCAGGAGGACGTGGGGAGCGAGGAGTCCAGCGTCTCCGAGCTGGCGATCGACGCGCTGCGCGACCTGTCGGCCGCCGACGTCGCCGACGGCGGGCTCGCCGGCTCCGGGCTGGAGTCGTGGGTGACCGGACCCGCGGGGTTCGTCGCCGACCTCGTCGCCGCCTTCGGCGCGATCGACACCGTGCTGCTGATCGTCGCCCTGGGCGCCGTCCTGGTGATCCTCGCCCTCGTGTATCGCTCGCCGGTGCTGCCGTTCGTGGTGATCTTCAACGCCGTCCTGGCCCTGTCCCTCGCCGGCCTGGTCGTCTACCACCTGGCGGCGGACGACATCCTGACCCTGAACGGCCAGTCCCAGGGGATCTTGTCGATCCTCGTCGTCGGGGCCTCGGTCGACTACGCGTTGCTCGTGGTCGCGCGCTACCGCGAGGAGCTGCTCGGCACCCCCTCGCCGTACACCGCACTGCGTCGTGCCGTGCGCGCCTCGGTCGAGCCGATCGCCGCCAGCGCGGGAACCGTCGTCGCCGGCCTGCTCTGCCTGCTGCTGTCCGACCTGTCCTCCAACCGGAGCCTCGGCCCCGTCGCCGCGATCGGCATCGTCGCGGCGTTCCTCTCGGCGTTCACGCTCCTGCCGGCGCTGCTGCTCGTGGGCGGACGTCGCGCCCGCTGGGTCTTCTGGCCGCGCGTGCCGCACGCCACCGGGAGCACGACGGGCGACCAGGACGCCACCGACGAGCGACCCGCCACCGTGGCAGCGGCCGAGGCGGTCGACGACGACACGCAGGTCGCCGTCGCCGGCCACGGCGTGTGGTCGCGCGTCGCCCGCTTCGTCGGGCGGCACGACCGGCGCGTGTGGATCGTCACCGCCCTGGTGCTCGCCGCCGGTGCGGCGTTCGTGCCGACGCTCGACGCGGAGGGCACCGGGGAGTCCGAGGTGTTCCTGACACAGGTCGACTCGGTCGACGGCGAGGAGGCGCTGACCCGGCACTTCGACGACGTGTCCGCCCAGCCGACCATCGTCGTCGCGCCGGCCGACGACCTGGACGCCGTGGTCGAGGCGGCCGAGGGCACCGACGGCGTCGCCGCGGCGGTTCCCGTCACCGACGATCCCGCTCCCGCACCCGGCGCCCCGCCCCAGGGCGACCCGGCCGTCGTCGACGGCCGGGTCCGCGTCGACGTGACGACGTCGGCGCCGTCCGACAGTCAGGACGCCGTGGAGACCGTCTCCGCCCTGCGCGACACCGTCCACGACGTCTCTCCCGAAGCGCTCGTGGGCGGGGCCGCGGCGGAGCGTCTCGACACGCAGGCGGCGGGCCAGCGGGACCTGCGGGTCATCGTGCCGGTCGTGCTCGTGGTGGTCCTGGTCATCCTCATGCTCCTGCTCCGCTCCGTCCTGGCGGCCGTGCTGCTGATGGCCGCCAACGTGCTGTCGTTCGGCGCGGCGCTCGGGGTCGCGGCGGTGCTGTTCAACCACGTCTTCGACTTCCCGGGCGCGGACCCGTCGGTGCCGCTCTACGCCTTCTGCTTCCTCGTGGCGCTGGGTGTCGACTACTCGATCTTCCTCATGACCCGGGTCCGTGAGGAGAGTCTGCGTGTCGGGACACGGCAGGGCGTGCTGCGTGGGCTGGCCGTCACCGGGTCGGTGATCACCTCCGCCGGTGTGGTCCTCGCGGCCACCTTCGCGGCGCTCGGCGTGATCCCCCTGCTGTTCCTGGCGCAGCTCGCCTTCATCGTGGCGTTCGGCGTGCTCGTGGACACGCTCGTGGTGCGCAGCCTGCTCGTGCCCGCCCTGGTGCACGACATCGGCGACCGGGCGTGGTGGCCGGCGCGGCTGGCCCGGCACACGGCGCGCTGACCGGCTGGATGCGTCGCCGTCGGGCACCATGGACCCCATGGTGGATCACGAGGACACGACGGTGACGGCGGACGCGGACGGCGACGGCGTCTCGCCCGCCGACTACCCGCCGCTGCGGCTGGCGATCATCGGGTACGGGGGAGCCGGGCGGGAGATCCACGGCCGGCTCGCGGCCGAGGCGGGCCACACCGTCACGGCCGTGCTGACCCGGGACTCCGGCCGCCGCAACCAGGCGGCCGGAGACTGGCCCGGGGCGCGCCTGCTCGGCGACCTGGCCGAGCTGATCGAGCTGCGTGCACGCTACGACCTCGTCGTCGTGGCGAGCCCGACGGCGCTGCACGCCGAGCACGCGGCCGCGCTCGCCCGCGCGGGCATCCCGTTCGTGCTCGACAAGCCGATCGGCGTCGACGTGCACGAGGCCCGCGCCGTCGTCACGGAGGCCGACGCGACCGGGACGCCCTTCACCGTGTTCCACAACCGCCGGTGGGACCCGGAGCAGCGCACGCTGGCCGCCCTGGTCGGTCGCGGCGAGCTCGGCGACGTGCACACGTTCGAGCGCCGCTGGGAACGCTGGCGCCCCGTGCCGCGCAAGCGGTGGAAGGAGAACGACACCGCCGGCGGAGGGCTGCTGCTCGACCTGGGCCCACACCTCGTGGACTCCGCCACCCAGCTCTTCGGCCGCGTCACCAGCGTGTGGGCGCAGACCCGGGCGCTGACCACCCCGACGGAGGACGACGTCTTCCTGGTCCTGGCGCACGAGCCGCGAGGCGGGCTCGCCGCGAGCCCGCACGCCGTCGTCTCCCGGCTGTGGGCGGGCTCGGTCGTCGGAGCGCCGGGTCCGCGCACGCGGGTCCTCGGGACCGGCGGTGCCTACCTCGTCACGACGTTCGAGCAGGATGCCTCGCCGCTCGAGCGGTTCGACGACGACGCCCCGGGCGGCACGCACGGCTGGCTCACCCGCGGGCGCGACCGCGAGCCCGTGCCGGTCGGCCCGGGGACGCACGCCGACTTCTACCGGGCGCTGGCCCCGTGGCTCGCGGGTGACGCGCCCGCACCCGTCGACCCGGCCGACGCGGTCCGGACCACCGAGGTGCTCGACGCGGCACGCACGTCCGCACGGGAAGGTCGCCAGATCGCGCTCTGAGCCGTGCCTGTGGACGACCGGAGCGGAGCGGTGCCTGGACGGTGTTCCATGGGGGTGTGCAGACCGACGACGTCCTGACCGTCCCCGCCGACGCCGCCGCCCGGACCGCGCTCCTGGAGCGGCTCCGGCTCCTCGCCACCGTCGACCATCCCTGCGTCGAGCCGGTCGGTGCCGCTGCGACGAGCCCTGACGGGACGCTCCGGGTCCCGCGCGGCGCCGGGACCGCGACCGACCTGCCGACCGTGCTCGCCGTGCGCGGTCGGTGCGACGCGTCCGAGGCAGCCGGCATCGCCGTCGCCGTCGCGCAGGGACTGGCGGCGCTGCACAGCGCGGGAGTCGTGCACGGGCCACCGGTCGCGGCCGACGTCGTCGTCGCCCTCGACGGTCTGCCCCGCCTCCGCCCCCGGCTCGCGGGCCTCGACGGGACGGTCACCGAGGCCGACGACGTCCACGGCCTCGCGCTCCTCGTCGACTCGTTGGTGGACCCGATCCCCACCGACGCGACCGTGGCGCTCCGTGCCGCCCTGGCTCCGGCGCTCGCGGGCGACCCGCGCGTCCGGCCGGAGGCGGGCACCCTGGCGGCGGGTGTCGACGACGCCGTGGTCGTGGGGCCCGTGCGCCTGCCGGAGCCCGCGGTGCTCGCGGCCGCCGCGCTGGGACGGGGGCGCGGTCCCGAGCGGACGGGCGAGCCGGACCGCGGCGCCCGGCACCGACGGGCACGCCGACCACGGACAGGCGCCGTGCCCACGACCCGCCGCCGGTCGGACCTGCGGTCCCGGCGGAGGTCCGGTGCTGACGTGAACCGGCCCGGTGCGTCATGGGTGTGGCGGGCCGGGCTCGCCGCCGTCGGGGTGATCGTGGTCGTGGGGGCGCTGGTCGGTGTCGGGCTGCAGGTCGCCGGACCGGACGGGCCTCCGGCCCAGGCGTCGGGCGGCCTGGAGAGCGGCGGCCCGGAGTCGCCGGTGGCGCGTACCGAGGCCGACGCGAGGGCCGCGGACGAGGACCTGACGCTCGACCGAACGGATCCGGAGGGTGCGGCGGCGGAGCTGACGCGTCGGCGTGCCGCGCTCGTGTCGGGGGAGCGCTCCGTGGAGGAGGTCTCCCGGCCCGGGTCGGCCGCCTACGAGGCCGACACGGAGTTCGTGGAGCGGGCGGAGCGGTCGGGGACGACGGTGACCGGTGCCGAGCTCACCGTCACGTCGACGCGGGAGGAGCGAAGGACTGCCGAGGGCACCGCGGAGGTGGTGGTGGAGTACGTGGTCGGGCCGTACGAGCAGGTGGCGCAGGACGGGAGCTCGGTGCAGGTGGCGGCGGGGGACCCGCAGACCGCGACCCTCGTGCTGGCCTGGACGCCCGACGGCTGGCGCGCGACCGACGTCCTCTGAGCGGTGGCCGCCCGCAATGCGATCAGCCGGTCCGCTCGACGCGCTGCACCCAGTCGGTGAGGAGCGCGCGCAGGAGGTCCGGCTTCTCGTGGGGCAGGGCGTGCCCGGCGTCCTCGACGACGGTGAGCGAGGCGCACGGGCAGCGGCCGGCGAGCTCGGTGGCGGCGGCGTGACCGACGGTCGAGTCGCGATGTCCCGCCACTACAGCGGTCGGTCCGGGGTAGGGCGGCGCCGACGCGTCCGCGAGGGCCCAGCTCGCGCCGATCCGCTCCATGGCTGTCTCGTCGACGACTGCGGCGCCCGGCAGCACGTGGCGTTCGTACCGCTCGAGCATCTGCGGCGTCTGGACCACGAAGTAGTCCCGGAACTGCTCGTCCCCGAGGTCGCCGGCCGCCACGACCGGGCGATGCTCCGGGACGTCGCGCACGCCGGGCAGCAACGGGCAGACGAGCGCCAGGCCCGCGACCCGCTCGGGGCGACGGGTCGCCATCCCCAGCGCCAGATAGGCGCCGGCCGAGTGGCCGACGAGAAGGTATGCCTGCTCGCCGGAGACCTCGTCGGCGAGGTCCAGCAGGGTGTCGACGACGTCGTCGGCCCCGCGCAGCGAGGCGGGAGCCGGCGTGCGACCCATCCCGGGGAGGTCGGGATAGACGCGGCGCAGCCCGCTGATCCCCTCGAGCGCCGGCTCGAAGCAGGCCTCGGTCTCACGATGGTCGACGCCGGCGCCGTGGAGCACCAGCACCGGACGGCCGTCGCCGTGCTCCACGGAGTGGAAGATGACGTCCTCCGTCCGGATGTCCATCGGGGCAGGCTATCCGGCCGGCGGCCCACCGGGAAGCACGGTGGGCGAGGACCTCCGAGAGGTCCTCGCCCACAGCGTGATCGATCAGTCGGTCAGAGCCCGACCTCCGACTCGAACGCGGCCTCCTCGATGCGGTTCTTGATCGCGGTGAGGAAGCGGGCGGCGTCAGCGCCGTCGACCAGGCGGTGGTCGTAGGAGAGGAAGATGTGCGCGAACTGGCGGATCGCGATGCTCTCCTCGCCGTCGGGGCCGGTCACCACGGCGGGTCGCTTGGTGATCGTGCCGGTGCCCAGGATGGCGACCTGGCCGACAGGCACGATCGGCGTGTCGATGAGCGCCCCGCCGGAGCCGGTGTTCGTGATCGTGAACGTGGCACCGCTCAGATCGTCCGGGCCTACCTTGTTGGCCCGCGTGCGAGCGGCGAGGTCACCGATCTGACGGGCGATGCCCGCGAGGTTCAGGTCACCCGCGTTCTTGATCACCGGGACGATGAGGCCCCGCTCGGTGTCGACGGCCAGGCCGACGTTCTCCGAGCTGTGGTAGGTGATCTCGCCCTTCTCGGTGTCGATCGAGGCGTTGATCTTCGGGAACGCCTTGAGCGCCTCGACCGCAGCGAGCGTGTAGAACGGCAGGAACGTGAGGTTGGCGCCCTCGCGTGCCTTGAAGCCGGCCTTCGCCTGCGCCCGGAGCCTGGCCACCTTGGTGACGTCGACCTCGACCACCGTGGTGAGCTGGGCCTGCGTCTGCGTCGCCTCGAGCATGCGCTCGGCGACGACCTTGCGCAGCCGCGACATCTTCTCGGTGGTGCCGCGCAGCGGCGAGACCTCGGGGACCGACGGCTTCTTCGGGGCGGGAGCCGGAGCCTCCGACGCGGCCGGGGCCGCCGCGGGCGCGGCCGCCTTCTCCGCAGCGGCGAGGACGTCCTCCTTGCGGACGCGACCGCCGACGCCGGTGCCCTGGACGGAGGAGACGTCCACGCCCTTCTCCGCGGCGAGCTTGCGCACGAGCGGTGTCAGGTAGGAGCTCTTGCCGCCCGCCGGCGCCTCTGGCGTCGGTGCGGGCTTCTCGGCGGCGGGGGCCGGAGCAGGCGACGACGCGGCCGGGGCAGGTGCCGGGGACTCCGCGGGGGCGGGCTTCTCGGCGGCCGGCTCGGCCTTCTCCGTCGGGGCGGGCTCGGGTGCGCCGACGGGCTCGGGGGCCTTCGCCGGCTCGGGCTCTGCCTGCTTCGCCGGGGCGGCGCCGGAACCGACGAGGGCGAGCACCGCGCCCACCTCGACGGTCTCGTCCTCGTCCACCACGATCTTCTGGAGCGTGCCGGCCACCGGGGAGGGGATCTCGGTGTCGACCTTGTCGGTGGAGACCTCGAGCAGGGCCTCGTCCACCTCGACCGAGTCGCCGACGGCCTTGAGCCAGCGGGTGACCGTGCCCTCGGTGACGGACTCGCCCAGCGCCGGGAGGGTCACCTCGGTGCCCTCACCGCCACCGGACTGCGGGGAGTCCTGCGCGGACTCCTCGGCGGAGGCAGCGGGCTCACGCTCGGGCTCGGCGGGCTTCTCGGGAGAGGCCTCGGGCTCGGCGGGCTCCTCGGCCGCGGGCTCCGGGGCGGACTCGGCCGGTGCCGCGGCGTCGCCGCCGCCCGATCCGTCACCGACGACGGCCAGCGTGGCGCCGACCTCGACGGTCTCGTCCTCCTCCGCGAGGATCTGCTCCAGCACGCCTGCGACGGGGGAGGGGATCTCGGTGTCGACCTTGTCGGTGGAGACCTCGAGCAAGGGCTCGTCGACCTCCACGGTGTCGCCGACCGCCTTGAGCCAGCGGGTGACGGTGCCCTCGGTGACGGACTCGCCGAGTGCCGGCAGCTGCACGTTCTCAGACATGACCTGTGGAGTCTCCTTCGATCAGTGGGTCAGGCGACGTGCCGAGGCCGGTCGACCGGTGTCCGGTCGAAACCTCTCCGGTTGCCGCGTTCCTGGGTCACTGCGACTCATCTTGTCACTTCCTGGGGTCCGGCCCCAATCGTGGCCGCCCTCCGGGAACTGTGACGCTCGGTACATCTGCGGCGGACCGGCCGCTTTCGTGTCATCCGGCACCCTCGCCGTCGTCTCGGAGGTGACGGTGCTCACCCTCAGTCAGCAGAGGTAGTCTCGCGACATGTCGTTGAGGTCCGCGATGGACCGCCTGCTCGGGCGGTCCGCCACGTCGTCGTCCAGTGCCGCGCCGTCCGGTGGCGGACGTGCTGCTGCTGTCGGGCACCTGCAGGAGTTCGTGCGTTCCCGGGTGGGCGTCGAGGCCTATGTCGAACCGCCGAACGCGCAGACCCCGGCCACGGTGCTGCTCGTGGCGACCACGGGGGAGTGGACCCGTCGCCGCGTGCCTGACGAGCGCACGGGCTTCGACGTCGCCCGGTCGCTCGGTGTGCCCGTCTACAACGTGCGCTTCACGGGATACCCACAGCGGATGCGGGACTGGAACTCGGCGCGGCGCCCCGCCCGCCGACGAGGCCCCGCCGCGTCCTGACGGCGGAGGCGAGCGAGCAGCCGCCCGGCACGGTCGCTGCCGGGCCGGGCGGCCGTGGTTGATCAGGCGGTGCCGGCGCGACCCTCCAGGAAGCCGAGCAGCGTCCGCACGCCGACGCCCGTGCCGCCGACGGGCGTGTAGCCGAACGGCGCCTTCTCGTTGTACGACGGGCCGGCGATGTCGAGGTGCGCCCACGGGGTGTCCCCGACGAACTCGGCGAGGAAGTGGCCGGCGAACAGCATCCCGCCCGCACGGTCGGACGCCGCGTTGACCAGGTCGGCGGTGTTCGACTTCAGGCCGGCCTTCAGCTCGGCCGGCAGCGGCATCGGCCAGAACGACTCGCCGGAGGCGTCCGCCGCCACCTTGACCTCGTCGCGCACGTCGTCCGAGCCCATCACGGCAGAGGTCCGGTTGCCGAGCGCCACCATCTGCGCACCCGTCAGCGTCGCGATGTCCAGGACGGCGTCGTGCCCGTCCTCCACGGCCGCGACGAGGCCGTCGGCCATGACGAGGCGGCCCTCGGCGTCGGTGTTCGTGATCTCGACCGTCTTGCCGCCTCGCATCGTGACGACGTCGGACGGGCGCTGAGCGGTGGCGCTGGGCATGTTCTCGGCGAGGCACAGGTAGCCGGTCACCGCGACGGGGAGCCCGAGCCGGGCGGCGGCCACGACCGTGTGCAGCACCGCAGCGGCACCGGCCATGTCCGACTTCATGGTGAGCATCCCGGCCGGCGGCTTGAGCGAGATGCCCCCGGTGTCGAACGTGATGCCCTTGCCGACGATCGCGACCTTGCCGGTCGCCTTCGGCGGGGTGTAGGTCAGCTTGACCAGACGAGGGCCGCGAGACGAGCCCTGCCCGACGCCGGCGATGCCGCCGTAGCCTCCGGCGACGAGCTGCTTGTCGTCGAGCACGGTGACCTTGACGCCCTTGGCGCCGAGCTCCTTGACGGCGGTCTTGGCCGCGTCGGCGAACGCCGCCGGGAAGAGGTCGTTCGGCGGAGCGTTCACGAGGTCACGCGTGCCGTGCACCGCCGCGGCGAGCACCTCGGCCCGCTGGACGGCCGTCTTGGCCCGGCCCGAGCGCGACAGGTTCGTCGCCACCTGCAGCCGGGTGACGGGCGTCAGCCTGGTGGCGGCCTTCTCGTCCCGGTAGGCGGTGTAGGCGTAGGCGCCCAGGAGCGCGCCCTCGACGACGGCGCCGAGCTCGGCCTCGTCGACCGCGGGGAGCGCCACCACGGCGTCGGCGGAGCCGGCGAGGCTCCGGACGGCGGAGCCGGCAGCGATCCGCAGGGTCTCGCGGTCGAAGGTGCCGTCGGCCCGGCGCTCGCCGAGTCCCGTCAGGACGAGCACGTCGGCAGCGACGCCGTCGCCCGCGGGGACCGTGCGCACCTCTTCGAGCGCCCCGGTCAGACCCAGGCGAGGGGCCAGCGACTCGATCTGCTCGACGACTCCGGCGGGGAGCTGGTCCGCCACGACGGCCACGCCGTCGGAGGTGGAGCAGCTCCCGACGACGAGTGCGTCGGCAGTGATGGTGGAGGGTTTCTTGCCTGTCAGGGTGAGGTCAGCCACGCGGACCAGGTTAACGCGGCCGCGAGCGTCCGTGCGCCGGGTGGGTGCCGGTAGTCTGCGGGCGTGGTTCTTCCCCTGTACGTCCTCGCTGTCGCGCTGTGCGTGGCGCTCGCGGGCTGGGCGGCGTGGTTCGTGATCCGCGACCGCGCCGTGATCCTGCGCCAGCTCTTCGGCGCCGCCGCGGTCGAGGCCGTCCTGGTCGTCCAGGCGGTCGTCGCGGGCGTCCTCCAGGCGCGCGGCCACGAGGTCGACGGCGTGCTCTTCTGGGGCTACCTGCTCACTGCCGCCCTGCTGCTGCCGCTCGCAGCCGTGTGGGCGTTCGCCGAGCGCACCCGGTGGTCGTCGGTGGTGCTCTGCGTCGCCGCGTCGACCGTCGCGTTCCTGCAGTGGCGGCTCTGGTTGATCTGGGGAGGAGCCTGATGGGCACCGCGCCCGCGACCGGGCGCGGGTTCGGCCGGCTGCTCGTGACGGTCTACGGCATCCTGGCGTTCGCGGCGACGGGGCGCTCGGCGTACCAGGTCGCGACCAAGCTCGACGAGGCACCGGCGGCCTACCTCCTGTCGCTGCTCGCCGCGGCCCTCTACGTCGTGGCGACCGTCGCGCTCGCCCGTGGCGGCCGCGGCCGGTGGCGCACGGTGGCCTGGTGTGCTGTCCTCGTCGAGGCGTCGGGGGTGGTCCTGGTCGGAGCGTTGTCCGCCGTCGTCCCGGAGCTCTTCGTCGAGGCCACCGTCTGGTCCGGCTTCGGCCAGGGCTACGGCTACGTCCCGCTCGTGCTGCCCTTCATCGGTCTCTGGTGGCTCTGGCACACTCGCCCAGGACAGCACGCACCCGCGACCGCCCCGGACGAACCGACGGAGGCTCGATGACCCCGTACACCTTGCTCTTCCACGGCGTCCTGCGCCGCCTCGACCCGGAACGGGCGCACGAGCTCGCGTTCCGGGCGATCGAGACGGCCGGGCGCGTGCCGGTGCTGCGTGACGTGGTGCAGGGCGCGCTCGCGCCGTACCTCGGCAGCGGCGCCGGCGGGCCGGGCAGCGTCGAGGTGCTCGGCCGCACGATCCCGGCGCCCTTCGGGCTGGCGGGCGGGTTCGACAAGAACGCGCGCGCCGTGCGTGGGCTGACGATGCTCGGTTTCGGGTTCGTCGAGGTCGGCACCGTGACGCCGCGCCCGCAGCCGGGCAACGACAGGCCGCGCATGTGGCGCGAGCTCGACGTGCGCGGCGTGCGCAACCGCATGGGCTTCAACAACGACGGTGCGCTCGAGATGGCGGAGCGGCTGCGGCGGCTGCGCTCGACCGCGGCAGGGCGTGCCGCCGTCGTCGGCGTCAACATCGGCAAGAACAAGACCACGCCCGCCGAGGACGCCGCGCAGGACTACGCGGCATGTGCGCGGCTGCTCGCGCCGCACGCCGACTACCTCGTGGTGAACGTCTCCTCGCCCAACACGCCGGGCCTGCGGGACCTGCAGACGACGGCGGAGCTGCGCCCGATCCTCGCGACGGCACGGGGCGCCGCCGACGAGGCGACGTCGGCGGCCGGGGTCCGCAGGACGCCGTTGCTGGTGAAGATCGCTCCCGACCTGGCGGACGCCGACGTGGACGCCGTCGCCGACCTCGCCGCCGAGCTCGGGCTGGACGGCGTCGTGGCGGTCAACACGACCATCGGCCACGACCGCGGCCCCGGTGGGCTGTCCGGCCCGGTGCTGCTGCCCCGTGGTCTGGAGGTCGTGGCGCGGCTGCGGGAGAGGCTCGGCCCGGAACCCGTGGTGATCGGCGTCGGCGGCGTCACCTGCACGGACGACGTGCGTGCCTACCTGCGCGCGGGGGCCGACCTGGTGCAGGGGTACACGTCGTTCGTGTACGAGGGCCCGCTGTGGCCGTCTCGGCTCAACCGGGCGTTGACCCGGTCGGCGGGCTCGGCGAGCGCTGGACGTGTGGCGTGATCCGACCACGGTGGGAGTGGTCCCTGACCGACCACGACGGCCACCGGCTCGACCCGTCCCTGAGCCCCGTGTTCACCGCCCAGTACGACGCCGAGCAGTGGCTGGGAGAGCACTGGCGCCAGCTTGCGGGCTCGGGGGCCGAGGCGGCGACGTTGCTGCACGACGGCACGCAGGCGACGCCGACGATCGAGCTCCGCGTCCCCTGACGCGTCCCCGCCGCGCGCCGCTTCAGCTCGTGACGCGCCGCCAGGCCCGCGCGAGCCGCTCGACCGCTTCGACGAGCGTCTCGGGGGATCCGGCGTAGATGAGCCGGATCCGGTCCTGGGCGGTGCTGTCCGGCGTGAACTGCGGCCCGGCGCCGATCCGTAGACCCTCGGCGACCGCCGCGGCCGTGAGCGCCTGGGCGGCGGGCCGCCCGATCCCCGTCCAGAGGCAGAGCCCGCCCGGAGGTGCGGGGACGTCCCACTGCGGGAACCGGTCGCGCACCAGCCCCACGAGCAGGTCGCGGCGTCGACGCAGCTCGGCCACCCGGGCCGGCAGGATCTCGTCACGGCGTGCCAGGAGCTCGACGACGGTGAGCTGTTCGAGCACGGGTGCGGCGATGTCGAAGGCCTGACGGGTCCGGGCCAGGCGCTGCACGAGCTGCGGGGTCGCGCGCACCCAGCCGATCCGTATCCCGCCCCAGAACGACTTGGACGCCGACCCCACGGACACCAGACGGGAGTTCGTGCCATCGTCGCAGAACGGGCCGGGCACGGTGCCGCCCTCGAGGTCGAGGTCGGTGAGCGTCTCGTCGCCCACCACGGTCACGCCGTAGCGGTGGGTCAGGTGCACGACGGCGTCGCGCTCCTCAGCCGTGAGCGTCCTGCCGGTGGGGTTGTGGAAGTCGGGCACGAGATAGGCGAGCCGCGCTCGCGTGCGGTGCACCGCCGAGGCCAGGGTCTCGACGTCGCCGGCGGGCACGCCGATGACGCGTGCGCCGGCCCGCTGCAGGGCCTCGATGGCGTGGTAGTAGGTGGGGGACTCGACCACCACCGGCTCGGTGCGGCCGACGAGCGTCGTGGCCAGCAAGGCGATGGCTTGCTGGGCACCGGTGGTCACGAGGATCTGGTCCAGCGTGGTCGGCACACCGCGAGCCCTGTACCGGGCCGCGATGGCCTCGCGCAGCACGTCGAGGCCGAGGTGGGCGTAGCCGCCCGTGCTCAGGTAGGCGGGCAGCATCTCCAGGGCGCGCTGGTACGCGCCGTGCAGGGTGTCGGGGGCCGACGGCGTCGCCTGGGACATCTCGATCGGCCCGGTGCCGTCGACGAGCGGGGGCAGCGGGCCGTCCCCGGCCGGCGTCTGGGGTCTGATCGGCAGGCCGGCGGAACGGGGGAGGATCGCCACGGTGCCGGACCCGACCTGGCTGGTGGCGAACCCGAGCTCACGCAGCCGGCCGTACGCGGCGGACGTCGTGGTGCGCGACACCTTCAGCGCCCGGGCCAGCTCCCGCTCGCTGGGCAGCCGGGTCAGGGGCGCGAGCGATCCTGCCAGGACGGCGGAGCGCAGGGCGTCGGAGAGGGCGAGGTAGACCGGACCGGTGGTGTGCCACGCGCCCAGCAGCCTCGACGCGGCCTGGGCGGAGAGGCTCCGGACGGCCGTGGTGGTCGGTGTGGCCAGGCTCATACGGCCACTCTTCTCCGATTGGCTATGGAATGCAAGGCCAATGGCGGCGATCGTGAACATCATGATCGACACCTCGAGCACCACCGCTGCGGCCGCCGTGCCCTCGATCGCGGCGACCGCGCCGGCTCGTGCGCTCGGGCCGCTCCGCCGAGGTGCGCAGCTGGTGCTGGGGCTGGTCGCCTTCGCCTTCTCGATGGCGATGCTCCTGCACGCCGGGCAGGGCGGCATGCCGTGGGACGTCCTGCACCAGGGCGTCGTCCGCACCACGGGGTGGTCGTTCGGTGCCGTGGTCGCGCTGACGTCGGTGCTCGTCCTGGCAGCGTGGGTGCCGCTGCGTCAGCGTCCCGGTGTCGGGACCGTCGCGAACATCGTCATCATCGCCGTGGCGATCGAGCCCAGCCTGTTCCTGCTCGAGGCCGTCTGGCCGCAGCCCGAGCTGTTCGGGCAGGTGGTCCTCGCGCTCGGGGGGATCGTCCTCAACGGTGTCGCGACCGCCGCCTACGTCGGCGTCCGCCTGGGCCCGGGTCCCCGTGACGGCCTGATGACCGGGCTGGTCGAGCGCACCGGGTGGTCCGTCCGGTCGATCAAGACGAGCATCGAGGTGGCGGTCGTCGCGGTCGGCTGGCTGCTCGGTGGCACGGTCGGCTGGGCCACGGTCGGGTTCGCGCTGGGGGTCGGTCTCGTGGTGCAGGCCGCGGCGCGATGGCGGTGGCTCGTCCCCGACGGTCTCGCGGCGCGGTCGCGTCCGGTCCGCCCGACGGCTCGGCGGGTGCCGTCCGTGCCGCCGTCGGACCCTGCGGTGCGTCTGCGCCGTCGGGCCGACCAGATAGGCCGTGCGCTGGACACGCTCGGCGAGGGCGCGCGCACGTCCTGACGCGGCCTCCCGACGCCGCGAGCGTCTCCGTGCGTCCCGTATCAGCCGCTGATACGGGACGCACGGAGACGCTCGCGGAACGAGGAGGTGACGCGCGTCAGGCGACGCGCGCCTTCGGCATCCCCTCGAGGGTCTTGGCCGGGTCGCGCTCGACGACGTCGCCCAGGACGTCGTCGATCTTCGCCATGAGCTCGGCCGGGATCTCGACGCCGGAGGCCTTGACGTTCTCCGCGACCTGCTCGGGACGCGAGGCGCCCACGAGTGCCGCGGCGACGTTGTCGTTCTGCAGCACCCAGGCGACGGCGAGCTGTGCCATCGACAGGTCGAGCTCGTCGGCCACGGACCTCAGGCCCTGGACGCGCTCGAGGACGTCGTCACGCATGAACCGCTGGATCATCTTCGCGCCGCCCTTCTCGTCGGTGGCGCGAGACCCGGCGGGCAGCTCCTGGCCCGGCACGTACTTGCCGGAGAGGACGCCCTGGGCCATCGGCGACCACACGATCTGGGACAGGCCCTTCTCCTGGGAGGCGGGGACGACCTCGTCCTCGATCACCCGCCACAGCATCGAGTACTGCGGCTGGGAGGAGATCAGCTGG
Source organism: Isoptericola maris (assembly GCF_048065335.1). Classification (NCBI taxonomy): domain Bacteria; kingdom Bacillati; phylum Actinomycetota; class Actinomycetes; order Micrococcales; family Promicromonosporaceae; genus Isoptericola; species Isoptericola maris. The sequence goes on along the minus strand of NZ_JBLUNY010000001.1, from coordinate 527,741 downwards.
AAGCCGAGGTCCTTCGCGAGCTCGGCGCCCGCGCGGATCTGGTCGGCCGTCCACTCGGAGACGCCGATGTAGAGCGCCTTGCCCTGGCGGACGATGTCGGCGAATGCCTGCATCGTCTCCTCGAGCGGCGTCTCGACGTCGTACCGGTGCGCCTGGTACAGGTCGACGTAGTCGGTGCCGAGCCGTCGCAGCGAGCCGTCGATGGACTCCATGACGTGCTTGCGCGACAGCCCGGTGTCGTTGGGGCCGCCGGGGCCCGTGGGCCAGTAGACCTTGGTGAAGATCTCGAGCGACTCGCGACGCTGGCCCTTCAGCGCCTCCCCGAGGACGGACTCCGCCTTGGTGTTCGCGTAGACGTCCGCGGTGTCGAACGAGGTGATCCCGGCGTCGAGAGCAGCGTGCACGCACTGCGTGGCGACGTCGTTCTCCACCTGGGAGCCGTGGGTGAGCCAGTTGCCGTAGGTGATCTCGGTGATCTTGAGACCGCTGTGTCCGAGGTACCGATAGTTGACCATGCCGTCAGCCTACGCCGGAGGATCGGATCGATTCGACCCTGGTGTCGGACCCGTTCGGCACGACACCCGGAGGTCCTACTCCGGCCAGACGCCGTGCTTCTTGTGCATCGGCTTGGGCAGACGGGACCGTCGGAGCTGGAAGGCGCGCATCACCGCGTACATCATCGTTCCGCGCGGCACGTCGTACGTCTTCGTGCCGTCGGCGCCCACCGTGCCGAACTTGTCCCGCAGCCTGCGCTTGAGGCGCTGCCACATGATGACGGCGTCGATCAGGGTGATGAACACGACCGCGTACAGGCCGAGGAGGACGAGTGCGCCGAGCGTCGGGCTCTGCATCACCAGCAGGTTGAGGAAGATGAAGAGGAACGCGACGGGCAGGAAGAACTCGCCGAGGTTCCACCGCGCGTCGACGTGGTCGCGGATGTAGCGGCGGACGGGGCCCTTGTCCCGGACCGGCATGTACCGCTCGTCGCCGGTCTGCATCGCCTTGTACTCGCGGTTGCGCTCCTCGCGCATCTTGTCCTTGTTCACCTTGCGCGCGGCCTTGCGGTCGTTCGGGACCAGGGGGCGCTGGTTCTTCGCCGCAGCCTCGCGGCGCTTGGGGGTCGGTCGGCCCTTGCCCACTCGTGTGATCGCGGGGTCCTCGGTGGACGGGCTGTCGGCCGAGCCGGTGGCAGCGGAGTCGGCGGTGTCAGGCTTGCGGAAGATCACGGGTCCAGGGTAGTCGAGCGGGAGGCCCTGCCGAGACGCCCCGGTAGCGTGGAGCCGTGAACCACACCGAGAGGGACGTGGCCGCCCTGCGCGCCCGCGTCGACGAGCTGTTCCCTGCCCTCCAGGCGGACCTGGAGACCCTGGTCCGGATCCCGAGCGTCTCCGCGGCCGCCTTCGACCAGACGCACGTCGAGACGAGCGCCGGCACCGTGGCTGACCTGCTGCGCGGGGTCGGCCTGCCCGACGTGCGCGTGCTGCGGTCGGCGCGGCCCGACGGCACGGCCGGTGCCCCCGCCGTCGTGGCCCGCCGCCCGGCCCGCGAGGGCGAACCGACCGTCCTGCTGTACGCGCACCACGACGTCCAGCCGCCGGGCGACGCACTGGCCTGGGAGACCGACCCGTTCGAGCCGACTCAGGTCGGTGAGCGTCTGTTCGGTCGTGGCGCGGCCGACGACAAGGCCGGCCTCATGGCTCACGTGGGAGCGTTGCGGACGCTGGCCGCGGCCGGCGACGAGCTCGGTGTGGGCGTGACCGTGTTCGTGGAGGGCGAGGAGGAGGCCGGCTCGCCGAGCTTCGCGCAGTTCCTCGCCGACCACCACGAGCTGCTCGCCGCCGACGTGATCGTCGTGGCGGACTCGACGAACTGGAAGGTCGGCGTCCCGGCCCTGACGACGTCGCTGCGCGGCCTGGTCGACGGCGTCGTCTCCGTCGAGGTGCTGGAGCACGCCGTGCACTCCGGGATGTTCGGCGGACCGGTGCTGGACGCGAACGTCCTGCTCGCGCGGCTCGTCGCCACGCTGCACGACGATGCGGGGAACGTGGCGGTCGCCGGGCTCACCAGCGCCGGCGAACCGGAGGTCGACTACGCCGAGGCGGACTTCCGCGGCGACGCCTCGGTGCTCGACGGCGTCCGGCTGGCGGGCACGGGAACCATCGCGGGACGTCTGTGGACCAAGCCGGCGATCGCGGTCATCGGCATCGACGCCACCTCGGTGGCGCACGCCTCGAACACCCTCGCTCCGCGCTCCGCGGCGAAGATCTCGGTGCGGATCCCGCCGGGCCTCGAGCCGAAGGTGGCCGAGGAGGCGCTGCGCGCGCACCTCGAGGCGCACGCTCCGTTCGGCGCCAGGGTCACCTGGACGCCGGGTGAGCAGGGCAAGGCCTTCGGGGCACCGGCGGACTCGCCCGCCATGCGGGCCGCGCGCACCGCGTTCGCGGCGGCGTGGGGCACCGAGCCCGTCGACATCGGCGTCGGGGGCTCGATCCCGTTCATCGCGGACCTGCTCGAGGCGTTCCCGCAGGCCGCCGTGCTGGTCACCGGTGTGGAGGACCCGGACTCGCGGGCGCACGGCGCCAACGAGTCGGTGCACCTCGGCGAGCTGCGCCACGTCGTCCTCGCCGAGGCCCTGCTGCTGCGCCAGCTCGCGGGCGCCCGGGCATGACCGGCTCGCCGGGTTCGACGACGCGGCCGCCGGTCCGAGGCTGAACCGGTCTGGTCAGGCCCGGTCGGTCTCGCGGTGCGCCACATCGACCGACCGGGCCCACGCGGCGACGTCCTGCGGCAGCGCGGGGCTCTCGACCGGCGTCCCGCCGAGCAGGGCGGCGACGTCGGCCGGCGCGACGCGCGACCCGTCCTTCCCCAGGAAGCGCCCGGCCACCCAGCCCCGGGCCGCGAACGTGTCGCGGCAGGTGAAGACCTGCTCGATGTACACCACCCGGGCGTCCCAGCCGAGGACGCGCGTGCTGATCTCGACGCGGTCGAAGAGCTGCAGCGAACGCTTGTAGGTCATCGTCGAGGCCGCGACGACGGGGTACCAGCCCTTGCCATTCAGCGGGGCGAAACCTCCCAGGTCCGCGATGAGGTTCGAGCGGGCCACGTCCATCATCTGCAGGTACGACCCGTTGTTGACGTGGAGGTACATGTCTAGGTCGCCGGGGTGCACGCGCAGCACGGTGGTGGACGCCTCGAGCAGCCCGCGCCCGGGAACAGGTCGGCGGGGGAGCAGGGAGGCCCTGGCGAGCTGGATCATCCTCGTCATGGGCGCCACGATATGTCAGCGACGCGCGGTATCAGGTATCGGCGCTGGCGGACCGTGCCCGACGGCGTCACACCGGCGGCAGGAGGTCGTACTGCAGTGCACGGCGCACCTCCGCCGCGGCGCCCTCGGACTCCAGCCGGGCCACGAGGTGCAGCGCCATGTCGATACCGGCGGACACCCCTGCCGAGGTGACCACGTCGCCGTCGTCCACGAACCTGGCCTCGGTGTCGACGAGGATGCTCGGGTCGATCCGCGTCAGCTCGTCGTAGTGGTCCCGGTGCGTGGTCGCGGGGCGCCCGGCGAGCAGGCCGGCAGCGGCCAGGACGTGCGCCCCCGTGCAGACGCTGGCGACGACGGGGGTCTGGGCCCGGACGGCGCGCAACCACTCCAGGTGCGCACCGTCCTCGAGCAGGCGATGGGTGCCCCACCCGCCGGGGTGGACCAGCACGTGCAGAGGACCCACGTCGTCCGCGGACCGGTTGGGAAGCATCCGCAGCCCACCCGCGAGCCGCACCCCGTCGCCGTTGCACGAGAACGTGCTGACGTGCGGCTTCAGGTCCGAGTGCCCGGACCAGGTGGTGAAGACCTCGAACGGTCCGACCACGTCCAGCTCGTCCGCCTCGTCGAACACGAGGACTCCGACGTTCAGCCCGCCGTCGGTGCTCATCGCACGGTCATCGCCTTCCGTCCGTCTCAGAGGCCGGGCAGCGCCAGCATCTGGTCGAGGGCCACCTGGGCCCAGTGCGCGTCGTCGGCGTCCACGACGATGCGGTTGACCACGCGACCCTCGACGAGCGACTCCATCGCCCAGACGAGGTGCGGCAGGTCGATGCGGTTCATGGTCGAGCAGAAGCAGACCGTCGAGTCGAGGTAGTGCACCTGCTTGTCCGGGTGCGCGGCGGCGACCCGGCGCACCAGGTTGAGCTCGGTGCCGATCGCCCACGACGAGCCCGGCTCGGCGTTCTCGAGAGTCTTGATGATGAACTCGGTCGAGCCGACCATGTCCGCGGCGTTGACGACCTCGTGCTTGCACTCCGGGTGGACCAGCACGTTGACGTCCGGCACCGCGGCCCGGATGTCGGCGACGTTGCGCTCCGAGAACCGGCCGTGCACCGAGCAGTGGCCGCGCCACAGGATCATCCGGGCGTCGCGCAGCTCCGCGGCGGTCAGGCCGCCACCGGGCTTGCGCGGGTCGAAGACGACGCAGTCGTCGAGGCTCATGCCGAGCTGGAGCACCGCCGTGTTGCGGCCCAGGTGCTGGTCGGGCATGAACAGGACCTTGCCGGTCCCGTCGACGCCCCCGACCTTGTCGAAGGCCCAGCGCAGCGCCACCTGGGCGTTCGAGGATGTGCACACGGTGCCCCCGTGCCGCCCCGTGAACGCCTTGATGGCGGCGGTGGAGTTCATGTAGGTGACGGGGATCGTGTCGGCCGCGACGCCGGCGTCCTCCAGCACCGCCCACGCCTCCTCGACCTGCGAGATCTCCGCCATGTCCGCCATCGAGCAGCCGGCCGCCATGTCGGGCAGCACGACCTGCTGGGTGTCCGCCGTGAGGATGTCCGCGGACTCCGCCATGAAGTGCACGCCGCAGAAGATGACGAACTCCGCCTCCGGTCGCGCCGCGGCGGACCGTGCGAGCTTGAACGAGTCGCCCGTCACGTCCGCGAAGTCGATGACCTCGTCGCGCTGGTAGTGGTGACCGAGCACGAAGGCGCGGTCACCGAGCGCCGCCCGCGCCGCGCGCGCTCGCTCGACCAGGTCCGGGTCCGACGGCGAGGGGAGGGCGCCGGTACACTCGACGCCGCGTTCGGACGCCAGGTCGCGCCCCTGCCCGAGCAGGAGCAGCGGGGACGATGCCGGCTCGACGAAGGACGACGTCTCGTTCAGCAGAGTGCTCACGCGCCCCATCTTCCCACGACGCGCGAATGTGTCACGATCGGCTCCGTGCACGCGCTCATCGTCGCCGCGTCCGGCGGCACTGATCCTGACGACCCCGCCGCCGGTGCCGCGGCGCTCGCGGCCGCCTGGTCCGCCGCCGCGCCCCGCTGCGCCGTCGAGCCCCTGGTCCTGCCGACGGCCGAGCCGCCGCCTCCAGGTCGGCCGGGGGAGTCGCCCGAGCCGCCCGGGGTGTTCGTGCCGACGACGGCGCTCGGGCTGTCGAGCGTCGGGCCGCCGCGCGTGGCCCCGGAGGTCGCGCTGCTCGCGGAGCGCACGGCCGGGGTGGATCTCGTCGTGGTGCACGTGCGGGTGCTCGACGGCGCGGCGCTGCACGCGGGTCCCGCGGCGGACGCCGCGCGTGCGGCGGCACCGTACGCCGTGCCCGTCGTGGTGCTCGCGGGCCGCTCCGAGGTGTCCCGCCGCGAGCTGTCGGCCGCCGGGGTCGTGGGTGTCCACGAGGTGGGCGAGCCGTGGGACGTCGCCGCGGTGGGACGCGCGGCTCGCACCTGGGCGCCGTCCTGGGGCACGCTGTGAGATGAGTCCTCGACCCGACGAGATTCCGGCGTAGGATCGGGAACAGCCGACCCGGCCAACCTGTTGGAGGAAGCATGACCGACACCACCGAGATCGCCACGCACGGCGTCGAGCTCTCCGAGGTCGCCGCGAACAAGGTCCGCACCCTCCTCGAGCAGGAGGGCCGTGACGACCTGCGTCTGCGCGTCGCTGTCCAGCCCGGCGGCTGTTCCGGCCTCATCTACCAGCTCTACTTCGACGAGCGTCTGCTCGACGGGGACGCGCTGCGCGACTACGACGGCGTCGAGGTCGTCGTGGACCGCATGAGCGTCCCGTACCTCGACGGCGCGAAGATCGACTTCGCCGACACTATCGAGAAGCAGGGCTTCACGATCGACAACCCCAACGCCGGCGAGTCCTGCGCCTGCGGCGGCTCCTTCGGCTGAGCCGGAGGTGCAGCGCAGGGTGAGGGCCGAGGAACGAGGCGCTCGCCCGGAGCGGAACCGCCGGCTCAGCCGAGACGACTCGGTCTGAGCCGGAGGCAGAGTCAGTCCCCGAGGCGGACGGTCAGGGCCCACCAGGGTCCACCGTCGGCCTCGTGCGTGCGTGCCCCCGTGACGGCGTGGCCCCGCAGGCGGGCCCAGGCGGGAACGTCGTGCTGCGCGGCCGGATCGGTGGCCAGGACGGTCACCTCGGTGCCGGGCGGCAGCTCCTTCGAACGCTCGGCCAGCCGGATCACCGGGAGCGGGCAGCGCAACCCTCGAGCGTCCACCACGTGGCCGTCGTACGCCTCGTCCGTGCTCACAGCCCCTGGACCCCCAGCATCTCCCGCACCGTGGCCACGGCCTCCGGCAGGACGTCGAGGAACCGGTCGACCTCGGCGCGCGTCGTCGAGCGGTCGAGGGCGATCCGCACGTTGCCGTGCGTGAGCACGCCCATCGCCGCGAGGACGTGGGAGGGCTCGAGCGTGCTGGCGGTGCAGGCCGACCCGGACCCGACGGCGAACCCTGCGCGGTCCAGCTCGGTCACCAGCGCCTCGCCGTCCACGTACAGGAACGAGAACGTCACCACGTGCGGGAGCCGCTCCGACGGGTCGCCCACCACCTCCACGTCCGGGATGAGTGCCACCCGTGCGCGGATCTCGTCGACCAGGGCGCGACGACGGGCGTCGGCCTGCGCGCGGTCCGCCTCGGCCGCCTGGAGCGCGACGGCGGCCGCGAAGACGGCAGGGACGCTCACGCCCCCGGGCGCCCACGGCTCGGGGTCCTCCGGTCCGGTGGCGACGGTGCGGGTCCGTTGCCGTGCGGCGACGATCCCCACCCCTGCGGGCGCGCCCCAGTCGGCCGGGTCGGCGGCGAGCACGTCCCAGGCTGGACCGACGACCGCGTGGCCCAGGCTGGCACCGGCGTCCACGAGCAGCGGCACCCCGGCCGTCCGGGCGGCCTCGTGCACGGCCTCGACCGGCTGGGTCGTGCCGACCTCGCCGTTGGCGTGCTGCAGCGCCGCGAGAGCGACGCCGCCGGCGGAGAGCGCCGTGGCGTAGGCGTCCACGTCCACGCGTCCGGAGGTGTCGACCGGGACGGTCACCCGCCGGCCGTCGGGGGCCAGCACGTGGTCGGCGGCGTGCAGGACCGCGGCCCGCTCCGCCGCACCGACGACGACGTCGCCGCCGTGACGCCGTCGTGCCTGGGCGACCTGTGCGACGGCGGCGTGCAGCGAAGCGGTGTGCGACGGGGTGAACCGGACCTCCTCGGTCCGCGCGCCGAGCACGTCGGCCACGGCCTCGCGGGCGCCGGCCAGCAGGGCCGCCGCGCGACGACCCTCGGTGTGCAGCCGGCGCGGGTCCGCCCACCCGTCGTCGAGCGCCTGGAGAAATGCCGTCCGGGCCAGCGGGTGCCAGGGCGCCCGGCCACCGTTGTCCAGGTGGGTCCGGCCGGTGCCTGCGGTGGGGTGTGTCACACGGAACCCTTCGAAGCGGTGGTGGAACGGTGCGCGGTACGCACGAACCATGATGCCGTGGGCCCGCGGAGGACGGCCAACGTGCTCGCGATCTGACACCGTCGGAGGGGTTGTCGCGAACCGCCCGGATGGCGACGCCGAGGGGCGTGCTCGTCAGGTAGGAACCGGGCGCTTCTGGCGTCGAAAGCGTGAAGGTCACGCTAGGCTGTTCTCATCGAGGACGAAGGTCCTATCCGTGCGCTCTGAGCCAGAGTGCGGCGGTCGGACGAGACGTGAAAGGCCTCCCTTGCACTCGAAGAGCCCCACCCGCACCCGGCGGGCACTGGCGTTGCGTGCGACGGCTCTCGCCGTCGCGGTCGCGACGCTCGCCTCCGGCTGCGCCAGCGACGCCGCCCAGCGTGGATACCTTCCCGGCTACACCGACGGGGAGGTGACCAACCAGACCGGACGGATCACAGAGCTCTGGGTCGGATCCTGGGTCGCCGCCCTCGCCGTCGGTGTCATCACCTGGGGGCTGATGCTGTGGTGCGTCGCCGCCTACCGCAAGCGTCGCGACGACCACCGCCTGCCGGTGCAGACCCGCTACCACATGCCGCTCGAGATCATGTACACGATCGTGCCCACGCTCATGGTCCTCGTGCTGTTCGTCTACACGAACCGCGACATGACCTCCATCGTCGACACCACGTCCGAGCAGCCCGACGTCAGCATCGAGGTCATCGGCAAGCAGTGGAGCTGGGACTTCAACTACCTCGACGACGGCGTGTACGAGTCGGGCCAGCAGCTGCTGGACCCGGGCTCGCAGACCGCGGAGGACGAGATCGACGGTGCGCCCGGCACGTCGCAGGCGCTGCCGACGCTGTACCTGCCCGTCGGCGAGCGCGTCGAGTTCACCGTGGAGTCGCGTGACGTCATCCACTCGTTCTGGATCCCTGCGTTCCTCTTCAAGATGGACATGATCCCGGGGCGGTCGAACAGCTTCCAGGTCGTGCCCGAGCGTGAGGGGACCTACGCCGGCAAGTGCGCCGAGCTCTGCGGAGAGTTCCACTCCGGCATGCTCTTCAACGTCAAGGTCGTGGACCGCGCCGAGTACGACGCACAGATGGCCGAGCTCGAGGCCAAGGGACAGACCGGTGAGCTCGGCCTGGAGCTCAACCGCCAGCAGCACGGCGAGTTCACCGACCAAGACACCACTCCGGAGGTCGAGGGCTGATGGCCACCACAGAGACCGCGTACGGAGCCGAGGTCGTTCCCGGCCTCCGTTCCGAGCGGCAGACCCTGGGCCGTACGGTCGTGAAGTGGATCACCTCCACCGACCACAAGACCATCGGCTACATGTACCTGATCACGTCGTTCTTCTGGTTCACCGTGGGAGGGATACTCGCGCTGCTCATCCGCGCCGAGCTCTTCCTGCCCGGCATCCAGATCGTGCAGAGCAAGGAGCAGTACAACCAGCTCTTCACGATGCACGGCACGATCATGCTGCTGCTCTTCGCGACACCGCTCTTCGCGGGCTTCGCGAACGTCATCATGCCGCTGCAGATCGGCGCGCCCGACGTGGCGTTCCCGCGCCTGAACATGTTCGCCTACTGGCTGTTCCTGTTCGGCGGGCTCATCGCCGCGGCAGGCTTCTTCACCCCGCAGGGTGCGGCGTCGTTCGGGTGGTTCGCCTACGCGCCGTTGTCGAACACGACGTTCAGTCCGGGGTTGGGAGGGGACCTCTGGGTCTTCGGCCTGGCGTTGGCCGGTTTCGGCACGATCCTCGGTGCCGTCAACTTCATCACGACGGTGATCTGCATGCGCGCGCCGGGCATGACGATGTTCCGGATGCCGATCTTCACCTGGAACACGCTGGTCACCAGCCTGCTGATCCTCATGGCGTTCCCGCCCCTCGCCTCGGCGCTCTTCGCCCTCGGCGCGGACCGGCGGTTCAACGCGCAGATCTTCAACCCCGACAACGGGGGAGCGGTGCTGTGGCAGCACCTGTTCTGGTTCTTCGGGCACCCTGAGGTCTACATCATCGCGCTGCCGTTCTTCGGCATCGTCTCCGAGATCTTCCCGGTGTTCAGCCGCAAGCCGATCTTCGGGTACAAGGGCCTCGTCTACGCGACCATCGCGATCGCCGCGCTCTCGGTGACGGTCTGGGCGCACCACATGTACGTCACGGGTGCCGTGCTGCTGCCGTTCTTCGCCTTCATGACGATGCTCATCGCGGTCCCGACCGGTGTGAAGTTCTTCAACTGGATCGGCACGATGTGGCGCGGCAAGCTGACGTTCGAGACACCCATGCTGTGGTCGATCGGGTTCCTCGTCACGTTCCTCTTCGGTGGCCTGACGGGCATCATCCTGTCGAGCCCTGCGCTGGACTTCCACGTCTCGGACACCTACTTCGTGGTGGCGCACTTCCACTACGTCGTCTTCGGCACCGTCGTGTTCGCCATGTTCGCCGGCTTCTACTTCTGGTGGCCCAAGTTCACCGGCCGGATGCTCAACGAACGGCTCGGCAAGATCCACTTCTGGGTCCTGTTCGTCGGCTTCCACATGACGTTCCTCGTCCAGCACTGGCTCGGGGTCGAGGGGATGGCTCGTCGGTACGCCGACTACATGCCTGACGAAGGCTTCACCTGGGAGAACCAGGTCTCGACGGTCGGTGCGTTCATCCTCGCCGCGTCGACGCTGCCCTTCCTGTGGAACGTCTACGCGTCCTGGCGCAACGCGCCCCGCGTGACCGTCGACGACCCGTGGGGCTACGGCCGCTCGCTCGAGTGGGCGACCTCCTGCCCGCCGCCGCGGCACAACTTCACGTCGCTGCCGCGTATCCGTTCCGAGTCGCCGGCATTCGACCTGCACCACCCTGAGGTCGCGGCCATGGAAGACCCGCACCTCAACCAGAACGGCCTGGAGGCTGTCTACGGTGGGGCGGACAGGACGGGGCAGGCCGAGCACGTCGAGCAGCTCTCGATGCAGGAGTATCCCGAGAAGAGCGAGTCGGCCACGGCCGTCGACGACCCTGAGGACGAGGAGAAGAACAAGTGAAGATCGAGATTCGGCTCTTCATCTGGCTGGCCCCCTTCTTCGTCGTCGTCGGTGTGCTCTACGGCTTCTTCGGCGGCTGGAGCGAACCGGTGGGGTATCTCGGTCTTCCCCTCATCGGTGGGCTGATGGCGATGGTCGGCGCGTACCTAGCGCTGCAGGCCCGGCACATCGACCCGCGTCCCGAGGACGACGAGCAAGGCGAGATCGATCAGGGCGCCGGCGACCAGGGCGTCTACGCGCCGTGGTCGTGGTGGCCGCTGGTGCTCGCCGGCGGTGCCGCTGTGGCATTCCTCGGGCTCGCCGTCGGCTGGTGGGTCTTCTACATCAGCCTGATCCTGGGTCTGGTCGGCCTCGTCGGCTGGGTCTTCGAGTTCAGCCGGGGGCAGCACGCCCACTGAGTCGTTCCGCGACGGGGCGGTCTCTGCGCACAGGTTCTAGCGGTCCCCGCAACGCCCAGACGTCCTGGGGGTTGCGGGGACCGTGTCGTTCCAGGGCGAGGCCGGAGCTGTGACCGTCAAAGCGGCTCTTCGCCGATCCGGTGGGGAGTAGCCCGGGCGGGGTGACGGCGGGCTGGGTGTAGGGGTCGAGGTCCCCGATGATCAGAAGCGACCAAGCAGTCTGATCGATCTCGAGGACCTCGACGTTGTCCAACGCTACGGGGTGCGCTGGCGCGCCCACCACTACTGACCCTTGCGACCGTTGTGACGTGCTGCTCGGCCTGCCTGACGTGCGCGTTGAGGCAGTCGAGCGTGACCAGGACCGGATGACGGTCACCGTCTCGACACCGTGGCAGCTGATGGGCTGCCCGGACTGCGGGGTCGTGGCCCCGAGCCGCGGTCGCCGGCGGCGGGTCCTGCACGACGTGCCCCACGGCGATGCACGGGCTCGGCTCGTGTGGCGCCAACGCCTCTGGCGCTGCCCGGAGGCGGCATGCCCTCGCGGGACGTTCGTCGAGCAGGTGCCCGACCTTGTCGCGCCACGTGCCTCGATCACGGCCCGGGCGGTGGCGTGGACGATCGGGCAGCTGCGTCGCCAGCACGCCACGATCGCCGGGCTGGCTCGCCGTCTGGGCGTGTCCTGGTGGGCGCTGTGGCGGGCCGTGCGTCCCGAGCTCGAGCGCCTTGCCGACGACGAGTCCCGCTTCGGCGGCGTCACCAGCCTCGGGGTAGACGAGCACATCTGGCACCACGGCGACCGGCGCACGAAGGGCCCCAAGGAGCTGACCGGGATGGTCGATCTGACCCGAGACGACCAGGGGCGGGTGCACGCTCGGCTGCTGGACCTGGTGCCCGGCCGGTCGAAGAAGGCCTACGCCGACTGGCTGACCGCCCGCGGTCAGGAGTTCCGCAGAGGCGTCGAGGTCGCGGCGTTGGATCCGTTCGGCGGCTACAAGTCCGCCATCGACGACCAGCTCGAAGACGCCACCGCCGTGCTCGACGCGTTCCACGTCGTGAAACTCGGCACCGCCGTCGTGGACGAGGTCCGCCGCCGGGTCCAGCAGACCACCACCGGCCACCGCGGACGCTCCGGCGACCCGCTGCTGGGGATCCAGACCATCCTGCGCGCCGGCGCCGAGAACCTCACCGAGAAACAACAGGCCCGCCTGACCCGCGCGATCAACGCCCACGAGGCGCACGAGGAAGTGTTCGTCGCCTGGCAGTGCGCCCAGCAGCTACGAGCCGCCTACCGCCAACAAGATCTCACCGAGGGCCGGGCCCTGGCCGAGAAGGTCCTGGCGACGTTCCACTCCTGCCCGATCCCGGAAGTCGCGCGCCTCGGGCGAACCCTGCGCCGCTGGCGCGAGGCGTTCCTCGCCTACTTCGACACCGGTCGCTCATCGAACGGCCCCACCGAGGCCATGAACGGCATCATCGAACTGGCCCGCCGCCTCGCCCGCGGCTACCGCAACCGCGACAACTACCGACTCCGCATGCTCCTCGCGGGGGGTGGACTCACACCCTGATCCCCACCGGATCGACGAAGAGCCGTCAAAGCAGACGCAGGAGCCCGGCTCGCACGAAGGTGCGAGCCGGGCTCCTGTCGATGTGTGCCCTGAGGATCAGGCCGGGAGGATCAGCCCGGTGGTCTGGGTCCGGGCACGGTCGAGGCGAGCGGCGACGTCACGCCAGTTCGCGATGTTCCAGAACGCCTTGACGTAGTCGGCCTTGACGTTGAGGTAGTCGAGGTAGAAGGCGTGCTCCCACATGTCGAGCATGAGCAGCGGGGTGATGCCGACCGGGACGTTGGCCTGCTGGTCGAAGAGCTGGAAGATGGCCAGTCGCTGGCCGATGGAGTCCCAGCCGAGCACGGCCCAGCCGGAGCCCTGGATTCCCGTGGCGGTCGCAGCGAAGTGCGCCTGGAACGCGGCGAAGGAACCGAACTGGTCCTTGATCGCCTCGGCCAGCTCGCCCTCCGGCTCACCGCCGCCCTCGGGGGACAGGTTGTGCCAGAACACCGTGTGGTTGGTGTGACCGCCGAGGTTGAACGCCAGGTTCTTCTCGTGGAGGTTCACCGTGGCGAGGTCACCGGACTCGCGTGCCTCGGCCAGCTTCTCCAGCGCGGTGTTCGCACCGGCCACGTAGGCGGCGTGGTGCTTGTCGTGGTGCAGCTCCATGATCTTGCCGCTGATGTGCGGCTCGAGCGCGCTGTAGTCGTAGGGCAGGTCAGGCAGCGTGTAGACAGCCATGCTCATGTACCTTCCGTTGTCGGGTTCGCGCACCGCGGGAGTGCGCGATGGTGCGGCGCCGATCCGGCGGACGTGCCCGCCGGTGAAGGATAGACAGAGACCCGCGCATCTTGCTCGCCACAGCGGGCGAAGATGCGCGGGCCTGTCGTCTATCCGCTCAGGAGACTCAGTGCTCCCGATCGGCGTTCTCGGCCCCCGAGACCAGCTCGGGGGAGTGCTGGGCGGACTCGACCTCGTCGTGCTCACCGTGCGAGTGCGCGGCGGCGAGCTCGGCGGGCGTGACGGGCTCGACGCGGTCCTCGTAGAAGAACCGCGACAACTTCTGCCACCGCTTGTCCTTCTTGTAGCCGGGCCGCTTGACGCCACGGGCGTCGGTCGCGGGCTCGATCTCGAGCGGCTTGTGAGCGTCGTAGTTGACCCGCAGCCACCGCTCCTGCTCGTCGAGCGGACGGTGCACCTCGATGTACTCACCGTTGGCGAACCGCACGATGCGACCGGTCTCGTGCCCGTGCAGGACGAGCTCGCGGTCCTTGCGCTGCAGGCCGAGGCAGATCCGCTTGGTGATCCAGAACCCGAGGACCGGACCGACGAAGAACAGGATGCGGAAGGCCCAGGTGATCTGGTTGAGCGACATCGCGAAGTGCGTGGCGATGAGGTCGTTCGAGCCGGCCAGCGCGAGGATGACGAACGCGGTCAGGAAGGCCACGCCCAGACCCGTGCGCACCGGCACGTTGCGGGGACGGTCGAGCACGTGGTGCTCGCGCTTGTCGCCGGTCACCCGTGCCTCGAGGAACGGGTAGACGAACAGGAACGTGAACAGCAGGCCGGGGATGACGACCGCCGGGATCAGGACGTTCAGCGACAGCGTGTACCCGAAGATGACCCATTCCGTCCCGGCGCCGGGCATCAGACGGAGCGAGCCTTCGAGGAAGAGCATGTACCAGTCCGGTTGCGCACCCGCACCGATCGGTGACGGGTCGTACGGACCGTAGTTCCACACGTTGTTGATGCTCATCGTGGCACCCATGAGGGCCAGGATGCCGAAGACGATGAAGAAGTTCCCACCCATCTTGGCGATGTAGACCGGGAACAGCGGGTAGCCGACGACGTTCTTGTGCGTGCGACCGCCACCCGGGTACTGCGTGTGCTTGTGCAGCACCATGAGGAACAGGTGGACACCGATCAGCGCGAGGATCAGCGCCGGCACGAGCAGGATGTGCACCGTGAAGAGGCGGGGGATGATGTGCTCGCCCGGGAACTCGCCGCCGAAGACGAAGTACGACAGGTACGAGCCGATGATCGGCAGCGACTTCACCACGCCGTCGGTGATCCGCAGACCGTTGCCGGAGAGGACGTCGTCGGGCAGCGAGTAGCCGGAGAAGCCGGCGGCCAGCCCGAGGATCATCAGCACCGTGCCGACGAGCCAGTTGATCTCGCGCGGCTTGCGGAAGGCGCCCGTGAAGAACACGCGCATCATGTGGACGACGATGGAGGCCATGAAGACCAGGGCCGCCCAGTGGTGGATCTGGCGCATGAGCAGCCCGCCACGGACCTCGAACGACAGGTCCAGCGTCGAGGCGAAGGCCACAGACATCAGCTGGCCCTGCATCGCCTCGGGGCCGTCGCCGTGGTACTCGATCAGGGCCATCGACGGGTCGAAGAACATCGTC
Organism: Isoptericola maris; assembly: GCF_048065335.1. Taxonomy (NCBI): domain Bacteria; kingdom Bacillati; phylum Actinomycetota; class Actinomycetes; order Micrococcales; family Promicromonosporaceae; genus Isoptericola; species Isoptericola maris. The sequence continues at coordinate 512,674 of NZ_JBLUNY010000001.1, read as the reverse complement.
AGGAAGACGCCGGTCAGCAGCAGCACGACGAACGAGAACAGTGCCATCTCGCCGAGCATGAAGGACCAGTGGTCGGGGAAGACCTTGCGGGCGAACTCCTTGACGGCACCTCCGACGGAGGTGCGCTGGTCCAGGTAGTCGGCCGCCTTGCCGGCGGGCGTCGTCGGCGCGTCGGCCGCGGAGGGGCTGGTGTCGGTGCTCACTTCAGGCGCTCCCAGTAGCTCGGGCCGATGGGCTCGGCGAAGTCGTCCTGCGCCACGAGATAGCCCTCGTCGTCGACGGTGATGGGCAGCTGGGGCAGCGGACGGTTCGCAGGACCGAAGACGACCTTGGCGCCGTCGGCCATGTCGAAGGTCGACTGGTGGCACGGGCACAGCAGGTGGTGCGTCTGCTGCTCGTAGAGGGCCACGGGGCACCCGACGTGGGTGCAGATCTTCGAGTAGGCGACGATGCCGTCGTACGACCAGGTCTCGCCCTCAGGCGACTGGTCGGACCGGAGGTCCTCCGGGTTGAGGCGCACGAGGAGCACGACGGCCTTGGCCTTCTCCGTGATCCACTCGTGCGACCGCATCTCCTCCTGGGAGGCCTCCGGGATCACGTGGGCTGCGGAGCCCACCGTGAGGTCGGCGGCCCTGATCGGACGACCCGAGGGGTCGTACGCGAGGCGCTTGTTCCGCTCCCAGATGGTGTGCCGGAACTTCGAGACGTTCCAGTCGCCGCCGACGCTGGAGATCAGCGGCACGGCGAACGTCAGGGGGAAGAGTGCCAGGGCCGAGACCGCAGCACCCTTGAGCACGCCGCGGCGTGCGATGCCCGAGTCCTCGACGCCGTCGGCGAGGTGCTGGACGGCGACCTCGCGGACCTCGGGCGAGCTGGCGAGCGTGTGCCGCTCGTCCACGTGCTCGTGGTCGCTCATGAGCGACTTGGCCCAGTGGATCGCGGCGATGCCGATGCCGAGCAGGGAGATCGCCATGGTGGTGCCCAGCAGGGCCGTCGAGAGGCGGGTGCCGGCCGTCGTGCCGTCCGGGCGGACCGCGAAGTAGACGACGATGCTGGCGATGGCGCCCACGCACGAGATGCCGAAGATCAGTGCGATGAGCCGCTCGTTGCGCTTGGCAGCCTTCGGGTCGACGTCGGTCAGGCGCGACCGGTGCGCCGGGACTCCGGGGTCGTCGAAGCGCTCGGGATGCGCCGCGGCGTTCGGGGCCGTGACGTCCCGGCCCGGGGTGTTCTGGTTCTCGCTCACGAGGACTTCGCTCCGATCCACACGGCAGCACCGATCATCAGCCCGAGGCCGACGACCCATGCCCAGAGGCCTTCACTGACGGGGCCCAGAGAGCCGAGGGAGATGCCTCCGGCCGAACCGTCTCGCTGCTCGACGATGTAGGCGATCACGTCGCGCTTCTCGTCGGGAGTGATGTTGGCGTCGTTGAAGACCGGCATCGACTGCGGGCCGGTCAGCATCGCCTGGTAGAGGTTCTGCTCCGAGACGTCGTCCAGCGGCGGAGCCCACTTGCCCTCGGACAGCGCACCGCCCGCGCCGACGGCGTTATGGCACATCGCGCAGTTGGTGCGGAACAGCAGCGCACCGTTGGCGGAGTCCCCGAGCGAGGCGTCGACCTGCTCCTCCGTGGGGATCGCCGGACCGGCGCCGAGCGAGGCGACGTAGGCCGCGAGCTGGGCGGTCTGCTCGGGGTTCATCTGCGGCGGCTTCGCGGCAGCCTGCGGCCCGCTCATCTGCATGGGCATGCGGCCGGTCGAGACCTGGAAGTCGACCGCGGCAGCACCCACGCCGACGAGCGACGGGGCCTCCGGGGTGCCCTCGGCGTTCGGGCCGTGGCACGTGGCGCAGTTGGCCTGGAAGAGCCGATGCCCCTCCTCCACGTCGGTCGCTGTGCTGGCGGTCTCGGCGGTGGCCGGACTCGGCGCCAGGACGGCATACAAGCCGCCCGTGACCAGCAGCGCCAGCAGCAGCAGCACGACCGGGGCGGCCCGGTGGTGCCGGCGGGCGGCGAGTGCCTTCACGAAATTGTCCTCGTCTCGCAGGTGGGTGGTGCAGGGTCAGGGACGGGGCGGCAGCCGTGCCGCCCGGAGGTCACTTCAGGATGTAGATCACCAGGAAGAGGGCGATCCACACGACGTCGACGAAGTGCCAGTAGTAGGAGACCACGAGACCCGTGGTGACCTCGTGGTGCGTGAACCGCTTGGCGCGGAAGGAGCGGCCGAGCAGGAAGAGGAAGGCGATGAGGCCGCCGACCACGTGGAGACCGTGGAAGCCGGTCGCCAGGTAGAAGACCGAACCGTAGGCGCTGGACGACAGCGTCAGGCCTGCGTGGGCGAGCTCGGCGTACTCGAAGATCTGGCCGGAGACGAAGAACGCGCCCATGAGGAACGTCAGCGTCATCCACTCGTTCATGCCCCACCTGGACACCTGGAGCAGCGACCCGGTGCGCACCGGCTGGAAGCGCTCGGCCGCCAGGACGCCTGCCTGGCAGGTGATCGACGAGGCGACGAGGATGCAGGTGTTGATCAGCGGGAAGACCAACGAGACGTGCGCCGCCTGCGCCTCCCACTCCGCCTCGGGCAGCACCGAGCGGACGGTGAAGTACATGGCGAACAGGCCGGCGAAGAACATGAGCTCGCTGGCCAGCCACACGATCGTCCCGACCGAGACGGTGTTCGGTCGGTTGACGGTCACGTGCTGATGGGCGTGGGGGGCAGCAGCCGTTGCAGTCGACACGTCAGCCATTATGGCTGACGTGAGGCGGGTTCGAGGACTCGGGGAGGGCGGTTGGTGGAGACAAGTTTCACCAGATCTGCAGAATCATGCCGTCGGAGGCGTGGTTCGTGACGGATTGGGGGAGACTGCCACGAAAAGACCACGCATCGTCGCTGACCGAGGTGACGCACCTGTGCCACGATGCCACCAAACGTCTGCGAAGGGATGCTCGATGACGACCGGCCCCCGTGTGCTGCTGTACAGCGACGACCCCACCGTGCGGGAACAGGTGCGACTCGCCGTCGGCCCCCGCCTCCGAGCGGGCGCCGCAGAGATCTCCTGGACGGAGGTGGCCACCCGGGACCGCCTCGTCGCGACCGTCGAGGGTCGTCCGTTCGACCTGCTGATCCTCGACGGCGAGGCGGACAAGGCCGGCGGGATGGGCCTGTGCCGTCAGCTCAAGAACGAGGTCTACAACTGCCCGCCGGTGCTCGTCCTCACCGGGCGGGGGCAGGACGCCTGGCTGGCATCATGGTCGCTCGCGGACTCCGTCGTCCCCCGGCCGCTCGACGCTTTCGTGGTGCAGCGCGCCGTGGCGGAGACGTTGACGCAAGCTGCCTGAACCCGCCGAACCCGGTCCCGCCACCCCTGTCCTCCCGCCGAAGGTGACTGCCGTGCCCACGAACGCTCAGACCGACCTCACCTGGCCCGGCGTGCTCACCGAGCTCGTCGCCGGTGCCGACCTCACCGCCGAGCAGACGGCGTGGGCCATGGACCAGGTGATGTCGGGCGAGGTCCCCCCGACCCGCCTGGCCGGCTTCCTGGTCGGTCTGCGCGCCAAGGGTGAGACGGCAGCCGAGCTGGCCGGCCTGGCGGACGCGATGCTGGCGCACGCGGTCCGGATCGAGGTCGACGGGCCGGCGATCGACCTCGTCGGGACGGGTGGCGACCGGCACCACACGGTCAACATCTCGACGATGGCGGCCGTCGTGGTGGCAGGGGCCGGCGTGCGGGTGGTCAAGCACGGCAACCGGGCCGCGTCGTCGTCGTCCGGCTCCGCGGACGTCCTGGAGGCGCTGGGTGTGCGGCTCGACCAGCCCGCCGACCGGGTCGCGGCGATCGCGCACGACGTCGGCATCACTTTCTGCTTCGCCGGGATGTTCCACCCCTCGATGCGCCACGCGGCCACCGCACGCCGGGACCTGGGCATCGCCACCGCGTTCAACTTCCTCGGACCGCTGACGAACCCGGCGCAGCCGCGCGCGACCGCCGTCGGCTGTGGCGACGCTCGGATGGCACCGCTGATGGCCGGCGTCTTCGCGGAGCGTGGCACGAGGGCCCTGGTCTTCCGTGGTGACGACGGGCTCGACGAGCTCGCCGCGACCGGTGGGGCGACCGTGTGGGAGGTGCGCGACGGCGAGGTGGTCGAGCAGCGCCTGGACGCCGCGACGGAGCTCGGTCTGGACCGGCTCGAGATCGCCGACCTGCGCGGCGCCGACGCGGTGCACAACGCCCAGGTGGCCCGGGAGGTCTTCACCGGGACCGATCAGGGGCCGGTCCGCCAGACCGTGCTGCTGAACGCCGCGGCCGCGCTCGTGGCCGACGGCGCGCTGCCGGGAACGGCGGACGGCACGCTCGCCCAGCGTCTCGCGGCGGGCCTGGGGCACGCCGGTCGCAGCATCGACGACGGCGGTGCCGGCGAGGTCGTCGAGCGGTGGGTGAAAGCGACCCAGGGCTGACGGCGCGCAGGCCGAGATGAGACTCGGTCTCGGACGCCGTCGGTGGAGGGTCGGTCAGTCGTCCAGACCGAGCGCGAACGCCTGCTCGAGCTCGACGTTGGAGTAGGCGCGGAACGCGATGAGCGTCTCCGTCCGGAGCACGCCGTCCACCTTGCTGATGCCGTCGGCGATGACGGTCGCGAGCTCGTCGTGCTCGCCGACCCGCACCATCGCGACGAGGTCGGCCTTGCCGGTGACGGAGTAGACCTCGCTCACCCCGTCCAGGTTCGTGACCTGGGTGGCGACCTCGGGGATCCGGTCGGGGACGGTGTCGATGATGACGATCGCGGTCAGCATGCCGTCATCGTATCCGTGCGACCGAGGGCGAGCGCGACCGACGCCGAGACGTCGTCGAGGTCGGCGTGCGCCAGCGCGGACCGGACCGGGCACGTCCACGGGCCGGAGACGTGGACCAGCCGCACGTGCGGCTGGTCGAGCCAGTCCAGGACCAGGGCCGCCTCTTCCGGGTGGCATGCGGGCGCCGGGGCCTGCGGCGGCTCGACGACCTCGGCCGTCGCCCGCAGGGCGTCCACCACGGGCAGCGGGTCCTCGTGAGGGCCGGTGACCGCCGTGCCGGCGAGCCTCGCGTGCCGGACGACGACGATCTCCCACCCGCCTGCGGCCGTCGGGCGCGCGGCGACGAGCTCCTCGCAGCGGCTCAGCGGCTCCATCCGCTGCGTCCGCGCGGCCGCACGGACGAAGGCGTGCAGCCTGTCGGTCACCTGCCCGGCCTCCTCGAAGCGCTCCTGCGCGGCCAGCCGCGCCACCCGTGCGGCAAGCGCCTCGACGACCGCGCCCGGGTCACCCGTGAGCGCCGTCCGCGCCTCCTCGACCACGGCCGGGTACTCGGCGTCAGGTCCGGTGGTCATGGTGCACGGTGCGGAGCAGCGACCGAGTCCGGCCAGCGCGCACGGGCTGCGCGGGGTGCGCGCCACCACCGGCAGACGCTGGGTGCACTGGCGCAGACCGATGGCGTCGTGCATCGCCTCGACAGCGGCGTTCGCCGCACGACGCGAGGTGAAGGGGCCGATGTGCGGGACGTCTCCCCGGACCTCGGGCACCACCGAGAGCCGCGGGTACGGCTCGTCGGTCAGGCGCACCCACGTCTGGCGCTCGGGATGCTTGGAGCGCTTGTTGTACCGCGGCGCGTGCTCGGTGATGAGGCGCAGCTCGCGCACCCGGGCCTCGAGCGGCGTCGCGCAGACGACCGGGGTCACGGCGTGCGCGATCCGGACCATCTCGGTGATCCGTCGGCGCTTCTCCGCCGCCGTGAAGTAGGACCGCACCCGCTTGCGGATGTTCGTGGACGTGCCGACGTACAGCACCTCGTCGCCCGGGCCTCGGAAGAGGTACACCCCGGGCGCGGCGGGCAGGCCGTCTGCCAGGGTCGCCTTGCGACGGATGTCGGGCGGGACCGGGTCGGCCGCGGTGGCGAGGTCCTCGAGGTGCGTCACGCCGAGCGGGGCGAGGCGCTCGAGCAGGGCGTGCAGCACGTCGACGGTGGCACGGGCATCGGCGAGGGCTCGGTGGTCGGGCGAGGTCTGCGCGCGGAAGAGCCGGGCCAGCGTGGCCAGCTTGTGGTTGGGGGCCTCGTCGCGCGGCACTGTCCGGCGGGCGAGCGGCAGGGTATCGACGACGTCGAACCCGGGCCACGCGTAGTCGAGGCCGGCGCAGGCCGCACGCAGGAACCCGATGTCGAACGGTGCGTTGTGGGCCACCAGCACGGTGCCGCGCGCGAACTCGAGGAACCCCGGCAGCACCAGCTCGACGCCCGGGGCGGTCGAGACCATCGCCGTGGTGATCCCGGTCAGCCGGGCCACGAAGGCGGGGACCGGCCGACCGGGATTCACCAACGACTGGAACTCGCCGAGCACCTCGCCGCCACGGACCTTGACCGCACCGATCTCCGTGATTCCCGCGTCGTCCGCCCGGCTGCCGGTGGTCTCCAGGTCCACGACCACGAAGGTCACGTCCCGCAAAGGTGTCCCGATGTCCGCGAACGAGGGCTGGACGGCCGTCGCCGGCGGCGGTGGTGCGATCGACATGGCGGGGACGCTAGCCCCCGCCACTGACAGCAGGTCAGGCGGGGGACTGGCCCCGGTCGTCCACGTAGAGGGCGTCGACGTCGGCGGAGAAGTCGGACAGGACGAGCGACCGCTTGACCTTGAGCGAGGGCGTCAGGTAGCCGTTCTCCACGGTGAGGTCCTCCGGCAGCACCGCGAACTTGCGGATGGACTCCGCGCGGGACACGGACTGGTTGGCCCGTGTCACGGCGTGGTCCAGGGCGGCGAGCACGTCCGGGTCCGTCCTGGCCTGCTCGATGCTCATCTCTGCCTTGTCGTGCATCTTCAGCCAGCCTGGCAGACCGTCGGGGTCGAGGGTGATCAGCGCGCCGATGAACGGCCTGTTGTCACCGACCACGACGCACTGGCTCACCAGCGCGTGGGCCCTGATCCGGTCCTCCAGCGCCGCGGGGGCGACGTTCTTGCCACCCGCCGTCACGATGATCTCCTTCTTGCGGCCCGTGATCGACAGGAACCCGTCGTCGTCGAGCGCACCGAGGTCACCCGTGCGGAACCACTCGCCGTCGAACGTCTCGGCGGTCGCCTCGGCGTTGCCGTGATAGCCGCGGAAGACGTGGACGCCCTTGAGGAGGATCTCGCCGTCCGCGGCGATCTTGACGCCGCAGCCGGGAAGCTGTGTCCCGACGGTCCCGATGCGGTTCGCCGCGGGCCGGTTCACGCTGGTGGGCGCGGTGGTCTCGGTCAGGCCATACCCCTCGAGGATGGTGAGGCCGACACCACGGAAGAAGTGACCGAGCCGTTCGCCCAGCGGTCCGCCGCCGGAGACGGCGAAGCGGATCTCCCCGCCCAGTGCCTCCAGGAGCTTGCCGTAGACGAGCTTGCCGGCCACCATGTGCTGGAGGTTGAGCCACAGGGACGCGCCGCCGGTGTCCTGGGCGCGGGACCACTCGATGGCGGTGGCCGTGGCCCACTGGAAGATCTTCAGCTTGCCGCCGACGGCCGCCTTCTGCTCGGCGGAGTTGTAGACCTTCTCGAAGACACGAGGTACGGCGAGCACGAAGGTGGGCTTGAAGGTGCCGAGTCCGTTCGTGACCGTCTTGACGTCCCCCCAGTGCCCCAGCACGCTGCCGCCCGCGACCGCGAAGACCTCGATGAACCGCGCGAACACGTGCGCCAGGGGCAGGAAGAGAAGGGTGCGCCCCCCCTCGGCGAAGACCTCCGGCACCGCGGCGACGGCGTTCGTGGCCAGCGAGGCGAAGTTGCCGTGGGTCAGCTCGGCGCCCTTGGGGCGACCGGTGGTTCCCGAGGTGTAGATGATGGTGGCGACGTCGTCGAGACCGGCCAGCCCACGGCGACGGGTGATCTCCGCGTCGTCGACGTGTGCGCCCGCCGCGGTGAGGTCGGCGATCGCGCCGTCGTCGATCGACAGCACCTCGCGCAGAGTCGGCGCGGAGTCCTGGACCCCGCGGACGACGGCCGCGAGCTCGGCGTTCTCGGCGACCACGATGGTGACGCCGGCGTCGGTGACGATCCACTCGACCTGCTCGGGCGACGAGGTCTCGTAGATCGGGACCGGGACGGCACCCGCGGCCCACGTGGCGAAGTCGAGGAGCGTCCACTCGTAGCGGGTGTGCGACATGATGCCGACGGGGTCGCCGGGCTCGACCCCCTTGGCGACGAGTCCCTTGGCCACGGCCACGACCTGGGCGTCGAACTCGGCGCCGCTGAGGGTCTCCCAGCCGTCGCCGGAGGGACGCTCCACGATCGGGGCGTCCGGGGCGTCCGCGATTCTCTTCGTGAGGACGTCGTTGAGATTCGACGTCGGGGGCAGCTCCACGAGCTGCGGGGTGATGATCTCGTCCATGCTGACTCCAGTGGCAGGGCTCGTCCGTGGCGGTCACGATACCGGGTCGCACGGGCTGCTCGGACACCCCCGGGTCACCACGTCGTGGACGGTACGTGCACGGGGGTCGTGGGTCGGTAGTGTTGTCCCCGGCGCGCACGGGCGTGCCGACCCGTGTCGGTGCGGCGGAACCGCTCGTCCGACGTCCCTGAGATCGAACGTGAGGTCAGACGCATGCACGCCATCGGAGTCGACATCGGCGGAACGAAGATCGCCGTCGGGGTCGTGGACGAGGCCGGTCGCATCCTGGCCAAGGTCCGGCGGGACACCGCCGCCGACGACGTCGCGAGCATGGACCGAGCCATCGCCGACGCCTGCACCGAGCTGGCCAAGGAGCACGAGATCGGGGCCATCGGCCTGGCTGCGGCGGGCTTCGTCAGCCCCGACCGCTCATCGGTGCTCTTCGCACCGAACATCGCCTGGCGCGAGTACCCGCTGGCGCAGAAGGTCGCCGAGCTGATCGACCTCGACGTGCCGGTCGTCGTGGAGAACGACGCGAACGCCGCCGGCTGGGCCGAGTTCCGGTTCGGCGCGGCGCGCGAGGCGACCGACATGCTGCTGCTGACCATCGGCACCGGGCTGGGGGGCGCCGTCGTCGTCGACCGGGAGCTGGTCCGGGGCAAGTGGGGCGTGGCGGCCGAGGTCGGGCACATGCGCGTGGTCCCCGGTGGGCACTACTGCGGGTGCGGTCACGAGGGCTGCTGGGAGCAGTACGCCTCCGGCACCGCGCTGGTGCGCGACGCGCGCCAGGCGGCGACGGCGACCCCGGACCGCGCCCGTCGGCTCGTCGAGCTCGCCGGGGGAGACCCCGACCAGATCGCCGGGCCGCAGATCACGCAGGCCGCCCGCGACGGGGACGAGCTGTCGATCGAGCTGCTCGCCACGCTCGGCCGGTGGGTCGGCGAAGGCTCGGCGTCGGTCGCCGCCCTGCTCGACCCGGAGCTGATCGTCCTCGGTGGTGGTGTCTGCGCGGCGGGAGACCTGCTGCTCGCACCCGTGCGCAAGGCGTACGAGGCTCAGCTCTCGGCGCTCGGGCACCGTCCTGTCGCGCAGATCGAGCTCGCACAGCAGGGCAACGAAGCGGGCATCATCGGTGCAGCCGACCTGGCGCGCCGCTGACGCGGCTCAGACGACTGCTCCGGGGTCGTGGTCGTCCGGGTCCCGGCGGTGGGGCATCCGCCAGACCAGGACGGCGACCGCGGCCACGAACGACCCTCCGCCGGCCGGTCCGAGCCACCCCGGCACCGAGAGGTTCGGGAGCAGGGCGGTCACGACGACACCGACGACCGTCAGCACCGGTATCGCGACGGCCACCGTCCAGGCGAGCGTGAGCAGCGGGGACCGGTGGGCGACGGGCTCCGGGTCGGGCGGCACGAAGTGGTCCTCGGCCTCCTCGAGCGCCTCCACCTGCGGCGTCGTGGGCCAGTCGCGCGGCCCGCTGGGACGCTGCGGGGAGGTGGCCTCCTCGTCGTCCGCGGACGACGTGGAGTCGCGGGAGACCGGTTGCTCCGCCGCCTCCACGGTGAACCCGGACTGCTCGACGTCGTCCAGACGTGCGACGATGTCGGACCAACGGGCGTCGATGACGGCGTCCGGCAGGTCGTCCGGTTCCGCATCCCGGTTCGGTGAGGCCATGGGACCACTCTATTGTCGTGGGCGACGCCGCGAGGAGGACCGTTGTTCTACTGGATCATGAAGCACGTGCTGGTCGGGCCGTGGCTCCGGCTCGCCTTCCGCCCGTGGACCAAGGGCGTGGAGCACGTGCCGGACTCCGGTGGCGCGATCCTCGCGAGCAACCACCTGGCGGTCATCGACTCGTTCGTGCTGCCCATCGTGCTGGAACGCCAGGTGAAGTTCCTCGGCAAGTCTGACTACTTCACGGGACGGGGTCTCAAAGGGCGTCTCGTGGCGGGCTTCATGCGCGGCGTCGGCACGATCCCGGTGGACCGCTCCGGCGGCAAGGCGAGCGAGGCCGCGCTGCGCACCGGGATGCGTGTGCTGGACGAGGGTGACCTGTTCGGCATCTATCCCGAGGGGACGCGGAGCCCGGACGGCCGCCTGTACCGCGGAAAGACCGGTGTGGCGCGGCTCGCGCTGGAGTCCGGTTCGCCGGTCGTCCCCGTGGCCATGGTGGGTACCGACGTCGCGCAGCCGCTGGGCCGTGTGGTGCCGAAGCCGCGGCCGGTCGGGGTCGTGTTCGGTGAGCCGCTGGATTTCAGCCGGTACCGCGGGATGGAGTCCGACCGGTTCGTGCTGCGCGCCGTCGCCGACGAGATCATGTACGCGATCCTGCGCCTCAGCGAGCAGGAGTACGTCGACGTCTACGCGGCCACGGCGAAGGTGCGGCTCGCCCAAGGGCTGCCCGTGGACGCGACCCCAGGGGCGTCCCGCCCCGCCGCCGAGCCGGAGACGTTCGTGACCGACCGGCCCACGGGTGCTCCGGCGCCCGGCAGTCCGGCGGCGAGGCCCGAGGACCTCACCGGCTGAGACGCCGTCACGGCGGTGCGCGGGGGCTCATAGGATGGGGGGCGTTCTTCATCCCCCATCGAGAGGTATCCCCTCATGTCGGTCCGTCGTGTGGCCCTCCTGACCGCCGGTGGTTTCGCACCGTGCCTGTCGTCCGCGGTCGGTGGCCTCATCGAGCGCTACACCGAGCTCGACCCGTCGATCGAGATCATCGCCTACCAGTACGGCTACCACGGCCTGCTCACCGGCACGAAGATCGAGATCGGGCCGGAGGCCCGTCAGCAGGCCGGAGTCCTGCACCGGTTCGGCGGTTCGCCGATCGGCAACTCGCGAGTGAAGCTGACCAACGCGGCGGACTGCGTCAAGCGTGGCCTCGTCTCCGAGGGGCAGGACCCGCTGCACGTGGCCGCGGAGCAGCTCCAGGCCGACGGCGTGGACGTGCTGCACACGATCGGTGGCGACGACACGAACACGACCGCCGCCGACCTCGCCGCGTACCTGGCGGAGAACGAGTACGACCTGACCGTCGTGGGCCTGCCCAAGACCATCGACAACGACGTGGTGCCGATCAAGCAGTCGCTCGGCGCGTGGACCGCAGCCGAGGAAGCCGCGGGCTTCGCCGCGAACATCATCGGTGAGCACCGGTCGGGTCCGCGCATGCTGATCGTCCACGAGGTCATGGGACGGCACTGCGGCTGGCTCACCGCGGCCGCGGCCGCCGAGTACCGCAAGTGGCTCGACGCGCAGGAGTTCGCGCCGGCCCTGGGCCTCACCCGGGAGCGTTGGGACGTCCACGCGGTGTTCCTGCCCGAGCTGGCCCTCGACATCGACGGCGAGGCCGAGCGCCTCAGGACGATCATGGACGAGCAGGGCAACGTCAACATCTTCCTGTCGGAGGGTGCCGGCATGCACGAGATCGTCGCGCAGCTCGAGGCGGCCGGCGAGGAGGTCCAGCGTGACCCGTTCGGGCACGTCAAGCTCGACACGATCAACCCGGGCCAGTGGTTCGCGAAGCAGTTCGCCGAGAAGCTGGGTGCTGAGAAGGTCATGGTCCAGAAGTCCGGCTACTACTCGCGTGCCGCGGCCGCGAATGCCGAGGACCTGCGCCTCATCAAGTCGATGACGGACCTGGCCGTGGAGTGCGCGCTGCGCGGCGAGGCGGGCGTCATCGGGCACGACGAGGAGGACGGCGACCGGCTCAAGGCCGTCGAGTTCCCCCGCATCGCCGGCGGCAAGGCGTTCGACGTCCACACCGAATGGTTCGGCGAGCTGCTGGCCGGCATCGGTCAGTCCCTGGTCCCGGCGCAGCCGGCCGAGCACTGAGGCGGCCGGGCACCATGAGCACCGCTGTCGACACCGTCGCTCCCGGGACGGACCCGGACGGCCTGGACCGGTTCCGCAGCCTCGAGGCGCGCCAGCAGCCGGCCTGGCCCGGCCCGGAGAGGCTCGCCGCGGTCGTGGCGAGGCTGTCTGTCGCGGCTCCGCTCGTGGTGCCCGCCGAGGCGGACACGCTGACGGAACGTCTCGCCGCCGCCGGACGCGGCGAGGCGTTCCTCCTGCAGGGCGGCGACTGCGCCGAGACGTTCGCGGACGCGAACGCCACGCGCATCCGCAACAAGGTCCGCACCATCCTCCAGATGGCCGTGGTGCTGACGCACGGGGCCAGCACGCCCGTGGTCAAGATGGGGCGGCTCGCCGGGCAGTACGCCAAGCCGCGCTCCTCCGACGTGGAGACCCGCGACGGCGTCACCCTGCCGTGCTACCGCGGCGACATGATCAACGGCCACGCCTTCACGCCCGGGTCGCGCATCCCGGACCCTGTCCGCCTCGAGCAGGCGTACCGGATCTCGGCCGCGACGGCGAACGTGGTGCGCGGGTTCACCCAGGGTGGGTACGCGGACCTGCGCCGCGTGCACGAGTGGAACCGTGGGTTCATGCAGAACCCGGCCTTCGCGCGCTACGAGCGCACCGCCACGGAGATCGACCGGGCGATCCGCTTCATGGACGCGTGCGGCGCGGACTTCGACGCGTTGCGCACGGTCGAGTTCTTCGTGAGCCACGAGGCGCTCGTCCTGGACTACGAGCGGGCGCTGACGCGGGTCGACGCCCGCACCGGCAGGCCCTACGGGTCCAGCGCCCACTTCCTGTGGATCGGCGAGCGGACTCGGCAGCTCGACGGCGCGCACGTCGAGTTCCTCTCCCGCGTGGCGAACCCGATCGGCGTCAAACTCGGTCCGACGACGAGCCCCGACGACGCGATCGCCCTCGCCCGGCGTCTCAACCCCGACAACCGCGAGGGGCGTCTGACGTTCATCACGCGGATGGGTGCCGGCCGGGTCCGTGACGTGCTGCCGGAGGTGGTGGAGAAGGTGACCGCAGCGGGCGTCGCGGTCACCTGGGTCACCGACCCGATGCACGGCAACACGATCACCTCGGAGTCCGGCTACAAGACGCGACGCTTCACCGACGTCCTGGACGAGGTGACCGGGTTCTTCGAGGTGCACCGCGCGCTGGGCACGGTGCCGGGCGGGCTGCACATGGAGCTCACCGGCGACGACGTCACCGAGGTGCTCGGCGGGAGCGAGGAGATCTCCGACGCCGGGCTGGCCGAACGCTACGAGACGCTCGTCGACCCGCGGCTCAACCACCAGCAGTCGTTGGAGACGGCGTTCCAGGTCGCGGAGATGCTCACCAGACGGTGAGCGTCACGGTGCTGCCCACCGGGGCGGTGCCGTCGACGTCCTGGAACCGGACGGTGTCGAGCAGCCCGCCCAGGTAGCGGTTGACGTCCACCTCGAAACCGGCGTCCTCCAGCTCGGCGGTGGCCTTCTTGCTCGACATGCCGACGACGTCGGGCACCTCGGCGTCCGGAGGGCCGGCGGAGAGGGTGAGCGTCACCGTGTCGGTGCGCCGCGCCGTCGTGCCCTGCTCCGGGTCCTGGCTCAGTACCCGACCCTCGTCGACGTCGGTGGACGGCTCCGGGTCGGCGTACTCGACCTCGAGCCCGGCCGAGCCGAGGTCGGACTCCGCCCCCTCCTTGCTGCGGCCCACCACCTGGGGGACGCGGACCGGTGCGGGGCCGACCGAGACGGTGAGCCGGACGGTGGTGTCGTGCGGCTGGTCGGAACCTTCGGGGACCGACACGTCGAGGACCTGGCCGTCAGGCGCGGTGTCGTGATGCTCCGTGTGGGGCAGGCCGACGTCGAACCCGGCCTGGCGCAGCGCGGTGGCTGCCTCCGACTGCGTGGCGCCGACGAGGTCCTCGGGCACGGCCAGGAGCAGCGTGCCGAGCGACACGGTCAGCGCGACGGTGCCGTCCTTGCGCACGCGTTCGCCGGGGGCAGGGTCGGTGGTGACGACGTCCCCGGCCGGGACGAGGTCGTCATGGGCCTCGCTGGTGCTCGCCCGGAGCCCGTCGGCGGCCAGCGCCCCCAGGGCGTCCTCCTCGGGGACGCCCACCAGGTCTGCCGGCACGACGGTCCACGCGCCGGGGCCGTCGACGAACCACCAGGCGGCGAACGAGCCGCCGGCCAGCAGGAGCACGAGCACCCAGGCCACCAGCGCCCGACGACGGCGGCGCGGAGCGGTGCGGCCCTCGGGCTCCTCCGGCTCGCTCGACAGCGTCCTCGTGGGTGCCGTCACCAGGTGCTCGGTGGCGTGGCCGCGGACCGAGACCTCCGCGAAGAACCCGGTGGGGATCTCGTCGACGCCGTCCTCCGACAGCCCGTCCGGGCTGTGGGCGAGATCGAGGTCGCCCGAGTCGGACCGGGCTGGGAGGGGCGCGACGGTCGGTTCGGCGGCCCGCGCCAGGACGTCGTCATCGAGCACGGCGCGCAAGCCGACGACGGCGGCGAGAGCCGCCGCGGCGTTGGTCGGACGGCGGGCCGCGTCCCGCGCGGTGAACGCCGCGACCAGCTCGTCGATCTCGGCCGGGAGCCAGTCCACGCGGTCGGACGGCGGCGGAAAGTCCTCGTGGACGTGGTGGAAGGCAACCTGGATGGGTGGTTCGCCGGGGTAGGGGAGCGCACCGGTCAGCATCTCGTGCAGCAGCACACCGACGGCGTAGACGTCCGTCGAGGGCGTGCACCCGCCGGACGTGATCACCTCGGGTGCGAGGTAGGCGACCGTGCCGAGGATCGTCCCGGTCGTCGTCGACGTGACCTCCGTGACGGCACGGGCGAGGCCGAAGTCCGCGACCTTCACCGCGCCGTCCTCGCCGATCAGCACGTTCTCCGGCTTCACGTCGCGATGCACGAGTCCCACGCGGTGGGCAGCGTTCAGCGCGGCGAGCACCTGCTCGGCGACGGCCAGGGCGCGGTCGACGGTGACCGGGCCCGCCTGCAGCTCGCCGCGGAGGTTGGTGCCCGGCACGTACTCCATGGTCAGGTAGCTGGTGTCGCCGTCGACCCCCTGGTCGAACACGGCGACGACACCGGGGTGGGACAGGCGGGCGGAGGCCCGTGCCTCGCGCCGGAAGCGCGAGACGAAGCTCGCGCCGTCGACCCCTTCGGCGAGGTGGGCGTGCATGACCTTGAGCGCGACCTCGCGCCCCAGGCGGCGGTCCTGTGCCCGGTAGACGGTGGCCATGCCGCCGCGTGCGACGCGCGCGACGATCTCGTACCGCCCGTCGACCAGGCGGCCGAGGAGGGGATCGGTCGTCGTGCTGGCCACGCCAGCGAGTGTATTTGGGTCGACGCCGCTCGGCGCGCAGGCGCGGCGAGGCTACGCTGACGCCGTGAGTGATGCATCGCAGGACCTGCCCCTGGACGACCTCGTCGGCGACTGGCTGACGCTGCCCGACCTCGCGGACGCGCTCGGCGTCGAACCGGGCCGTGCCCGGGGCCTCGTGGCGTCGCGGCACGTCATCGGCGTCAAGCGCGGTGAGCGCAAGACCTTCCAGGTGCCGGCGGCGTTCGTCGTGACCGGCGAGGACGGCGAGCCCGAGGTCCTCGAGACCCTGCGGGGGACCGTCATCCTGCTCTCGGACGCCGGGTTCTCCGACGCCGAGGCGCTGCGCTGGCTGTTCACGCCGGAGGACACCCTCGAGGCGGCCCCGGTCGAGGCGTTGCGAGCCGGACGCCGAGCCCAGGTGCGACGCCTCGCGCAGGCGCTGGCCTGACGGCGGGCCGCCGGCTCAGGCGGCGCGGTCGACGGCGGCGTGCGCCAGACCCGTGAGCACCTCGCGGCCGTGCGGGTCGAGGTCGGCCGCGGCGAGCGCCGACAGCCCGGCCGTCGCCAGCTCGTCGATGAGGTCCTCGACACCGGCCACCGCGCCCGAACCGGCGATCGCGGCCCGCAGGGCCATGACGTCGTCGTCCGTGAGCCGCGGGTCGCCCAGGTGCTTGGTCACCAAGAGGCGGGCGTCGTCGTCGGCGGCGGCCAGCGTGCGGGCGACCAGCACGGTGCGCTTGCCCTCGCGCAGGTCGTCGCCGGCGGGCTTGCCCGTCACCTCGGGGTCGCCGAAGACCCCGAGCAGGTCGTCGCGCAGCTGGAACGCCTCGCCGAGCGGCAGTCCCGCGGCGCTGATCGCCGCGACCTGGTCCGGCGTCGCTCCGGCGAGGACCGCGCCGAGCATGAGGGGCCGCTCGACGGAGTAGCGGGCCGACTTGGCCCGCAGCACGAGCCGGGCGCGCTCCTCGTCGGCCACCGGGTCCAGCCCCCAGGCCTCCGCCTGCACGAGCACGTCCAGGTACTGGCCCACCACGACCTCGCTCGTCATGGCGTCGAGCATGTCGCGGGCGCTCCGGCCGACGTCGGCGGGCAGCGCGTCGAGCGCGGCCCCGGCCTCGCGGTGGCAGGCGACCAGGCAGAGGTCGCCGAGCAGGATCGCGGCGGCGGTACCGAACCGGTCCGCGTCACCCGACCACCGCTGCTCACGGTGGCGGGCCTCGAACACCCGGTGCGCCGTCGGACGTCCACGCCGCGTGTCGGAGGCGTCCATGACGTCGTCGTGGAGCAGCGCGGCGGCCTGGAAGAGCTCGAGCGCAGCACCGATGCGGACGACGGCGTCCCGTGCGGCACCGCTGGAAGCGCCCCCGTGCGCACGGAACGACCAGTAGCAGAAGGCGGCCCGCAGGCGCTTTCCCCCGTCCAGGAGGGTGGAGATCTGGTCCGTCATCACCGTCGTGCCGGGTCCCGTGCCGGCGACCTCGTCGCGCAACCGCGTCAGGTGGCGGTCGAGGGCGTCGTCGACGTCGTGGCGGAGGTTCTCGAGATCGACCAGGGCAGGATCGGCAGGCATGCCGCCCAGCCTATGCGTGCCGCGGGGGAACGGCTCAGGCGTCCTGTGCGAGGACGCTGCCGGAGAGCGAGACCAGGCGTCGCTCCGACTCGTCGAGCACCCCGATGAGGACGGTCTCGACGCGCGGCTTCTTCTTGCCCTTGGTACGCGTGTAGGCGGTCTGGACGGTCAGGGCGGAGACGTCGATCGTCTCGGACTCGTCGAACCCGGCCTCGTCGAGGCGCTCGGCGTACCGGTCGACGACCTCTTGCGTGCTGAGCTCGGTGGAGAGGTTGAGCGAGATCTCCACGAGGTCGTCCCCGGTGGGTGTCGCGGAGCTGGCGAGCACCGTCGAGCCGTCCGGCGCGGCCAGCAGGTCGGTCGGGAAGCCGGGCGCGTACCCGCCGACGGCGGTCGCCGGGTCGAAGGAGGGCAACGACGTGGGTGCGCCCGGGTCCGCAGCCGACGCCGGGCCGGACGGCCCCGGGCCGTCGGACGGCGCCGTGGCGGCAGCGGGTGGGTCGGCCGGTCCCGCGTCGCACCCGGCCACCGTGAGCGCGCAGAGCACCAGGACGGCGCACGCCGAACGGCGCGGGACGCGGTGATGACGGGTCGTGGGCACGGGATCACGGTAGCGGGTGCCCACCCCCAGCCGGCCGCCGTCCCCGACCGTGGTCCGGTGCCCGGCGCGTGAAGCCCGGGCTGCGCTCTCATCGAGGACATGACGACGAGCCTCGACCTCCCCGAACCCTCGACCATCCCGTTGCGTTCGCCCCACGACGTGCTGGCGGCCGTCCCGTACCGGCTCGGCTTCCGGCCGGCCGAGAGCATCGTGATCGCGTGCACGGCCGAGCGCGGACGGCCCGGGCTCGTGGCACGCGTCGGCATCGACGAGCTCCGTGGTGACGGGGCGGCCGAGGGGCTGGCCGCGCTCGCCCGTGCCGTCGCCGGGACGCACCCCACCTACTGCGCCCTCGTGCTCTACACCGCGCGCGGAGCTGCCGCTGCCGACGACGTGGTGCAGGACGTGCGCCGCGCCCTCCAGCCGGTCGTCGACGTCGACGGCTGGGTGGTCGCCCCCGACGGGTACCGGGGGCTCGGGTGCGAGGACCCCACCTGCTGCCCGGAGCCCGGGCACCCGCTCGCTGCCCTGGAGTGCGGCGAGATCGGAGCGGCCTACGTGCTCGCCGGCCATGTCGTGGCCGATTCCGCCGACGCGGCGTACCGGATCCCGCGCGCCCCCGAGGCGACACGCAACCTCGCCGGGCGCGCCGCCCGGCGCAGCGAGGTCGCACGGCAGCGGGCGACGGGTGACGCGGGGACAGGGTGCTGGCGCGACGAGGCGCTCGACGCCTGGAGGAAGGCCCTGCACCGGGTCGAGACCGCAGCCGGCGCAGCCGTGGACGGCGAGCCGGTCGGGCTGGCCCCCGCCCTCGTCGGTCGGGTGGGGGCGGCGCTCGCGGACCGTGTGGTCCGCGACGTCGCCCTGCTGACCCTGGTGCCCGGTGGTGAGGAGGCGGTGCGTGCGACGACGGGTGAGGCCGACCGGGCCACGGTCGACGACGCGACGGCCCGGGTGCTGGGCCGCGTCATCGACCCGGCGGACGCCGTGGTTCCCGACCCCGACGTCGTCGCCCGGGCGCGGGCGGTGCTCGAACAGGTGGACGCCCATGTCCCACAGCGCCTGCGTGCCCCGGCGCTGACGCTCCTGGCGTTCCTCGCGTGGTGGGCCGGCGACGGCCCGCGAGCCTCGTACCGGGTCGGTGAGGCTCTCGACGCCGACGAGTCGTACCGCCTGGCGCAGCTCCTGCACTGCGTCATCTCCACGGCGCTGCCGCCCGGGTGGGTCCGTGCCGCCTCCTCGAGCGGGTGACCAGGGCGACCAGGGTGTGCAGGTGTGGGGGAGGTGGTGTCCGGTAGCGTGCCACCATGGCGATCGTCGTGGGACATCTGGGAACGCCCGAGGGCAAGGAGGCGCTCGGCACCGCGGTCTCGGAGGCGCAGCAACGCGGGACGGGCCTCCTGGTCGTGACATCCGGCCCGGCAGCGCCGGCCGAGGAGCTCGAGGCGTTCCAGGCGCGGCTGACGAGCGCCGGGGTCGAGAACCGGATCGTGGCGGGCACCGGCGACCTCGCCGAGGACCTCGTCCGTACCGCGACCGAGGACGACGCCGAGCTCATCGTCATCGGGCTGCGGCGACGCAGTCCTGTGGGCAAACTGATCCTCGGGTCCGGTGCCCAGCGCATCCTTCTCGAGGCGCCCTGCCCCGTCCTCGCCGTCAAGCCCTGACGGGCCCAGCACCCTCGTCGGCGGAGGGAATAGGCGGCCGGTCACCTGGTGTTCAACTGACATCTTCCCTCGTCCGGGCGCGGATTCGCGGCCCGGGACACGGCGTGATCACCGCGGTCACCGCACAGCACCGGGTGTCGCCGGTACAATATAGGTATCCGCTCGAGCCGCGAGGCCCCCGTCCCCGGCTGACACAGCGGTCCACCGTCCCCTCGAATGCCGAAAGGTCGGTTTGTGGCGTCCACTGCGCAGAACCCCCCGCTGCCCCGAGAGTTCGAAAACTCTGCCCTCCAGGAGCTGCTCGCTCACGGGACCGCGAACGGTCGCGTCGATGCGGAGAGCTTCCGCACCGCCTGCGAGACCGCCGCTGTGGGTGACCCCAAGCGCCTGAAGGCGGTCCTGCGCGCGTTCGCGACGGCCGGCGTCGAGATCGGCGTGCCCGCCGCCACGAAGGTGGCCGCTGCGTCGACCAGCAGCGCCGCGACGAAGACCGAGGCGCGCGCCAAGGCCCCCGCGGCGAAGAGCAAGAAGTCCACCGCGACGCGGCCCACCTCCGCCGCGACCGGATCCGCCGGGTCCGCGGCGGCGTCCGACGCCTCCGACGACGCCCCCGCCGCCAAGAAGGCACCCGCGAAGAAGCCGGCCGCCAAGAAGGCGCCGGCGCCGAAGACCAACCGCAAGGCCGCCGCCAAGGCGCACAAGCCGGCGCCTGAGCCGGACGGCGTCCCGGTCGAGGACGACGACGAGCCGGAGCAGACTCCCGAGCGGATCACGGCACTGCCTCGCAACGGTCGCAAGAAGGAGGACGAGCGCGGCGGATTCGTCGTCTCGGACACCGACGACGACGACCAGCCGGCCCAGCAGGTCGTGACCGCTGGCGCCACCGCCGACCCGGTCAAGGACTACCTCAAGCAGATCGGCAAGGTCGCGCTGCTGAACGCCGAGCAGGAGGTCGATCTCGCCAAGCGGATCGAGGCCGGTCTGTTCGCCGAGGAGCGCCTGAACAACGACTACGCCGAGTTCGACCGCACCAAGGCCGGTGCCGAGGAGCGCCGCATGTGGCGCGACCTCAAGTGGATCGCGCACGACGGCCGCCGTGCCAAGAACCACCTGCTCGAGGCCAACCTGCGTCTCGTCGTCTCGCTGGCCAAGCGCTACACGGGCCGCGGCATGCTGTTCCTTGACCTGATCCAGGAGGGCAACCTCGGTCTGATCCGTGCGGTGGAGAAGTTCGACTACACCAAGGGCTACAAGTTCTCGACGTACGCCACGTGGTGGATCCGGCAGGCGATCACCCGCGCGATGGCCGACCAGGCCCGCACCATCCGTATCCCGGTGCACATGGTCGAGGTCATCAACAAGCTGGCCCGGGTCCAGCGTCAGATGCTCCAGGACCTGGGCCGCGAGCCCTTGCCGGAGGAGCTGGCCAAGGAGCTCGACATGACCCCCGAGAAGGTGGTCGAGGTCCAGAAGTACGGCCGCGAGCCCATCTCGCTGCACACCCCGCTCGGCGAGGACGGCGACAGCGAGTTCGGTGACCTCATCGAGGACTCCGAGGCCGTCGTGCCGTCCGACGCGGTGTCGTTCACGCTGCTGCAGGAGCAGCTGCACCAGGTGCTCGACACGCTCTCGGAGCGCGAGGCCGGCGTGGTGTCCATGCGGTTCGGTCTGCAGGACGGCCAGCCGAAGACGCTCGACGAGATCGGCAAGGTCTACGGCGTGACGCGTGAGCGCATTCGGCAGATAGAGTCCAAGACCATGTCGAAGCTGCGGCACCCGTCACGCTCGCAGGTCCTGCGCGACTACCTGGACTGACCGGCTCCTGGGGACGCCCGGGGGAACGACGAAGGCTCCGCACCGGATCGGTGCGGAGCCTTCGTCGTGTCTCGGGTCGTCCCGGCGCCGGTGGGCGCCGTGACGCGGTGTGGTCAGCGGGAGCCGTGCTCGGCGTGCAGGCGGTCGGTCTCGTCCTGGATGTGCTCGGCGACGGACTGGTAGGCGTCGGCGTGGGCGCGTGCGTGGTGCCCGCAGAAGAGCAGCTCTCCGACGGGAAGCACGACTCGCACATAGGCCTGGGCCCCGCAGCGGTCGCAGCGGTCGGCGGCGGTCAGCGGCTGGGTCGTCGATTCGGTCGTTGTGCTCACGACTCCATCAAACCATCTTGTGCCCTCGTTGTTCCCGCGCAGGGGCCGGGTTCGCTCCCGGCGATCAGGGTCTGGATCACACGGGGGAGACGGCGGAGCGCCTGATCCGCTCTGTCGGTGGCCTGGACTACGCTCAAGCGCGTGACAGCCACATCCGAGTCCGGGTACACCGCACGCCACCTGTCCGTCCTCGAAGGGCTCGAGGCGGTCCGCAAGCGTCCGGGCATGTACATCGGGTCGACGGACTCCCGCGGCCTGATGCACTGCCTGTGGGAGATCATCGACAACTCCGTGGACGAGGCGCTCGGCGGCCACGCCACGAAGATCCGCATCGTGCTGCACGCGGACTCCTCGGTGACGGTCGAGGACGACGGCCGTGGCATCCCGGTCGACTCCGAGCCCAAGACGGGGCTCTCGGGCGTCGAGGTGGTCTTCACCAAGCTGCACGCGGGCGGCAAGTTCGGCGGCGGTTCGTACACCGCGTCGGGCGGTCTGCACGGCGTGGGTGCATCCGTCGTCAACGCGCTCTCGGCGCGCCTCGACGTGGAGGTGGACCGGTCGGGCAAGACGTACCGCATGACGTTCCACCGGGGCGAGCCCGGGCTGTTCGACGACCCGGCGACCGGGCCGACGCCGGACGCTCCTTTCGAGCCGTTCGTCGACCACAGCGAGCTGCCCGTCGTCGGCAAGGCGCCGCGCCGGGCCACCGGGACGCGCGTGCGGTACTGGGCCGACCGCCAGATCTTCCCGAAGTCTGCCGTCTTCGCCTACGACGAGCTGGTCACCCGCGCTCGTCAGACGACATTCCTCGTCCCGGGTCTGGAGATCCTCGTCCGCGACGAGCGTCGGCTGCCGGGCACGCCGGGGGAGGACGGCCCGCACGAGGAGGTCTTCCAGCACTCCGGCGGAGCCGTGGACTTCGTGGAGTTCCTCGCCCCTGACACACCGGTCACCTCGACCTGGCAGCTCAAGGGCGCAGGGTCGTTCACCGAGACGGTCCCCGTGCTGGACGAGAAGGGCCACATGTCGCCCCAGGAGGTGAAGCGCGACTGCGAGGTGGACGTCGCGCTGCGATGGGGCGCGGGCTACGACACCGAGCTGCGCACCTTCGTCAACATCATCGCCACGCCCAAGGGCGGTTCGCACCGCACGGGGTTCGAGCAAGGGCTGCTCAAGACGGTGCGCAAGCAGATCGAGGCGAACGCGCGCCGGCTGAAGGTCTCGACGCGGGACGGTGCGGAGCGCATCGAGAAGGACGATGTGCTGGCGGGGCTCACCGCGGTGGTGACCGTCCGGCTGGCCGAGCCGCAGTTCGAGGGCCAGACCAAGGAGGTCCTCGGCACGGCACCGGTGCGCCAGATCGTCTCGCGCGTCGTGGAGAACGAGCTCAAGGCGCTCATGACCTCGACGAAGCGCGATGAGAAGGCGCAGTCGTCGCTGCTGATGGAGAAGGTCGTCGCCGAGATGCGGGCGCGGGTCACGGCCCGCAAGCAGAAGGAGATCTCGCGGCGCAAGAACGCCCTCGAGTCCTCCTCGCTGCCTGCCAAGCTCGCGGACTGCCGCAGCGACGACGTCGAGCGCTCCGAGCTCTTCATCGTGGAGGGCGACAGTGCGCTCGGGACGGCCAAGCTGGCCCGCTCGAGCGACTTCCAGGCGTTGCTGCCCATCCGCGGCAAGATCCTCAACGTCCAGAAGGCGTCGATCTCCGACATGCTGCGCAACGTCGAGTGCGCGGCGATCATCCAGGTGATCGGGGCGGGCTCGGGGCGTTCCTTCGACCTGGAGGCGGCCCGCTACGGCAAGATCGTGCTCATGACGGACGCCGACGTCGACGGCGCCCACATCCGCACGCTGCTGCTCACCCTCTTCTACCGGTACATGCGGCCCCTGCTGGCCGACGGGCGGGTCTTCGCCGCCGTGCCGCCGCTGCACCGGATCGAGGTGCTCGGATCGGGGCGCCGCAAGAACGAGTACCTGTACACGTACTCCGAGGCGGAGCTCAACGCCACGCTCAAGAAGCTCGACCGGGCCGGCCGTCGCTACAAGGACGACATCCAGCGGTACAAGGGCCTGGGGGAGATGGACGCCGACCAGCTGGCGGAGACGACCATGGACCCTCGTCACCGCACGCTGCGCCGCGTCACGGTGGAGCACGCCGAGGCCGCCGAGCGCGTCTTCGAGCTCCTCATGGGTTCCGACGTCGCACCGCGCAAGGAGTTCATCGTGGCCGGTGCGCACGCCTTGGACCGCTCGCAGATCGACGCCTGAGCGGACCGGTGCGACGGCGCGGCCCGCGCAGGCCGCTCGACCGTCCGGATCGCGGCACGGGTCCGTCCGCACGGCGGCGGCCGGATAGGCTCCCAGGTGTGAAGATCCTGACGCGCAAGACGCCGACCCGCCTGCTCGCCGCGACCGCGGCCGGCGTGCTCTCCGCGGGCCTCCTGGCCGGCTGCTCCGGCGACGACGAGGCGGCTCCGGGTGCGAGCCCGGCCGCGACCGAGGAGATCACCACGTTCTCCTACGAGGGCGCGGACGGCGAGACAGCGCTCGACCTGCTGCTCGCCCAGGACGCCGAGGCCGAGGTGAGCGGCGAGGGCGAGATGGCCTACGTCACGGCCGTCCAGGGGCACGCGGCCGAGGACGGCGAGGAGTTCTGGGCGCTGTACGTCGACGGCGAGATGGCTCAGGTCGGCGCCGGCACGTTCGAGACCGTGGACGGCCAGCAGCTCGAGTGGAAGCTGGAGGAGATCGAGTGAGCAACGCATCGACACCGGACCTGACCCTGCGCGACCTCGGCGAGCGCTGGTGGCGCCCCGCCGTCGCCGTCTTCCTCGTCGTCGCAGCGGTCGTGTGGCGGCTCGTCAAGGACGACCTCGGCGCACCGGCGAACCTGGAGCTGTCGACGCTGGCCGCCTTCGCGGCGGCAGGTCTGCTGCGGCACCGGCTCGCGATGCTCGCACCGTTGGTGGTCGTGGCCGTCAGCGACGTGGTCCTGAGCAACTCGGCGATCCTGCTGTTCACCTGGTCGGCGTGGGCCGCCATCGGTGTGGCGGCCTGGTGGACGCGCCGGTCGTCGGGCACCCGCCGGGTGCTCGACGCCGTGATGTTCGGGGCGGGCAGCTCGGTCGGCTTCTACCTCTGGACGAACCTCGGCGTCTGGCTGCAGGGCCGCGGCACGTTCTACCCGGCGGGTCTGGACGGCCTGCTGGCGAGCTACGTGGCGGGTCTGCCGTTCCTGCGCCCGATGCTGCTGGGCAACCTGGTGCTGCTGCCCGTGGCCGCCGGCGTCGTGGCGCTCGTGGAGCGGCTGGAGTCCGCTCGCGCCGTCGCCGGCGCACCGGGTTCCCTCGGCCGAGCGTAGGCCCCGCCACGGCGCAGCCGCCGGGCTGTGACGGCCGCCCGGCACGGCACCGCGAAACGTTGCGCTCCGACTGGCTACCCTGGGGGCATGCCGACCTCCTCCGCTGACGGCGCCGCACGTCCGACGCTCTCCCGCGTGGCAGCCGAGACCGCCGTGTCGATCTCGACGGTCTCGAAGGTGCTCAACGGCCGTGCCGGCGTGTCGCTGGCGACTCGTGAGCGCGTCGAGAGCGCGCTCCAGGCGCACGGGTACAGCCGCCGCAACCAGGTGCAGCCGTCGGCCCAGTTCATCGAGCTCGTCTTCAGCCGCATCGACAGCAGTTGGGCGCTGGAGATGATCATCGGCGCGGAGCGGGTGGCCCGCGAGGTCGGCATGAGCGTCCTGCTCACGGAGACCGGCGACCGGCACTCACCCGGGCCGGAGTGGGTGTCGGGCGTGCTGGCGCGCCAGCCGGCGGGGGTGATCCTCATGTTCTCCGACCTGTCCCGGGAGGACCGTCGGATGCTGGGCACGCGAGACATCCCGTTCGTCGTCATCGACCCGGCGGGCGACCCGGCGGCCGACGTGGCGTCGGTCGGCACCGCGAACTGGTCGGGCGGGTTCATGGCCACCCGCCACCTCGTCGAGCTCGGGCACACCGACATCGCGATCATCACGGGTCCTGACGACATGTTGTGCTCGACCGCGCGGCTGTCCGGCTTCCGGGCCGCGATGGACGCGGCAGGGCTGAGCGTCCCTGACGGGTTCGTCGTCTCTGGCGACTTCCATCACGAGGACGGCCTGGAGCGGGGGCGTGAGCTGCTCGGCGGGGAGCGGCGTCCCACGGCGATCTTCGCGGGGAGCGACCTGCAGGCGTTCGGCGTCTACGAGGCGGCCCGGGAGCGGGGTGTCGCGATCCCGGAGGAGCTGTCCGTGGTCGGGTTCGACGACATCCGGCCCGCCGCGTGGGCGGGCCCGCCGCTGACCACGGTGCGGGCACAGCTCACGGAGATGGCGGACGCGGCCACGCGTCTCGTGCTGCGGATGCGCCGGGAGACCACGCCCGAGCGGATCGAGCTGGCGACGCGCCTGATCGTGCGGTCGAGCACCGCCGGTCCGCCGGCGCAGCAGGTCCCGTCGTAGAAACATTTCGCCTCCGTCGCTGAAACCTTGACGACATCTATCGATCCTCGCTACGTTGCCGAGGTCGTCGACGAAGGGTGGATGCGATGCGGGCAGAACCGATCGGTGCGCCGTGCACCTTCCACGGCGAAGGGCCGTTCTGGGACGACGTCCGCAGGAGCCTGCTCGTGGTCGACATGCTCGCGGGCGACGTCGTCCGGCTCGACGGGACGGGCGCCCCCGTCCGCTCCCACGTCGGGGACGTGGCGGCCGTCGTCCGGGCACGTGCGGGAGGTGGATACGTCCTCGCGCTCGAGCGCGGGTTCGCGCTCGCCGACGACGACCTGTCGGTGACGGACCAGATCACCGTGCTCGGCGATGCGTCGGCGCGCATGAACGACGGCGGCTGCGACCCCCAGGGGCGGTTCTACTGCGGCACCATGGCGTACGACGTGGCCCCCGGTGCGGGGAGCCTGTACCGCCTGGACACCGACCGGACGGTGACCACCGTCCTGGACGGCGTGACGATCTCGAACGGGCTGCAGTGGAGCGCTGACGGCTCCCTGGCGTACTACAACGACACACCGACCGGTCGGGTCGACGTGTTCGACGTCGACCCCGGCACGGGCGCGTTCTCCGGCCGCCGCCCGTTCGCCGTCGTGCCGGACGACGCCGGGAAGCCGGACGGCATGGCCGTCGACGCCGAGGGCGGCATCTGGATCGCCCTGTGGGAGGGCGGGCGGGTGCACCGGTACGACGCGGACGGCGCGCTCACCGAGGTCGTCGAGCTCCCCGTGAGCCGGACGACGGCGTGCACCTTCGGTGGGCCGGACGGCCGGACGCTGTTCGTCACCTCGTCCCGGATCGGTGTCACCGAGGCCGCGGAACCGCTGGCCGGCGCCGTCTTCGCGATCGACGCCGGCGTGGCGGGAGCGGTGCAGCACGCGTACGCCGGCTGAGCGCCGGCCTCCGGTCAGGGGATCTGCAGGACGCCGTCGACGCGCCGCGGTACGCCCCACGGGTTCGCCTCCTGCAACGGCGGCGGCAGCAGGTCGTCGGGCACCGACTGGTAGCTCACCGGCCGCAGGAACCGCTCGACGGCGGCCGTCCCGACCGACGTCGTCGACGCGGCCGTGGTCGCCGGGTAGGGGCCGCCGTGCTCCATCGCGTGGGTCACCGACACCCCGGTGGGCCAGCCGTTCCACAGCACGCGCCCCGCTCGGTCGGCGAGGACGTCCAGCAGCGGGCCGACGACACCCGCCTCCGCCTCGGTGCCCTGGACCGTGGCGGTGAGCTGGCCCTCGATCGCGGCCGCGGCCTCGAGGAGCTGTGCCGGGTCGTCGTAGTAGACGATGAGGGCGGCCGGGCCGAAGCACTCGACCTCGAGCTGTTCGCGGGCCCGGGCGTGCTGGTCGTAGGTGGTGGTGAAGAGCGCCAGCGAGGGCTCCTCCGCCACCTCGGCGCTGCCCGCGAGCACCGTGACCTCGGGTCGTGCGGCGAGCTCACCCACCGCCGTGGCGAACCCCTCCCGGATGCGGTCGTTCAGCATGGGGGCGCCCGGCAGCCCGGCGGCGCCCTCGGCGAGGCGGTCCACCAGTCCGGAACCGGACGGGACGAAGACGAGTCCCGGCTTGGTGCAGAACTGGCCCACACCGAGCGTCACGGACCCGAGGAACCCTTCGGCGACGTCCTGCGACCGCTCGGCGGCGGCGCCGGGTGTCACGAAGACCGGGTTCACGCTGCCGAGCTCTCCGAAGAACGGGATGGGCTCGGGTCGGGCGGCCGCGAGGTCGAACAGGGCCCGGCCGCCGGCCAGCGACCCGGTGAAGGCGCCGGCCTTGATCCGGGGGTCGGTGACGAGCAGCCGCCCGTTGTCGGTGCCGACGACGAGCGCGAAGGTCCCGTCGGGGGCGCCAGCCTGGTGCAGGGCGTTCGTCACGACCTGTGCCGTGCGCTGCGAGAGGCGCAGGTGTCCCGGGTGCGCCTTGACGACGACGGGGCACCCGGCGGCCAGCGCCGACGCGGTGTCACCGCCGGCCACGGAGAACGCGAACGGGAAGTTGCTGGCGGCCCAGACCGCGACCGGGCCGAGCGGGCGCTGCATGCGGCGCAGGTCGGGCCGGGGGCCCATGCCCCACTCGGGGTCGGCGTGGTCGACGCGCACGCCGAGGTAGGACCCCTCGCGCAGGACGTCGGCGAAGAGGCCGAGCTGGAACGTCGTGCGCACCAGCTCGCCACGTAGCCGCGGCTCGGGGAGCCGGGTCTCGTCCTGGGCGATCTCGACGAGCTCGTCAGCCGCGTCGGCGAGCGCGGCGGCGACGGCCTCGAGCCACCCGGCCCGGTCGGCGGGGGTCGCGGCGGCGACGGGCGCCGCTGCTGCCGCGGCGGTGGACACGACCTGCTCGTAGTCGGCGTCCGACGTGGGTGCGGGTGCGTTCGGCTGGTTCATCGCGACTCCTCGGCGTGCAGGCGGCGTCCTACCACGACGACGCTGTTGGTCAGGGTTCCGATCCCGTCGATCTCGATCCGGACGACGTCGCCCGCAGCGAGGGTGAAGTCGGCGCCGGGGACGATGCCGGTGCCGGTGAGCAGGACGGCGCCGGCCGGGAGGTCCAGGGCGAGCACGAGCCACTCCGCGAGGTCGTCGAGATCACGGGCGAGCTCGCTCGTCGACGTGGTCCCGGAGAACGCCGTGCCGCCGTCGCGCTCGATGGTGACCCGGACGGGCCAGGGGCCGGCCGAAGCGGTCCAGACGGGGACGATCTCGGCCCCGAGCGCGCACGAGCGGCTGTAGACCTTGGCCTGGGGGAGGTACAGCGGGTTGTCGCCCTCGATCGAGCGGCTGCTCATGTCGTTGCCGACCACGTACCCGAACACGGCCCCGGACCGGTTCACGACCAGCCCCAGCTCCGGTTCCGGCACGTCCCAGCCGGAGTCCACCCGGATGCCGACGTCGTCGCCGTCGGTCACCACGCGTGCTGCCGTCGACTTGAAGAACAGCTCGGGCCGCTCCGCGGTGTACACGCGGTCGTAGATCGAGGGGTCGGTCGACTCCTCGGTGCGCCCGTCCCGGCTGCGCCGGTAGGTGACCCCGGCAGCCCAGACCTCCTGCTCGTCGACCGGTGGCAGCAGGTCGCCACCGGCGTCGACCGCAGGGCCGTCGGCGAGGGCCGCGGCCACCACGTGCCGGGCCTCGTCGAGCGGCAGGCCGAGCAGCGCGGCGAGCGAGGTGCCCAGACCGCGCAGCCCGCCGTCGTCGGCCCGGACGGCCCATCGTGGCCGGTCGGCCCCCGCGACCCGGACGATGGCTCCTGGCGTCCCGGCGTCCTGCGCCGGGGGAGCGTCAGTGGGACTCACGTGCTACCTCCGCACCGCTCGAGCCGACGAGGAAGTCGAGGTCCGCGCCGGTGTCTGCCTGCTGCACGTGGTCCACGTACAGCCTTTCCCAGCCGCGGTCGGGCGCGGCGAACCCGTCGGCCGTGGCCGCCGGGACTCGACGTGAGCGGAGCTCGTCGTCGGGGACGAGGAGCTCGAGCCGGCGCGCCGGCACGTCGAGGAGGATCTCGTCACCGTCCTGGACGAGTGCGAGGTTGCCGCCGGCCGCCGCCTCCGGGGCGACGTGCAGCACGACGGTGCCGTACGCGGTGCCGCTCATCCGCCCGTCGCAGATGCGCACCATGTCGCGCACGCCCTGGGCGAGGATCTTCGGCGGCAGCGGCAGGTTGGCCACCTCGGGCATGCCCGGGTAGCCCTTCGGTCCGCAGCCGCGCAGCACCAGGACGGACGTCGGGTCGACGTCGAGGTCGGGGTCGTCGATGCGCGCGTGGAAGTCCTCGATCGAGTCGAAGACGACGGCGCGGCCCTGGTGCACCAGGAGGTCCGGGGTGGCTGCGGCCGGCTTGATGATGGCGCCGTCCGTGGCCAGGTTGCCGCGCAGGACGGCGATGCCGGCGTCGGGTGCGAGGGGCTCGGAGCGCGGAGCGATGACGTCGGCGTCCCACACGTCGTTGCTGCCGAGGTAGCCGGCGAGCGGGCGGCCGGTCACGGTGATCGGCTCGTCGTCGAGCAGGTCGGCCACCTGGTCCAGGACCGCGAGCAGACCACCGGCGCGGAACAGGTCCTCCATGAGGTGGGTGCCCGCGGGCTGCAGGTTCACCAGGAGCGGCACGTCGGCGCCGACGCGGTCGAAGTCGTCGAGCGTGAGGCCGATGCCGAGCCGTCCGGCGATCGCCAGGAGGTGCACGACGGCGTTGGTCGAGCCGCCGACGGCGGCGAGGGCCACGATCGCGTTGAGGAACGAGCCGCGCGTGATGACCTGGCTGATCGTGCGTCCCGCCGACACCTGCTCGACGGCGAGCCGGCCGGAGGCGTGCGCCGACTCCAGCAGGCGGCTGTCCGCGGCGGGGGTGCCGGCCAGCCCGGGGATCGTCATGCCGAGCGCCTCGGCCATGACAGCCATGGTGGAGGCCGTCCCCATCGTGTTGCAGTGCCCGCGGCTGCGGATCATCGAGGACTCGGAGCGCAGGAACGTCTCCTGGTCGAGGCGACCCGCCCGGACCTCCTCGCTCAGCTTCCACACGCCGGTCCCGCACCCGAGCAGCTCGCCGCGGAAGGTGCCGTTGAGCATCGGTCCGCCCGGGACGACGACGGCGGGAAGGTCCACCGAGGCCGCGGCCATGAGCAGCGCGGGGATGGTCTTGTCGCACCCGCCGAGCAGCACCAGGCCGTCGACGGGGTTGGCGCGGAACATCTCCTCCATGGCCATGGCGGCCATGTTGCGCCAGAGCATGGCCGTGGGCCGGACGAGGGTCTCACCGAGCGACATGACGGGAAGGTTCAGCGGGATCCCGCCCGCCTCGTAGACGCCGTTCTTCACCGACTGCGCGACCTCGTCGAGGTGCGCGTTGCAGGGCGTGAGGTCCGATGCGGTGTTGGCGACGGCGATCTGCGGCCGACCGTCGAAGGCGGCGGAGGGGACGCCGCGGCGCATCCATGCGCGGTGCAGGTAGGCGTTGCGGTCGTCGCCCCCGTACCACTCGCTGCTGCGAAGCGTGGTCAATTTCTCGGACTCCCTTGTCGACGAAACGTTTCTGCGCTGTTGGCGAACGTTTTCCCGCGTCAGCGTAGGAATCGCGGCGGGGAGTGTCAAGGGTTGCCGGGGCGCGCGCCGGATGCCTAGCCTGACGTGCGCCGAAAGGTTGAGCGAAAAGGTTTCGCTCAGACCGCCCGACCTCAGGCATCGTCGCCCGAAGGGAAGCCTCATGACCATCTACCACGTCGCCACCACCGGATCGGACGAAGCGGCGGGGAGCGAGACCGCTCCGCTGCGCACGATCAACCGCGCCGCAGCCTTGGCCGGACCGGGCGACACCGTCCGCGTGCACGTCGGTGAGTACCGTGAATGGGTCAAGCCCGCTCGTGGCGGCCTCAGCGACGCCCGTCGCATCACCTACGAGGCCGCCCCGGGCGAACATGTGGTGATCAAGGGGTCGGAGCCGGTGACGAGCTGGACCCAGGAGCACGGCACCGTCTGGCGGGCCGAGGTGCCGAACGCCGTGTTCGGCGACTTCAACCCGTTCGCCGAGGTCATGGAGGGCGACTGGCTGGTGCCGCCGGCCGGAGGCGGCACCACGCACCTCGGGGACGTGTACCTCGACGGGCGCAGCTTCTACGAGGTGCAGGATCGCGCCGCGGTCGCGGACCCGCCCCGGCGCACCGAGAACATCGACGGCTGGACGGGGACGGCCCAGGTCATCGACGACCCCGAGCAGACGCGCTACGTCTGGTACGCCGAGGTCGGCCCGGACGTGACCACCGTGTGGGCCAACTTCCAGGGCGCCGACCCCCACGCCCACCTCGTGGAGGTCAACGTGCGCCGGTCGGTGTTCTACCCGACCGACCATCACCTCGACTACATCACCGTGCGTGGGTTCGAGCTCGCTCAGGCGGCGACGCCGTGGGCGCCGCCGACGGCCGACCAGCCGGGTCTGGTCGGTCCCGGCTGGGCCAAGGGCTGGATCATCGAGGACAACGTCATCCACGATGCGAAGTGCTCGGCGATCTCGCTCGGCAAGGAGGCCTCGACCGGTCACAACTTCTCGTTCCACCGTGGCGACAAGCCCGGCTACCAGTACCAGCTCGAGTCCGTGTTCTCCGCCCGGCAGATCGGGTGGGACCGCGAGCACGTCGGCTCCCACCTGGTGCGCCGCAACACGATCTTCGACTGCGGGCAGAACGGCGTCGTCGGGCACCTCGGTGCGGTGTTCTCGCGGATCGAGGACAACCACATCCACCACATCGGGACCAAGCGGGAGTTCTACGGGTACGAGATCGGCGGCATCAAGCTGCATGCCGCGATCGACGTGCAGATCGTGCACAACCGCATCCACGACTGCACCCTGGGCACCTGGCTCGACTGGCAGACCCAGGGGACGCGCGTGTCCCGCAACGTTTTCTACGCGAACACCCGTGACCTGTTCGTCGAGGTCAGTCACGGTCCGTACGTGGTGGACAACAACGTCCTCGCCTCGGAGGTCGCGCTGGAGGTCTTCAGCCAGGGCGGCGCGATCGTGAACAACCTCGTCGCCGGCGCCGTGCGGCTGGAGGCGGTGCTCGACCGTGCCACGCCGTACCACCGCCCGCACAGCACCCAGGTGGCCGGGTTCGCCATCATCGACGGGGGAGACGACCGCTACATCGGCAACGTGTTCCTCGGTGGAGACCTGGGTGCGGCGTACCGTCCCGGGAGCGACGGCTACGGCGTGAGCTCCTACGGCACGGCGGGGTACGACGGCTGCCCGCGCGACTTCGAGGGGTACCTGGTCGCGGTCAACGAGACCGTGGGGGACCACTCGCGGTTCCTCGGCGTGCGCCAGGCCGCGTACATCCAGCACAACGTCTATGCCAACGGTGCCCGCTCCTACGAGGCCGAGCGGGACGCCGTCGTGCTCGACGCCCCGGTGCGGTTCGCCGTCGTCGACGAGGGTGACGAGGTCTACCTCGAGACGGACCTCCCCGAGCTGGTGACCACCGGGTGGAGCGGTCCTGTGACGGGCGCCGACCTGCCGCGGGCGAGGGTCGCCGACGCGGACTTCGAGGAGCCCGACGGGTCGCCGGTCGTCATCGGCACCGACCTCCTCGGCGCCCCGCGGGAGGCTGGGCAGACCTACCCGGCCGGTCCGCTGGCGACGCTGCCCGCCGGAGCCGGTCGGACCCGCGTCTGGTGATCCGGTAGTCCCCGACGTATCTTCGAACCGGACGCCCCCCGGCACAGGCCGGGGGGCGTCCGCCATCTCTTGACACGCCTGTGACGTGCCCTCATTCTGTGCGTAGCGGGATTACGACGTTGTAACCAGCTTTCCTCCCTGTCGTGGATCCCTCTGGCGGGGCACGGCACTGCTGCCGGTCCTCGTGTCCGACGGAATCGAGCTGCTAACGAGAGGCAAGTCGATGGTGATGGAATCTCACGCGGGGGCCGCTGCCCTGCCGAACCGGCGAGGGCGAAGAGCACTCGCGATCGTGGCCGCGGCCGGCATGGGGGCGTCCGCGATGATGGCCGCCCAGCCTGCCGCGGCGGACGCGGTGAGCGAGGACCCCTGGGTCAGCGAGGTGCCGGACAACCCGATCTCGGACGTCTACCAGTTCACGGTGCCCTCGGAGGCCGTGGCCGAGGCGACCGGCATCGAGGACGGTCTCGTCGCCGTGCAAGGAAACTTCGGCCCCGGCAAGGCATGGACCGATCTCAACATGGGGGCCAGCGGGTCGGACCTCACCGCGACGCACGGACCTCTCGAGCCCGGCCTGTACTACTACCAGTACGCCGTGCGTCCCGCGGCCGACCAGGACGCGGTCGCGTTCCGCAACCCCGACGCCCCGCAGGAGGTGACGTCGCAGCCCACGTACAGCACGCTGTTCGTCCCCGGTCCGGGGGCGGAGTGGCTCGCCGACGTGGACGACGGCGGTGAGCTCGCACCGCTCGACGGCAAGGGGCCGAAGCGCGACGGCGAGGCGCTCGTGTGGACGCCGCCCGGCTACGACGAGGACCGTGCGGAGCCCTACCCGGTGCTGTACCTGGTGCAGGACGAAGGGCAGAGCCACCGCGAGTGGGCGGAGCTCGGCCGCCTGGGCCAGATCATGGACAACCTGACGCTCGACGGCGATGCCGAGCCGATGGTCGTCGTCATGGGAGACGGTGACGCCGTCGGGCATCACGGCGTGCCCCGGGACCTCTTCCGCACGGCCGAGCGTGAGCTCAACGTGTCGAAGGACGGCTCGGAGCGCGCGATCGCCGGGATCGGCCGCGGCGCGGAGCAGGCGCTGCAGGCGCTCGTCCACAAGCCGCGCGACTTCGCCTACGTGGGCTCGTTCTCGGGCGGCCTGGACAAGCGGCTGCACCGCGGCAAGGTCAAGCAGATCAACAGGTCGACCGAGATGGTCCGTCTCTACGCGGGCAACGTCACCGACCCCGGGTACGACGACACGGTGGCGCTGGCCGAGACCCTGACCGGCGCGGGCGTCGACTTCCAGTCCGACGGGTCCGATCCCGAGACCGGTGGCACGTGGGACACGTACCAGAAGAACCTGCACGACTTCGCGCAGCGGCTCTTCCAGGACGTCGAGGACGAGGGCCCGAGCGAGGGCCACCTGCCGTTCGTCGAGCACGAGCTGCCGGCCCCGGGGACGACCCCGACGCCGTGGATCGACGACAACGGCGTCGTCACCTTCGAGATGGGCCCCGAGTTCGCCGACGCGAACAACGTCACCGTCTGGGGCAACTTCGGGCCGTCCGGCAGCTGGCCGCGTACCCCCATGGTGCAGCAGGACGACGGGTCGTGGCGCCTGTCGCTCGCCGTCGACGGCGGCTCCTACTACTACAAGTTCGTCGTCGACGGCGTCGACCACAAGGACGAGGTGAACCCCACGAGCGTGTTCTCCGAGCCGACGTGGAGCACCTTCGCCGTCGGGGGCGACAACCTGCGTGGTCGGTACACGGCCGAGGTGCCGGCCGAGGCGCGCGGTGAGGTCAGCGTGATGAGCTACGCCAGCACCGCCGGCGGCGGGCAGGAGCGCTCCGCGTACGTGTGGACGCCGCCGGACTACGACCCGGACCGCGCCGAGGCCTACCCGGTGTTCTACCTGCAGCACGGCGGCGGGCAGACCTGGACCGACTGGCTCGAGGTGGGCTACATCGACCGGATCCTCGACAACCACTACCTGCAGGGCACCATCGTGCCGATGGTGGTCGTCATGGCCGACGGGAACGGCGTGGACTTCCCCACGGAGATGACCACGCGCATCGCGCCGGCCGCCGAGGAGCAGTACCACGTCAGCTCCGAGAGCGACCAGCGGGCGCTCGCGGGCCTGTCCATGGGCTCGGGCCACACGCTCAGCACCCTGTGGGCGCACCCCGGCGAGTTCGGCTACATCGGCGCCATGTCGGCGTTCGGTGGTCCGCCGGCCGACGCGGACGTCGAGGCCATCAACGAGGGCACCCGGCTGCTGCGGGTGTACTCGGGCGATGTCCAGGACTTCACCTACGGCGCGACGCTGCAGCTGGTGTCCGCCATGGAGAGCCGCGGCGTGAACCATGAGTTCGCGCCGATCATCCCGGGGCCGCACAGCTGGGACGTCTGGCAGAAGTCGGTCATCGACTTCCTGCCGCGACTGTTCACGGTCAGCGGCGACTGAGCGCAACGGGCTCGCACGCGCGGTGCGGTCGGAGGGTTCGTCCCACCGGCCGCACCGCGCGTGGGCTGGAGCGTCAGTCGGGGGCCGAGAACCCGGTCGACTCCCGTGGCACGATCCGGAACTCGGGCTTGACCGTCTGCGGTGGCGCGGTGCTCCGGCTCGGACCGATGCGGTCGAGCAGGAGGGCGACGGCCTGGTCCGCGATCTGCTCCCGCCCCGCGTCGACCGTCGTCATCGACGGCGTGGAGTACTGCGACTCCTCGATGTTGTCGAAGCCGATCACGGCGACGTCCTGCGGTATCGACACACCGGACGCGCCGAGCGTGCGGATGGCCCCGAGGCCGAGCGTGTCGTTCAGGGCGAAGACGGCGTCGAAGGCGATGCGCTCGTCGAGCAGCGCCCTGGTCGCGGCCGCGCCGGCCGCCCGGCTCCAGTGCTCGGCGGGCCGGACCAGTTGCGGATCGACGGACAGGCCGGCGTTCTCCAGCGCCTGGCGGTACCCGCGGGAGCGCAGGGTCGCGGAGCTGAGGTCCCCGGCGCGTTCGGCGTCGGGATCTGCCCCGACGACGGCGATACGGCGGCGGCCGATGCCGATGAGGTGCTCCACCGCCGCGCGCGCCGAGCTGACGTTGTGCATCGTGACATGGTCCGTCGGCCCGTCGAAGATCCGCTCACCCAGCAGCACCACCGGGATGTTCGTGTCGAGCGTGCTCGCGTCCGACTGACCGAGGCTGATCGGGTTGAACAGCAGCCCGTCGATGAAGTGCGGCCTGGACGTGCCCGCGACGGCGAGGAGCTCCGCCTCGCGGTCGCCGCCCGTCTGCTCCACCAGGACGCTGACGCCGCGCTGCGCCGCGGAGCGGATCACCGCGTCGGCCAGCTCCGCGAAGTAGTTCTCGCGCAGCGCCGGCACGGCCAGACCGATGACTCCGGTACGGCCGGAGCGGAGCCCGCGCGCCGAGAGGTTCGGCCGGTACCCGACGTCGTCGATCGCCTGGAGCACCCGCTCGCGCGTCGAGGGGCGCACGTGCGGGTGGTCGTGCAGCACGTTCGAGACCGTCTTGAGCGAGACGCCTGCGGCGCTCGCGACGTCACGGATCGTCGAACCCACGGCTGGCCTCCCTCTTCGGTCTGCGTACTCTAGCGTCACAGGCGTCACCCGGAATGATCCGCGCGCACGGGAGTTGTACTGGCCGTGACTTCTCCTGACACCCGCCTCGAGATCGAGGTCTGGTCCGACGTCCTGTGCCCCTGGTGCTACATCGGCGACGCGCGGCTCGAGGCCGCGATCAAGGACTCGCCGCACGCCGACCGCATCGACGTGCGGATCCGCACCTTCCAGCTCGACCCCGACTTCCCGGCGACGCCGACGCCCGTCGTCGACTATCTCTCGGCCAAGAAGGGGTTGCCCGTCGAGCAGGCCGAGCAGATGGAGGCGCAGGTCGCCGAGCTCGCGCGGGCCGAGGGGCTCGCCTACGCACCGAACCACCCCGTCCAGAACACCCTGGACCTGCTGCGTCTGGTACACCTCGGCAACGAGCACGGGGTCGGCTGGCAGTACATGACGGCGATGCAGGCCGCGCTCTTCGGTGGTGAGGACGGGGCGTTCGCCCATGACACCCTGGTCCGGCTCGGCACCGGGATCGGCATCCCCGAGTCCGAGATCCGCGACGTCCTCGCCACCGACCGGTACGCCGACGCGGTGCGTGCCGAGCACCAGGAGGCGATCGCGCTGGGCGCTCGCGGCGTGCCCTTCACCGTGCTCGGACGCCGGATCGGCATCCCCGGGGCCGTGCCGACCGAGGCCTACGGTCAGGCGATCGTCCAGGCATGGGAGCACGTCGATGCCTGAGTCCGACGTGCAGCCGCTGGCGTTCGTCGGGGCCGACGACGCCGTGGCGTGCGACCCGGTGACCGGCGTCTGCGAGGTCCCGGGCTCCGGTCAGCCCACGCCTGAGGACGCCGACGGCGCTCGCGAACGGTCTGTGCACCAAGCCGGCGTTGATGGCGCTGGGGTATCGCCGCGGGGTAGAAGAAGTTATACCCTGGAGCCATGAAGACAGCGATCAGTCTCCCGGACCACGCAGCGGGACGCTTCGACGATGTTGCCCGTCGACACGGCATGACACGGTCGGAGTTCTACCGACGTGCCGCGGAGCGCTATGCGGACGAGCTCAGCGAAGCCGACCTGACGAGGCAGATCGATGCCGCGATCGACGATGTCGGGCAGCCTGGCGATGAAGCCGCCGAGTGGCGGCAGGCTGCCAACGCCCGACTGGTCGAGGGCATGGACGAGTGGTGATCCAGCGCGGAGAAGTGTGCTGGATCGACTTCGGTGAGACGCGGGGAAGCGCTCCGGTCAAGAGGAGGCCCGCCGTTGTCGTTCAGTCCGACCAGTACAACGCGTCGCTGATCGCGACGGTCGTCGTACTCCCCATGAGATCGAACACGGCGTTGGCGCGCCATCCTGGCAACGTATTCGTGCCGGCAGCCGCCGCGGGGCTGCCGAAGGACTCCGTGGTGAATGTCTCGCAGCCGACGACGGTCGACCGGAGCGTTGTCGACCCGACGGGTGCGGTGCTTCCTGACAACCTACTCCGTGCCGTCGATACCGGGCTGCGTCGCGTCGTGGATCTGTAGGCGCTGATTCGGTCAGTCGTCGCGCGACGGCCGGGACGAGCGGAGCCGCTTCGTCGTGGAGCGCTGCTTCTTGGTGGTCAGTCGCCGCTCCTGGGACCCGCGGGTGCGCCGGGTGGCGCGACGCTGCGGGCCAGGAGGGGCGACGGCGTCGGCGACGAGCGCTGCCAGGCGGTGCGCGGCTGCTTCTCTGTTGCGCCGTTGCTCGCGGTGCTCGGACGCCGCTACCGTGAGGACGCCGTCGACCAGACGATGACCCGTCCGCGCGACGAGCCGCTCGCGCTGGACGTCGCTCAGCACCGCCGAGCGGCTGACGTCCCAGGACAGCTCGACGCGGGAGTCGGTCGTGTTCACGCCCTGCCCGCCGGGACCGGAGGAGCGCGAGAACCGCTCGGTCAGCTCGCCCCGGGGGATGGTCAGGGCAGGGCTGACGACGATTCCGTCACGAGTCGGCGGGGGCATGGCTCCATGGTGCCTCGGACGTCGCCCGCCGTCACGACGTTTGGCGGGTCCGTCCTGCCGGTCAGCCTGTCGTCGCTGCGCGGTCGACCAACGCGTCCGCCACGTCGTCGGGTGCGAGCTCCGGCAGCCAGTGCTCCGCATCGAGCTCGACGAACCGGTACGGCGCGCGGACGTACTGCTCGGTGTCCTCGGCGGCGCGACGACCCAGGGCGACATCGCGGTTGCCCCCCACGTACGTGGGGGGAACACGGGACCTGCCGACGGGCCTGCCGCCCAGGGGCAGCGCGCGGTACCAGTTCAGTGCGGCCCGTAGGGCGCCCTCCTGGCGCATGTGCTCGGCGTAGCGGGCGGCGGCGGGCGCGGGCAGCCCGGACCGTTCGAGCAACGACGCCAACGACGGCGCGAGCAGTGCCTCGGGCAGGGCGGGGCGACCCTATCGACTATCTCGACCCCGCGAGCATCGCCGAGATCGAGGAAGCCGTGTCGCGCTACCTCGGGCTCGTGCCTGGAGAAGACGGCTGATCGGCAGCTTCCAGGCAGCTCGTCATTCCTGGATCGTGGAGCCGAGCTCGCCCAGCGCGACGGCCTGGGCCTCGCGGCCGCGGGCTGATGCGCCGTCGGGGGCGCTTCGGTGGATCCGGTGCAGGTCACGGCGTCAGACTGGGGGGAGATCGGTAGCGCAGGAACCGTGCGATCGGTAGCGTGGAACGACTAGTAGAAGGATCTTCTACTTTGTGGGACGCTGGACTCATGCGAGTGATCAGCATCACGGAGCTCAACCAGCAGACCTCCCGGGTGCTCCGTGAGGTGCAGGAGGGTGAGCAGCTGGAGATCTCGATGCACGGGCGTGTGGTGGCACGCCTCGTGCCCGCCACGGATCAGGCGACGTGGCTGGAGCGCAAGAAGGCCGAAGGTCGGATCACGCCGCCGTCGGCACCTGATACGCCGCTTCCTGACCTCGTCGCGGCCAGGTCTGGGCTCTCGCTGGACCAGCTCATCGACGAGTCG
The DNA here is from genome assembly GCF_048065335.1 of Isoptericola maris. NCBI lineage: Bacteria > Bacillati > Actinomycetota > Actinomycetes > Micrococcales > Promicromonosporaceae > Isoptericola > Isoptericola maris. The sequence goes on along the minus strand of NZ_JBLUNY010000001.1, from coordinate 472,875 downwards.
AAGGGCGACCACTGACGTGGTGGCGTACATCGACTCGTCGATCGCGCTCCGCATGATCCTGGATGACCCGGGCAGCGCGGCCGTGCGCGCCTGGTGGACGGCCGCGCGGAACGCGGGTGAGGAGATCTACTCGTCCAAGCTCCTGCAGGTGGAGATGTCTCGCGTCCTCCAGCGCGAACGGTTCTCGCTGGCACTGAGCGTGCCGGTGCTGTCGGCGCTGTGGCTGATCGACATCGACGACGACGTCGTGCGCGCCGCCTCGACGATCAGCACCGGGCAGCATCTTCGCTCGCTGGACGCTATTCATCTGGGGACGGCCACGTTGCTCGCCTCCGACGGCATCACCGTGGTGACGCACGACCTCCGCATGCAGGAGGTCGCCGTCGGCCTGGGGCTGACCGTCGTCGATCCCGCCGAGTAGCAGAGCGTCGACGCTCGACCCACCCACGTCCTGCAGCCACCTTGCGGACCCCGCCGACTACTCCTGGATCGTCGAGCCGAGCTCGCCCAGCGCGGCGGCTCGGGCGTCGCGGCCGCGGTCGCCGCGCCGGATGACGAGTGCCTCGACGAGCGCCTCGGTCACCAGCATCAGCGCGGCTCGGGACGTGTGCATCAGCTCGTCGCGGAACGAGTCGTTGACCGGCGGGACGACGAGCACCGTGTCGGCGAGCTGGGCGACGGGGGACTGCGCGAACGAGGTGATCGCCAGGACCGGGGTGCCGCCGTCGTGCGCCGCGCGCATGACGGCGAGCGTGGCGTCGTTGGTGCCGGACCCGGAGACGACGAGGCAGACGGCATCGGGGCCGAGCTGGCGTGCTGCGATCCGTTGCGCGAGCGCGTCCTGCAGCAGCTCCGCGGGCCGGCCCGCCGACGTCAGGCGCAGCACGAGGTCGAGGCCGAGCGGCGAGGAGAGGCCGTTGGCGACGACGAGCACGCGCCCGGCGTCGTCGAGCGCGGCGACGAAGTCCTGCAGCACCTCCTCGGTGAGGCCCGAGACGGTGTGGCCGAGGCGGGCGGCGAACCGGGCGACGGACTTGCGCAGCACACCGAGCATGGTGCCGTCGGCCGGGGCATCCGCCGTCGTGCGCAGTGCGAGCTCGCGGGCTGCCGCGACACGTAGCTGCGGGTAGCCCTCGTAGCCAAGGGTCTGCGCGGCGCGGACGACGGTCGCACGGCCCACGCCGACGACGTCGGCCACCTGCTGGGCGGAGCGTTCGACGGCGGCACCGAGGTCGGCGGCGACGGCCTCGGCGACGCGGCGCTCGCCGGGGTGCATCGAGGGCAACAGGGCGCTGATGCGCACCGTCGGGGGAGCATCGGTGGATCCGGTCCAGGTCACGGTGTCAGGGCCCTTCCATGATGCGGCGGCGCAGCGCGCCCGAGACGGCGTCGACGGCCATCGTCGTGACGACCACGACGATCAGCAGCATGCCGACGGTGTCCCACGCACGATAGTTCGTGTAGTTCGCGAGCATGCTCCCGATCCCGCCCGCGCCGACGATGCCGAGCACGGCGGACATGCGGATGTTGATCTCGAACCGGTAGAGCGCGAACGACAGCAGCGCCGGAAGGGCGGCCGGCCACAGCGCCCAGCGGACGACGGCGGTCCGTCCGCCGCCGGCTGCCCGCACGGCGTCCGCGGCGCCGTCGCGCAGCGTCTCGATCGTCTCGTAGGTCCACTTGCCCTGCGTGCCGATCCCGGCGATGCCCAGCGCCAGCGCTCCGGTGAACGGGGTCAGCCCGGTGACGGTGAGCAGCACGAGGGCGATGATCACCTCGGGCACGGCGCGGATGACGGCGAAGACGCCGCGCAGGGCGAGGCGCAGCCAGGTGGGGCCGACGCCGTCGGCGGCGAGCATGCCGAGCGGGATCGACACGACCACGCAGAGCATCGCGCCGAGCCAGGCCATGGAGATCGAGCGCCACATCTCGAACAGGGCGCGTGGCAGGCGCGACCAGTCGGGGTCGGCGAACATCAGCACGCCGTACTCCCCGACGGCGGCGGGCAGGCCGCGCAGGTCGGTCCACTCGACGTCCAGGGTGGTGACGGACACGAGGAGTACCAGGCCGACGACGGCGGTCGCGGCGGTCTGGGCGAGGCGCGACGGGCGCGGGGGCAGCACGACGGCGGGGCTCGCCGTGGTGGTGTGGGTCCGGCGCTCCAGGGTGTCGCTCATGCGAGCCTCCGACGCAGCAGGTGGGACGCGGCTTCGATGATCAGCACCACGACGAGGATCTCGAGGATGATCACCGAGACGTCGCCGTAGGCGAAGAAGCCGAACCGTTCGTCGAGGAGCCGGCCGATGCCTCCCGCGCCGACGATGCCGAGGATCGCCGAGATACGGACGTTCAGCTCGAGCGCGTAGAGCCACTGGTTGGCGAACAGCGGGAGGTTCTGGGGCAGCGCGAGGCCGCGGTTCATCTGGTGCTGGGTGGCGCCGCCGGCGCGGGCCGCCTCGAGGTACGGGTGGTCGGCGGAGTCGATCGCCTCGGAGACGAGCTTGACGACGATCCCGACATCGAACAGCACGAGGGTGAGCAGGCCGGGCAGCGCGCCGACGCCGACCATGGCGACGAGGATGGTCGCCCAGACGAGGTCGGGCACGGCGCGGATCACGTTGATCACGGCCCGCACCGCCAGGCGGGTCGGGGTGTGCGGGTTGGTGGGGCGCGCCGCCCAGAGGGTGAGCGGCACGGACAGCGCGGCGGCGATCGCAGCGCCGACGAACGCCATCTGCAACGTCTCCAGCATCGGCTGGACGGTGCGCGGGACGAACGCCCAGTTCGGCTGCAGCAGCGCGGAGAGGTTGGCGGCCCCGCGGCGCCAGTTCTGGGCGATGGCGCCCAGGTCGATCTCGACGCCGCCGATCGCGGGCAGGCAGGTCGCCACGGTGAACGCCGCCAGCGCCGAGACGATGAGCGTGCGGCGCGGCCAGGTGCGCGGCCGGGGCGGGAGCTCGGAGCGGGTGGCGGGCTCCGCCGTCGTGCCCGGGGTCATGTGCGGCCCCCGAGGCGGTCCTGCGGACGGATGCGACGGCCGTAGATCTGCTCGAAGTCGGCCTCGGTGGCCTCGGCGGCGGGGCCATCGTAGACGACCTCGCCGCCGCGCAGGCCGATCATGCGGCGCGTGTACTGCCGGGCGAGGTCCATGAGGTGCAGGTTGACCAGCACCGTGAGGTGGTGGTCGGCGTTGATACGCTCCAGCTCTCCCATCACGGCGTGCGCGGTGGGCGGGTCGAGGCTGGCGACGGGCTCGTCGGCGAGCATGATGCTCGGCTCCTGGGACAGCGCCCGCGCGATGGCGACGCGCTGCTGCTGCCCGCCGGACAGGGACCCGGCGCGCGTCCAGACCTTGTCGAGCATGCCGACCATGTCCAGGGCCGCGAGGGTGACGTCGCGGTCGTGCGCGGTCGGGACGCCGAGGAACCCGCGCAGGGCGCCCGCCTGCGCGAAGCGGCCGACCAGCGTGTTGCGGTAGACGTCGACGCGCGTGGCGAGGTTGAAGCCCTGGAAGATCATACCGACGTGCCCGCGCACCTGCCGCAGACGGCGGCCGGACAGGCCGGTGACGGTGTGCGGGCCGACGGTCACGGTGCCGCTCGTGACGGGCACGAGCCCGTTGAGCGTGCGGATCAGCGTCGACTTGCCGGAGCCGGACAGACCGACCACCGAGACCATCTCACCGGCCTCGATGGTCAGGGAGACGTCGCGCAGGGCGGCCGTGCCGTTGGGGTAGGTGACCGAGACGCCGTCGAGGCGGATCGGCCACGCGGCGGAGGCCGGGGTGGGCCCGGCCTCCGCTCGGGTGTCGAGAGTCATGGGTGGGGGTGCTCCTGGTCAGCCGGCGAACTGCTCGAGGACCTCGCCGTAGCGGGCGATCTCGTCGTCGGCGGTCTCGGCCGTCCAGTCGGACAGGCCGACGAGCTCGAACATGACGTCGGCGGCCTCGGGGGAGGAGTCGGCGTAGTCGTCCATCAGCGTGGTGAGCTCGGCGACGAGGTCGTCGGGCAGGCTGTCGGTGACGGCGACGCCCCCGTTGGGGATCATCTCGGTGTAGGCGAAGGCCACGGCCTTGTCGGCGATGTCGGGGACCTCTTCGACCACGGTGGTGCGGGCGTCCCAGTAGGCGAAGCCGACCTCGGCGTCACCGTTCGCGACGGCGAGCACGGCGTTGTTGTTGCCCTCGACGGGCACCTGGGTGATGTCGGCGTCGGTGTCGAGACCGGCCTCCCGCATGAGCACCACGGGGTACTGGTAGCCCGCGGGGGAGGTGGCGGCCTGCAGTGCGACCTTCGCGCCGGCCAGGTCGCCGAAGGTCGCGGCGGCGGCCGGGCCCTGACCGATCGCCGCGGCACCGGCCTCCTCCAGGCCGTTGCAGTAGGACAGCTCGATGCCGCTCGCCTCGTAGGTGGCGAGCATCGGCTCGTCTTCGCAGTAGGTGTCCGGGTCGTTCGTGTAGGCGACGGCGGCGTAGGACGTGGCGCCGAAGCGGACGTCGCGCAGGATCAGCTCGGCGCCGTAGCGCTCGGTCGCCTGGTACAGCGACCCGGCGTCGGTGATGATCACCTGCGACTGGTCGGCGCCGAGCGCCTCGACCGTGGCGGTGTAGTCGTTCGCGACGACACCCTCCACCTCGACGCCGAGACCCTCGGAGAGGTACGTGGTCAGCGGGTCGAGCGCCTCGGCGAGGTTCTCACCCTCGACCGACGGCACCAACGACATGGTGATGGACTCGGGCCACTCGGTGCCGCCGTCGTCGGCGCTGCCGGCGGCATCGGCACCGGCGCAACCGGCGAGCGCGAGGACGAGCGCCGCGGCGGCGCCGGGAGCGAGCAGGGACGTGCGCATGGGAGGGCTACCTTTCGAAGGAGTCGGCCGTGCCGGACGGCACGGATGCTCGGTGGGTCGTCGGGGTGGCTGAGGTGGTTGCTGTGCGAGCCCATGCCGTGATGGCGGGCGCGAGGGCGTCGAGCGTCCGCGCATGCATCGTCACGGCGGTGGGCGGTGTGGCGGCCGCAGGGCCGACCAGCGCTGTCGCCGCACCGAGCGCCGCGGCGGGTGCCAGGTCGTTCTCGACGATGTCTCCGACGGCGAGCACCGGGCCGTCTGCGAGTGCGGCTTGGACGATGGGCGTCAGGCCGACCGGCTTGCCGACCTCGTAGTGCAGGTCGGCGAAGCGCTCGCGGACGCCCCACGTGGTGAGCAGGCGCTCGACGCCGACGCCGGGGGCGTTGGTGGCGAGGACGACGAGGGTGGTGCGGGGTAGTGCGGTGAGGAGCTCTGTGAGCCCTGGGGCCGCGTCGACGGGCGCCTCGGGCGTGCCGAGGAGCCTGCGGCTGGCCAGGTAGGCCCGCTGCAGCGCGGCGGGGTCGACGCCGTCCTGGCGGGCCAGGGTGCCGACGACGTCGTAGCCATCGCGGAACTGTGTGGCCGTTCCGGCGTCGTGGTCGCGCAACGTGGCCATGACCCGCTCGAAATACCCGGGCCAGGCATGCTCGGCGACCTGCCGGGCGAACGCGAGCACGGGGCCGTCACCGACAGCGAGGGTGCCGTCGAAGTCGAACAGGATGGTCGGGGTCACGCGGGCTCCTCATGCTGTGGACGATGCGTTCACAGTAGAAAGACTGTGTGAACGGCACGGTCATGAGGAGGTGAACGGTGGATGTCGGCTGTTGTCTCCGAATGCGAGATCGGTAGTGCAGGAACCGTGCGCCTCGGTAGCGCAGAGGGAGTCGACGACGGGTCCTCGCGTGACTCGACGTGGCGTCGTACAGTTGAATCACTTGCTGCAGATGATGGAGGTTGGAGATGAGCGACACCCTCGCCCGTGATTCGGCTGCGCTGCACGACGCGATCCAGCGGGGCGCCCCCGAGCAGGAGGTTCGCCTTCACCTGTCGACGATCCAATACCTCGCCGGCGTGATCGACGCGCGGATGCACATCGACAAGACGGCCACCGACGAACCTGATGAGGAGATCGCCCCGGCCCGTGCTGCCGATCTGCTCGGGATGTCTCGCCCGCGGGTGCGTCGGCTCATGGACGATGGCGTGCTGCCGTACCGAAAGGTCGGTTCGCACCACCGGATCCCACTCTCCGCGATTCACCGGTTCCGGGCCGCCGAGCGTGCTCGGATGGAGCAGGGGATGGCCGAGCTTGCCGACCTCCAGAACGAGCTGGGTCTGACCGAGTGAAGGACCCCGTCCCGGCGCGGGTCGTCCTCAGTGACGCGAACGTCCTCTACTCGCGGGTTCTGCGGGACTATCTGCTCTACGCCGCCACCCGGCAACTCATCTCCATCGCCTGGAGCCAGTCGATTCTCGACGAGATGACCGAGCATCTCCAGGCGAACATCGAAGGGTTCACTCCTGACTCGGGCGCGCTGCTTGTCAGGCTCATGAACACCCACTTCCCCTATGCGCTCACACAGGTCGTCGACGAGACCCTCGAGCGAGTCGCTGGGGCAGAACTTCCGGACGAGGGCGATCGCCACGTGCTGGCTGCGGCCGTCGAGTCCGGAGCAGATGTCCTGTGCACGAGCAACCTCAAGGATTTTCCGGAGACGATCGTGGACCAGTACGGATTCGTGGTCCAGCACCCCGACGAACTGCTTGTCGGGCTCATCCGGTCGTGCCCTACGGAGATGCTCGCCGTGCATCGTGTCTCGGTGACGAGGCTCCCAGGAGCGACCGACTCATCGACTGTGGCAGCGCTCCGCCGGGCCGGTGCGCCCCAGGCCGCAGACGCGATGGTCGCCCTGCTGGACGCCGATCAGGTCTGACACGGCCGTCCAACGTCGCGGCGCCGCCTCACGACCGCCTCACACGCTGAAGTACTTGGCCTCGGGATGATGCAGCACGAACGCGTCCGTCGACTGCTCCGGGTGCAGCTGCAGCTCGTCGCTCAGCGTCACCCCGACCCGCTCCGGCTTCAGCAGCTCGACGACCTTGCGTCGGTCCTCCATGTCGGGGCACGCCGGGTACCCGAGTGACATCCGCGACCCGCGGTACTCGAGCTTGAACATGCCCTCGACGTCGTCGGGGTCCTCGTCGGCGAACCCGAGCTCGGAGCGCACCCGCGAGTGCCAGAACTCGGCCAGCGCCTCGGTGAGCTGGACGGACAGCCCGTGCAGTTCCATGTACTCGCGGTACTTGTTCGCCTCGAACAGCTTCGCCGTGTACGCGGACACCGGCTCGCCGACCGTCGCGAGCTGGATCGGCAGTACGTCGAAACGACCCGTCTCCTCGACGAACGACTTCGGCCGCACGAAGTCCGCCAGGCACAGGTGCCGGTCGCGCTTCTGGCGGGGGAAGGTGAAGCGCAATCGCTCGGTCCCCGGCTGACCGCCAGAGCCGCCATCGGGCGCTCCGATCTCACTGTGCGCCCCGATCTGTCCGGACGGCGCGGTCATGCCGGGCCCGTGGTGCGCCACCACGATGTCGTCGCCCTCGGACCACACGGGGAAGTACCCGTAGACCACGGTGGGGTCCATGACCTGGTCCCTGCGGATCGTCGAGAGCCACTCGGTCAGGCGGGGCCGGCCCTCGGTCTCGACGAGCTCGTCGTACGAGGCGCCGTCCTCGCCGCGCCCCGGCTTGAGGCCCCACTGGCCCATGAACGTCGCGCGCTCGTCGAGGTACGCGGCGTAGTCCGCGAGCTGGATGCCCTTGACCACGCGCGTGCCCCAGAACGGGGGAGCGGGGACGGGGTTGTCGTCGGCGACGTCGGAGCGCGCCGGCAGGTCCTCGGGTGCCGTCTCGGTCACGGTGACGACGTTGTGCCGGCGCTTGCGCAGCGCGGGCAGGCCGACGTCGTCGACCGACGCCCCGCGCGCGACGGCGACCAGCGGCTCCATGAGCCGCAGCCCCTCGAACGCGTCGCGGGCGTACCGCACGACGCCGGGGAACTGCGAGGCGAGGTCGTCCTCGACGAAGGTCCGTGTCAGGGCCGCGCCGCCGAGCAGGATCGGCCACTTCTTGGCGAGCCCGCGCGACTCCAGCTCGGCGAGGTTCTCCTTCATCACCACCGTGGACTTCACGAGCAGCCCGGACATGCCGATGACGTCGGCGTCGTGCTCCTCGGCGGCCTCGATCATCGCGGAGATCGGCTGCTTGATGCCGATGTTGATCACGGAGTAGCCGTTGTTGGTCAGGATGATGTCGACGAGGTTCTTGCCGATGTCGTGCACGTCGCCGCGCACGGTGGCGAGCACGATCGTGCCCTTGGTCTGCTCGTCAGCGCCCTCGACCTTCTCCATGTGCGGCTCGAGCAGCGCGACGGCGGACTTCATCACCTCGGCCGACTGCAGCACGAACGGCAGCTGCATCTGCCCGGAGCCGAACAGCTCACCGACCACCTTCATCCCGCCCAGCAGGTGGGTGTTGACGATGTCGAGCGCCTTCATCCCGTCGGCCAGGGCCGTGTCGAGGTCGCCCTCGAGACCCTTCAGCGCGCCGTCGATGATGCGCCGCTCGAGCCGCTCACCGACGGGCAGCGCCTCGAGCTCGGCCGCCCGCTGGTCGCGCAGGGCCGCGGAGTCCACGCCGGAGAACGTCTCCAGCAGGTGGGACAGCGGGTCGTGCGTGAGGTTGCCCTCGTCGTCGTACACGCGCCGGTCCCACACGAGGTTCTCCGCGGCCTCCCACTGCTCGTCCGGGATCGCGGTGCGCGGCAGGATCTTCGCCGCGTGCACGATGGCGGAGTCCAGACCGGCCTGCACGGCCTCGTGCAGGAACACCGAGTTGAGCACCGTGCGGGCGGCCGGGTTGAGCCCGAACGACACGTTGGAGACGCCCAGCGTGGTGTGCACGCCGGGGTAGCGACGCGTGAGCTCACGGATCGCCTCGATCGTCTCGATGGCGTCGCGGCGCGTCTCCTCCTGGCCGGTCGCGATGGGGAACGTGAGGGTGTCGACGATGATGTCGTCCACCCGCATGCCCCAGTCGGCCACGAGCGTGTCGATGAGGCGCGAGGCGATCGCGACCTTCTTCTCCGCGGTGCGCGCCTGGCCTTCCTCGTCGATGGTCAGCGCGATGACCGCGGCGCCGTGCTCGACGACGGCCGGCATCACTCGCCGGAACCGCGAGCCGGGCCCCTCGCCGTCCTCGAAGTTCACCGAGTTCACGACGGCGCGCCCGCCCACGAGCTCCAGCCCGGCCCGGACCACCTCCGGCTCGGTGGAGTCGATCACCAGCGGCAGCGTGGAGGCCGAGGCCAGCCGCGAGACGACCTCGCGGACGTCCTCGACGCCGTCGCGCCCCACGTAGTCGACGCAGACGTCCAGCAGGTGCGCGCCGTCGCGGGTCTGGGCGCGGGCGATGTCGACGATGTCGTCCCAGCGGGACTCCAGCATCGCCTCGCGGAACGCCTTGGAACCGTTGGCGTTGGTGCGTTCGCCGATGGCCAGGTACGAGGCGTCCTGGGACAGGTCCGTGTGCGAGTACAGCGACGCGACGCCGTTCTCGCGCTCCACCTCGCGCGGCCGCAGCTCGCGCCCGCGCACCGCCTCGACGACCTGGCGCAGGTGCTCCGGCGTCGTGCCGCAGCAGCCGCCCACCAGGCCGAGGGAGAACTCGTCGACGAACTGCGTGTGCGCCGCCGCCAGCTCCTCGGGCGACAGGGGGTAGACGGCGCCGTGCGGGCCGAGCTCCGGCAGCCCGGCGTTCGGCATGCACGTCACGGGCACCTCGGCGTGCCGCGCCAGGTGACGCAGGTGCTCGCTCATCTGGTCCGGGCCGGTGGCGCAGTTCAGTCCGATCGCGTCGACGCCGACCGCCTGCAGCGTGGTCAGCGCCGCCCCGATCTCCGATCCCATGAGCATCGTGCCCGTGGTCTCCACGGTGACCGAGGCGATCACCGGGACCGAGCGTCCGACGGCGCTGATCGCGTCGTGGCACGCCGTCACCGCGGCCTTGGTCTGCAGCAGGTCCTGGCTGGTCTCGACCAGCAGGGCGTCCGCGCCGCCCTCCAGCAGCCCGGCGGCCTGCTCGGCGAACGTGGTGCGCAGGTGGTCGTACGTGGTGTGCCCTAGCGACGGCAGCTTGGTGCCCGGACCCATGGAACCCAGCACCCAGCGCGGGTAGTCCGGCGTCGCGAAGGCGTCGGCGCGCTCGCGGGCGATCGAAGCGCCCGCTCGGGCCAGCTCGCGGATGCGGTCGTCGATGCCGTAGTCCGACAGGTTGGACCAGTTCGCGCCGAAGGTGTTGCTCTCGATCGCGTCCACCCCGACGGCCAGGAACTCGTCGTGCAGGCTCCCGATGAGGTCTGGCCGTGTCACGTTGAGGATCTCGTTGCAGCCCTCGTGCTGCTCGTAGTCCTCCAGGGTCGGGTCTGCCGCCTGGATCATCGTGCCCATGGCGCCGTCGGCCACCACCACGCGGGTGCGCAGGGCCTCCCGCAGGGCGTCGGAGCGGGCGTCGGCAACGGAGAAGTCGAGCGTCGAGGTCACCGGCTCAGCGTAGCTGCGGCAGCGCAAATCACGGTGCGGCCGACGCCTGGTGAGACCTACCCTCGGTCCATGACCACCGCCGACACGAGCAGCGACCTCGCACCCATCGCGGACCGGGCCGACGCGCCAGCGTTCCTGCCCACTCTCACCGCCGGCGGCCTCACCTGGCGGCCAGCCGCGCCGGGCGACGCCGCAGCGCTCCTCGAGCTGCGCAACACCATCGCCGAGGCGGACGCCGAGCCCTACCGCGAGACCATCGAGGAGCTGACCGAGCTGTTCCAGGCGCCCTGGCGGCGGTTCGACACCGACTCGCTCGTCGGCGTCGACGGCGAGGGACGACTGCGCGCCTACGCCATGGTCGAGTCGATGCCCGGTGACACCCGGACCGTGCGGGCGTTCCTCTTCGGCGGGGTGCACCCGCAGGTGCGGGGGCAGGGGATCGGACGCGAGCTCTTCGCCTGGCAGGTGGCTCGCGGTCGGCAGGTGCTCGCGGCGTCGGGCAAGGAGCTGCCCGCGCGCCTGGCCACGATGGCCGAGGACGACAGCCCACCCTCGCGCGTGCGCCTCTACGAGCGGTTCGGGTTCACCCCGCGCCGCTTCTACTCCGACCTGCGCCGCGACCTGCGCGACCTCGACGCCGCGCCGGTGCCGGACGTCACGCTCGACGGGTCGTTGCGCCTGGTCCCGTTCGCGCCGGAGCTCGACGACGCCGCACGCCTCGCGCACAACGACGCGTTCCGTGACCACTGGGGCAGCGAGCCGCGGACGGCCGAGCAGTGGACCTCCTACCGGACGGCGTTCATGCCCGGATGGTCCTTCCTCGTGCTCGACGAGGACCCGGACGTCGACGCACTGCTCGCCGACCCTGACACCGACGCCGAGACCGCCGCCGCCCTGCGCGCCGGAGAGCCGCTCGTCGTCGGCTACCAGATGGCCGACCGGTTCGACGAGGACTTCGCCGTGCGCGGCTACTCCTTCGGGTACACCTCCCTGCTCGGTACGCGGCGCGCCTACCGCGGACGCAAGGCCGCCCTGGCGGCGCTCGCCGCCGCCCTGCGCGCCATGGCGGCCGACGGCATGGAGTACGCGTCCCTGGGCGTCGACACGGCCAACCCCTCGGGGGCGCACGGGATGTACGCGAGCCTCGGCTACGAGTTCACGCACGGCTCACGGTTGCTGACCATCGAGCTCTGACCGCTACGCTGCGCCGCGTGACCGATGTCGTTCCCGGGGAGCCCTCGCTGCTGACCTCCCGCCGCGCCCGCGTCGCGGCTACCGTCCTCGCCGCCCTCGCCGTCGTGCACCTGATCGCTCAGCTGGCCGGCATGGAGGAGGTCGCGGACCCGACGCAGTGGCTGCTGATGCCGGCGCTCGCGGCCACGCTCTGGTGCACGACGGCGGCACCCCGGTCGCGGCTCGTACGCCTGGTCCTGGTGGCGCTCGGCTTCTCCTGGGTCGGTGACACCCTGCCCGACCTCTTCACCGGGGACACCGCGTTCCTGGCGATGGTCGGCGGGTTCCTGTGCGCCCAGGTGGTCTACGTCGTGGCGTTCTGGCCGTCGTGGCGTCAGTCGGTGCTGGTGCGGCACCCCGCAGCCACCGCCGTGTACGTGTTCCTCGCCGTCGCATTGGTGGCCCTGTGCCTGCCGGGCGCGCCCGGCGTGCTGGGGGTCGCCGTCGTCGTCTACGCGGTGCTCCTGACCATGATGGCCGTGCTGGCCACGGGCGTGCACCGGTTGGCCTGGCTCGGTGGACTGCTGTTCCTCTTCTCGGACGCGATGATCGCGCTCGGCGCGTTCGCCGACGTCGTGCCGCCGATGTCCGGCTTCTGGATCATGGCCACCTATGTGCTGGGGCAGGTGCTGATCGTCGCGGGTGTCGTGGCGCGGCAGCCGACCGTACGGGCCCTGGCGTAGGGGGCGGGCATGGTTGACCTCCGGTCGCAGGTGGTGCGCGTGCCCGCCGGCACGATCACGTTGCGTGATGCACGGACCGGCACGACCCGCGACGTCGAGCTCACCGAGTTCGCGCTCGCTCGCACCCCGGTGACATGGGCGCAGTACGCGCAGGTGCGCGGAACGATGGTGCCGGAGGGCGCCCGGGGTGACGCGCCGGTGCACTCGGTGTCGTGGCGCGACGCCGTCGCATGGTGCAACGAAGCCTCGCGCCAGGAAGGGCTGACGGAGCCGTACGCGATCGGGGAGTCGTCCGTCGTCTGGGACGTGGCTGCCGACGGCTTCCGTCTGCCGACCGAGGCCGAGTGGGAGTGGGCGTGCCGGGCCGGCACCGACGGCCCGACCTATGGCCCGCTGGCGGACGTCGCGTGGACCGATGCGGATCACGTCGACGGGGCGCAGCCGGTCGGGCTCAAGCAGCCCAACGACTTCGGCCTCGCCGACATGCTCGGCAACGTCTGGGAGTGGTGCTGGGACTACGCCGACACCGCCCGGTACGCCGACTATCGGAGCCTGCGGGGCGGCGGCTGGGCAGACCGGCACTGGAGCGTGCGCGCCTCGGTCCGACGCGGCAGCGTGCCCGGAGCGCGACTCGACGACCTGGGGTTCCGGGTGGCCCGCGGGCCCGCCGGGCGTCCTGGCGAACGGGCGGGCCAGGGCTGGTCCCACCAGGCCGACCTCGACCGCGCCGCGGTCAGCGGACCGGTGCCGTTCGGATGGACTCCGTTGCGGCCGTAGTGCGGTGCCGTGCTCAGGTGGGTCCGGCTGCGCCGTCGGCGATCGCGCGCAGCGCGGCGACGTGCGAGGCGAACGTTCGACGGCCGTCCTTGGTCAGCCGCAGCCAGGTGCGCGGCCTCTTGCCGACGTATCCCTTGCGGACCGCCACGAGCCGGGCGCGCTCCAGGGTGGCGACGTGTTTGGACAGCACGGAGTCGGAGACCTCGACGGCGTCACGGACCACCGCGAACTCCGCCTCGTCCACGGTGTTGAGCGCGGCGACGATGCTGAACCGGACCGGCGAGTTCAAGGACTCCTCGAGCTGGTGCCGCGGGTGCTTCACCGTGCTCCTCGAACGATCAGCGCGCCGGCCACGAGGCCTGGCGCCGCGACGACGACGGCGACCGCCATCGTCACCCACGGTGCGGGGGACGGCAGGTCGGCAAGGTAGACCGGTGTGGTCACGCCGAGGGCGAGCAGACCCGTGGTGACCGTCCCGACCATCGCTGTCCTGGAGGTGCGTCGGGGCCGGGCTCGGGATGCTCGGTCGCGCCAGACCACCGTCGTCACCAGCAGGGCGAGGAAGGCGCCCTGCGCCCCGATGTTCGCGGGTCCTCGCCACTGCCAGGTGGTGCCCCAGGTGCCGAGGACCACACCCGTCAGGGCTCCCACCGTCAGCGCGAGCACCGCCACCGTCCAGCCGTGGACACGGTGGTCGCGGGCCCTGCTCAACGGGCGCGGGGTGGCTCGTTCCAGCGATGCGGCGACCTCGTCCGGGGAAGGGCGCAGTGCGGTCATATGTCGTTCCTCGACGTTGGGCGGAACGCGATCAGCAGGGCACCCGTGGCGTACGGCGCCAGGACGGCGCACACCAGGAGCACATGCGCCAGGGTGTCCCCGCCGGCGGCGTCCACCAGGTGGTTCCCGAGGACGACCACGGGCACGCCGAAGACCACCGTGTTGCGGGTGATCGTTCTCGTCCCGCGAGGGATCGTCGTCGACCGGGTGGTGGAGAGGTAAGCGGTCAGTCCGATCAGCACGAGGGTGAGGGCGAAGGCGCCGGCGAGCGCGACGAGGAACCACGATCGGTCACCAGTGAGAGGCCCGACGAGTGCGATGGCGGCCATGCCAAGACCCGCCGCCCACAGGACCGCGCTGTGCCGGAGACGGTCGTCTCGGGCGTCGAGCGTGACGCGTCCAGCCTCGGCAAGCAGCCGACCGGCGTCGTCGGACTCGGGTGTGGATCGGGTCACGCTGTCAGCTTAGAAACTACTTTCCGTATCGGCAAGCAGCTCGCGCCGGTGCCTTCAGCGGACCTGAGCGCGACGCTGGAGCCACGTCTCTGGCTCGTCCAGACCGGTGAACCCGGCCCGGAGGTACACCGCGCGGGCCTCGGGTGCGGCCTTGAGCAGGACCCGCTTGAGACCGAGCGTGTCGAGGTCGGCCAGGGCGCCGTCGACGAGCCGTGTGCCGAGTCCGCGACCACGGTGCGCGGGGTCGACGATCACGTCCGCCAACCAGGCGAAGGTGACGCCGTCGGTCACTGCGCGCGCGTAGGCGATCTGCTCGCCCGTGGCGGTATAGATCCCGTAGTTGCGAGACGCCGCGATCGCGGCGTCCTGCGCGGCCCGGCTCCGGCCGGCTGCCCAGTAGGCGTGCTCGCTCAGCAGCCGGTGCACGCGGGCGTGGTCGAGGCGGGCGGGGTCGGCGGAGAACTCGTCGTCGGACACGGGTCGATCCAAGCATCCGCGTGGTCCGTGGCGACGACCGTTCCGCGACGTGGTCCCTGGTTCGCCGACGGGTCGAGCGGGCCTCCGGTCCCTGTGTCAGAGGTCACTCCTATGCTCGGCGGCATGGACATCATCCTGGTACCCGGATTCTGGTTGAACGCGTCCGCCTGGGACGCCGTCACCCCGCCGCTCGTGGCCGCGGGGCACACCGTCCACCCGCTCACGCTGCCCGGTATGGGCTCGGTGGACGACGACCGGTCCGGCATCGGCCTGGAGGACCATGTCGACGCCGTCGTCGCGGCGGTCGACGCCCTGGACGACGACGCCCAGGTGGTCCTGGTGGGGCACTCCGGCGGGGGAGCGGTCATCCATGCGGCCGCTGACCGCCGTCCGGGACGCATCGCCCGCAACGTCTACGTCGACTCCGTGCCGATGGGGCACGGCAGCGTCATCAACGACGCGCTGCCCGTGGTGGGCCACGAGATCCCCTTGCCCGACTGGTCGGTCTTCGACGAGCCCGACCTGGTGGACCTCGACGAGGACCTGCGGGCGCGGTTCCGGGCCGTCGCGATCCCGACACCGGTCCGGGTGGCGTCCGATCCGGTGACCTTGAGCGACGATCGGCGCTACGAGGTGCCGACGACGGTCATCGCCTGCGAGGCGTTCGAGGGGTTCGACAGCCCGAGCTCCATGTATCGCCACTTCATCGGCGCGGGATCCCCGTACACCGCAGAGCTGGCGGCGTTGCACGACTACGAGATCGTCGACCTGTCGACCGGTCACTGGCCGATGTTCACCCGACCCGGCGAGCTGGGTGAGGCGATCACGGCGGCCGTCTCAGGCTGAGCCGGACGGGGCATCGAGCCCCGGGGTGTCGGTGCCACGTTCTAGTTTCCGGGCATGGACATCATCCTCGTTCCCGGGTTCTGGCTCGACGGCGCTGCGTGGGACGAGGTGGCGCCGGTACTCACCCGCGCGGGCCACGCGCCACGCCCGGTGACGCTTCCCGGTCTCGAGTCGGTCGATGCGGACCGGTCGGGTGTCACACTGAGTGACCACGTCGACGCGGTGGTCGGGGCGATCGACGCCGCAGATGGTCCGGTCGTGCTGGTGGGGCACTCCGCCGGCGGCGGCCTGGTCTATGCCGCGGCTGACCAGCGCCCCGACCGCGTGGAGCGCGTCGTCTACGTCGACAGCGGTCCGTTCGCGGACGGTCAAGCGGTGAACTCGGAGCTGCCGGACGAAGTCGTCGACCAGCCACTGCCGGCGTGGGACGAGTTCGAGGACGGGGAGCCCACCGGGCTGACCGACGACCAGCTGGCCAGGTTCCGGCAGAGGTCCGTCCCACAACCCGCGGCTACCGCGCGTGAACCGCACCACCTGATCGGTGATGCAGAGGTCCGGCGTGCGGTCCCGGCCACGGTGATCGCGTGCCTGCTCCCGGGGGAGGTTCTGCGCGACCTGATGGCGCGCGACCACCCGTTCGTGCGCGAGCTCAAGACACTGAAGGACTACGAGATCGTCGACCTGCCGACCGGTCACTGGCCGATGTTCACCCGACCGAGCGAGCTCGGCGAGACCATCGCCGCGGCAGTCTCTCGCTGACGGCCGGGCGGTCCAGTACGCGGGTGTGCGCTGGCCGCTACACTTGCGCACATGTCGACCATCGCCAGTCGCGACCTACGGAACCACACAGCCGAGGTGCTGCGGCGCGTCGCCGCAGGCGACCACGTCACGGTGACCCAGCACGGAGCGCCGGTCGCGGAGATCGGTCCCGTCACGTCGACACGCGCCCGCTCGCTTCGACGTGCTGAGCTCCAGAAGATCTTGGGCACCGTCCAAGCAGATGCGGGCCTGCGCGAGGATCTGGCTGCGCTCGCGGACAGCACCGGCGACGAGCTCGGGCCCATCCGGTGATGGCACCAAGTCCTCGGGGTCTGCTCGACACGAGTGTCTTCATCGCGTCCGAGTCCGGCAGGACGCTCGACAGCGCGGCGCTCCCCGACGAGTCGTTCGTCTCGGTCATCACTCGTGCAGAACTTCAGGCCGGCGTGCTGGCAGCCAAGGACTCCGAGACCCGCGCCCGGCGGCTCGCGACACTGGACTCGATCGCCCACCTCGAGCTCCTCCCTGTGGACGCGACTGCTGCGTCGCACTGGGCTCGTCTCCGTGTCCGGCTCGCCGAGGCCGGACGCAGGATCAACGTCAACGACCTCTGGATCGCCTCCATCGCGCTCGCGAACGAGCTGCCCGTTGTCACGCAGGACGACGACTTCGCGCCGCTGACCGAGCTCGACACGCTCGCCGTCGTCTCCGTCTGATCCTCGCCACGGCGGGTGGGGGGTGATCAGCCGATCGCTGCGACAGGGCTGGCCAGGGGCGTCCCCGAGCCGTCGCGGCGCGGGCTCTCCTCGGGCAGCTCGGCGGGCTGACCGCCGGAGCCGACCGCCCGTGCCGGCCCTTCGCCGACCCACGCCAGCACGAGGGAGTCCTCGCCCTTCAGGAACCGGTGCGCACGCACCCCGCCGGTAGCGCGGCCCTTGCCGGGGTAGAGCTCGTACGGGGTGACCTTGGCGGAGGCGGCACCGGTGCCCGACAGCGCGTCGGCGGCACCGGCGATGGTCACCACGGCGTGCAGGTCGCGCGTGGCGGCCCGGGCGACCCCGAAGAACACGACCCGCTGCCCGGCCGCCAGCCGGATGCCCGCCATGCCGGCCGCGGACCGTCCCTGCGGCCGGACGGCCGAGGCGTCGAAGTGCAGCAGGCTCGCGTCCGAGGAGACGAACACCACCTCGTCATCGTCCGCCGCGGGTGCGGCACCGACCACGGCGTCGCCGTCCTTGAGCGAGATCACGTCCCAGACGTCACCGTTGCGGGGCTTGTCGCCTGGCGCGATCCGCTTGACCACACCCTGGCGGGTCCCCACGGCCAGCGTCGGGGCGTCCTCGGCCAGGGAGACCACGGCCAGCGCCTCCTCGCCCGGGTCCAGCGTGACCATCTCGCGCACGGGGACCCCGCCGGACAGTGACGGCGGACCGTCGGTGGCGGGCAGCGACGGCAGCTCCATCACCGAGATCTTGTGCAGCCGTCCGGCGGTGGTCACCAGCCCGACCTCGGCGCGCGTCGACGCCTCGACGTCACCGAGCAGCGCGTCGTGGGCGTGCCGCCGTCCGGCACGCTCGACCGGGGCCTCCGCGCCCTCACCCGAGGTGCGTGCCAGCAGGCCCGTCGCGGACAGCAGCACGCGGGTGGGCGCGTCCTTGATCTCCAGGTCGATCGCGGGAGCCTTGCGCCCACGTGCGGCCGGTGTGCCGGCAGCCGACGACGCCGTGCCACCGGCGGAGTCGAGCAGCACCGTCCGGCGGGGCGTGCCGTAGGTGGCGGCGACGTCGCCCATCTCGTCCGAGACGACGGCGTGGAGCTTCGCCTCGTCGCCGAGGATCTCCTCCAGCGCGGCGATCTCCTTCTCGAGCTCGGACTTCTCGGTCTCGAGCTCGATGCGGGAGAACTTGGTCAGACGGCGCAGCTGCAGGTCGAGGATGTAGGAGGCCTGCGGCTCGGACAGGTCGAACACGGACTGCAGGCGCTCGCGGGCCGTGGCGGCGTCGTCCGAGGTGCGGATGACCTGGATGACCTCGTCGATGTCGAGGATCGCGACCAGCAGGCCTTCCACGAGGTGCAGGCGGTCCTTGCGCTTGCCCAGCCGGAACGTGGAGCGACGCCGCACCACGTCGACGCGGTGGTCGACCCACACCCGGAGCAGGTCGAGCAGCCCGAGGGTGCGTGGCTGCCCGTCCACGAGCGAGACGTTGTTGATCCCGAACGAGTCCTCGAGCGGGGTCGTCCGGTAGAGCTGTTCGAGCACGGCCTCCGGGTCGAACCCGGTCTTGACCTCGATGACCAGCCGCATGCCGTGGGAGCGGTCGGTGAGGTCCTGGACGTTGGTGACGCCCTGGATCTTCTTGTTCTTGACGCCGTCGGCGATCTTCTCGATCACCTTCTCCGGACCCACCGTGTACGGCAGCTCGGTGACGACGATGCCCTTGCGGCGTGGCGTGACGTTCTCGATGCGCGCCGTCGAGCGGGTGCGGAACGAGCCGCGGCCGGTGCGGTAGGCGTCCCGGACGCCGTCGAGCCCGACGATCTTGCCGCCCGTGGGCAGGTCCGGCCCCGGGATGTAGCGCATGACGTCCTCGAGGGTCGCCTCCGGGTTGGCCAGCAGGTGCTGACCGGCGGCGACGACCTCGACGAGGTTGTGCGGCGGCATGTTCGTGGCCATGCCCACCGCGATGCCGGACGCCCCGTTGACGAGGAGGTTCGGCACGGCCGAGGGCAGCACCTCGGGCTGGGTGAGCTTGTTGTCGTAGTTCGGGACGAAGTCGACGACGTCTTCGTCCAGCCCGGCCGTCATCGCCATCGACGGAGGAGCGAGGCGGGCCTCGGTGTAACGAGGGGCGGCAGGGCCGTCGTCGAGCGAGCCGAAGTTTCCGTGACCGTCCACCAGGGGAAGGCGCATGGAGAAGTCCTGGGCGAGACGCACGAGCGCGTCGTAGATCGCGGCGTCGCCGTGCGGGTGGAGCTTACCCATCACCTCGCCGACCACGCGGGACGACTTCACGTACGCCCGGTCGGGGCGCAGCCCCATGTCGGACATCATGTACAGGATGCGGCGGTGCACGGGCTTGAGCCCGTCCCGCGCGTCCGGGAGCGCACGCGAGTAGATGACGGAGTACGCGTACTCGAGGAACGACGTCTCCATCTCTGCGGCGACGTCGATGTCGACGATCTTCTCGTCGAACGGCTCGTCGGCGACGGCTGCGGCCTTCTTGCGCGCCATGCGGTGCGGCTCCCTGGGTCGTTCTCGCTGCGGCGTGGTGCCCGACGGCGGCGCACGGCCCCGTACGGACGTTCGAGGGAAGCGTAGCGCCACCGCGCGGGAGGGCGGTGCAGGCGGGCCGGAGCCGCCCTCGATGCCTGCGAACGGCAACGCCCCGGGGGCGACCCGCTCGAAGTGGGTGCCGTTCCCAAGATGGTTCACTTGCCCGAGGAGCATCGTGGCGAAACTGCGGAAGGCAGCGGCCGGAGGGCGCCGAGAGCATCGTCACGGCGGCGACCGAGGCGCTCGGGGAGTCGACGTCCTCGTCGACAACGCGACGATCGCGCCCAGCACACGCCGCCATCACCCGATCGAGACCGTGGACTACGCGGACTGGCAGCGGATCTCGCGGGAGATGATCGACGTCGACCAGAGGGCGGCGATGGGTCGCGGGGTGACGGAGTCGGCCCGCGAGGGCGCGATGGTGCTGATGATGGCCTTCGGCGTGACGCGGTGGCGTTCCAGGATCGGCGGGGTGTCGGCCGCTTCAACTCAGGTCGAGGTGCAGTCTCAGCGCGTCATCGACAGCCGCGAGCTGCTCGCGGGTGAGGCGACCCGCCCGCTCGACCAGTCGGGACACGTCCAGCGCGCGGACTTGCTCGGCCTGCGCCTTGGACTCCCGCGGCAACCCGGACGACTCCTGGTCGACCAACACCTGGAACGTCAGCACTCGGCGAGGGCTGCTGGTCAACGGAACGACCGTGAGGACGCCGCGGCCGAGGCGTTGCGCCACCCTGTTGTGCGCGTCGTTGGACACGATGGCGACGGGCCGGATCTTGTTGGACTCGGAGCCTCGCGACGGGTCGAGGTCGGCGAACCAGATCTCACCGCGTCGCATCGCCGTCCAGTCCGTCGCCGACGGTCCCGTCCCACGCGTCCGCGTCGTCGGAGTCCGCCCATTCCTCGATCGCTTCCGCGTACTCGGCCTCCAGGTCGTGGACCTGCAGCGCCTTGATCGCGGCGTGGATGGTGGCCGAGCGTGACGGAAGCCCTTCGCGCTCGGCGTAGGTGTCCAGGTAGCGGAGATCCTGCTCCCTGATGCTCACACTCACCTTCATACCCGCGATGCTACCCCCTCGCGGGGTCTACCGGATAGCCTGCTCGGATGGACGATCAGCGCCCAGCCTCCTACCCGGTCGAGTGGGAGGCCGACGTCGTGCTCCGCGACGGGACCACGATGCACGTGCGCCCGATCTGTCCCGAGGACGCCGACGCGCTGCAGCGGTTCCACACGGGCCAGTCGGAGCGTTCCACCTACTTCCGGTTCTTCGCCCCGATCGCGCGCCTGACCGATCGTGAGCTGCGCCGTCTGGTCACCCTCGACCACCACGACCGTGCCGCGCTGGTGGCGGTCCGTCCCGGCCACGACGAGGACGGCTCGCAGCGGGAGGACATCCTCGGCGTCGCCCGCTTCGACGTCATCGCCGACGGCGAGGCGGAGGTCGCGTTCAACATCGCCGACTCCGTGCAGGGCAAGGGCCTCGCCTCGGTGCTCCTGGAGCACGTGGCGGCGGCCGCCCGGGAGCGGGGCGTGCGCCGCTTCACCGCCGAGGTGCTGCCGCAGAACGCCTCGATGCTGGGTGTCTTCCGCGACGCGGGCTTCGAGATCAGCCAGCACCTGGACGACGGCATCGTGACGGTGGGCATCGACCTCGACCCCACCGAACGCTCCCGCGCCGTCATGGCGGATCGCGAGCACCGCGCCGAGGCGCGTTCCATGGCGGGGCTGCTCTCCGCGCGCCGCGTCCTGCTGGTCGGGCCGGGCTCGGAGGGGCAGGCGCACGACGACGGCACGCCGGAGGCACTGCTCGCCCAGCGCGTGCTGGACGCGCACCAGAACGACCCCGGTGGCACCGAGCTCGTCGTCCTCGACCCGCCGGGCGACGTGCCCGAGGGCGTGGAGCACGCGACCGGGTGGGACGCCGTCGGGCCGGTGGACCTGGCGCTGCTGGCCGTCACGCCGGACGTCGCCGTCGAGACGGTGCGCCGGCTCGCCCTCACCGGCGCGCGCGGCGTCGTCGTCCTCTCGGGCGGCTACGCCGAGGTCGGCTCCGAGGGTCTGGAGCGACGCCGCGAGCTGCTGCGCACCGCGCACGCCGCCGGGATGCGCGTCGTCGGCCCCGTCTCCTACGGGGTGCTGACCACCACGCCGAGCGGCGCGCTGCGGGCGAGCCTCGCGCTGCGCCCGCCCCGACCCGGCGTCGTCGGCCTGTTCTGCCAGTCCGCCGCAGCCGCCGTCACGCTGACGGCCACGCTCGAACGGCGCGGCCTCGGCGTCTCCTCCCTCGTCTCGGCGGGGCACCGAGCCGACGTCTCCGGCAACGACCTCATGCAGTTCTGGCAGGACGACGACGCCACCGAGGTCGTGTGCCTGTACCTGGAGTCCATCGGCAACCCGCGCAAGTTCTCGCGGATCGCGCGGCGGCTGTCCGCCGTCAAGCCGGTGGTGGTCGCCACGGCGGGCCGTTCCGGCCAGGTGGTCCCGCCCGGGCACGCGGTTCGCGCCACGCACGCGCCCCGGCGGCTGCTCGACGAGCTGCTGCGCCAGTCCGGCGTCATCCAGGCGGCCAACACCCACCAGCTCATGGACATCGCCCAGGTCCTGGCCCACCAGCCGCTGCCCGCCGGGAGCCGCGTGGGGATCCTCGCGTCGTCGGCGGCGCTCGCGGCCCTCGTCGCGGAGGCCGCGGCGTCGGCCGGTCTGACGGTGGCCGCCTCGAGCGACTTCCTGCGTCCCCATGCCCGCGAGGAGCAGATCGCCCAGACTGTCGACGCGCTCTACGCGCCCGGCGCCTGCGACGCCGTCGTCGTCGTGGACGTGCCTGTGGTCCAGCCTCGCACCGGGGCGATCGCCCGTGCGGTGGCGGAAGCGGCCGCCCGCACGGGCCGTACCACGGTGGCCTCCATGCTCGGGCTGCACGGCATGCCGGACGAGCTCGCCGCCGAGGCGCCCGACGGCCGCATCGTCCGGATCCCGGCGTTCTCCACCCCGGAGGACGCCGTCGTGGCGCTCGGCAAGGTCGTCGAGCACGCCGGATCGCGCGCCGAGGAGCGCGGCCACTACGTGATGCCCGACGGCGTGGACGCGCGCCGCGCGCGCCGGCTCGTCGAGCGTTGGGCCGCGGAGTCCGACGCCCGTGACCTCGACGCGACCGAGGCGGCCGAGCTGCTGGACTGCTACGGCATCCGGCTCTGGCGCTCGGTGCCCGTCCGCACGGCCGACGAGGCCGTCGCGGCCGCGGACGAGCTCGGCTGGCCGGTCGCGCTCAAGAGCGCCTCGCCGGCGCTGCGGCACCGCAACGACCTCGGGGGAGTGCGGCTCGACATCAGCGATCCGGACGACCTGCGCTCCGACGTCGCGCGCCTGCAGACGGTCGCGCAGGCCGTGCTGGGGAGCGAGGCCCCGGAGCTCGAGGTGCAGGCCATGGCTCCGCCGGGCGTCGCCTGCGTGGTGCGCTCGGCCGAGGACCCGCTGTTCGGCCCGATGGTGTCCTTCGGGCTGGCGGGCGATGCCGTCGACCTGCTCGACGACGTCGCGCACGGCATCCCGCCGCTGACGGACGTGGACGTCTCGGCGCTGGTCAGCACGGTGCGGGCCGCGCCCCGGCTGTACGGGTACGGGGGAGCGCCACCGGCCGACGTCGACGCGCTCGAGGACGTCCTCGCGCGGGCGTCGGTCATGGCGGACGACCTGCCCGAGCTCGCGTCGCTCGAGCTGTACCCCGTGGTGGTGGCCGAGCAGGGTGCGTCGGTCCTGCACGCCAGCGTGCGGCTGCGTCCTGCGGGTCGCCGGGCCGACTCGCTGCGCCGCGCGCTGCCGGGCTGAGCGGGGCGTGACCGGGCTCGGGGACCGCCGTCCACAGCCCGGTGCCACCGGAGGCGAGGAAGTGGGAAGATGGGCGGGTGCCTTCCGCGACCACTCGCAAGAACCTTCGTGACGACCTGACCGCCCACGTGTTCCGGGCCGGGTACTACCCGGACCTGGTCAACGACGTTATCGACGTCGCGATCGCCGACGAGCCGGTCCTCGCGCACCTCGTCCAGGCGGAGACGACCTTCGACAGCCAGGTGCGTCGCCACCTGACCGTGCTCGCGCTGACGCCCACGCGGCTGGTCGCCGCGCACGTCGACGACCACGAGGGCGACGCTGCCAACCCGTCGTCCGCCGCGGCCACCACCGAAGCCGTGCCGCTCGGGGAGGTCCGGTCCGTCGCGCTGACCCACGTGGTGGCCGAGCCCGCCGACCATCGGCCCGGCGACAGCGCCGCCGAGCTGACGCTCGCGGTCGGCTGGGGAGCGGTGTCCCGCCTCGACCTGGAGCCCGCGCAGTGCCCAGACCCGAGCTGCGACGCCGACCACGGGTACACCGGGCAGATCACGCCCGACGACATCGTCGTGCGCGTCTCCGACGCCGCCGAGGGCCGGGACGCCGTCCGCCGCGCCGCCGCGTTCGCCCGCGAGCTCTCCGCCGCCACCGGGGTGGGCGGGCGCGCCGCCCGATGACGTCGGTCCTGCTGCCTGACGACCTCGTCGCGCCGTCGTACGGCAGCGACTCGCTGGCCGCCGTCCTGCCCGCCGCCGCGGGAGCCCTCGGTGTCGACCTGACCACCAGCACCGGGCTGCGGTCGATCGACTGCGCGGCCGCGTTCGGCCTGCCCGCAGCGCGCCGCGTCGTCGTCGTCCTCGTGGACGGCCTCGGCATGCACAACCTCGTGGAGCGTGGCGGGCACGCGCCGTTCCTCCGCCGGCTCCTGCCGGACGCGCGCTCGCTGATCACCAGCTTCCCGTCGACGACGGCGGCCGCGCTCGCCACGCTCGGGACCGGGACGTCGCCGGGGCGTACCGGCCTCGTCGGCTACACCCAGCGCAACCCCGGCACCGGCGGGCTGGCCACCATGGTGTCCTGGAACGAGCAGTCCGACCCCTACCGGCCCGGGACCAAGACCTCCGCACCGCTGCGCACCGACCCGGCAGAGCTGCAGCGCGAGCCCACCGTCTTCGAGGCGCTGGGCGCCGGGGTGAGCGTCGTCGCGCCCGGACCGGCCAAGTTCGCCGGGTCGGGGATGACCCGGGCCGCGCTGCGCGGTCCACGCTACGTCGTCGCCGAGAAGTTCTCCGACCGGGTCGACGCCACGCTGCGCGCCCTGCGCGACGACGGTCTCGTCTACCTCTACCAGGCCGACGTCGACACCGTCGGGCACAAGCACGGCCCCGATTCGTGGCAGTGGGGGGACGCCCTGGAGGCGACCGACGCCGAGCTGCGCCGGCTCGCCGCCAGCGTGCCGGCCGGCACGCTGGTGCTCGTCACCGCCGACCACGGCCAGGTCGCGACCGACATGGCACGGCAGCACGACGTCGGTGCCGAGCCGGCGCTCGACCAGGACGTCGTGCTCCTCGGCGGCGAGCCCCGCGCGACGCACGTCTACGTCGCGCCCGGCGCGGATCCTGCCGCCGTGGCCGCACGGTGGGCCGACGTCCTCGGCGACGACGCGTTCGTGGCGCTGCGGGACGATGCGATCGACGCCGGCTGGCTCGGGCCGGTCGCGGACCACGTGCTGCCCGCCGTGGGCGACGTGCTCGTCGCGGCCCGCGGCAGTGCGACCGTCGTCGACTCCCGGCTGCACCCTGAGGGTGCGCGGCGGATGCCCGGCGTCCACGGGTCGCTGACGCCCGTCGAGATGATCGTCCCGCTGCTCGTCTCCTCCTGACCAACGCCTTCTGACAGGATTCGGACATGGCCGAGCTCGTCTTCTTCTCCGGGACCATGGACAGCGGCAAGTCGACGCTGGCCCTGCAGACGGACCACAACCACCGCGCGCGAGGACGGCACGGCATCATCTTCACGCGCAACGACCGGGCCGGCGCCGCGCGGTTGTCGTCCCGCCTCGGCCTCGAGGTGGACGCCCGCGAGGTCACCGAGGACACGGACTTCTGGCAGACGATCGTCTCCGAGCGTCAGCGTGGGAACGTGGTCGACTATCTCGTGTGCGACGAGGCGCAGTTCTACTCGCCGCAGCAGGTCGAGCAGCTCGCACGCCTGGTCGACGAGATCGAGATGGACGTGTTCGCGTTCGGCATCACCGCGGACTTCCGGACCCGGCTGTTCCCCGGTTCTGCACGCCTCGTCGAGCTCGCCGACCGCATGGAGGTGCTGCAGGTGCAGTCCCTGTGCTGGTGCGGTGCACGCGCCACGCACAACGCGCGCACCGTGGACGGCGTCATGGTGGTCGAGGGCGACCAGGTCGTCGTGGGCGACGTCAGCGCGGACGCCGAGGTCGCCTACGAGGTGCTGTGCCGGCGTCACCACATGCGGCGCATGACGGCCGACACCGCTCGCCGGCTCGCCCCGTCCGAGGACACGCTGCTCGACGTGGGCTGACGAACCCCGGCGTCAGGGCGACGGGCGCGCGCCGCCGAAGACGATCTCGTCCCAGCTCGGTACCTGGGCACGGCCCTTGCGCGGCGTGCGCCGTGCGACCTTCGCCTTGGCAGGTGCTGCCACCTCGCCGACCACGGCCGACGGTGCCGACGTCCGGGGAGCAGCGGGCTGCGGGGGAGCGACGGGTTCCGGTGGAGGTGCGGGCGATCGTGGCTCGCCGTCGGACGACGACGTCTCGGATGCGCTCACCGGCTCGGTCTCGCGCCCGTCCCGCTCGTCGGTCTCGTCGGCGGCCTCGGCGTCGGAGGGCTCGGGATCCTCGGTGTGTGCGGCGCGCTGGGCGTCCCGGCGAGCGCCGAGATCGACGATGCTCGCACCGTCGTCCGCCTGGGCCGTCGGGTCGAGGTCGAGCGGGAGCTCCTGGTCCTGCGGGCCCGGATCGGGCCGCCGCGGCCGTTGCGGCGGGCGCTGCCCGCGGCGGCCTGCGAGGTCGTCGAGCAGGAGCGCGGTGGCGTCAGCGGCGGCGTCCGACGGCGGCGGGGGACGGCGCCGGTCGACGACGCCGGGAACGCCCAGCACCTCCGGGGAGATCGCGTCGTCCGGCTGGCCGAGCCAGCGCGCCTCGTCGTCCAGCGCGACGACCACGCGCCCCTTCGGGTCGAAGGACCAGCGTGCGCTGCGCTCGCGCTCGCCCGCGGTGAAGCGGACCTCCACGTGCCAGGGGGCGTTCCCCTCGCGCCGGGCCGTCCACACCGCGTCCTCCACCGTGACGTCGCGTGCCGCCAGCCGGGCGTCGGCGAGCTCGCCGAGCTCGATCTTTCCCTCGGGGTCGACGTGGTGGTTGCGTACCTGCGTGATCACGTGGTCCCGCTCGGTGAGGACGGGCCACTCGTAGCGCCGCACGTGCTCCAGCGGTAGTCCGGACGCGGCGGCGAGCTCCTCAGCGGTCGCACCGGCCCGGAGCCTGGCCTGCACCTCCCGCGGGCGCAGCGTCGCCGCGGACTCCGCCTGGAGCGCCTCGGTGCGCGGCCGGTCGCGGCGCACGGCGGCCCGCAGCGCCTCGGTGATCGTCAAGGTGTGCTCGACGCCGTCCGGGCCACGCAGGACCAGGCGCTCGGCGTCCTCGTGCAGCGTCACGAGCTCGAGCTCGGCCATGGTTCCTCCTCACGCCCGCCCGGCTTGGCGGGCCTGCTCGTTCGAGAGTGCCACCCACCGGCGCCCGTCCCGCGCAGGCGCGTCGGTGTGCCGCGGATTCTCGGTTGCCCGTGGCGCGGACACTGCGAGGATGACGGGCGTGGAGACATTGGTGCCGGGCGTCAACGTCCTGGAGGTCGTGGCGGTCTTCGTCTCGGCGGTCGCCGGAGGCCTGGCCGCGGTCCGCAAACGGTTCGACCTGTTCGGCGTGCTGGTCCTGGCCTGGGTCTGCGGGCTCGGCGGCGGCATCCTGCGCGACGTGCTCATCGGCGACACCCCGCCCGTCGGCATCTCCAGCTGGAAGCTCGTGGTCGCCGCGATCGCGGCGGGCCTGGCCACGTTCGTGCTGCACCCGGGCCTGACGCGGCTCCGGCGCTCCGTCATCGTGCTGGACGCCGCGGCCCTGTCCTTGTTCGTCGTCCAAGGGACGGCGAAGGCGCTCGACCTGGAGGCCGGTCTGCTCGCCTCGCTCGTGGTCGGGGTCCTGACGGGCATCGGAGGTGGTGTCCTGCGAGACATGCTGGTGGGGGAGGTGCCGCTGATCTTCGCCGACCGCCAGCTCTACGCGGTCCCGGCGATCCTCGGTGCCGCCACCGTGGTCGTCCTCTGGGAGACCGGCTGGTGGCAGTGGTGGTCCGCGCTGTGCGTGGTGGCGCTCGTCTTCGGCTTCCGGCTGCTCTCGCTGGCGCTCGGGTGGGTGGTGCCGCACGCCGGTGGTGGATGGACCGGCCGGTGGGGCCGTGAGTCGGGCAAGATGGACGGGTGACCTCACTTCCTGGCCTCCCGCCCGCCTCCGAGATCGCCGACCTTCGCTCCCTCGCCCGTTCACTGGCTCTCGAGGCCGGGGCGATGGTGCGTGGTGGCAGGCCCGCGCTCGTCGAGGTCGCCGCGACCAAGTCGAGCGACGTCGACCCCGTCACCGACATGGACCGGGCGTCGGAGGAGCTGCTCCGACGTCGCCTGGCCGCGCGGCGCCCGGACGACGGGATCCTCGGGGAGGAGGGCGACGACGTCGTGGGCACCAGCGGGCTCACCTGGGTCATCGACCCGATCGACGGCACCGTGAACTACCTGTACGGCGTGGCCTCCTACGCGGTGTCGGTCGCCGTGGTCGTCGGCGACCCGGACCCGGCACGGTGGACCGTCCTGGCCGGTGCCGTGCACTCGGTCGTGGACGGGGCGACCTGGACGGCAGGGCACGGGCTGGGTGCCGACCGGGATGGCCGCGAGCTCCACGTGCGCGAGGCGGAGTCGTTGGCGACGTCGTTGGTCGGCACCGGGTTCGGCTACGCGGCCGAGCGCCGGGCGCACCAGGCCCAGGTCCTGACGCACGTGCTGCCCCGGGTGCGCGACATCCGCCGGCTGGGTTCGGCCGCGATCGACCTGTGCCTGCTCGCCGAGGGAGCGATCGACCTCTACTACGAGCGTGGTCTCAACCCGTGGGACGTCGCTGCCGGCGGTCTCGTCGCCATGGAGGCCGGTGGCGCGCTGACCGGGCTGCGCGGAGCGCCGGCGACGCAGCTGATGACCGTCGCCGGTGCGCCGGCGCGGCAGGCCGAGCTGGTGGAGCTGCTGGAGTCCGCGGACGCCGACGCAGCCGAGGGCTGACCCGGAGCGAGCTTGCGAGTGCAGGGGCGGCCCGACCATCTGGAACCGAGGGCTGACCCGGAGCGAGCTTGCGAGTGCAGGGGCGGCCCGACCATCTGGAACCGAGGGCTGACCCGGAGCGAGTCGGAATCCGGGTGGCTTTCGCTCGGCGGAACGCTTACTGTTTGCGCTGGTCAGGCCCGGTGTGACCGGCACGACAGTCCGACATGTCGCGTGGTCGCTGCGGATGGTGCAGAATCCGGGGGCCGAGCGGGAACAAAACCCGTCCGCCAAGCATTAGCAGCGCGTACCGCCACCGAAACCCACGGAGTGTGACAACACAGATGGCAACCGACTACGACGCACCCCGCAAGAACGAAGAGGACAACGAGCAGGACTCCATCCAGGAGCTCCAGGCTCGTCGGTCCGACAAGTCGTCGGGTGTCGTCGACGAGGACGAGACAGAGGCTGCGGAAGGCTTCGAGCTTCCGGGCGCCGACCTGTCCGGTGAAGAGCTCGCGGTGCGCGTCCTGCCCCGCCAGGCCGACGAGTTCACGTGCTCGAGCTGCTTCCTCGTGCATCACCGCAGCCAGCTGGCCTACGAGAAGAAGGGCCAGATGATCTGCACGGAGTGCGCCGCCTGACGGTCGTCAGACCGCGGGCGGAGTCCCCGACACCCAGGCCGTCATGTCCTCGACGTGACGGCCTTCGTCGTCCCCGGGCTCAGGCCGTGCCGGCCGCCTCGGTCAGCGCGGCAGCGAGGTCGTCCGGGCGGCGGGTGGAGACGAGCCAGTAGGGCGTCGGGTCCTGCGGGTCGTCGAGCTCGACCCGCAGACCGGTGCGGGCCCAGCTCCGCAGGCACACGTAGGCGCGCGCGTCGAGCTCGGGGCCGAGCTGCACCCGCATCTCCTCGGCACTGAACACGGGGGTCACGGTGCCGACCAGGTCGACGGGCACGTGCGCGTCACCGGCTCGCAGCTCACCGCCGACGACCTCGACGACCGGGGCGGTCACGACGAGGGTCACGCCGACGCCCGCGGCCACGAGGAGACCGGCGACCGGCGCGACGACCGGGGCGAGCGGAAGGACCACCACGGCCACGATGACACCGAGCCCGAGTGCGGCGACCCACGCACCCGGTCCGGGGACGAGTCGCTCGTGGAACGCGGCTCCCTGGGCCGGTCCCGACGTGTCCGAGGCTCGGGTGGGCATGTCGTTCATGGGACCATCATCGCAGGCCTCGGGTGTCCGTTAGGCTGCGCGGGTGCCTGAGAACGCGAGCCCCACGGTGACCGACCCCAGCACGCTCGACGTGCTCGTCACGTTGCTGGACGACGACGCCCTCGTACCGGCGTACTCCCATCCGGGCGACGCCGGGGCGGACCTGGTGACCACCAGGGACGTCGAGCTCGGTCCGCTGCAGCGCGAGATCGTGCCGACGGGCGTGGCGATCGCGCTGCCCGAGGGCTATGCCGCGTTCGTCCACCCGCGTTCGGGACTGGCCGCCAGGCACGGCATCACGGTGGTCAACGCGCCCGGCACGGTCGATGCGGGCTACCGGGGTGAGATCAAGGTCGTCCTGGCCAATACCGACCCGCACGAGACGGTCCGGCTGCGCCGCGGGGACCGGGTCGCCCAGCTGGTGATCCAGCGGGTCGAGCACGCGCGGTTCCTGGTGGCGGAGCGTCTGCCCGGGTCGCACCGCGGCTCCGGCGGGTTCGGCTCGAGCGGTGGGGTCTCGCAGGCCTGACCAGCGGGTTCCCGGCCGGTGCCACCGGCGGTCTAACCTGGAGTACAGGGCGGCGTTGCGCCGTCGGATCCGACGAGACAAGGAGATCCCTGGTGGGTCTGTTCCGGCGCAAGGCGTCGACGAAGGCGACGGAGTCCGCGACCACGGGCGAGGTGAGCCCGGCCCCGGACGGAGCGCCCACGGGCACGGAGCCCACGGCCCCGTCCGAGCGTGGGCCGTTCGACTCCTCGCAGGTGACGGCCATGGGGCCGCGCGTCGATCTTGGTGCCGTCTGGCTCCCTGTCCTACCCGGTCTGCAGCTGCGGATGGAGGTCGACAAGAAGTCGCAGAAGGTCACGGGTGTGGCCGCCTCCCTGCAGGGTTCGGTGCTCCAGGTCCAGGCGTTCGCCGCACCCAAGACGGGCGGCATCTGGGACGAGGTGCGTGAGGAGATCGGAGCCTCGCTGACCAAGCAGGGCGGCACGGTCGACGACGTCCCCGGCACCTTCGGCCGTGAGCTGATGGCCCGCATCCCCGCGAAGACGCCCGAGGGCAAGCCCGCTGTCCGGCCGGCGCGGTTCATCGGTCACGACGGTCCGCGCTGGTTCCTGCGCGGTGTGCTCTCCGGCCGGGCCGCCGTCGACGCGGAGGCGGCCAAGCCGCTGGAGTCGGTGTTCGCGAACATCGTCGTGGTGCGTGACGCCAACCCGCGTCCGCCGCGCGACCTGCTGACGCTGACCCTGCCCGAGCAGGCGCGCAAGGACGGTGCGGACGCAACGGGCGCCGACGGGCCGACGGACGCGACGCCGCAGACTCCCTCCTTCGACCCGCTGACGCGTGGGCCGGAGATCACCGAGATCCGCTGAGGCCCGAGATGTCGCTGCGCAGCATGGTCCGCGCCGCTCTCGCGTCGACGGATGACGTCGTCGCCGACGAGGAGCGCACCGCCGCGGCGCTGGTGACGGGCTGTCGGCCGCTCGACGACCTCAACCCGCGCGAGCGCTCCTCGGCGGCCGGCGTCCTGCGCTCGGTGGTGCTGCGCCCGCGGGAGAACGTGCCCACCGTCGAGGCGGAGCTGTACGACGGCACGGGCACGCTGCACCTCGTGTGGCTCGGTCGGCGGGAGATCGCGGGCATCCAGCCCGGCAGACGCCTGCGCGTCGAGGGCATGGTGACGGTCCGCGAGGGCCGGCGGACGATGTACAACCCCCGGTACGAGCTGCGTGCACGGGCCGGCGAATGAGCTCGACGGACGAGGAGCACGTGGACGACCACAGCCCCCAGACCCCACCGGCACGCGGGATGCGCTCCCTGACGGCCGACTCGTTCTCGTTCGGCGAGGCGGTCGGCGGCGTGCGCGGCGTCATCGAGTCGGTGCTCCCCGGTCTCGTCTTCGTGGTGGTCTTCGTGATCACCGAGGACCTGACGCCGTCCCTGGTCGCTTCGGCCGCGGCCGCCCTGGTGGCCGTCGTCGCGCGGCTCGTGCAGCGCACGCCGGTCACCCAGGCTCTCGGTGGCGTGCTCGGCATCGCCGTCGGCGTCTTCTGGGC
Source organism: Isoptericola maris (assembly GCF_048065335.1). Classification (NCBI taxonomy): domain Bacteria; kingdom Bacillati; phylum Actinomycetota; class Actinomycetes; order Micrococcales; family Promicromonosporaceae; genus Isoptericola; species Isoptericola maris. The sequence continues at coordinate 440,713 of NZ_JBLUNY010000001.1, read as the reverse complement.
CTGGCGTTCCGGAGAGGCGCAGGACTTCTACGTCTGGGGCCTGTGGACCAACGCCGCCTACCTCGTAGCCTTCGTCGTGTCGATCCTGGTGCGGTGGCCGTTGGTGGGACTGTTCGTCGAGGCGATCCGGGCCGGGTTCTCCGACGCGGCACGCCGGGACGAACCCGTCACGGAGGAGGCGACGTCGGACGACGAGCCCGAGCGGAGCCCTTTCGCGGCGCTGGCCGACTGGCGGTCGGACCCGGCACTGGTACGCCGCTACACCGTGGCGAGCTGGTTCTGGGTGGGGCTCTTCGCCGTCCGCCTGGCCGTCAAGGTCCCGCTGTACCTGACCGGCGACGTCGGCTGGCTCGGCACGATGCACCTGGTGCTGGGCGTGCCGCTGTGGGGCCTCGTGCTGTGGCTGACCTGGGTCGTCGTCCGCGGTGCCCACGAGCGAGCCGGGCGCACCGACGCCACCTGAGCCGGCCGGCGCTCAGCCCGCGTCGCGCGGGCTCAGCCGAGCTCCGGTCCGTCGACGACGAGCTGCTGCAGCATGGCGGGCTCTGCCTCCTGCCCGGTGACGAACATGAGCTCGTCGCCGGGCTCGAGAGCGTCGTCGGCCGTCGGGCTGAACGGCTGGGTCCCACGGACGATGCACGCCAGGACGGTGTCGGGGGGCCAGCCCACGTCGCTGACCCGCAGCCCCACCAGCGGGGACTCCGGGGGCAGCGTGACCTCGAAGATGTCGGCGCCCGACTGGTGGAACGTGAAGATCCGCACCAGGTCGCCCACGGACACGGCCTCCTCGACCATGGCCGTCATGATGCGCGGCGTCGAGACGGCGACGTCGACGCCCCAGGACTCGTCGAACATCCACTCGTTGCGGGGGTTGTTCACGCGCGCGACGGTGCGCGGCACCGCGAACTCCGTCTTGCACAGCAGGGAGAAGACGAGGTTGGCTTTGTCGTCGCCCGTCGCACCCACGACGACGTCCGCGGAGGACACGTCGGCGCCATCGAGGGACGACGTCTCGCACGCGTCGGCGAGCAGCCAGTCCGCCTCGGGGACCTGGGCGACCCGCATCGCCGACGGGTTCTTGTCGACGAGCACGACCTCGTGGTCGTTGGCGAGGAGCTCAGAGGCGATGGACCGGCCCACGGAGCCCGCTCCAGCGATGACGATCCGCATCAGTCCAGCTCCTCCTCGGGCCCCGGGGCGTGGGTGAGCAGCCGTTCGACGCGCGGCGCGTCGTCGGTGCGCATCAGCACGTGCAGCTCGTCGTTCTCCTGCAGCAGCGTGTCCGCCGCCACGAGCTGACCCTCGGCGTACCGGGTGAGGAACGCGACCCGCGCGCCGGTGGTCGCCTCGATGCGCCGGACGGACAGCCCGAGCCAGCCGGGGTGGTAGTCGACCTGTGCGAGCCGGACGGCGCCCGACGGGTCGCGGTACTCGTCGGTCGCGCCGAGGGGGAGCATGCGGCGCATCACCTGGTCGGCGGTCCAGCGGACGGTGGCGACCGTCGGGATCCCGAGGCGCTGGTAGATCTCGGCGCGGTGCGGGTCGTAGATCCGGGCGACGACGTGCTCGACCCCGTAGGTCTCCCGGGCGACCCGGGCGGCGAGCACGTTCGAGTTGTCGCCGTCGGACACCGCGGCGAAGGCGTAGGTGTCCTCGATCCCGGCCTGGACGAGGGTGTCGCGGTCGAAGCCGACACCCGTCACCTTGTGCCCGGAGAAGTCGGGTCCGAGCCGTCGGAAGGCTTCGGGGTTCTGGTCGATGACGGCCACCGAGTGGCCGCGCTCCTCGATGGACTGCGCGAGCGAGGAGCCCACGCGGCCGCATCCCATGATCACGAAGTGCACACCACGGAACGCTATACCTCCGAGCACCCGTGCGCCGACCTGCGCCTGGACGCACCGACAGGCATAGCATGAGTCACCGTGTCGGACATCGCAGACGCCGCCAAGCGGCTGCTCGTAGGGCGACCCCTGCGCAGCGAGAGCTCGAAGCGCTCTCTGCTGCCCAAGCGGGTGGCGCTGCCGGTCTTCGCCTCGGACGCGCTGTCGTCCATGGCGTACGCGCCGGACGAGATCCTGCTGATGCTCGCGGTCGCCGGCATCGCGGCCACGGCGTTCTCGCCCTGGGTGGGCGCCGCCGTCGTGGTCGTGCTCCTGGTGGTGGTCGCCTCCTATCGCCAGATCGTGCGCGCGTATCCCTCCGGCGGCGGCGACTACGAGGTGGCCACGACCAACCTCGGGCCCACGGCCGGCACCGGGGTGGCGTCGGCTCTGATGCTGGACTACGTGCTCACCGTCGCGGTGTCGCTGTCGGCCGCGTCGCAGTACCTCGTGGTGCTCCTGCCGGTGGTACGCGGGCACGAGCCGCTCGTCGCGGTGCTGCTCGTGGCGGCACTGACCGTGGTGAACCTGCGTGGGGTGCGCGAGTCGGCCTGGGTGTTCGTGGTGGTGATCTACTGCTTCATGGCGGCGCTCGGCGTCCTCGCCGTCGTCGGCGCCGTGCAGTACGTCTCCGGAGAGATGCCGCAGGCGGCCAGTGCCGACCTCGAGCTGGTGCCTGCCGCCGGGTTCGAGCAGGGTCTGCTCGGTGTCGCCGGCGCCTTCCTGGTCGCTCGGGCGTTCGCCTCCGGTGCCGTCGCGCTCACCGGGGTCGAGTCGATCACCAGCGACGTGCCGGCCTTCCAGCGGCCCAAACGACGCAACGCCGCCACGACGCTCGCGCTGCTCGGCGGGATCTCCGCCGTGATGCTCATGACGATCCTGTTCCTGGCCCAGGCGACCGGGGTCAAGTTCGTCGAGGACCCGGCCTCCCAGCTGACCCGGGACGGGGTGCTCGTCGGGGACGAGCACGAGCAGCACCCGGTCCTGGCCCAGCTTGCGGAGACGGTGTTCGGCGGGTTGTCGGTCGTCGCGGCCGTCGTCGTCGGCGTCACCGCGCTCGTGCTGCTCCTCGCCGCCAACACGGCGTTCCACGGGTTCCCCGTCCTCGGGTCGTTGCTGGCCAAGGACGGCTACCTGCCACGCCAGCTCCACACCCGCGGCGACCGCATGGCGTTCTCGAACGGCATCGTCACGCTCGCCGTGGCAGCGGGTGTGCTCGTCCTCGCGTTCGACGCCGAGGTGACCGCGCTCATCCAGCTCTACATCGTGGGCGTCTTCGTGTCGTTCACGCTCGCGCAGCTCGGCATGCTGCGGCACTGGACCCGTGAGCTGCGCAAGGAACCGAAACCGAAGGTCCGGAGCCGGATGAAGCGGTCGCGGGTGCTCAACGGGACCGGGTTCGTCCTGACCTCGGCCGTGCTGGTGATCGTCCTGGTCACGAAGTTCACCCACGGTGCCTGGATCACCGTGGTGGCCATGGGTGTGCTCTTCGTCATCATGCGAGGCATCCGACGGCACTACACCAGGGTCCGGTCCGAGCTCGCGCTCGACGACGTCGCGGGCGCCCGCGCACTGCCGAGCCGGGTCCACGCCGTCGTGCTCGTCTCCCGGGTGCACAAGCCGACCATGCGCGCGCTCGCCTATGCGCGCGCCTCGCGGCCGTCGCTGCTCGAGGCGGTGACGGTCGGTGTGGACCTCGACGAGAGCACCGACCTGCGTCGGCAGTGGGAGGCTCTCGACCTGCCGGTCCCGCTGCGCGTGCTGGACTCCCCGTACCGCGAGATCACCCGGCCGATCCTGCACTACGTCCGGTCGCTGCGCAGCGAGTCCCCGCGCGACCTCGTGGTCGTCTACATCCCGGAGTACGTCGTCGGGCACTGGTGGGAGCATCTGCTGCACAACCAGTCGGCGCTGCGGCTCAAGGGGCGCCTGCTGTTCACGCCGGGCGTCGTCGTCGCGTCCGTCCCTTGGCAGCTGTCGTCCTCGGCGGGGCACACCGGGCTCGAGGGTGACGAGGTCGACGGCGGCCGTCCGCTCTGAACGGGGGACAATGAGGCCGTGACCCGACCCCGCCGTTCGTCCCCCCGCTCCCGTCCCGTCGACCCGGAGGTCGGCCTCGAGCTCGAGCTCGAGATCGGCCCCGTCGCGCACGGCGGCCACTGCGTCGCCCGCCACGAAGGTCGCGTCGTCTTCGTGCGCCACACCCTGCCGGGCGAGACGGTGCGCGCCCGCGTGACCGAGGGTGGCAAGAAGTTCTGGCGAGCCGACGCCGTCGAGGTGCTGGAGCCGTCGGCCGACCGCGTGGAGCCGGCCTGGCCGGCGTCCGGCCCGGGCGGCGTGGGTGGCGCGGAGCTCTCCCATGTCGCGCTGCCCGCGCAACGGCGCTGGAAGGCGGCGGTGCTCGCCGAGCAGCTCCGGCGGCTCGCCGGGCTGGAGCCAGACGTGACGGTCGAGGCCGCTCCCGGCGACGACGAGCGTGGTGGGCTCGCCTACCGCACCCGGATCGAGCTCGTGACGGACGCCGACGGTCGCGCCGGGATGCGGCGGTTCCGGTCGCACGACGTCGTCCCGCTGGACGCCATGCCGCTCGCGACGCCGGAGGTGCTGACGCTGGCGGCGACCGAGGGAGTCTTCACCCGGCGCTGGCGGCCGGGCCAGCGGCTCGAGCTCGTCGCACCGGCAGGGGGCGCGGACGCCCTGATGCTGGTGGACGGCACGCCGTGGCGGCGCGGCCGGCCGGACTTCCGGCCGAACGCCCGCCGCGCGGTGACGGAGACCGTGCAGGTCGGCGACGCCGAGCACCGGTACCGCGTCGCCGCCGACGGGTTCTGGCAGGTGCACCGCGGGGCCCCCGGGGTGCTGGCGGGAGCCGTCCTGGACGCCGTCGGCGACGTCTCCGACGCCACCGTCCTGGACCTGTACTCCGGCGCGGGCCTGTTCACGCTGCCGCTCGCCGCGGCGGTCGGGGAGCGTGGGCGGGTCGTCGCGATCGAGGGCGACGAGCAGGCGGTCAAGGACGCCCGGCGCAACGTCCACGGGCTGCACCACGTGGACCTGCGGTTGGGCGCGGTGGACCGTGTGCTCGCAGGCCGCACCGACGACGACCCCGTGCCGGCGGCCGACGTCGTCGTCCTCGACCCACCTCGCGCCGGCGCCGGGCGCGCCGTGGTGGACGCCATGGCGGGGCGGGAGCCGGGCCGGATCGTCTACGTGGCCTGCGACCCTGCTGCGCTCGCCCGGGACGTCGGCCTGCTCGGCGAGCGGGGGTACACCCTGACCGGCCTGCGGGCGTTCGACCTCTTCCCGCACACGCACCACGTGGAGGCGGTGGCGGTGCTGGACCGCTGAGCGGACCTCGGTACCGTCGGATCATGCAGGAACGAGGCCTGGTGCGGCGGTGGCTGCCGCTGCGGCTGGCGGTCGTCGCGGTCGTGGTCGGCGTGGCCGTGCTGGTCGCCCTCCTCGTGCGCTCGTCGGGCGAGGTGGTGCTGCACACCTACCGCGGCCTCCCGGCGGGTGTCGACGCCGATCCAACCGGCGCGGAGCCGGGATGGCTGCTGGCTCCGGAGTCGGGCCGGATCGCCGTCTACGCCGCGGGCAGCTCGTCGTGCCCGTGGCTGCCGCAGGACGTCGTCGCGGAGGGCGACCGCGTCACCATCACCCTGGGCACCGGCACGGGCGAGTGCACCGCGGACCTGACCTGGACCACGAGCGTGGTGGCCGTGCCGGACGGGGTCGACCTGGCTCGGCTCGACGTCGACCTCGTCCTGGACGGCTGAACCGGACGGTCAGGTGAGCCGCGACGCCGCCGAGGCGAAGCCGAGCCAGCTGTGCCGGTTGCCCCACCAGCACCAGCCCACCTTCGCCGCACCCCGGCGCTGCGACCCGTCGCGTCCGGTCCCGTTGGAGATCCACACGGCGGGGGTCCGCGAGTCGAACGAGCCGTCGGGCTTGCGCAGCCGGGAACCGATCGTCATGAAGCATCGGTTGCGCTCCAGCACGTCGGGCGCCTGCAGCGCCCAGTGCAGGCCTTCCGCCAGCGTGAGCGGGGTCCGTCCGCGTCGCTCGAGCTCGGGGGCGGCCTCGGCCGGTGACCAGCTCGCCAGGTCGTCACCGCGATCGGGTCCGACGACGGCGTAGACGTCGGCGGTCGGCTCCTCCAGCCCGGTGGGAGCGAACTCGTCGGCGTCCGGCATGTCGACCACCACGAACCCCTCCCGCTCGATCGTCCCGGCGCGGGTGCGCACGGCCCGGCGCAGGTGCGGGGCGAGACTCGAGGGGCGCAGGTGGCGCGGGTGCACGACGAGCAGCGCGCCGTCGGGGGCCCGTGTGGCGAGGCGGGCCGCCGTCGACGGCAGCGTGGCGGCGTCGAGCGTTCCGGCGGCGGGCAGGAGACCGAGGTCCGCGAGGCGGTCGGCCTGGGCGGGGAGCGAGGGCAGGGGAGCGGGCACGTGACGTCCTTCCAGGTGGCGGCCGTCGTTCAACGTCCGCCGGGGCGCTCGTGTTCCCGTCCGGCGCGCGGCGGTGAGGCACCCCTAAGTATCTTGACGTCAAGATATATGGGCTATGCTGGGTGCAGCCCGGCGACCTCTGCGTACGCTGGGCGGAGCCCGTCGGAAACATCGGCGTCGGAACCGCTGCCACGTGCCAGATCGGTGCCCGCGCCGGACAGCCCCCTAGAAGGAGCCGCAGTGAGCAGCGTGGACACATTCGGATCGAAGGGAACCCTGGACGTCGCCGGGAACTCGTACGAGATCTTCCGGCTGTCGGCCGTCGAGGGGCTCGAGCGCCTCCCGTACGCGCTGAAGATCCTCGCGGAGAACCTCCTGCGGACCGAGGACGGCGCCAACATCACCGCCGATCACGTGCGTGCGCTCGCCGGGTGGGACCCGGACGCGCAGCCCAGCACCGAGATCCAGTTCACGCCCGCACGCGTGATCATGCAGGACTTCACCGGCGTGCCCTGCGTCGTCGACCTCGCCACGATGCGCGAGGCCGTCGCCGAGCTCGGTGGGGACCCCACCCGCATCAACCCCCTGGCACCGGCAGAGATGGTCATCGACCACTCGGTGCAGATCGACGTCGCAGGCCGCGCCGACGCGTTCGAGCGCAACGTCGAGATCGAGTACGAGCGCAACCACGAGCGCTACCAGTTCCTGCGCTGGGGCCAGACGGCGTTCGACGACTTCAAGGTCGTCCCGCCCGGCACCGGCATCGTCCACCAGGTCAACATCGAGTACCTGGCGCGCACGGTGATGACGCGTGAGGTGGACGGCGTGCTCCGGGCCTACCCGGACACCTGCGTCGGCACCGACTCGCACACGACGATGGTCAACGGCCTCGGCGTGCTCGGCTGGGGCGTCGGTGGCATCGAGGCCGAGGCGGCCATGCTCGGCCAGCCCGTCTCGATGCTCATCCCGCGCGTCGTCGGCTTCAAGCTCACCGGCGAGATTCCCGCGGGCGTCACCGCCACGGACGTCGTGCTGACGATCACGCAGATGCTGCGCCAGCACGGCGCCGTCGGCAAGTTCGTCGAGTTCTACGGCTCCGGGGTCGGCCAGGTCCCGCTGGCGAACCGCGCCACCATCGGCAACATGTCGCCGGAGTTCGGTTCCACGGCTGCGATCTTCCCGATCGACGAGGTGACGATCGACTACCTGCGCCTGACCGGCCGGTCCGACGAGCAGCTGGCGCTCGTCGAGGCGTACGCCAAGGAGCAGGGCCTCTGGCTCGACCCGACGTCGGACGACTACGTCGAGCCGACGTTCTCGGAGTACATGGAGCTGGACCTGTCGACCGTCGTGCCGTCGATCGCCGGCCCGAAGCGTCCGCAGGACCGCATCGAGCTGTCCAACGCGAAGTCCGCGTTCGCGCGTGACCTGCCGGCCTACGCGTCCGACGTCATCGACGCCGTCGACGAGGCCGAGAAGGAGTCCTTCCCGGCCTCCGACTCGCCGTCGACCCACGCGCAGGTGCGCCGCACCGTGCCCGTGACGGACTCCGAGGGCAAGGAGTTCGAGCTGTTCCACGGTGCCGTCGCGATCGCTTCGATCACCTCGTGCACCAACACCTCCAACCCGTCGGTGATGCTCGCTGCGGCGCTGCTGGCCAAGAAGGCCGTCGAGGCGGGCCTCGAGGCCAAGCCGTGGGTCAAGACCTCCATGGCGCCCGGCTCCCAGGTCGTGACGAACTACTACGAGAAGGCCGGCATGTGGCCGTACCTGGAGAAGCTCGGCTTCCACCTGGTCGGTTACGGCTGCGCCACCTGCATCGGCAACTCCGGCCCGCTGGACGAGAAGATCTCCGAGGCGGTCCAGGAGCACGACCTCGCCGTCGTCTCCGTGCTGTCCGGCAACCGCAACTTCGAGGGCCGCATCAACCCGGACGTCAAGATGAACTACCTGGCGTCCCCGCCGCTGGTCATCGCGTACGCCCTGGCCGGCACGATGGAGTTCGACTTCGAGCACGACCCGCTGGGGCGCGACGAGGACGGCAAGCCGATCTTCCTGCGCGACATCTGGCCCACGCCGGCCGAGGTCGAGGAGACCATCGCCACGTCGATCTCCCGCGACATGTTCACCAAGGACTACGCCGACGTCTTCGCCGGCGACGACCGCTGGCGCGCGCTCGACACCCCGGAGGGCGACACGTTCGCCTGGGACACCGAGTCGACCTACGTGCGCAAGCCCCCGTACTTCGAGGGCATGGGCGCCACGCCGGAGCCCGTCGCGGACATCGCGGGCGCTCGCGTGCTGGCCAAGCTGGGCGACTCCGTCACCACCGACCACATCTCGCCGGCCGGTGCGATCAAGGCCGACAGCCCGGCGGGCACCTACCTCGCCGAGCACGGGGTGGGACGCCGCGACTTCAACTCCTACGGATCCCGTCGCGGGAACCACGAGGTCATGATCCGCGGCACGTTCGCGAACATCCGCCTGAAGAACCAGCTCCTGGACGGCGTCGAGGGTGGCTTCACCTTCAACTTCGTCAAGGGCGAGCAGGACACCATCTACGACGCGGCCCAGGACTACGCCGCGCAGGGCACCCCGCTGGTGGTGCTGGGCGGCAAGGAGTACGGCTCCGGGTCGTCGCGCGACTGGGCGGCCAAGGGCACCGCGCTGCTCGGCGTCAAGGCGGTCATCACCGAGTCGTTCGAGCGGATCCACCGGTCGAACCTCATCGGCATGGGCGTCCTGCCGCTGCAGTTCCCGGCCGGGCAGTCCGCCGAGTCGCTCGGCCTGGACGGCACCGAGACGTTCGACATCACCGGGATCGCGGCGTTGAACGACGGTTCCACCCCGGAGACGGTCGCCGTCAAGGCCACCAAGGACGACGGGTCGGTCGTCGAGTTCGACGCCGTCGTGCGCATCGACACCCCGGGCGAGGCGGACTACTACCGCAACGGCGGGATCCTGCAGTACGTGCGGGCCGCCCACGCCGCCCCCTGAGCCGGAGGCCTGAGGCGACGAACGGCGCCCCGTCGCTCCCTCGAGGAGCGGCGGGGCGCCGTTCGTTCCGGCCCGGGGGATCTCGGGCAGGCCGGGCGGCCCGGCCCGGCCTGCCCGAGAGATCAGTAGGTGAGGGTGCTGAGGTAGTCGAAGCTGTCCTGCGCGAAGTCGCGTCCGTCCGGAGCGAGGTCGTACTCGACGGTGTAGTACCGCACCTTGCCGTGGGCCGCCTGGAGGATGGGCTCCCAGTCGAGCTCGCCCTCGCCCACGTCGGCGAAGGTCGCCCGGGCGTCACCGTTGAGGGACCCGTCCTTGACGTGCAGCAGCTCGATGCGGTCGCCGTACTCCTCGAGGAGCTCCACGACGTCCACGCCGGCGTCGTACGCCCACAAGATGTCCACCTCGAACGTCACGTACCGGGGGTCGGTGTTGTCGGCGATGATCTCCCACGCCGACTTCTCCTCGCCCGTGGCGGGGTCGGTGTAGACGGTGGTGAACTCCTGCTGATGGTTGTGGCCGAAGATCTTGTGCAGCCCGCGCTTCGAGGCGGCCTCCCCGAGGCGGTCCAGCGTCGCGGCGGTCGCGAGGGTGTCCTCGTAGCTGCCGATGCCGGGGGAGGCGAAACCACCGGAACCGACGTAGTGCTGGCCGATGGTCTTGGAGTAGTCCAGCGTCTCGTCCCAGGTGGACTCGTCCGTGCTGTTGTGCGACGCGGACACCTTGAGGCCGTGTTTCTTGACGAGTGCGCGGAACTCCTTGGCCGTGTACCCCGAGAAGTTGCCGGCGTAGGGCTCGATGTTCCGGTAGCCCATGCCGGCCAGCTCGCCGAGGACAGAGTCGAGTCCGTCCTGCGCCACCCAGGGGATGAGGCTGTACATCTGGATGGAGATCTTGCTGGCCGGCACCGTGCGCCCCGCGTCGTCCGGCGGGGCGGCAGCGGCACCGCCCGCCACCGAGAGGGCGAGCGCGAGCCCGGTGGCCGTGGCGGGCGCTGTGCGCAGCTTGCGGCGGCCAGGGGGGTGGTTCGACATCGTCGTCTTCCCTTCGCGTGCGACGTTCCGCCGGCGTTGGCGGTGCGGTGCAGGGACGGCGGTGACGCGCGCCACAGCACGATTGCGACATTAGGAGGACTTCCGCGGACTGTCAACCAAAAGATGCGTAACAGAAAGCAGCTTCACGCAGTGTGGGAGCTTGTCCAGGCAGGTGAAGCTGTCTGCGCGGCACCCGTCTCGGTGGCGTGCCTGACCACCGCGCGGAGGACGTCGGGATCGTCGAGGACGCGGTTGTGGCCGAGACCCGGCGCCAGCAGGAGCTCGCTGCCGGGGTGCGCCGCGTGGAGCTGGCGGGCGTTGTCCGGATCGTTCATCGAGTCGGTGGTGCTCTGCACGAACAGCGTGGGGACGCCGGCAGGCACCGGGTGGCGGGTCAGGTCGAGCTCGGTGCGGGGCGCGACGACCTCGGGGAACATCGTGCGCGCCGCTCGGTCGGCGAGCCGGTCGTGCACGCCCGCAGGGAGCCCGGACTGGCGGACGAACGAGCCGATGACCGACTCGAAGCCGGTTGGGGCCGCGATCGCCACCCACCGGTCGGCAGCCAGACCGTCGCGCAGCGCGAGGCCTGCCGCCATCCCGCCGAGGGAGTGCCCGACGACGGCGGCGGCTGGGCCGGACTGCTCCTGGACCGCGCGTAGCACGCGAGCGTGCTGGACGGCCTGGGTGCGGTGCCCGGTGGACTCGCCGTGCGCGACGCCGTCGAACGCCACGGGCCGCAGGCCCGCAGCCTCGAACGCCTCGACCAGTCGGGCGAACCGCGAGGCGCGCAACTGCCAGCCGTGGACGAGGAGCACCGACGGGGCGGAGGGGTCGCCCCAGGTGTAGGTGGTGACGTCCTCGCCGTCGACGCGAACGGTGCCGCGGCGGGCGGCGTCGTGCGTCATCTGGTCCGCGGGTCGGATGCGTGCCGCCGGTCCGACGCGGCGCATGGCGCGCAGGGCGAGGTCGACGCTGAGCGGCGGGGCGACCGTGCCGAGGATCCGGAAGCCGGTGCGGACGGGAGCGGGGGTGAGCGGCACGGGTCCTCCAGAGGACGAAGAAGAAGATGTACGACCGTTCGCACAGTAACACTGAACGAACGGTCGTACGATCAGTCCCATGACGTCGATCCAGGATTCCGCCGCGACGGACGGGCGCCGGGCACGAGGCGACCGCTCCCGACGAGCCGTGCTCGACCACGCCGTGCAGGTCGCCTCGGTCGACGGGCTGGGCGGCCTGACCTTCGGCTCCCTGGCCACGGCAGCCCCGGTCAACAAGAGCGGCATCGCGGGACTGTTCGGCTCCAAGGAAGGGCTGCAGCTCGCCGTTGTCGACCATGCGCGCGCGACGTTCGTCGAGGAGGTGATCGCCCCCGCACGGGAGGCCGAGCCGGGCGTGCCCCGGCTGTGGGCGCTCGTGGGGTCCTGGACGGTCTACTCGCGATCCCGCGTGTTCACCGGGGGCTGCTTCTTCCGCGCGGCCGAGGTCGAGCTCGACGGCCGCGCGGCCGGGCCTCTGCGTGATGCCGTCGTGGCGGTGCAGGAGCAGTGGGACGCCTACCTGCGCCACCAGGTCGAGCTCGGGACGGCGGCCGGTCAGCTGGGGCCGGACGCCGACGCCGAGCAGGTCGCCTTCGAGATCGACGCCCTGCTCGGCGCCGCGAACGACCGGTCGCTGCTCCTGGGCGACGACGGCGTCTACGCCCGCGCGCACCGGGCGATCCGGGCGGCACTCGTGGCGCGTGGCGCCGACGCCGCCGCGCTCACCTGAAGCCGAAGAGGGGCGGGAACAGCACCACGACGACGGCGGCCCAGACCGCGTACACCGGTAGGTAGCTCGTCTGCCAGCGTTCCAGCGCGGCGAACCCGCGGCGTCGGCGGCAGAACCCGAGCGTGAGCCGTCCCGACTGCACCAGGTGGACGGCCAGGAGCAGGTTGAGACCGAGGGCGGCCACCTTGTTGGGGCTCGCGCCGAACTCCGCGATGCGGGCGAGCATGGCAGTGACGGCCACGGCGTCGACCGCGAGCGCCGCCACCACCATGGCGAGCTGCAGAGCGTCGAAGAGCCCCGGACGTGCGAGCGGATCCCGCGCCGAGATCGAGTACAGCAGCAGCGCGAGCACCAGCATCAGCACCGCGTCGAGCAGGATCAGCAGCTCACGGTCGACGGTGGTCAGTCCGCCCGCCGCGACGAGCGCGACGAACGAGACCGCGAGCATCGCCGTCGTCAGCGGTGTGAACACGCGCGTCAGCACGGGGGCGATGTTCTCGACCACCTCCTGCTTCGCCTCGACCAGCCAGGCGGCGACGAGCAGGGCGCCGGGCACGCCGAAGGGCATCAGCCAGGCCTCGAGGACCGGCTCGAGGTCCACGCCGACGAGGCCGAGCAGACCGAAGGTGAGCCCGACGAGCACCGCGCTGCCCAAGGCGATGAGCACGAGGTAGATGGCGAGCTCGCCGGTGAAGCGCACGAAGTCCATGCGGCGGTCGGCGGACCGCCAGCGCCCGCCGGCGTACGCGAGGCCGACGATCGCCCACAGCACGACCGGTGCGTGGACGGCGGCCAGAACGGCCGTCGAGGCCGCGACGTCGAAGGGGTAGGCGTTCAGCGCGACGCCGAGCACGACGAACGCCGCGCCCAGCGCACCGAGCGTGCGCCCGGTCAGGCGCCGCTTCCAGGCCAGGTATGCCGCCAGGAACGGTGCGACGAGCAGGCCGACGTTGCGCATCAGGACCGTCTCGTCCCAGAAGGTCGCCCCGAGCTTGACGGCCAGGCCGGCTCCGACGGCGAGCGCGAAGACGACGGCGAGCTCGCGGCGGGAGGCCGGGGAGGCGCCGTCGTCGGGGGCGCCGGGCAGGAGCACGAGCTGCTTCCACAGCCGCTCGGAGTGCTCGCGGGCGAACTCTCGCGAGACGGAGTCCAGGCGGCCGAGGCGCTTGACGGCGACGAGGAACGCCTCGTCGTCGTCGAGGCCGGTCGCCGTGAGGTCGGCGACCCGCTCGCGCAGGTGGTCCTCCATCTCGTCGACGTCGGCCGGGGCGATGGCGCGGTGGCGGTGCACGTAGTCGCGCCATCGCGCGATCTGGGTCTCCAAGGAGGACTCGGTCTCCATCAGGCGAACCCCCCAGCGGTGGCCGGACCGCCCGGCAGCGGACGGGCGACGGCCTCCCAGGCCTGCGTGAGCGCGTCGCTCACGACCCGCCACTGCGCCTGCCGCTCGGCGAGCGTCTCGCGTCCGGCGGGGGTGATCGCGTAGTGCTTGCGGCGCCGTCCGGCGGGGGAGCGGCCCCAGCTCGCCTCGATGAGGCCGTTGCGCTCCAGGCGGTGCAGCAGCGGGTACAGCATGCCGTCGGTCCACTCCATGTGGCCGCCGGAGAGCTCGGCGACGCGCTTGGCGATCGCGTAGCCGTACGACTCGCCGTCGGCCAGGATGCCGAGCACGAGCGGTGTCGCGGAGGCCGCGACGAGGTCCTTGTCGATGTGCATGGGTCTCCATCCCTCGATCTACTAGGTATTAAACCCTCGTAGATCTAGGGGTGGCAAGCCATGAGGGCTCAGGTGCCGCCCTCGCGGGCACGCAGGCCGTAGGTACCGGCCGTCAGCGTGCGGTAGGAGTCCGCCACGATCCGTTCCAGCACGGCCAGGTCGACCCGCTCGAGGTCCTTGAGGTAGAGGCAGCCCACGCCGTGCTGGTGGGGCCCCAGCCGCTCGAGGTCCTCACGATGGGCGTCGATCCCGTCCATGAGGTAGACGACCGTGCGGGCCTTGCGCGGCGCGAACCCCGCGGCCACGGCGTCGCCGGACCGGCCCGACGCGTACTCGTAGCGGTACCGCCCGAACCCGACGATGCTGCCGTCACGGTGCGGCGTCTCCCCGGTCGCCCGGGACATGAGGTCCAGGAGGGTCTCGGCGTCGCGCCGGCGCACCGGGTGCTCGACGGCGTCGACGAGCTCGCGGACGTCCGGGGGGACCTGCGCCGGGTCGGCCATCAGGCCAGTCTGCGCCGTCAGGCGTCGGCGAGCACGCGGTGCAGGGCCTCGACGCCCATGCGGCGCACCCAGGCGTTCTCCGGGCCGGACTCGAACATCGACGTCGACATCGTCAGGGCCCAGCCGCGGGCACGCAGCCACACGGGATCGTCGGCCGGGTAGCGGTCCGAGAGCGCGTCGCGGTACGTGGCCCGGCCCGGCGCGTCGAGCACGAGCCAGGCGGCGGCCAGGTCGGTGGCGGGGTCGCCGGCCGTCATGTCGCCGAAGTCGACGACGGCGGCGAGCGCGCCGCCCTCGGCGTCCGGCCCGTCGCCGGTCACCACGAGGTTGCCCGGGTGCGGGTCACCGTGGATCCACACCGGCGGCCCGTCCCACGCCGGTGCCGCGACCAGGCGGGACCACAGCGTGAGGGCCTCCTCGCCGTCGGGCACGATGCCGCGCTCGACGCGGCCGCGCACGGCCGTGTCCCGCGTGGTGATCGGTGCCCCGCGGAACGGGTTGACCGGGGCGTCCGACGGCGCGGGGAGGTGCAGCGCCCGATGGAAGGCGGCGAGCTCCCCGGCGATCCGGCGCCGCCGACCGACCGGGACGTCCGCCGCGCGGACGCCGGCGACCCACGGCACCACGGACCACGACCACGGGTAGCCGAGGGCCGGGCTCGGGCGGCCGACGCGGACGGCGACCGGCACCGCGACCGGCAGGCGCGGGGCCAGCACACCCAGCCACTGCTGCTCGTGCTCGACGAGGTGGGCGGCGACCTCCCGCTGCGGCACCCGGACCGCCAGGTCGTGCCCGAGCCGCAGCATGACGTTGTCCCAGCCGTTGGCCACGACGCGCAGCAGGCGGTCGGCGAGGTCCGGGTGCTGCTCGGCGAGCAGGCCGCGCACCAGGTCGACGGTGACGTCCAGGTCGGCTCTCACGGCGTGCTCACAGGTCGAGCTCCAGCTCGTGCGCCCGGTCCCACTCCTCGGTCCAGCCCAGCTGGTCGAACAGCGCGTCGAGGATGCCCGCCGTGAACCCCCAGACCAGGTGCTCCGTGCCGCCGTCGTCCACCAGGAAGCCGGGACCGCGCCAGACCTGCCCGCCGCGGCGCAGCACGGTGGTGACGCGGCTGCCGGGATCGAGGAGGTCGGCCACCGGGGCGCGGAAGACGTGCGCGGACTCGGCCGGGTCGACGACGCCCACGGCGGACTGCCGCGCCCACCAGGCGAGGACCGGGGTGACGACGTGGTTGCTCACGGGCATCGGCAGGGACTCCAGCGTGCCGAGGACCTCGACGCCCGCGGTGTCCACCCCGGTCTCCTCGGTGGCCTCGCGCAGCGCCGCCTCGACGACGCCCTCGTCCGGCTCGACACGCCCGCCGGGGAACGCCACCTGGCCCGCGTGGGAGCGCAGCGTCGCGGCCCGCGACAGCAGGAGCACGTCCAGGTCGCGGTGCACGGCGAGCGCCTGCGCGTCGTGGTCGGCGGCGAGCGCGTCCAGCACGCCGAACAGCACCAGCACGGCGGCCGGCCGCGCGGCCGAGAGGTCGACCTCACCGCGGGCGTGGCGCCACGGGCCCGCGAACGTGCCGGCGTCGGCCAGCGCGGCGAGCTGTTCGCGGGCGGTCGGTGCGCTCACGAGCTCACCAGGAGGTGGCCAGGGGCATGCCCTCGGCGTAGCCGGCGGCCGACTGCACGCCCACCACGGCGCGCTCGGCGAACTCCGCGAGCGTGCGGGCCCCCGCGTACGTGCAGCTCGAACGCAGCCCGGAGGTGATCTCGTCGAGCAGGTCCTCCACGCCCGGACGCTCCGGGTCGAGGTACATCTTCCCGGTCGAGATGCCCTCCTCGTACAGCGCCTTGCGGGCCCGTCCGAACGCGGTGCCCGCGCCCGCGGTGCGCGCTGCGACGGCGCGCGCGGAGGCCATGCCGAACGAGTCCTTGTACTGCCGCCCCGAGCCGTCCTCGTGGAGGTCGCCGGGCGACTCGTACGTCCCGGCGAACCAGGAGCCGATCATCACCTGGGAGGCGCCAGCGGCCAGCGCGAGCGCGACGTCGCGCGGGTGCCGCACGCCGCCGTCGGCCCACACGTGCTTGCCGAGCCCGCGCGCCGCCTCGGCGCACTCGAGGACCGCGGAGAACTGCGGGCGCCCGACGGCGGTCTGCATGCGCGTGGTGCACATCGCACCGGGGCCGACGCCCACCTTGAGGATGTCGGCACCCGCGTCGACGAGGTCGCGCACGCCGTCGGCCGTGACGACGTTGCCGGCCACGACGGGGACGTGCGGGAAGTCGGCCCGCACGGCGGTGACCTCGCGCAGTGCGGCGAGCATCTTGTCCTGGTGACCGTGCGCGGTGTCGACGACGAGCACGTCCACGCCGGCGGCGAGCACCTCGCGCGTCTTGGCCGCGACGTCGCCGTTGATGCCGACGGCGGCGCCCACCCGCAGGCGTCCCGCCGCGTCGAGGGCGGGGGAGTAGACCGTGGAGCGCACCGCTCCCTTGCGGGTCAGCACGCCGACCAGGACGCCGTCGCGCACCACGGGGGCGAGCCGCACCTTCTCGGCGTGCAGCCGCTCGAACGTCGCCTCGAGGCCGTCGGCCTCGACCTGGGCGGCGTCGAGCGTGACGAGGCCGTCCGCGACGAGCGTGCCCACGCGGGCGAACCGGTCGACGGCGAGGCAGTCCGCCTCCGTGACGACGCCGACGGGGCGGCCGTCGTCGACCACCACGGCGGCGCCGTGCGAACGCTTGCCCAGCAGGCTCAGGACCGTCGCGACCGTCTCCGTGGGGGCCACCGTCACCGGCGTCTCGATCACCGGGTCCTTGGACTTGGTGTCCGCCACGACGTCCGCCACCACCTCGACCGGCACGTCCTGCGGCAGGATCGCGATCCCGCCGCGTCGCGCGATCGTCTCGGTCATGCGGCGCCCGGACACGGCCGTCATGTTGGCGACGACGATCGGGATCGTGGTCCCGGTGCCGTCGTCGGTCGACAGGTCGACGTCGAACCGGCTCGTCACGTCGGAACGCGACGGGACCATGAAGACGTCGCCGTAGGTCAGGTCGGTGGTGGGCCGTTGGCCGTCGAGGAAGCGCACGGGTGCCTCTTGAAGGTTGTGCCGAGGGCGGTCTCGCGGCCCTCGACGGTTCGCCGACGGTCGGGTCTTCCCGCCGGCCACTGCCGAACCTATCGTGCGACCCCCTCCCTCCCGCTGTGGGTGCACGACACGCCGTCGGACCCGACGCCGTCACGGCGCGTCGTGCACCCACAGCCGTTGCGCGGTTCTCGCCGGGACCGCACAGCGACGTCACGAACAGCGCTTAGAGTTGTCGGATGACCAGTGGGAGGAACGCATGGGGCTGCTGAGCACGATCGAGACGCCCGCAGACGTGCGACGACTGAGCCCCGCGCAGACGCGGCAGCTCGCGACCGAGATCCGCGACTTCCTCGTGGAGAACGTCTCGCGCACCGGTGGGCACCTCGGACCGAACCTGGGCGTCGTCGAGCTGACCATCGCGATGCACCGCACCTTCGCATCGCCGCGCGACACGTTCGTGTTCGACACGGGCCACCAGTCCTACGTGCACAAGCTGCTCACCGGCCGCCAGGACTTCTCGGGGCTGCGCAAGCGTGACGGGCTGTCCGGCTACCCGAGCCGCGCGGAGTCCGAGCACGACGTCGTGGAGAACTCGCACGCCTCGACGGCGCTGTCGTGGGCCGACGGCATCGCGAAGGCCAACACCGTCGCGCGGCGGGACGACCGCCACGTCGTCGCCGTCATCGGAGACGGTGCCCTCACCGGCGGCATGGCGTGGGAGGCGATCAACAACATCGCCGCCGACGCCGACCGGCGGCTCGTGATCGTCGTCAACGACAACGGCCGCTCGTACTCGCCGACCATCGGCGGCGTCGCCAACCATCTGGACACGCTGCGGGTCACCCGGGGGTACGAGGCGTTCCTCGGCTGGGGAAAGCGCACCCTGCACCGCACCGGTGCCCCCGGCCGGTTCGCCTACGAGTGGCTGCACGGGCTGAAGAAGGGCCTCAAGGACGTCGTCGCGCCGCAGGGCATGTTCGAGGACCTCGGGCTGAAGTACATCGGCCCGGTCGACGGTCACGACACCGCTGCGACCGAGGCCGCGCTGCGCCGCGCCAAGGCGTTCGGCGGACCGGTGATCGTGCACGTCATCACCGAGAAGGGCCGCGGCTACACCCCGGCCGAGGAGGACGTCGCCGACCGCTTCCACGCCGTCGGCAAGATCCACCCCGAGACGGGCCTGCCCGTCGCGCCGTCGCGGTTCGGGTGGACCCAGGTGTTCGCCGACGAGATCGTCGCCATCGGGCGCCGACGCAGCGACGTCGTGTGCCTGACGGCCGCGATGCTGCACCCCGTCGGCCTGGCACCCTTCGCGAGCGAGTTCCCGCGCCGCACCTTCGACGTCGGCATCGCCGAGCAGCACGCCGTCACGTCCGCCGCGGGCATGGCGTTCGCGGGGCTGCACCCCGTCGTGGCGGTCTACGCCACGTTCCTCAACCGTGCGTTCGACCAGGTCCTCATGGACGTCGCCCTGCACCGGGCGGGCGTCACGTTCGTGCTGGACCGGGCCGGCATCACCGGCGACGACGGCGCCAGCCACAACGGCATGTGGGACATGGCCATGCTGCGCATCGTGCCCGGGCTGCGCCTGGCGGCCCCGCGCGACGAGGCGACGCTGCGCTCGGCGCTGCGCACCGCCGTCGACGTCGATGACGCCCCGACCGTCGTGCGCTACCCCAAGGGCGCGCTCGGCGACCCGATCGAGACCGTCGAGGAGCTGGAAGGCGTCGACGTCGTCGCGCGCCACACCCCCGGCGCCGGTGCTCCCGCGGGCCGCAAGGTCCTCGTCGTCGGGGTGGGCTCGATGGTCGGCTCGGCGATCGCCGCGGGTGACTCGCTCGCCGCGCACGGGCTCCAGGTGGACGTCGTCGCGCCGACGTGGGTGCTGCCCGTGCCGGAGCATCTGGTCAAGATGGCCGGGGAGCACGACCTGGTCGTCACCGTCGAGGACGGGGTCGTCGACGGCGGCGTCGGGGCGATGCTCGCCCAGCGCGCCGCCGAGCACGGGGTGCGCACCCCGTTCGTCCACCGAGGACTGCCGGTGACGTTCCTCGACCACGCCAGCCGGGACCAGATCGTCACGGCGCAGCGGCTGCGTGCCGAGGACGTGGTGCGCGACGCCCTGGCCGCGCTGGCGCGCGACTGACGCTCGCGGGTCAGGAGTGGGTGATCTCCACCGCCCGCTCGACGACGCCGTGGAGGTCGCCGGCCTCGGCGAACCAGGCGCGCTGCTGCGCCGCGCCGCCACCGGTCGACCAGACCTTGCCGAGCAGCTCGGTCACGGCATCGAGGTCGTCCGCGTCCCGCAGAGCCTCGCGGACGTGGTCGACGAGCTGCCCGACGACGTCGTGGGCTCCGGCCGGCCGCCAGGTGCGTGGCGAGACGAGGTCGCCCTCCAGTCCCGAGCGGCCGGCCCGCCACGCGGCGGTGCGCAGCAGCTCCGGCGGCGCGCTCGGCGCCGTCACGCCCTCGGCCGCCTCCCGTGCGGCGGTCTCGACCAGCCCACGGACCAGGGCGGCGACGAGCGTCGTGGTGTCGGGATCGAGGCAGACGTCCATCACCCGCACCTCCACCGTCGGGTAGGTGGGGGAGAGCCTCGCGTCGAAGAACACCATGTTCTGGTCGAGCACCGTGTCGGTGGCGACGAGCGCCGCGACGGCGGCGTGGTACTCCTCCGGGGAGCCGAACGCCCGCGTCGGCCCCGCCGTCGGCCACCGTGTCCAGACCTGGGAGCGGTAGCTCGCGTAGTCGGTGTCCGAGCCCTGCCAGAACGGCGAGTTGGTGCTCAGCGCCAGCACCGTGGCGAGCCAGGGGCCGATCCGGTCGATCACGGCCACCCCTTCGGTGTCGTCCTCGACCCCGACGTGCACGTGGCAGCCGCTGGTGAGCTGCTCGCGCGCCGTCATCCCGAAGACGTGGCGCGCCTTCTGGTACCGCAGCCTGGACACCGTGGTCCCCGTGAACGCGACGGGCGAGGTGGCCAGAGCGGCCACGCGGGCGTCCACGCGGTCCACGGCTTCCTGCGCACGGGAGCGACCGGCACGGATCTCGGCGGCCAGGTCCGACAGCGACGCGCGCGGATGGGTGGCCGTCTCGAGCTGCTCCTCCATGAACTCCGGCTCGAGCGCCCCCGTGCCGCCGTCGTGGTTGTCGTGACCGGAGGCATCGAGCGCCTCCTGGGCCTTGGCCACCGGTGAGCCGTCCGGGCCCACCAGCAGGAACTCCTCCTCGACACCCATCGTCCGTGGCTTCGTCATGTGAGCATGATGGGGTGTCGCGGCGGTCGACGCGCGGTGACGCAGGCCCGACGTCGGCATGACACCGTCCCGCCACCCGTTGTTCAGACGGGTCTGCTTCAACGAGAGCATGAATTTTTCGCATCGCGCGGGACCGGCTCTCGTGGCGGCCCTGACGGTTGTTCTCGGTGCCGCCGCGGTGGTCGTCGCGGCCACCGAGCTCCTGCGCCGTCAGGCAGCGCTCGCCCGGCGGCGGATCGGCAAGGCCCTCGGCGAGGAGGCGCTGGACGCCGACCGCGTCTGGCGCACGAGGTACGGCGGCCCGCCGCTCGACCTGCTGGTGCTCGGTGATTCGGTCGCCGCGGGGCTTGGCGCCGAGCGTCGCAAGGACACCCTGGGTGCGCGGATCGCGCGCGGTCTCGCGAAGCGTCTGCACCGGCCCGTGCGGCTGCGGGTCGCGGCGGTGGTCGGTGCCGAGTCGTCGATGCTGGCCGCCCAGCTCGACAGCCTGGAACGCGGCTACCGGCCGCACGCCGCCGTGGTCGTGGTGGGTGGCAACGACGTCACCCACCGGGTGCCGGTCGCGGAGTCGGTCGGGCACCTCGTCGCGGCCGTCGACAGGCTGCACGGTCTCGGCTGCGCCGTCGTCGTGGGGACCTGCCCCGATCTGGGTGCGCTGCGCCCGGTCCCGCAGCCGCTGCGCGCCCTCGGTGCGCGTGCCTCCCGGCAGCTCGCCGCGGCGCAGGTCGTGGCGGTGCGCGGGGCGGGTGCGTACCCCGTCTCGCTGGCGGACGTCGTCGGGCCGTTCTTCGTCGACCACCCGCAGGAGGCGTTCAGCCTCGACCGCTTCCATCCGAGCGCGCTCGGGTACCGGCGCACCGCGAAAGCGCTCGTGCCGTGGGTGCTCCACGCGCTCGGCGAGGACGACGACGTGCCGCCCGGCCCCGGCACGGAGGTGCCGTAGGGCCGGGCGCCGCCGCGTCAGCCAGCGGGGACGTCGGACGTCGCCAGCGCCGCCAGCCACTCGCCCCAGTACTCACGCCAGTGCTCCGCCGCCGCGGGCGACGCCAGCCGTTCGTGCGTGAGCGTCATCCGGGTGCACTGTCCCACCGGGTCGGTGGACACCGTGAACACGCCGTGCCGGGCCGGGTCCTGCGCGCCGGTGTTCTCCTTGATCGTCGCGTCGGACACCTCCGGCCGGCTGACCCAGCCCGGCCCGACCTCGCCCGACGGCGGTGGTTCCGGGAGCAGGGACCGGCGTGCGGCGGCGTAGCGCTCGCCGGTGCGGGACATGCGCTCGCGGACGCGGCGCTTGAACGACTCGTGGGAGGTCATGAGGACTCCTGTGCTCGGGGTGCGTCACCCGCGGCTCGCGCCCGTGGTGCCGCACCGGAACACAGTGTCCTGGCCGACGCGTCGAGCACTCGAGGTCCCCTTTGCCTCCACCGTCGTGCCTCGCACGATGGTCCCGGCGGCGCGAGCGCCGGTGGCGGAGGTGAGGCGGAACGCGCCGCCTTCCTCCGACCATACTCCGGCCACCCGCGCCGTGCCACGACACGGGTCGGTAACGTACAGGCGTGATCTGGCTCTTCGACCTCGACAACACCCTCGTGAACCGCGACGCCGCGTTCGCCACCTGGGCGGGCAAGGCTGTGGCGGACCACGGGGGCACCGACGCGGACCTCGCCGCGATCGTCGCCGCCGACGACGGCGGCTTCTCGCGCAAGGCGGACCTCGCCCGGGTCGTCATCGACCGGCTCGGCCTGCCCGACGACGTACCGGCGACCATCGAGCTGTTCCGCGCAGGCATCCGCGAGCACGTCCAGGCCTATCCGGCCGTGCTGGGCGCGCTGGACGTGCTGCGCGGCGCCGGGCACGCCGTCGGCATCGTCACGAACGGCGACCCGGCGCAGCAGCGCGGCAAGATCGCCCGGTGCGACGTGGGGCCGCACGTCGACGCGGTCGTCGTCTCGGGCGAGGAGGGCGTGGCCAAGCCCGACCCGCGGATCGTCGAGATCGCCCTCGAGCGCCTCGGGGCCGCCGACGTCGACCGCCGGGACGTCTGGATGATCGGCGACGCGGCCCACGCCGACGTCGCGGTCGGTCGTGCTGCCGGGACGCGCACGGGGTGGGTGTCCCACGGTCGGGTCTGGTCGGGCGGCGCCCGGCCGGACGTGGTCGCCGGCACCACGCGTGACGTCGTCGCGCTCGCGGCCTCGCCGGCGCACCGGCGCTGACGGGGCAGCTTCGCCGTCGAGGCCTGCGGAGACGCCGATGGCCGGCCCCCTACGGGACCGGCCACCGGTCGTGCTCCCCGGGGTGAGGAGTGTCAGGCGACGCTCCCGGGGACGTTCGCGACGCCGTCGGGCAGGATCCGTCGGCCGAGGACGCGCTCGCTGTAGCCCGTGCGGTCCAGGTACGGCGTGATGCCGCCGGTGTGGAAGCCCCACCCCGCCCCGAGGATCATGCACAGGTCGATCTGCGAGGCGTCCGCCACGACCTGCTCCTCGAGCATGTGGCCGATCTCGACGGTCAGGGCGGTCAGCACGGAGTCCAGGACACCGGCGGCGTCGAGCACCGGCGTGCCCGCGCGGCCCTGCGTGCCCACCTCGAGCGCCTCGCCGAACACCGGCTGGATCGCCGGGTCGACGGGCTTGTGCATCCCGGGAGCCGGGGCGTCCAGCACCACGCGCGTGCCGTCGGCGACGAGCTTCTCCAGTCCGGGCGAGCGCGGGAACCGGTCGCCGAGGTCTTCGCGCAACGACGTCAGCACGTGCAGCCCGACGGCGGGTCCCACCAGGTCGAACAGCTCGAACGTCGGCATCGGGAAGCCGAGCGGTGCGAGCGCGGCGTCGGCAGCCTCGACCGACGTGCCGTTCTCGACCGCCTCGACGACCTTGCCCATGACGAGCACGAGCAGCCGGTTGACCACGAACCCGGGACGGTCCTTGACCAGCACCGCCGTCTTGCGCAGCTTCTTCGTGATCGCGAAGGCCGTCGCCAGCGCCTCGTCGGAGGTGCGCTCCGCGTTCACCACCTCCACCAGCGGCATCTGCGCTACCGGGTTGAAGAAGTGGATGCCGACGACCCGCTCGGGATGGCGCAGGTCGGAGGCCATCTCGGTGATCGACAGCGCCGAGGTGTTCGTCGCCAGCACGGTGTCCTCGCCGACGATCTCCTCGAGCTCCGCGAACACCTTCTTCTTCAGGCTCATCACCTCGGTGACGGCCTCCACCACCACGTCGCAGTTCGCGAAGTCGTGGATGTCGGTGGTGCCGGTGACGCTCGCGACGATCCGCATGCCCACCTCCGGCTTCATCCGGCCACGGCCGACCAGCTTGTCGACGGTGTCGCGGACGAACCCGAGGCCCTTGGCGACGCGCTCGGAGTCGAGGTCACGCATCACGACGGGCACGCCGAGGCGCTGGGAGACCAGCAGCGCGATCTGGGCGGCCATGAGCCCGGCACCCACGATGCCGACACGGGTGACGGGCCGGGCGAGCTTCGTGTCCGGAGCGCCGACCGGCCGCTTCCCGGCCGACGTGAGCTGGAACGCGTAGACGCTCGCCCGCATCTCGTCGGTCATGACGAGGTCGGCCAACGCCTCGTCCTCGGCGGCGAACCCTTCCGCGCGAGAGGCGCTACGTGCCCCGGCGAGCAGGTCCAGCGCACGGTACGGCGCGGGCCGCGACCCGGCGACGAGCGCGTCGAGGCGCTCGCGGGTGCCCTGCACGACGGCGTCCCACACGGGCTGCGGGTCGAGGTCGCGCCGGGCGGGCGTCACCTCGCCGCGCAGCACGCGGGCGGCCCAGTCGATGGACTGCTCGAGGAAGTCGGCGGCCTCGAACAGCTCGTCCACGAGACCGATCTTCAGTGCCTCGGCGGGCTTGAACGGCTTGTTCGCCGCCGGCCGGGTGAGCAGCACGTCGACGGCCTTCTCGATGCCGACCAGACGGGGGACGAGGTAGGCCCCGCCCCAGCCGGGGACCAGCCCGAGGCCGGTCTCGGGCAGGCCGAGCGCCGCGGCGTCGGACGCGACGGTGCGGTAGTCGCAGTTGAGGGCGACCTCGAGGCCGCCGCCGAGGGCCAGGCCGTTGACGAACGCGAACGTCGGCACGCCCATGGTGTGCAGCAGCTCGTAGGCGTCGTGCCCGGAGCGGCCGAGCTCGAGGGCCTGCTCGCGCGACGTCACGGCGCCGACGCCGAGCAGGTCGGCACCCGCGGCCAGGAAGTACGGCTTGCCCGTGATGCCGACGGCCGCGATCTCGCCGGCCGCGGCGCGCTGCTGCAGGGCCGTCAGCGCCGCGGTGAGCTCGGCGAGACCCTCGGGCCCGAGAGTGTTCGGCTTGGTGTGGTCGAGCCCGTTGTCGAGCGTGACGAGCGCGAGGGTGCCGCCGCCGTCGGGCAACGTGACGTCGCGGACGAGGGAGTGGGTGACGCGCTCGGCGCGGGGTGCGGTCGTGTTCTCGGTCATCGTGTTCAGCCCTCCGTGGTGGCCGGGACATGGCCCGAGTAGTCGGCGTGGTGCGGGTTCTCCCAGACGACGGTGCCGCCCTGGCCCAGACCGACGCACATGGTGGTGATGCCGTAGCGGACCTCGGGGTGCTGGGCGAACTGCCGGGCGAGCTGGGTCATCAGCCGGACGCCCGAGCTGGCCAGCGGGTGCCCCACGGCGATCGCTCCGCCGTAGCGGTTGACGCGCTCGTCGTCGTCGGCGATGCCGTAGTGGTCGAGGAAGCTGAGCACCTGGACGGCGAAGGCCTCGTTGATCTCGAACAGGCCGATGTCGTCGATGGTCAGGCCGGCCTGGGCGAGCGCCTTGTCGGTGGCCGGCACCGGGCCGTAGCCCATGATCTCGGCCGGGACGCCGGCGAACGCGTAGGAGACGAGGCGCATGGCGGCGGGCAGGCCGAGCTCGTCGGCGGTCTCGCCCGCGGCGAGCAGCGACACGGTGGCGCCGTCGGTGAGCGGCGAGGAGGTGGCCGGGGTGACGCGTCCGCCGGGGCGGAACGGCGTCTTGAGGTGGGCGATGCCCTCCATCGTGGTGTCCGGGCGGGGCAGCTCGTCGGCCGTGGCCAGGCCCCAGCCGAGCTCGGCCGAGCGCGCGGCGACCGGGACGACCTCCGGCCCGATGTCGCCGTTCGCGACGGCCTTCGCGTAGCGCGTCTGGCTGCCGACGGCGTACGCGTCGGCGCGCTCCTTGGTCAGGTGGGGGAACTTGTCGTGCAGGTTCTCCGCCGTGACCCCCATGTTGAGGGCTTCCGGGTCGACCAGCTTCTCGGAGAGGAAGCGGGGGTTCGGGTCGGCGTCGAGCCCCATGGGGTGGCGGCCCATGTGCTCCACGCCGCCGGCGACGACGACGTCGGACGCGCCGACGGCGATGCTGGACGCGGTGGTCGTCACCGCGGTCATGGCGCCGGCGCACATGCGGTCGATGGCGTAGCCGGGCACGGAGTGGGGCAGGCCGGCGAGGAGGCCGACCGTGCGACCGAGGGTGAGGCCCTGGTCGCCCTGCTGGGTGGTCGCGGCGATCGCGACCTCGTCGATGCGCTCGACCGGCAGCTCGGGGTGGCGGCGCAGCAGCTCGCGCAGAGCCTTGACGACGAGGTCGTCGGCGCGGGTCTCCGCGAGGAGGCCGTCTGCCCGGGCCTTGCCGAAGGGGGTGCGCACGCCCTCGACGAAGACGACGTCGCGCAAGGCTCGTCGGGCTGGGTCGCGGGTGGTGCCGGGGGCCTGGGGGGCCACGGTCATGGCAGCTCCGTCCGTTGCGGGGGTCGGTTCCGACGGTGCCGGGAGCATCGTCGCTCGGGACCTCGGGGGATCGCCCCGGGGCTCGGGTACACGCTACCGCGAGTACCAGGAACAGCATAGCCCATCTGATACGCAGTATCAGCGCTCGACCGAACCGGGCGGCGCCTGCTCAGGTGCTGGCGAAGGCCCTGGCCAGACGCTCGGCGACCAGCTCGATCTGCCACTCGCGGGCCTGGCGAGCACGCAGGAACTCGGCGATCTCCTCCGGGCCGGAACGTGCGGGCGGCGTCCAGCAGACGCGGCGCAGCGCGTCCGGCTGCAGGAGGTTCTCCGCGGGGACCGTGAGCTCCTCGGAGAGCTGCGACACGATCTCGCGCGCCGCGGTGAGTCGCTGTGCTGCGACCGGGTCTCGGTCTGCCCAGGCGCGCGGGGGCGGCGGTGCGTCGGTGCGCGGGCCCCGCGTCGTGGGCAGGTCCGCCTCGTCGAGGGCGAGCGCGGCGTCGATCGCCTGCTGCCAGGCCGGGGCCCGGCGCTTGGCCCCCTTCGTCGCGAACTCCGGCAGCGCGACGAGCTGGGGCACGCTGCGCGGCAGGGCGCGGGCGGCCGCGATGATCGCGCGGTCCGGCAGCACCCGCCCGGGGGAGACGTCGCGCTGCCGGGCGTTGGCCTCCCGCGCCTCCCAGAGGCTGCGGACGACGGCGAGCTGACGGCGGCCCTTGACCGTGTGGGTGCCCGAGGTGCGACGCCAGGGCTCCACGCGAGGTGCCGGCGGCGGCAGGGTGCGCACGTGCTCGAACTCCTGCGCCGCCCACGCGGCCTTGCCCGCCTCCTCGAGGCGGGCCGCCAGGACGTCGCGCACCTCGACGAGAACCTCCACGTCCAGGGCGGCATACCGCAGCCAGTCCTCCGGCAGCGGTCGGGTGGACCAGTCGACGGCGGAGTGCTCCTTGGCCAGCCCCAGACCCAGGGTGTCCGCCACGACGGCGGCCAGGCCCACGCGCGGCATCCCCAGCAGCCGCGCGGCGAGCTCGGTGTCGAAGACCCGGGCCGGGCGCAGGCCGTGCTCGGCGAGACCGGGCAGGTCCTGCGAGGCGGCGTGCAGCACCCACTCGACGTCCCCGACGGCGGCACTCAGCACGGACAGGTCCCGCAGCGGGACCGGGTCGATCAACGCTGTGCCGGCGCCCTGGCGGCGGACCTGGACCAGGTACGTCGCCTGGCCGTAGCGGTAGCCCGAGGCTCGCTCGGCGTCCGCGGCGACCGGTCCGGACCCGGCCGCAAAAGCGCTGGCGACCCGTTCCAGCGCCGCCGGGGCGTCCACGACCCGCCCCACGCCGTCGGCCGGCTCCGTCAGCGGCGCGATCTCGGCCGGGTCGATGGCGTCGGGGGTGACCGCAGAGCTCATGGGCCTACCGTACGGCGCCGCACGTCCAAGGCCGTCACGCCGTCCGGCAGCGGAGGCAGGCCCCCCGCCGTGGACATCAGGTCCGCCCAGACCTCGAGGTGCGCCCCGAGGTCGGTGTCCGTCGGGGTCCACGACGCGCGGATCTCGAGGTCGACGGCGGCGGGCGTGGCGGCCAGCGCGCCGTAGCTCTGCGACAGGACCCGGGTGACCGTGCCGCCCGCGGCGACGGCACCCACGCCGGCGGTCCCCAGGTTCTCCGTGACCCAGGTCCAGGCGACGTCGCCGAGCATCTCCTCGGTGGCGAGCTCGGCCTCGAGGCGGGTGCGCACCAGGGTCACGACGCGGAAGTCGCCTCGCCACGCCTCCTGGCCGTCGGGGTCGTGCAGACCGACGAACCGGCCGGTGGCGATCTCGTCGTCGTCCACGAGGACCTCGCCCTCGAGCGCGAGAGCGAACGGGGCCACCCGTTGGGGCCCGGGGACCTCGACCAGCCGGACCTCCGGCCGCAGCCGCCGACCGCGCAACGACTCGAGGGCGGCCGCGAACCGTTCGGGCACGTCACGCCGGGTTCCGCTCACCGGACCACCGTACGACGACCGGCGGTGTCCGGATCCCGGCGGGTGGGCGTGTCGCGTCACAGGGACGACTAGGCTGTTCGCGGCCTCCCGGGTGTGCCACGACGAGACGCCCGGACACGATCTTCACGAGGAAGCAGGAATCGATGACAGCACGTGCCCAGATCGGCGTCACCGGACTCGCGGTGATGGGCCGCAACCTCGCGCGCAACTTTGCCCGGCACGGCTACACCGTGGCCGTGCACAACCGCAGCTACGGCAAGACCCGGTCGCTGGTCGAGGAGGCGGGCGACGAGGGTGACTTCGTGCCGTCGGAGACCATGGCCGACTTCGTCGCGTCGCTCGAGCGGCCGCGCAAGGTCGTCATCATGGTCAAGGCCGGCGCCGCGACCGACGCCGTCATCGACGAGCTGTTGCCGCTGCTGGAGGACGGCGACATCGTCGTCGACGCCGGCAACGCCCACTTCCCGGACACCATCCGCCGTGAGGAGGCGCTGAGCGCCCGCGGCCTGCACTTCGTCGGCACCGGCGTGTCGGGCGGTGAGGAGGGCGCGCTGCTCGGGCCCTCGATCATGCCCGGCGGGACGCGCGAGTCCTACGAGTCGCTCGGACCGATCCTCGAGGCCATCTCCGCGAAGGTCGACGGCACGCCGTGCTGCACCTACGTGGGCCCGAACGGTGCCGGCCACTTCGTCAAGATGGTGCACAACGGCATCGAGTACGCCGACATGCAGCTGATCGCCGAGGCCTACGACCTGCTCAAGCAGGGGCTCGGTGCGTCCGCGGCGGAGATCGGCGACATCTTCGCCGAGTGGAACACGGGCGACCTCGAGTCGTTCCTCATCGAGATCACGGCCGACGTCCTGAAGCACGTCGACGCCGAGACCGGCTCCGCGTTCGTCGACATCGTGCTCGACCAGGCCGAGCAGAAGGGCACCGGCCGCTGGACCGTGCAGAACGGGCTGGACCTGGGGGTACCGATCACCGGCATCGCCGAGGCCACGTTCGCCCGTGCCCTGTCCGGCTCGGTGCCGCAGCGCGAGGCCGGTCGGGCCGCGCTGCCGGCCCACACCCAGGCCTGGGAGGTCGGCGCGGACGACGAGTCCCGTGCCCGCTTCGTGGAGGACGTCCGTCTCGCCCTCTACGCCTCCAAGGTGGTGGCCTACTCCCAGGGCTTCGACCAGATCGCGGCGGCGTCGGCCGAGAACGGCTGGGACATCGACCGGGGTGCGATGGCCCGCATCTGGCGCGGTGGCTGCATCATCCGCGCCCGGTTCCTCAACCGGATCACCGAGGCCTACGAGCGTGACGCGGACCTCCCGCTGCTGCTCGCCGACGAGTACTTCACGAACGCGGTCGGCAACGGTCTCGCGGCGTGGCGCCGCGTCGTCGCAGGCGCCGCGCAGAACGGTGTGCCGACACCGGCGTTCAGCTCGTCGCTGGCGTACTACGACGGCGTGCGGGCCGAGCGCCTGCCGGCGGCGCTGATCCAGGCGCAGCGCGACTTCTTCGGCGCGCACACCTACCGTCGCACGGACCGGGACGGGACCTTCCACACGCAGTGGTCCGCCGACCGCACCGAGCAGGAGGCCTGACACCCTCGTGACCAGCTCCCTCGCGGGACCCGGGGCCGTCGCGGGCCCCGGGTTCCATCCCGTGATCGTCGGGTCGGACATCGGCGTGTACGGCCTGACCCGTTCCTTCCACGAGCAGTTCGGGCTGCGCACCACGGTGGTCGCGTTCGCCGAGCCCGGCCCCATCGCGCACTCGCAGCTCATCGACACGGTGCTGTCCGGCACCGCGCCGGACGAGATCGTCGCGACCCTCGAGCGCGTGGCGACCGACCGGCGGGCCGCCGGCCATCGTGAGCCGTTGCTGCTGCAGTCCAACATGGACTGGGTGGTGCGGATCCTCGCCCATCACCGCACGGTCCTCGAGACCGCCGGGTACGTCCTTCCCTACGCCGACGTCGACCTCATCGACCGGATCTGCGACAAGGCCGAGTTCTCCGCGGTGTGCACCGAGCTCGGCATCCCGACGCCCGCCACCGTGATCCAGGACTTCGCCACGGCCGCCGATGACGCCTGGCGTCCCGAGCCGGTCGCGTTCGACTACCCCGTGATCGCCAAGCCGGCATCCAGCGCCGACTACCACGAGGCGCGGTTCCCCGGGAAGAAGAAGATCTACGAGATCGCCTCGCCCGGTGAGCTCGAGGAGCTCTGGACGGCGTTGCGCGGGGCAGGCTTCCGCGGACGTTTCCTGGTCCAGGAGATGATCCCGGGCGACGACACCCAGATGCGGTCCGTCACCACCTACTCCGACACGTCCGGCCGGGTCACGCTGCGCTGCTCCGCGCAGGTGCTGCTCGAGGAGCGGACGCCTGCGGCACGCGGGAACCCGTCGGCCATGATCGTCGAGCCGATCGACGAGATCCTCGACGCGGCGCAGCGCATCTGCGAGCACACGGGGTGGCGTGGCTTCGCGAACTTCGACGTCAAGCTCGACCCGCGCGACGGCGTCTTCAAGTTCTTCGAGCAGAACCCCCGCATCGGGCGGAACAACTACTACGTCACCGCGGGCGGCCAGAACCCGACCGAGGTGCTGGTCGACGACGTGATCCACCGGCAGCGTCGGGAGCGTGTGACCGCCCAGCGCGAGGTGCTCTACGCCGTCGTGCCGCACCGGATGCTGCGCCGCTACGTGCTCGACGACGGGCTGCGCGCCCGCGTCGTGGGCCTCATGCGCACCGGCCGGACCGTGCACCCGCTGCGGTACCCGGCCGACGCGAGCCCGCGACGCCGGCTGTACATCCTCACGGCGTTGGTCAACCACGTGCGCAAGTACCGGCGGTACTACCCGACGAGCGCGTTGAAGGCCAACTACGCGGCCGCTCAGCGGGCCGCGGCCGCACGGCCCACCGGTGGACGGAGGAACCGATGAACCGCCGGCTGCAGCCCGTCGTCCTGGGCGGCGACATCGGGGCGTACTCCCTGGCCCGCACGTTCCACGAGGCCTACGGCGTCAAGCCCGTCGTCGTCTCGGGGATGTCCACCGGGCTTGTGCGCTACTCGCGGATCCTGCACCACGTCGCCGAGCCCCGCATCGACGACCCGGACGCGATCGTGGCCCGGCTGCGGGCGATCGCCGACGAGCACACCGACGCCGACCTCGTCGTGATGGGCTCGGCGGACTGGCTCGTGCGCACCCTGGTGGAGAACCGCGACCGGCTGGAGGACCGTTACACGGTGCCGTACGTCGGGGAAGAGCTGCTGCTGCGGCTCACCGACAAGGAAGGCTTCGGCGACCTGTGCGCCGAGCTCGGCATCGCCCACCCGACCACGGTCATCCACAAGATCGGCGGGGCCGACGGGGCCGAGCCCGACACCTCCGGCCTGACCTTCCCGGTCATCGCGAAGGCCGCCAGCACGGCCGCCTACCACGACGTGGAGTTCGTGGGGAAGAAGAAGGTCTTCCTCGTCGACTCCCGCGACGAGCTGGTCGAGCTGCTCGCCCGCGTGGGCGCTGCCGGCTACGCGGGGTCGTTCGTCATCCAGGACTACATCCCCGGTGACGACTCGGGCATGCGGATCCTCACCTGCTACTCCGACGCGAGCGGCAAGGTGCGGTTCTCGGCGTTCGGGCACGTGCTGCTCGAGGAGCACACCCCGGGAGCGCTCGGCAACCCTGCCGGGATCATCACCCAGACCCAGCGTGACGTCGTCGAGCAGGCGACGCGGCTGCTGGAGCACGTGGGCTGGACCGGGTTCGCCAACTTCGACCTGAAGTACGACCCGCGTGACGGTCGGTACGTCTTCTTCGAGCTCAACCCCCGCCTCGGCCGGTCGAACTTCTACATCGCCGCCGCCGGGGCGCACGCGGTGAAGTTCTCCGTCCACGAGCACGTGCGCGGGCTCGACCCCGACCCGCGCTCCGTGCTCGGTCCGGACGTGCCGCTCTCGGCGACGGGCGAGCTCGAGGCGCGGAGCCTGTACACCGTGCTGCCGGGACCGCTGCTGCGGCGCTACGTGCTCGACCCCGGTGTGCGGGCCGAGGCACGGCAGCTCGCGCGGCGGGGCCGGTCCACCAACCCGCTGTGGTACCGGGCCGAGACGGACCCGCGCCGTATCGCCTACCTGTGCATCGCCCAGCTCAACCAGTGGCGCAAGTACGCCCGCCACTACCCGCTGGCCGAGGCACGACGGCTGGCGTGGAAGGGCGCGGCGTGACCGACGGGCCTGCCCCGCACGACGAGACGCCGCCGGTCGGTGTGATCGGCGGCGTCGGTCCGCTCGCCACGGCGTACTTCCTGCAGCGCGTCGTCCAGCTCACCCAGGCTGAGCGGGACCAGGAGCACGTCGACCTCGTCGTGCTCAACCACGCCACGGTGCCGGACCGCACGGACTTCGTGGTCGGGCGCTCAACGCTCGACCCGGGCCCGGTCCTGGCTCGCGACGCGCGCCGCCTCGAGCGGTTCGGCGTGAGCTTCCTGGTGATGCCGTGCAACACCGCGCACTACTTCACCCAGCAGGTGCTCGACGCGATCACCGTGCCGTTCGTCTCCATCGTGGACGTCACGGTCGCGGCGGCGCGGCGACGGGCCCCCGGGCTGACGAAGGTCGGTCTGCTGGCCACGGCCGGGACGGTAGCCTCCGGCGTCTACGACGACGCGTTCGCCGTGCACGGCATCGAGGTCGTGACGCCGGACGAGGCCGACCAGGCGCGGGTCAACGCGGTCATCTACGACCAGGTGAAGGCCGGGCACCCTGCCGACCCGGACGAGCTCCGCGCCGTCGCGGCAGGGTTGGTCCGTCGCGGTGCCGGCGTCGTGGTCCTCGGCTGCACCGAGCTGTCGGTCGCCGCGGTGGACCACGGGCTGCTCGACGAACCGCCGTTCCTGGACTCGATGGACGAGCTCGTGCGCGCGACGATCACCCGGGCCGGTCACCGGGTGCGCTGAACGGGAGCCCAGCTCGGTCAGCCCAGCTCGGTCAGCCCAGCTCGGACGTGCCCGCGTAGAGGTGGAGCACCGGCACGTGCAGCTCGTCGCGAGCCTTGGAGGCCCAGTCGGTGTGGAACGTGTCCGCCACGGCGTGGGGGTAGGTCACGACGACGACCTCCTGGGCACCGGCCTCGACGGCGGCCCGCAGGGTCGGCAGCGGGTCGTCCTCGGTGACCTCGCCCTGCGCCGTCGCGCCCGTCGCGCGCAGCAGCTCGACGGACTCCACGACCTGCTCCGAGGCCGTGGACGTCGCCTGCTGGGGGTCGGGCTCGCGGCCGGTCAGGTCGTCCCACGCCTCGCGCAGCTCGAGCATCCCGAGATGGTCGAGGAAGGATGCCACGACGTTGTGCTCGGTGTCCGCGGGGACCAGCACGCGATAGGCGACCTCGTCGTCGCCGTGCAGCGAGGTGATGTGCGCGACGTCGGCCGACGTCAGCGCGTCTTCGGTGAGGACCACGATGGACCAGGGTGCGTCAGGCATGCCAGCAACCTACGGCACCCCGGGCGCCGGTGCCCAGCGCCTACGTGCGACGGCGCAGGTCCCAGGTCGCCAGGAGCGTGCCCGACGGCGCCACGAGAAGACGGTCGAGCCGCGCCGGCCGGAGCTGGTCGGCCGGCACGCGCTCGGAGGCGAGAGCCGGGTCCGCGGTGGGCGGGCCGGCGACGATCCGGCCGGGTCCGGCGCCGACGAGATGCGGCGTGGTGGTGACGCACAGCTCGTCGACCAGGCCCGCGGTGAGCATCGAGCCCAGCAGACGCGGGCCGCCCTCGCACAGCACGCGCCCCAGCCCGTGGGCTGCGAGCGTGGCGAGGCCGGCCTCCAGGTCGATCGCGCCGTCGTCGTCGGGGACCACGACCACGCGGTCGTCACCGACCGCCGCGGACGCCGTCGCGGCGCCCGCCGCACCCGTGACCACCCAGGGGAGCCGCGGGCCGTCGAGGGCGCCGGCCGGCACCCGACCGCTGCGCGTCACGAGCGCGAGCTCGAGCGGGCCGGGGGAGAGGTGCTCCAGCCCGCGAGGGCGGTCGAGCGCGGTGTAGGACTCGGCCCGCGCGGTGCCCGCTCCCACCAGGACGACGTCGGCCAGCGCGCGCAGGACCCGGAAGAGCCGCCAGTCCGCGGCGTCGTTGATGGAGCCCGAGCGGCCGTCGTCGCCCCAGGCGCCGCCGTCCACGCTGGAGACCATGTTCACGCGCACGTGCGGGTGCTCGGGCAGCCCGTAGAGCGCGGCCAGCCGCTGCTCCTGCGGGTCGGGGGGCAGGTCCTCGAGGGTCGGCACGAGGACGCGCAACGGCGTGGTGTCAGAACTCACAGCGGCCAGCGTACGCCGCGCACGTACGCTGGAGGATCGTGACCGCAGCCCAGTCCTCGGCCTCCCGAGCCGCTTCTCGAGCCCCGTCCCGCACGACCGTGGACGAGTACGGCTCCCTGGTGTCGGTGCGCCCCACGGTGTCCCCGCAGCGTCTCCTGGCCGACCTCGTCCCGCCGCGACACTTCGACGACGCGCGCTTCGCCACCTACCGGGCGAACCCGCGGCACCCGAGCCAGGGTGCCACGCTCACGCGGCTCGAGCAGGTCGCCGCAGAGATCGCGGCACCGGCGCCCACCGGTCTGCGGGCGCTGCTGGGCCGACGGCGCGCGGCGCCCGCCGTGTACATGGACGGCGGGTTCGGGGTCGGCAAGACCCACCTGCTGACCTCGCTGGCCCACGCCGTGACCGAGGCGGTCGGTGAGGGCAGCGCGGCCTACGGCACGTTCGTGGAGTACACCAACCTGGTCGGCGCGCTGGGCTTCCTGCCGACCGTCGACGCGCTTGCGACGCGGCGGCTGGTCTGCATCGACGAGTTCGAGCTGGACGACCCGGGCGACACCGTCCTGATGTCGCGCTTGCTGCGTGAGCTCGCCGACCGTGGTGTGGCGCTCGCCGCGACGTCGAACACGCTGCCGGACGCGCTCGGGGAGGGGCGGTTCGCGGCGGAGGACTTCCTGCGGGAGATCCAGGCGCTCGCCGGGCGCTTCGAGGTGCTCAGGGTCGACGGGGAGGACTACCGCCACCGCTCGGTGGTCACGGACGCGGACCCCTTGCCGGAGGAGTCCGTGCGGTCCACGGCGCGGACGCGGCCGGGTGCGGTGCTGGACGACTTCGACGACCTGCTCGCACACCTGGCCACGGTGCACCCCAGCCGGTACGGCGCGCTGCTCGACGGGGTGGAGCTCGTGGCGCTGACGGGTGTGCGGGCGGTCACGCGCCAGGAGGTCGCCCTGCGGCTCGTCGTGCTGGTCGACCGACTCTACGACCGGGACGTGCCGGTGCTGCTGGCGGGTGTCGACGGCGCCACCCAGCGGGCACTGTTCACCGACGAGATGCTCGACGGCGGTTATCGCAAGAAGTACTTCCGCGCCCTGTCCCGCCTCGGGGCGCTGGCGCAGGAGGGTCGCCGCCTGGCCGACGCATGAGTCGGCCGCCGCCGAGGTCGGCGGGTCAGTCCACCTCGGCGGCAGGCTCGAGGTCGGCGCGCAGGACGACGACGGTGCGGCCGGGGACCTGCAGGGTGCCGGCGAGCAGGTGGGTCCCGTCGGGGTCCCAGGACGCGGCGACCCGCCAGGTGCCGGCGGGCTCGTCGAGGTGTCGCTCGAGGTCGACCTCCACGGGCTCGCGTGCGGTGACGAGGACGAGTGCGCTGCGGCCGCGTCGCACGACGAGCACGCCGGGCGCGGGGCTCGGGCGGACCTCCTCGGCGAGGTCGGCGAGCGACGAGGGGCGCAGCGTCAGGAGTCGCCGGGTCCAGCTCACGAGCCGTTGGTCGTCGGGTTCGTGGTGTCGTACCGGGACGTGCTCGGTGTCGAGGACGAGGCCGGTGCCGGCGAGGGCGGCGAACGCGAGCAGCGCGGCCTGGTCGTCGGGGTCCGCGGGCGGTAGCGCAGCTCGGGGGTCGGGCCAGGGCACCGCGCGCGCGGCCGCGGGGAGCCGGGTGAGGTCGCCGACCAGCACGGAGGCTGACCGTGCGGCCGCCCGCTGGGCGCGGCGGAAGGTCGACGGGGGCCGGGCGACCGTGGAACCCGGCGGGAACGTCGCCTCGGCGAGGTCGCTCAGGGCGGCCAGCGGCGCCGACCCGCCCGCGCCCGACAGGATGTGTTCGATGATGGTGGTGAGCCGGTCGCTGCGTCCGGGGCCGTCCATGAAGAGCGTCCGGGGCCGGCCGGACTGCGCGGCGACGGCCTGGACGGCGTCGGCGAGCTCGCTCAGGAACGGCATCGCGGAACGGTCGACGAGGGCCTCCACGTCGAGCAGCAGGCCGTCGACGTGGTATTCCTCGAGCCATCGCCGGGCGTCGGCGATCAGGAAGTCTCGGGAGCCCCGGCTGCCCGACCCGTCGAGGTTGATGCGGGGGGTGTCGCGGGCGGGTGCAGAGCCGCCGCGGGGCCCCATGCGCGCACCGGTCGCGTAGGGGCCGAACGCGTGCAGGCCCAGCGCGTCGGCGACCGACCAGCGGTGCGGCAGGTCGAGCACCACGGCCAGGCCGGCACGGTGCGCGGTGTCGACGAATCGCTGCAGCGCACGGGGGCCACCGTAGGGCTCGTGCACGGCGAACAGGCGGACCCCCGCCTCGGGACCGGTCCGAGGGTCGAAGGCGGTGAGCGGGGAGAGCTCGACGCCGTCGACACCGAGGGCTGCGATGGCGGGCAGCAGCGCCGCCGCGCCGTCGAGCGTGCCCTCAGCGGTGACGGAGGCGATGTCGAGGTGCAGCAGCACCCCGCGCCGGAGGTCGACGCCGCGCCACGCGTCGTCCTGCCACGCGAACGTCTCGTCCAGCACGCGGCTCGGTCCGTGCAGGCCGTGCGGCAGGAGGGTGCTGCAGGGGTCGGGGAGGGCCGGCCCGCCGTCGATCGAGAAGGCGTAGTCCGTCCCGTGCGCCAGCTCGTCGTCCGCGCGCCAGTAGCCGGGCTCGTGCGCGCCGACGAGGCGCATGGGACGGCGCTCGGCGTGGCCGTGCGCCTGGGGGAGGAGCACCTCGACGGTGCGTGCGCGAGGCGCCCAGACGAACGGCCTGCGTCCGGGCCAGCGTTCCCTGGTCCGTGGCTGCGGTGCGCGGGTGCCGGGGGCGAACGCTGCCTCGTCGGTGGGATCGGCTGCGGTCACGCCCGACACCATAGCCCGGTCCGTGTCGCTCCACGGAACCCGGCTGCGGGCGCGTCGGGCTGGGTTCGGGCCGGCCCGGTGAACGTCGCGGGCCGGTGCGGTGCAGGACTCGCAATTCGACCAAAAAAGTGTGCCAAGCGTCAGCGAACGGAGCCAGCCGCTGGTAGACCTGGTGAATGAGCACAGAGCACCCGGAGGGCAGCCCCGACCGGGCCCGGCACCTCCTCGACGAGTCGATCGCGTCACAGGCACGGATCGCGCCCCGACGCCGGTCGCACACCGATCCGCACGGCGACCCTCGGTCGGGCGGAGACGCCAGCAAGGCGCCGCACTCGCTGTCCGAGGCGGAACGGCATCTGCACGAGGATGCCTCGAGCGGACATTCCTGGGACGACCCCGAGGAGCTCTGAGCGAGCGCTCAGCGCGGCCGGCGGTCCGCACCGACGGCGATGAGCCGGGGCATGCCCGCCGGGGCCACCTCGCTGACGGCCAGGTAGCGCGCCTCGGCCCGGTGCAGACGGATGTGCTCGTCCAGCGACCACTGAGGGCCGTTGCACAGCACCATGCCGCACGAGCAGTCGATCTCCACGGTCCCGTCGTCGTGGTGACGCGCCTGGCCCACCGTCACGTGCGAGGCGCGGGCGTGCACCTTCGCGCGGTGCATGGCTGCGGAGACTGCCGACGGGCTCTCGGCGCTGCGCTCGGTGTCCACGGCGGTGAGCCTACCCGGCGGTCGGCAGCGTCTCGTCCGGGCAGGTCGACAGGACGTCGGTCATGGCCGCCTGCTCTGCGGTGGTGACCCACAGCTCGTAGCGCAGCTTCACCGCGACCTGGCGCGCGACGTACTCGCAACGGTAGGACGTGTTCGGCGGCAGCCAGCTCGCGGTGTCGCCGTCACCCTTGGCGCCGTTGGACGGGCCGTCGACGGCGAGCAGGTTCAGCGGGTCGTTCGCCAGCTCACGGCGCTCGTCCTCGCCCAGCGCCTGGGCGCCCTTCTGCCAAGCGTCCGAGAGGGCGACGACGTGGTCGATCTGGACGGCAGTCGACGTCTTCTGCCCGCGCTGGAAGGCGATCGCCTCGCCCGTGAACGGGTCAGCCAGGTCGCCGGTGAGGACGATGCACTCGTGGGTGCCCTCCTCGTAGGTCACCTCGGTGAGGTCCCGCGCGAGGATGTCGTTGCGGGTGTCGCACCCGTTGCGGTCGACGTCGGCCCAGGCGGGGCCGAACTCGT
Organism: Isoptericola maris; assembly: GCF_048065335.1. Taxonomy (NCBI): domain Bacteria; kingdom Bacillati; phylum Actinomycetota; class Actinomycetes; order Micrococcales; family Promicromonosporaceae; genus Isoptericola; species Isoptericola maris. Next base: position 401,944 of record NZ_JBLUNY010000001.1, on the reverse strand, counting down.
CGCGGTCGTAACCGGTCTTCGGCGCGCGGCCCTTGACCGCGAGGTCGTCCACCGCGGCCAGGGCGGACCCGGGGGAGGCCTCCGGTGCGGTGACGCCCGCCAGGAAGGAGGACAGCGTGCCCTCGGTGCTGCGTGCGAGGCCGTCGAGCGTGAACACCCCGGTCACGAGGAGCACGACGGCGACGATCGCCAGGCGCACGAGACGGCGGCGGGTACGGGCCGGGCGGTCCGAGGACGAGCGGGTCACGGGCGTCTCCTTCGCGAGGTTCGTCCGCATTCTGGCACACCGCCACGTGGGCGTCGTCGACACCACCTGAGACGGACGAAGGCCCCGGACGGATGTCCGGGGCCTTCGTGGGTGGTGGGCGATACTGGGATCGAACCAGTGACCTCTTCCGTGTCAGGGAAGCGCGCTCCCGCTGCGCCAATCGCCCGTGGAGCGGATGACGGGACTCGGACCCGCGACATCCACCTTGGCAAGGTGGTGCTCTACCAACTGAGCTACATCCGCATGGCCGGACAGGTGTTCCAGGGATCGCTCCCCGGTGTTCCGGCGCCTGAGGAACATTACTGGAACCCTCGGGTGCTGGTCCAATCGCCACGGGTGTGACCTGCGCCTCGGCAGGCCGGGGCCATCGCCGGGCGCGGGGTGCGGATCAGGCCGGCTGCTGCGCTGCGAGGCGCGCCTGCACCTCCGGGCGCCGCAGGGGCGGGACGGTCTGCGGTGGCTGCCGGCGGGCAGGCAGCTCGCCGAGCAGACGGGTGACGATCTGGGTGATCTCGGCGGCGGCGGCCTCGCAGGGCTCGCGCGACGCCGGGGCCGCGTTCGACGCGACGCCAGTCACCTTGCGGACGAACTGGGCAGCAGCGGCCTCGATCTCCTCGGCCGTGGCCGCAGGCTCGAGGCCTCGCAGGGTGGTGATGTTCCGGCACATGCTCGTGACGTTACGCCGGGCGGGCTCAGGATGCACGAAGGCCCCGGACGGATGTCCGGGGCCTTCGTGGGTGGTGGGCGATACTGGGATCGAACCAGTGACCTCTTCCGTGTCAGGGAAGCGCGCTACCGCTGCGCCAATCGCCCGAGGTGGGTACGGGATTCGAACCCGTGTATACGGCTTTGCAGGCCGCTGCCTCGCCTCTCGGCCAACCCACCATTGAGAAAGCGTGCTCTCCCGCTACCTCGTCGCCGAGGAGGCAGGGAGTGGGCCTCCGAGCGGATGACGGGACTCGGACCCGCGACATCCACCTTGGCAAGGTGGTGCTCTACCAACTGAGCTACATCCGCACGACCGGACGGAGGGGATCGCTCCCCGGCGTTCCGGCGCGAGGGAAACATTAGTTGACCTAGCCCGATTCCGTCCAATCGTCCCGCGGGGCGTGCCTGGCATAGCGTTCGCTGCGTGGACGAACAGAGATCCTGGGCCTCCTTCGCCGGCCGCCTCGCCAGCGACGTCGTCGAGTGCGTCGACCTCGACCAGGAGCCGCACCGCCTCGCGGAGACCGGGCCGTGGTTCGTCGTGGTCGACTTCGAGGCGTTCGGGCGCGGCGGCCGCGCGCGGGCCTGGCGGTTCGCCCACGTGTCCGACGGCGTCCCGCCCGGCGACCTCGCGCCGTCGGGCACCGCATGGCGTGGCCCGGAGCCGACGAGCTGGCGCAGCTCCCTGGACCGGGACGCCTACCAGGCCACCGTGCGTCGCGTCCACGACCACGTCCGCGAGGGGACCGTCTACCAGGTCAACGTGTGCCGGGTGCTCCAGGCGCCGCTCCCGCTGGTGCACGACGGCGGCACACCGGTCGAGCCGGACGCTGCGGCACTCGCGGCCCGGCTCGCCGCCGGGAACCCTGCACCGTACGGTGCGGGCGTCCACGTGCCGGCGAGCTCCGGCGTCGAACCGGTGTGGGTCGTCTCGGCCTCGCCCGAGCTGTACCTGTCCCTGGACGGCGGAGCGCTCGCGTCCGGTCCGATCAAGGGCACCGCCCGCACAGCGGCCGGGCTTACGGACAAGGACCGGGCCGAGAACGTGATGATCACCGACCTGGTGCGCAACGACCTGCAACGGGTGTGCACGCCGGGAACCGTGGCCGTCACCGACCTGCTGGGCCTGGAGGAGCACCCCGGGCTCGTGCACCTCGTCTCGCGGGTCCGCGGCGCCCTGGCCCCCGAGGTCGCGGCGGCGGAGGACCGGTGGGGCCAGGTGCTGGGAGCCACCTTCCCGCCAGGGTCCGTCTCCGGGGCTCCCAAGTCTTCGGCGCTGCGGATCATCGACGAGCTCGAGACGGCGCCTCGGGGGCCGTACTGCGGCGCGGTCGGCTGGGTGGACGGCGACTGCGCAGAGCTCGCCGTCGGCATCCGTACCTTCTGGTGGGAGCGTGGCCCGCGCGACGACGGCGTCCTGCGGTTCGGTACGGGCGCCGGGATCACGTGGGACTCGGACCCGGTGGCCGAGTGGCGCGAGACCGAGCTCAAGGCGGAGCGCCTCGTCGGGCTCGCCTCGACGACGGTCACCGCCCCCGAGAGCAACCTCTGGCGGTCGGGGCGACACTGCCCGCGGTGACGGACGCACCTGGTCTACCGCCGTCGTCGGGCAGACTGACCCTATGAGTCTGGTGATCTGGGCCGAAGGCCGGTTGGTCGGTGCGGGGGAGGCCGCGATGAGCGCGGTCGACCACGGCATCACGGTGGGTGACGGCGTCTTCGAGACGTGCACGGTGCTCGACGGGCGGGCGTTCGCGCTCACGCGGCATCTGGCACGGCTCGCGCGGTCCGCCGCCGGGCTGGGTCTGGAAGTGCCCGACGAGCAGAAGGTGCGCGACGGCGTCGCGGCCGTCCTGCAGGAGGCGGTGCGGTCGGGCGGGGCGTTCGACGGCCGGTTGCGCATCACCGTCACGGCCGGCGTGGGACCGCTCGGCTCGAACCGTGTGGAGGGCGCGCAGACCGTGGTCGTCGCCGCGCAGGAATCGGTCATGGCACCGGAGTCGCGCTCGGTGCGCTCTCCGTGGCCGCGCAACGAGCGCTCAGCGATCGCCGGACTCAAGACGACGTCGTACGCCGAGAACGTCGTGGCCCTCGCCCACGCCAAGGCGCAGGGCGCGGACGAGACCATCCTGCCCAACACCGTGGGGGACCTCTGCGAGGGGACGGGCTCCAACGTGTTCGTCGAACGGGGCGGAGAGCTCGTGACCCCGCTGCTCGAGTCCGGGGCACTGGCCGGCATCACTCGGCAGCTGCTGCTCGAGTGGGGCGCCGAGAACGGGCTCCCCGTGCGCGAAGCCCGTGCGGGGGAACTACCCTTTGCGGTCCTTGACGAGGTCGACTCCGGTGACGTGCAGCTCGTGCTGACGTCCTCGGGACGCAACATCCAGCCGGTGACCTGGCTCGACGGGGTCGAGGTCGCGGTGGGGGAGGTCTCGGCGGAGGCGCGCGTGCTGTTCGAGGAGCTCTGCCGCGAGCGCGTCGACCCCTGACCCGCGCCCGATCTCACCTGGGGCGACGCCGCCCGGCCTGTGGGCCACGCCGCACCGTCCCGGTTTGGACCAGCGCCCGATCTGTGACTACTATCGACCTCGCACTCGGGCGATTGGCGCAGTGGTAGCGCGCTTCGTTCACACCGAAGAGGTCACTGGTTCGAACCCAGTATCGCCCACCCTGTGCAGAAGGCCCTCGACCGGCGGAGACTCCGGTCGAGGGCCTTCTGCAACGCAACAGCAAGCCGCCCGCCGCCGCCGGTTGCCTCGGCCCCGGGCCGGGGGGTCAGGCGGGGGGCGGGCCTTCTGCAAGTCTCCTGCAGGCGGCCCGCCGCAGCCTATGATCGGGCGTCATGACGCTCCCCGAGCTCACCGCGCGCACCTCCCTGACCCGGCCCGACGGGCGGCTGGACCGTCGCGCGGTCGGATGGGCACGCCGTCCGCTGGTTGACACCGACGGCATCGCCCGCGACGGGCGGCGGTTCCTCGGCCGCAACAAGAGGTGGGAGTACTGGGGCGTCGTCACCCCGACGCACGTCCTGGCCGCCACGGTGTCTTCGATCGATTACGCGGCCGTGCACGAGGTGTGGGTGCTCGACCGTGCGACGGAAGAGACCTACGGCGCTGCCGTGACGGTCGTCCCGCCGCGAGGGGTCCGTCTGCCGGGGACGTTCGGTGCCGGCCCCGTCCGTGCTCGCGCACGAGGTCTGGACATCGCCTTCCACGAGGTGCCGGGCGGCACCCGGCTGCGTGCGCGGACCGGCGACGCATCGTTCGACGTCGTCGCCGAGCTGCCCGACGGCCACGAGCGGCTCGCGGTGGTGGTGCCGTGGAGCGACACCCGCTTCCAGTACACCGTCAAGGACGTCGCGCGGCCGGCGCGGGGGACGGTCACGACGGCGGGCGAGACCCACGAGTTGGTCGACGGTGAGTCGTGGGCGGTGCTCGACCACGGGCGCGGACGGTGGCCGTACGACGTCAGCTGGAACTGGGGTGCAGGGGCCGGGCGCTCCGGCGGGCGGACGGTCGGGATCCAGGTCGGTGGACGATGGACGGCCGGGACGGGGTCCACCGAGAACGCCGTCGTCGTCGACGGGCGGCTGCACTTCATCCCCGCCGAGCTCACGTGGGACTACGACGTCGCGGACTGGCGCCGTCCGTGGCGGGTGACGGGCGGCGGGCTCGACGCGACGTTCGAGCCGTTCTACGACAAGGTGTCGCGGACGAACCTCGCCGTGGTGTCCTCCGTCACCGACCAGTGCTTCGGCCGTTGGTCGGGGACGTTCACGCCTCCGGGCGGCGGCGAACCGGTCGAGTTCTCCGGCCTCGTCGGCTGGGCCGAGGAGGTCCACAACCGCTGGTGACCCTCAGCGGCGGCGCGAGATCGTCCGACCCAGCCAGACGAGCGGGTCGTACCGGCGACCTGCGACGCGCTCCTTCATGGGGATGAGCGCGTTGTCGGTGATCTTGATGCCCTCGGGGCACACCTCGGTGCAGCACTTGGTGATGTTGCACCGGCCGAGGCCGTGCTCGTCCTGGGCGGCGTCCACGCGGTCCGCGACGTCGAGCGGGTGCATCTCCAGCTCGGCGATGCGGATCAGGAACCGGGGCCCGGAGAACGCCTCCTTGTTCTCCTCGTGGTCGCGCACCACGTGGCACACGTCCTGGCACAGGAAGCATTCGATGCACTTGCGGAACTCCTGGGACCGCTCGACGTCGACCTGCTGCATGCGGTACTCGCCGGGTGCAAGATCGGCCGGCGGGCTGAACGACGGGACCTCACGAGCCTTCGCGTAGTTGAACGAGACGTCCGTCACGAGGTCCCGCAGGACGGGGAACGTCCGCATCGGGGTCACCGTCACGACGTCGTCCGGGGCGAACACGGACATCCGCGTCATGCAGAGCAGCCGAGGGCGGCCGTCGATCTCCGCGGAGCACGACCCGCACTTGCCCGCCTTGCAGTTCCAGCGCACCGCGAGATCCGGCGTCTGCGTCGCCTGCAGCCGGTGCAGGACGTCGAGGACCACCTCACCCTCGTTGACCTCCACCTCGTAGTCGTGCAGCGCGCCGCCCTCGGCGTCTCCGCGCCAGACGCGGAACCGGCCCGTGTACGTCATGCCGTGCCCCTCTCACCCGAGCGCTCGGGATGCGTCGCCAGCTCGTCCGCCGTGTAGTACTTCTCGAGCTCCGCGAGCTCGAAGAGTGCGAGGAGGTCGTCGCGCATCGCCGCTCGCTCGGCGGGCTCGACCACGAGGCGCGGCACCACCGGACCGCGCGTCCCGCCGTCGGCGTCGTCGCGCAGATGGGTCACCAGGACGCGGCGGCGCCAGGCGGGGTCCAGGTCGGGGTAGTCGTCGCGGGTGTGACCGCCGCGGCTCTCCGTGCGCAGGAGGGCCGACGTCGCCACGGCCTCGCCCACCAGAAGCATGTTCCGCAGGTCCAACGCGAGGTGCCAGCCCGGGTTGTACTGGCGGTGGCCCTCGACGACGACGTCGCGCACCCGGTCGCGGAGCTCGTCGAGGCGCTCGAGCGCCGAGACCATCTCGGCGTCCGTGCGGATGATGCCCACGAGGTCGTTCATCGTCTGCTGCAGGTCGGTGTGCAGGGTGTAGGGGTTCTCGGCGGTGGTGCCGGGCGGCGCGTCGAACGGCTCGAGCGCCCTCGCGGCGGCCATGCCCACCGCCTGCTCGTCGACCGCCGGCCGGCGGTCGAGCGCCTCGACGTGGTCGGCCGCGCCGAGACCGGCCCTGCGGCCGAAGACGAGCAGGTCGGACAAAGAGTTGCCGCCCAGCCGGTTCGAGCCGTGCATGCCGCTGGCACACTCGCCGGCCGCGAACAGCCCCGGCACGCTGGACCGCCCGGTGTCCGGGTCGACCTCGATCCCACCCATCACGTAGTGACAGGTAGGGCCGACCTCCATCGCCTCGGCGGTGATGTCGACGTCGGCCAGCTCCTTGAACTGGTGGTACATCGACGGCAGGCGGCGCTTGATCTCCTCGGACTCCATGCGGCTCGCGATGTCGAGGTAGACGCCGCCGTGCGGTGATCCCCGGCCCTCCTTGACCTCCGTGTTGATGGCCCGCGCGACCTCGTCGCGGGGGAGAAGGTCGGGGGTGCGGCGGTTGCTCTCCTGGTCCTCGTACCAGCGGTCGGCCTCCTCCTCGCTCTGGGCGTACTGGCCGGTGAACACCTCCGGGACGTAGCGGAACATGAACCGCTCACCCTCGGAGTTCTTCAGCACGCCGCCGTCGCCGCGCACGCCCTCGGTGACGAGGATGCCCTTGACGCTGGGCGGCCAGACCATCCCCGTCGGGTGGAACTGGACGAACTCCATGTCGACGAGGTTGGCTCCGGCGCGCAGAGCGAGTGCGTGCCCGTCGCCGGTGTACTCCCACGAGTTCGACGTCACCTGGAACGACTTGCCGATCCCGCCGGTCGCGAGGACCACCGCGGGCGCCGCGATCTCGATGAACCGACCCGACTCCCGCCGGTAGCCGAACGCACCCGCGATCGCGTCGTCGTCGGTCAGGAGCTCGGTGACCGTGCACTCGGCGAAGACGCGCAGGTGGGACTCGTAGTCGCCGGTGGCGGCGTGGTCCTCCTGCTGGAGCGCGACGATGCGCTGCTGGAGGCTCCGGATCAGCTCCAGGCCCGTCCGGTCGCCGACGTGCGCGAGCCGGGGGTAGGTGTGGCCGCCGAAGTTGCGCTGGTGGATCCGCCCGTCGTCCGTGCGGTCGAACAGGGCGCCGTAGGTCTCGAGCTCCCAGACGCGGTCGGGCGCCTCCTGGGCGTGCAGCTCCGCCATCCGCCAGCTGTTGAGGAACTTCCCGCCCCGCATCGTGTCGCGGTAGTGCACCTGCCACGAGTCGTTCGAGTTGACGTTGCCCATGGCGGCGGCGCACCCGCCCTCCGCCATGACCGTGTGCGCCTTGCCGAACAGGGACTTGCAGACGACGGCGGTGCGCATCCCGCGCTCCCGCGCCGCGATCGCGGCCCGCAGCCCGGCGCCGCCCGCCCCGATGACGAGGACGTCGTAGTCGTGGCGTTCCGTCTCGGTCATCACATGCCCCCGGCGCCGAGGATGCGGAAGTCGGTGATCGTCCCGGCAGCGACGAGCGCGACGTACAGGTCGGTGAGCACGAGCGTGCCGAGCGTCACCCACGCGAACAGCATGTGGCGGGTGTTGAGCACCGAGATCCAGGTCCACAACCGGTAGCGCACGGGGTGTTTCGAGAAGTGCGTGAGCCGCCCGCCCATCACGTGCCGGCACGAGTGGCAGGACACCGTGTAGAGCCACAGCAGCGCGACGTTGACCAGCAGCACGAGGTTGCCGACGCCGACCACGAACCCGTCGGTGGGATGCCGGAACGCGACGAGCGCGTCGTAGGTGTTGACGAGCGACACCAGCACGGCGACGTAGAAGAAGTACCGGTGCACGTTCTGCAGGATCAGCGGGAAGCGGGTCTCGCCCGAGTACTGCGCGTGCGGCTCGGGCACGGCGCACGCCGGGGGTGAGAGCCAGAACGACCGGTAGTAGGCCTTGCGGTAGTAGTAGCAGGTCAGCCGGAAACCCAGCAGGAACGGCAGGCTGAGGGCCGCGTAGGGGATGAGGGGATGGTCGGGCAGGAACATCCCGAAGTGCGCCGCTCCCGGTTCCGACGCGCACCCGAGCGACACGCACGGCGAGTAGAACGGCGTGAGATAGCGCTCGTCGGCGAAGAAGTACTGCTGCTGGAACGTCCGCACGCCCCCGTACACGACGAAGGCCAGCAGGCCGACGGCGGTGGCCGCCGGAGCCAGCCACCACCGGTCCGTGCGCAGCGTCCGCGCACCGACCTCGGCGCGCCCGGGGGCGTCGACCCCTCCGGCGGTCGCCGTCACGGCCGGTCGCCGTGGTAGCCGCCGACCCCTTCGTCGTCGGCCCCGGTCCACAGCGACTCGTCCAGCGGAGTGTCCGGGACGACGACGTGCTCGGTCAGGGTGTCCGCGCGCGGGGGCGGGGCGGATGCCAGCTCCCCGGCGTCGATCTCCAACCGCTCCACGTCGTTGCGCAGCCGGCGCACCGCGGGCACGTCACCGAAGGCGTGGTGCACCCCAGCGACGGTGTGGCGGAGCTGCTCGATCGCACGGCGGAGAGCGGCAAGCTCGGTGGACGTCATCCGGCACCTCCTCAGCGCGGCACCCCACGTCGTCGTGAGGCACGTCACACCAGCGTGCCGGTTGCGGCGCGGTCCGGCAAGGGGGCGCGCGGCGACGCTGCCGAGGTGAGGGCGGCGCCGCGGTCAGGCGGCCTGGGCGTAGCGGTGTCGGACGACCTCCCCGTCCGGCACCGACGCCTCCGCCTCGACGGTCGCGGACGCCTCGACGCGGACGTCTCGCCCGAGCTGGACATGGTCGGCGACGCGCGCCCCGGCGCCGACGAACGAGCCGGGACCCAGGTGCACGCTGCTGCCGATCCGGGCGTCGCGCCCGACGACCGCGTCATGGTCGACCCAGGTCACCTCACCGAGCCGGGCGCCGGCGTCGACGCGTGCGCCGCTCTCGACGTACGTCCCGCGGCCGACGACGACGTCGGGTGCGACCACGGCCTGCGGCGAGACGTAGCCGCCGTCGCCGCGCCGGACATAACGGACGGTCTGGCCGGCGTCGTTCTCGAACTCGATGCGCTTGGGCATTCGGATGCGTGGCATAAGACCCCCTCGGGTGGGTCCCGGGGGCCGACGGCCCGCACCGGGACATGGACTTTGTGCTTTTCTTCTCAACGTCGCGGGGCGGCTGGAGATTCCAGGCATCCGACCGCAGCCCGGGCTCAGGCGGGCGAGCCCTCCGCGCGGGAACGCGCGCGCCGGGGGAGCGTGCCCCGCCGCTGTCCGGACCATGAGACCTCCGTGGCGTGGGTGCGCGAGAGCGGATCGCCGAGCGGGTCGGCACCCAGCGCGGAAGCCACGTGGACCAGAGGGCGCTGGGCCTCGAACTCGCGGGCGAGAGCATCGAAGATCGGGGTGTCGGTCGTACGCACCCTGCCATTCTGCGAGCGGTTGCCCGAGGCGCGCCGCCCGACGCGGCCGCCTTCACAGTCACCTCACACGACCCTCGCGAGGGCGTGCCCGGTGCTGCCTCCTGTTGCGGTCCTCTCGGTGCGGTTCGATGATCGTGACGGGTGACCTGGACGTTCGTCGCGCCCGACTCGCCGACCGAGAGGCAGGACATGAACGCCGCCGCACCGGTGGAGCTCCTCCTGCTGGAGTTCCCGCACAGCGAGTTCAAGGGCGAGATCGTCGCGGAGCTCGTCCGGCTCTCCCAGGCCGGGACGATCAAGGTCCTGGACATGCTGGCGATCCGCAAGAACGAGGACGGTTCCGTCGAGTGGCTCGAGGCGGCGGACGCCGCGGACGAGCTGGCGGACCTTGTCGGGGAGCCGAGCGGGCTCCTCGCCGAGGACGACGTCGCGGCGGTCGCCGACGACCTGACGCCCGGCGCAGCGGTCGGGATGCTCGTCTTCGAGCACACGTGGGCCACGGGTCTCACCTCGGCCCTGCGCGACGCCGGCGGGTCGCTGATCGACATGACCACGGTGCCGCCCGCGGCCATCGAGGAGCTGGCCGCCACCCTCGCCGAGGAGGACTGACAGATGCCCAGGAGGATCGGACGCCCCGGCCTGATCGGGACCATGGCGCGTACCGCCGTGGTCGCCGGGACGGCGAACGCGGTGAGCCGCGGGATGAACAACCGGGCGAGCGCGAAGGCGGAGCAGCAGGCCGGTGCCGCGGCCTACGACGCGCAGCAGGCCCGGCTCGCGCAGCAGCAGGCGCAGCCGGCCCCAACCGCTCCGTCCGGCGCGGACACGCTGGCACAGCTCCAGCAGCTCGGGGAGATGAGGTCGGCGGGCCTGCTCACGGACGCGGAGTTCGCCGCGGCCAAGGCCAAGATCCTCGGCTGACCCGAGACCCCACGTGTCGGACGCCGAGCAGCGCGGACCCGTCGTCGAGCCCGACGGCCCGGTCTCCGGCGAGCAGCGGGCCGTGCGGACCCGCGGATATGTGCGTCTGCTCCTGCTCGCGGCGGCGATCGGGATGCCCGTCTCGTTGGTGGCGTTCGGGTTCCTCGCCCTGCTGCACGCGATCGAGCACGCGGTCTGGGAGGTCCTGCCGGACGCTGTGGGCCTGGACGGCGTGCCGTGGTGGTGGGCCTTGCCCTGGTTGATGCTCGGCGGAGTGCTGGTCGGTGTCGCGATCCGCTCGTTGCCCGGCCACGGCGGGCACGTGCCGATCGACGGGCTCGGCCTGGAGCCGGTACCGGCCTCCTACGTCCCGGGCATCCTGCTGGCCTCCCTCGGCGGCCTGCCGCTCGGTGCGGTCCTTGGACCCGAGGCGCCGCTCCTGGCTCTCGGTTCGGCCTTCGCCCTGATCTTCGTGCGGCCGGTGGCCAGGCTCGACGACCCGACCGCCCGCGCGCTGATCACGGCGGCCGGGGCCTCCGCCGCGCTCGCCGCCATCTTCGGCAGCCCGCTCGTGGCGGCCGTCTTCGTCCTGGAGGCCGCCGGCCTGGCGGGGCCGAAGCTCGCCCGCGTCGTCCTGCCCTGCCTGCTCGCGTCGGGCATCGGATCGCTCGTCTTCACGGGTATGGGTGCGTGGACCGGCCTGAGCATCCCGTCGCTCGCGATGCCCGACCTCGACGCCCCGGTGCGCCTCGACCTCGCCGACGTGCTGTGGGCGGTGCCGCTGGCAGTGGTCATCGCCTTCGGCATCCGCCAGGTGCACCGGTGGGGGCACTGGACCAAGGCGCGTGCCACCGTCCGCCCTTTCCAGGCTGCGGTCGGTGCGGCGGTGGTCGTCGGCCTGGGTGCGGGAGCGTACGCGCTGCTGACCGGCAGGTCCCCCGAGGAGGTCACCCTCTCCGGTCAGGGGCTGCTGGGGCCGCTCGCGGCGGACCCGGCGGCGTGGTCGGCGGGGGCCCTGGTCGCGCTGCTCGCCTTCAAGGCGATCGGCTACGGGGTCTCGCTCGGTGCGCTGCGGGGCGGCGGGATCTTCCCCGCGGTGCTGCTCGGCGCCGCGGCCGGCGTGCTGGCCTCGGGCCTGCCGGGACTCGGTCCCGTCCCGGCGATGGCGATCGGGATGGGGGCGGCGACGGCGGCGGTGCTGCCGTTCCCTGTCTCCTCCGCGGTCCTGGTCGTCCTGCTGCTCGGACCGCACTCCGCCGCGATGGCACCGGTGGTGCTCGTCGCCGTCGTGGTGGCCTTCGTCTCGGAGCAGATCATCGCGAAGCAGCCGACGCGTGCCGCATGAGCGGGCGTGTCACTCCCCGGTGAGACCGTCGACCGCCTCGCGCAGCAGGTCGGCGTGCCCGTTGTGCCGCGCGTACTCCTCGATCATGTGCACCAGGACCCAGCGGAGCGTGAACGCCTCACCGGTGCGTCCGTCGGTGCGCACGGAGAGCAGGTCGAGTCCGTCGTCGCTCGCGAGCGCCCCGTCGATGACCTGGTCCGAGGCGGCCACGGCGCGGTCGAAGAGGATGCGGAGCTCGGCGGGGGAGTCGTCGGCGGCGCTGTGCCAGTCCCAGTCACGGTCGGCGGACCAGTCGACCGTGTCGAACGGGTCGAGCTCGTCACCACCGGTCATGACGGCGGAGAACCAGTTCGACTCGACGTAGGCCAGGTGTTTGAGGAGGCCGCCCAGGGTCATGTCGCTGGGGGCGAGCGGTGTGGCCAGCTGCGCTGCGTCGAGGCCCGCCGTCTTCCACCGCAGGGTGTCGCGGTGGTAGTCGAGAAAGGTGCGCAGCGTCGTGGCCTCGTCAGCCTGCAGCGGCGGGTCGGAGCGGTCGACCGCGAGGTCCCGGGGCGTCATGTCAGGACGGTACCGCGTCGAGCCCCGCCAGGGTCCGCGCGGTGCGCAGCACGTCGTCGAGCATGGGCTCAGTCAGCCGGCCGGTGTACGTGTTGTGGGGCGAGACGTGGTAGCAGCCGAGCACCGTCAGGCTGGTGCGTGTCGAGCTCCCCGGCGTGCCGTCGTCGGCCGGGGCGAGGGTGACCTGCGCACCGTGGGCGAACCGCGGGCGCGGGCGGGGGACCGCCCAGCCCTGCTCGCCGAGGGTCGCCAGGAGCGCGTTCCATCCGACAGCGCCGAGCGCGACGGCGACGCGCACGGTCGGGGCGAGCAGCTCGAGCTCGCGGGCGAGGTACGGGGCGCAGCGGCGCCGCTCGTCCGGCGTGGGCCGGTTGTCGGGTGGCGCGCAGCGCACGGGCGCCACCAGACGCATCCCGGTGAGCCGCATGCCGTCGTCGCGCCCGGTCGCACGGGGCTGGCTCGCGAACCCGGTGCGGTGCAGGGCGGCGAACAGGAAGTCACCGCTGGGGTCGCCCGTGAACATGCGCCCGGTGCGGTTGGCGCCGTGCGCGGCCGGCGCCAGGCCGACCACCGCGACGGCGGCGTGCTCGTCGCCGAACCCCGGGACCGGCCGGGCCCAGTAGGTCTCGTCCCGGAACGCGGCACGCCGCTGGGACGCCACCTGCTCGCGCCAGGCCACGAGCCGGGGGCACGCGTGGCACCTGATCACGTGCGCGTCGAGCGCTGCCAGGTCGGGGGCGTCGCGGGCGTCGGCGGGTGTGTCGTGCGGAACCACCGTGCCATTGTCCCGGACCGGGCGGAGCGGTGCGACGACGGAGCGCCGTGTCGGTACGATCGGGGGGCGTCGCCACCGGGCGGCGCCACCATCGACCACCGCAAGGAGCACCACCGTGTCCGACGCCGTACCGCACCCCGCCGAGCCCACGACCACGGTGACGGTGGAGTCGACGACGACGGGCACCGAGCTCTTCGCCGATCGCCGCGACGTCGTCGTGATGCGGGTCGACGGCGAGCTGCTGGACCTGTCGCGCGAGCTGGAGCCGGGCACCGTCGTCGAGCCGGTGACGATCGCCGAGCCCGACGGGCTCGCCGTGCTGCGACACAGCGCCGCGCACGTGCTCGCCCAGGCCGTGCAGCAGGTGAACCCCGACGCGAAGCTGGGCATCGGCCCGCCCATCGCCGACGGCTTCTACTACGACTTCGACGTCGCGGAGCCGTTCACGCCCGACGACCTCAAGAAGCTCGACAAGGCGATGACCCGCATCATCAAGGAGGGCCAGACGTTCCGCCGTCGGGTCGTCACCGAGGACGAGGCCCGCGCCGAGCTCGCCGCCGAGCCGTACAAGCTGGAGCTCATCGGCCTCAAGGGATCGTCGTCCGACGACGACGGATCCTCCGTGGAGGTCGGCGCCGGCGAGCTGACGATCTACGACAACGTCCGCGGGGCGGGCCGCGAGAGCGAGACCGTCGTGTGGTCGGACCTGTGCCGGGGCCCGCACCTGCCCTCGACGAAGCTCATCGGCAACGGCGTGCAGCTCATGCGCTCGGCGGCGGCCTACTGGCGCGGCAGCGAGAAGAATCCGCAGCTGCAGCGCGTCTACGGCACCGCGTGGCCGACCAAGGACGACCTGAAGGCCCACCTGGAGCGCCTCGCCGAGGCCGAGCGGCGCGACCACCGCCGCCTCGGCAGCGAGCTCGACCTGTTCTCCTTCCCCGACGAGATCGGGTCCGGCCTGCCCGTCTTCCACCCCAAGGGCGCCATGGTCCGCATGGAGATGGAGGAGTACTCGCGCAAGCGGCACATCGAGTCGGGCTACTCGTTCGTCGCGACGCCGCACATCACCAAGGCCAAGCTCTTCGAGACGTCGCGCCACCTGGACTGGTACGCGGACGGGATGTACCCGCCCATGCAGCTCGACGCGGAGCTCGACGACGAGGGCAATGTGCGCAAGCCCGGCCAGGACTACTACCTGAAGCCGATGAACTGCCCGATGCACAACCTCGTCTTCTCCTCGCGGGGACGCTCCTACCGGGAGCTGCCGCTGCGGCTGTTCGAGTTCGGCACCGTGTACCGGTACGAGAAGTCCGGCGTCGTGCACGGTCTGACGCGTGCCCGCGGTTTCACGCAGGACGACGCGCACATCTACTGCACCCGCGAGCAGATGCGCGACGAGCTCGGCTCGTTGCTGACGTTCGTCCTGGAGCTGCTGCGCGACTACGGCCTGAACGACTTCTACCTCGAGCTGTCGACCCGCGACCCCGAGAAGTCGGTCGGCGACGACGCCACGTGGGACGAGGCCACCGAGGTGCTGCGGCAGGTGGCCACCGCCTCCGGGCTGGACCTGGTGGACGACCCGGGCGGCGCGGCGTTCTACGGCCCGAAGATCTCGGTCCAGGCGAAGGACGCCATCGGACGGACCTGGCAGCTCTCGACGATCCAGCTCGACTTCTTCGAGCCGGAGCTGTTCGAGCTCGAGTACACGGCGTCGGACGGCTCCCGGCAGCGGCCGGTCATGATCCACCGGGCGCTGTTCGGGTCGATCGAGCGGTTCTTCGGCATCCTCGTCGAGCACTACGCGGGCGCGTTCCCGGCCTGGCTGGCACCGGTCCAGGTGCTCGCCGTGCCCGTGGCGGACGCGTTCGACGACTACCTGTCGGACGTCGTCGCCCAGCTCACGCGCCAGGGGATCCGTGCCGAGATCGACCGGTCCGACGACCGGTTCGGCAAGAAGATCCGCAACGCGGCCAAGGAGAAGGTGCCGTTCGTGCTCATCGCGGGCGGCGAGGACGCCGAGGCGGGCGCCGTCTCGTTCCGCTTCCGCGACGGCACGCAGGAGAACGGCGTGCCCGTGGCCGACGCCGTCGAGCGGATCGTGACGGCGGTCCGCAGCCGCGAGCAGGTCTGAGCGTGACCGGCGAGGAGGGCGAGCCGCGGCTCGACCCGGCGGACCGGTTCGGCCCGCCGGAGGACGACATCTCCCGGCTGTGGACGCCGCACCGGATGGTGTACATCGGCGGGCAGGACAAGCCCGCTGACTCCACGCCGCAGCACTGCCCGTTCTGCCGGATCCCCGCGGGCGAGGACGAGGAGGGCCTCGTCGTCGCCCGCGGGGCGGACTGCTTCGCGCTGCTCAACCTGTACCCGTACAACGGTGGCCACCTGATGGTCCTGCCCTACCGGCACGTCTCGGACTACACCGACCTGACGGACGGCGAGACGTCGGAGCTCGCCGCCATGACGAAGACCGCGATGCGCGTCCTGCGCGAGGTCTACGCGCCGGCCGGGTTCAACCTGGGGATGAACCAGGGCGAGGCCGCCGGCGCCGGCATCGCCGCGCACCTGCACCAGCACGTCGTCCCGCGCTGGCAGGGCGACGCGAACTTCCTGCCCGTCGTCGGGCGGACGAAGGCGCTGCCCGAGCTGCTCGCGGACACCCGCGCGCGGCTCGCTGCGGCGTGGCCCGCCCGCTGACCGGCGCCGGGCGCTAGCCTGGCGACGCCGGCCTGCCGGCACGCACGACGAGACGAGGAGCTCCCATGTTCGGCCGCCTGCGGGCCACGATGCAGCGCCTGTTCACCCCCCTGGCGAACCTGCTGATCCGTCGCGGGGTCTCTCCGGACGCTGTGACGGTCACCGGCACCGTGATCGTCACCGTCCTCGCGCTGACCTTGTTGCCCGCGGGCCACCTCACGCTCGGCGCGCTCCTGATCGGTCTCTTCGTCCTGACCGACTCGCTCGACGGCGTCATGGCGCGGGCGAGCGGTCGCAGCGGTCCCTGGGGCGCGTTCCTCGACTCGACGCTCGACAGGGTCTCCGACGGCGCGGTGTTCGCCGGCATCACGCTGTGGTTCGTGCTGCACGCCGACGAGCCGTGGGGCACGGCGGGGACCATCGTGGCCCTGGCCTGCCTGGTGCTCGGGTCGGTCGTCCCCTACGCCCGCGCTCGCGCCGAGTCGGTCGGTGCGACGGCGGCCGTCGGCATCGCCGAGCGCTCCGACCGGCTCGTCGTGGCACTGGTGCCCACCGCGTTCGTCCAGCTGGGTCTGCCGGTCGCCGTCCTGGTGGTCGTGCTCGGGCTGCTCGCGCTCGCCAGCCTGGTGACGGTCGCCCAACGTGTCCTGACGGTCCGGAACCAGCTCCTGCCCACCACCGAGGAGGCGTGATGGACCTCACTGCCGCCTACACGTTCGCCTGGCGCCACGCCCCGAAGGTGCCCGAGACGCTACTCCGTGCCGTGTTCGACCTGGCCGCCGATGCCGCCTGGTTGCGCCGCGGCGCGGGCGTGCGCCGCATGGAGGCCAACTACGCGAAGGTACGCCCGGACCTCGACGTCCGGGCCGTCCGGCGACTGTCCCGGGCGGGCATGCGGCGGTACCTGCGGTACTTCCGCGAGGCCTTCACCCTGCAGGGTGCCACGCGCGAACAGCTCGACGCCCGGGTCCGGGTCGAGGGGTACGAGAACCTCGAGCCGGTGGAGCAGGGCGGAGCGGTCTCGCTGGCGCTGGGGCACCTGGGCAACTGGGACCTCGCCGGTGCCTGGGCGTCGCTGAACGTCGCACCCGTGCTGACGGTGGCGGAACGGCTACGGCCGGAGGCGTTGTTCGACGAGTTCGTGAGGTTCCGGAGCTCCATCGGCATCGACGTGCTGCCCCTCGGGGACGACGGCGTCTTCCGCGACCTGGTGCGCGGCGCCGAGGACGGTCCCCGGCTCGTGCCGCTCCTGGCGGACCGCGACCTCACCGCCCGCGGGATCGAGGTCGACCTGTGCGGCCACCGGGCACGGGTCGCCGCCGGGCCTGCCGCCCTCGCGGTGGCCGCCCGTGTGCCGTTGATCCCCGTCGGCATCCGGCACGAGCGGCTGGACGGCGAGCGCCGCCGTCGTGCGGGGACCGCGTGGGGCATCGTCATCCGCTTCCACGCCCCCGTCGGGCCGCCCGACGCCGGGAACCGGCGTGAGCAGGTCCAGCAGCTCACCCAGGCCTGGGTCGACGTGCTCGGCGGGTTCATCGGCGAGCACACGGCTGACTGGCACATGCTGCAGAAGGTGTTCGTCGAGGATCTCGACCCGCAGCGGTACGCCCGCACGCGAGCCCTGGCGGGGGAGGCGTGATGCGGCCGTTGCGGGTGGGCATCGTGTGCCCCTACTCGTTCGACGCCCCGGGCGGGGTGCAGTTCCACGTGCGCGACCTCGCCGAGGCGTTGCGCGACGCGGGTCACGAGGTCTCCGTCCTGGCCCCGGCCGACGACGACACCGAGGTGCCCGACGTCGTCACCCCGGCGGGGCGTGCGGTCCCGGTCCGTTACAACGGCTCCGTCGCGCGGCTGGCGTTCGGTCCGCGCGCCGCGGCCCGGGTCCGCCGCTGGATCGACGCCGGCCGGTTCGACGTGCTGCACCTGCACGAACCGATGACGCCGTCCCTGTCGATGCTCGCGCTCTGGGTCGCCGAAGGACCCGTCGTGGCGACGTTCCACACCTCGCAGGTGCGCTCGCGGGCGCTGCAGGTGGCGCACCCCCTGCTGCGCCAGTCCCTGGAGAAGATCTCGGCCCGCATCGCGGTGTCGGAGGACGCGCGGCGCACGCTGGTCGAGCACCTGGGCGGGGACGCCGTCGTCATCCCCAACGGCGTGTACGTCGACCGCTTCGCCGACGCGCCCGACGCGCAGCGGTGGCGGGGGACCCCGGAGGCGCCCACCGTGGCGTTCCTGGGCCGCCTCGACGAGCCTCGCAAGGGCCTGCAGGTGCTCGCGGAGGCCGCGCCGGCGATCCTCGCCCGAGAACCCGGGACTCGCTTCCTCGTCGCGGGCAAGGGGGACGCCGGGAGGGCGGCGGCGCAGGCCGTGCTCGGCGAGCACGGAGCGGCCTTCGAGTGGCTCGGCGGTGTCAGCGACGCGGACAAGGCGGCGCTGCTGCGGTCCGCCGACCTGTACGTCGCTCCGCAGACCGGCGGCGAGAGCTTCGGGATCGTCCTGGTCGAGGCGATGAGCGCGGGCACCGGCGTCGTGGCCAGCGACCTCGGGGCGTTCCGCCGGGTGCTCGACGACGGCACCGCGGGCCGGTTGTTCCGCACGGGTGACGCGGGCGCCCTCGCGGAGGCGGTCGTCGGGGCGCTGGCCGACCGTGCGGACACCCGGGCGCGCCGGGAGCGCGCCACGACGTTCGTCCGCCGCTTCGACTGGACGACGGTCACCGACCAGGTGCTGGCCGTCTACGAGATGGCCGTCGCCGCCACCGAGGCGCTCGGCGACGGGACGGTGCGCCAGGACCTCCTGGCCGGGCGGTCGTCCTGGCTGCTGGGCCGGCGGCCCCGCGCGGACGTGGCGGGTGAGCGATGAGCTGGTCCGAGGTAGCCCTGCTGGCCGTGGTCGTCGTCGGCCTGGCGCTGTGGTTCGTCTGGGTCTCCGCCTCGCGCCTGGACCGTCTGCACCACAAGGTCGTGGCCTCACGCCTCGCCCTGCAGGCGCAGCTCGACCGTCGCGTACGCACGTCCCTGG
The DNA here is from genome assembly GCF_048065335.1 of Isoptericola maris. Lineage (NCBI taxonomy): Bacteria > Bacillati > Actinomycetota > Actinomycetes > Micrococcales > Promicromonosporaceae > Isoptericola > Isoptericola maris. The sequence continues at coordinate 383,143 of NZ_JBLUNY010000001.1, read as the reverse complement.
ACCTGGCGTCGTCCGGCCTGCTGGACCCGGCGAGCTCGGTGCTCGTCGCTGACGCAGCCTTCGCGGTGACCGAGACGTCCGAACGGTCGGCCCCCACCGCGGCGGGCGAGCCGTCGTCGTCCGAGGCGTTCGCCCTGACGGGCCTGCCCGCCGATCGCGAGGGAGCCGAGTCCGAGCTGTCCGTGACGCTGCGCTCGGTGCTCGACGACTCCGAGACGGTCGCGGGCCTGCGGGACTCCGAGCCGGGCGCCGAGCTGGTGGGCGACCTCGGGGCGGCGTGGTACCGCGCCCAGCTCGCCCGGCGCTTCCACAACGAGGCCGTGGCCCAGGCGCAGCGGGCGCGCAGACCGCGTCGCGTGCGGTGGCTGCGGCTGGCCGGGCGGGCACCGTTGCCGCAGACCGTGGAGCTCGACGACCAGATGCCGGACGGGATCGACCTCTCCTGACACGCCCGTAGGATGGGTGGCACGGCGTGGACCACGTCGGCATGCCCGGCACCGCGCCAGGGGCGTGCTCGCAAGAACACTGTGAGGTTGCGTTGACCGAGACCACCGGAACCCCGGCCGGCACGACGGGCGTCGGCGAGGTGGGCACCGCCCGCGTCAAGCGAGGCATGGCCGAGATGCTCAAGGGCGGCGTCATCATGGACGTCGTCACCCCGGAGCAGGCCAAGGTCGCCGAGGACGCCGGAGCGGTCGCGGTCATGGCGCTCGAGCGGGTGCCGGCCGACATCCGCGCCCAGGGCGGGCTCGCCCGGATGAGCGACCCGGACATGATCGAGGGCATCGTGGACGCGGTGTCGGTCCCCGTCATGGCGAAGGCCCGCATCGGACACTTCGTCGAGGCGCAGGTCCTGCAGTCCCTCGGTGTGGACTACGTCGACGAGTCCGAGGTGCTGTCACCGGCCGACTACACCCACCACATCGACAAGTGGAAGTTCACCGTCCCCTTCGTCTGCGGTGCGACGAACCTCGGCGAGGCGTTGCGCCGCATCACCGAGGGCGCGGCGATGATCCGTTCCAAGGGTGAGGCCGGCACCGGCGACGTCTCGAACGCCACCACGCACATGCGCCAGATCCGTCAGCAGCTCCGGCGCCTCGCCTCGCTGCCCGAGGACGAGCTGTTCGTCGCGGCCAAGGAGCTGCAGGCGCCGTACGAGCTCGTGGCCGAGGTCGCCCGTACGGGCAAGCTCCCTGTCGTGCTCTTCACCGCGGGCGGTATCGCCACGCCGGCCGACGCCGCGATGATGATGCAGCTCGGAGCCGAGGGCGTCTTCGTCGGCTCCGGCATCTTCAAGTCGGGCGACCCGGCCGCGCGTGCCAAGGCGATCGTGCAGGCCACCACGTTCCACGACGACCCGGACGTGATCGCCAAGGTGTCTCGCGGGCTGGGCGAGGCCATGGTCGGCATCAACGTCGAGGACGAGCCCGAGCCCGTCCGGCTCGCCGAGCGCGGCTGGTAGCGAGCAGGTCGGGCAGAGTGCCCGCAACACCTGCTCGCCACCGGCCGCGATGGCACGGTCGTCAGTTACCTGGCTGCGGTGACTGCGACGGGTCGACGTCCGTGCAGTAGATCTCCTCCTCCGGCAGCCTGCCGGTGGTCAGGAACGCCACCGTCGCCTCGTCCACGCACGTGGAGCCCTGGCCGTAGACGTAGTGCCCGCCGTGGTCCGCGCCGACGAAGGCCGCTCGCTCGCCGAGGGCCACGGACAGCCCGCGACCGTCCTCCCACGGTGTGGCGTTGTCCCGGCGGTTCTGCAGGATCAGCGTGTTGCGCGGTCCTTCGTCGGTGACGCGGACGGGCTCCTCGATCGGCTCCGGCCAGAACGCGCATGCCCAGACGTTGGCGGGCATGCCCGCGGTGAGCGGCCAGGCCGCCCGGTCCTCGGAGGTGCGGCGGGCGTACTCGTCGACGTCGTCCGACCACTGCGCGTCGCCACAGGTCAGCGCCAGGAACATGGTGGCCTGGTTGTCGGCCGGCACGCCCGGGGTCGGCGGCGGCGCGCTGAACACCTGCTGCAGCAGCTGACCGTCCGCCTCGGTGAGCGTGCCGTCCGCCAGCCCGGCGGCGGCCTTCCAGAACTGCACGAGCACCGGGAGGTTCTCGTCGTGCAGCAGGAGGCTGTAGGTGACCGTGCGCAGCATCGGGCCCGTCAGGACCAGCGGGGTGTCGGGGACCGGTGCCGGGCTCCGATCGAGGTGGTCGGCGAGCGCGAGGTAGTTCTCGGTCACCTCGTCGACCGTGCCGCCCAGTCCGAGCGTGGCGTGCTGCGCCGCGGCGACCCGTGCCGCGTCGGGAAAGCGTTCCGACATGGCCTTGCCCCAGTTGTCCTTCGCGTGCGCCCAGACCTTCGTGGGGTCGACGTTGCCCTCGAGGACCATCTTGTCGGCGCGGTCCGGGAACAGCGACTGGTAGACGGTGCCGAGGTACGTGCCGTAGGACTGGCCCCAGTAGGAGATCTTCTCCTCGCCGAGGGCCGCGCGGATGCGGTCCATGTCGCGGGCCGTGTTGGCGGTGGTGAAGTACCGGAGCTGCTCCCCGGCGTTCGTCGCGCACCGTTCGGCGACGGCGCGGGCGTGGTCGACGTTCGCGTCGATCGAGCCGTCCGCGGCCGGGTAGGGGAAGAGGCCGGCGAGGGACGGGTCGTCGAGGCCGCAGCTCTGCGGGGTGCTGTGCCCGACCCCGCGGGGGTCGAAGCCGATCAGGTCGTAGGCCTCCAGGACCGACGACGGCAGGGTCGGCGCGACGACGCCCGGGGTGTCCAGGCCGGGCAACGCCGGGCCGCCCGGGTTCAGGAGCAGGGCGCCGCGGCGGTCGCTGGACGTCGTCGCCGGCAGCTTGGAGACAGCCACCTCGATCGTCTCGCCATCCGGGTCCTGGTAGTCCAGCGGGACCGTCACGGTGCCGCAGGTGAGCCGGGGGTCGCGACCGGCGCCCTCGGCCGGCGCAGGGCACGGGCCCCAGGTGATGGACGGTGCGTCGGCCGTCTCGGTGGCGACCGACGGTGCGGTCCCGCCCCCCGCGTCCGCGTCCGGAGCGGCGGCACAGGCTGCCGCCGCCGCGACGGTGAGCGCCGCCGCGACCACCGCCTTCGTGATCCTCCGGGGGATTCCGGTGCTCGCTGTGCGTCGTGTCGTCCTCAACGTCATGCCCTCCAGCTCTCTGCGTGTCACGACGCGTCGGCGCCGCTACCGGAGAACCTATGGAAGACCGTGGGGACGCGAATCCCCCTGATGTGGACAGTCTCCGTAGCTCGGACGGGGGGGCATGGCCGCGGATCCGCGGGGAAGCAGGGTCAGCCCGGCGGGACGATCCCCGTGCGCCCTTCCCACGTGCCGTGCTCCGAGAGCGGGCGGAAGCGGAACGTCGCGAACTCGTGGTGGAAGTCGCGACGCCGGCGTTCGACCATGGCGTCCGCGTGCCGCTCCGCGCCGGGCAGGGTGGTGCGGCCGTGCACCATCTCCTCCATCTCGCGGACGGTACGCCACACGGAGAAGGTGGAGATCGTGCTCGGCGGTCGGAACGCGGCCAGGGCGAGCGTGGTGGCGGGGTGGTCCCGCACCTGGCGTTCGACGGGCCTGCCCCACCGCAGGAACCGCGGCACCTCGAGCAGGCGCATCCGGGCGACGGTCACCGCGACCACGGGTTCCTCCTGGTCCCAGTCGCCCGCCCGGGCCGGCAGACCGGGCAAGGCCGCCAGCCGGGACCAGCGGCGCAGGTACTCCAGGCGCACGTGCCAGCCGCTCGCCAGGTGGCGGCCGAGGACGTCGTCGGACAGGAAGCGGTCCACGGCACCCGCGTCGCGCCACTGCGCGAAGACCGCGATCCGTCGTAGCTGCAGCCGGTCCAGGGAGACGGCGGGCGCGCCCAGGCGCATGAGGGCCAGGCACTCGGCGTGGTCGAGCCCGGGCGCGGTCGTGCCCGACGGCGGGCGCAGCAGCGCGCGTGCCGTCACGGTGGCCGGCATCTCGGCGAGGTGAAAGGTGTGGATCACCCGAGCCCCCGCACGGTGCTCAGGACAACGGTGCTCACGACGTCGTTCACGACCACGGATTGTTGCAGGTGGTCCCGACCTTGGCGATGCTGGGCACCTATGCTGGACGCCATGCCGGTCCGATCGAACGCGTCGTCCTCGCTGGGACCCGACTGGGTCCTCGGTGTCGACGGACGGCGGCACCGCCGTGCGGCTCGTGTCATCATCCTGGACGCCGCGGGGCGCGCGCTCCTCGTCCGCGGGCACGACGCCGACCAGCCGGAGCGCAGCTGGTGGTTCACCGTCGGCGGCGGCATCGAACCGGGTGAGTCCGAGGCCGCGGCGGCGGTGCGCGAGGCGCGCGAGGAGGCCGGCCTGCGGCTGACCGAGGACGATCTGGAGGGCCCGGTCCTGACGCGCGCGGGGATCTTCCACTTCTTCGCCGAGACGTGCCACCAGGACGAGGTGTTCTTCGTCGCCCGCGTCACGGACCACGAGCCCACGGACGCCGGCTGGACCGCTCAGGAGCGTCACGTGCTCGACGAGATGCGCTGGATGAGCGTGGCTGAGCTGCGCGACCAGCGGGTCGAGATCTTCCCGACGGTGTTGCCCGACGTCGTCGAGGCCCTCCGCGCGGGGTGGGACGGCGTGGTGCGCCACCTGGGCACCGAGCACGACGACGACTGATCGTCGGCTGCGCAGGTGTGCTCTCCTTCACACCCGTTAAAGACGCATATCGGATGCGACTTTAGATAGCGTTGCCGTGTGCAGCTCACCGCGTACACCGACCTGGGACTCCGCATCGTCATGCGGCTTGCCGTCCTCGACGACGAGAGCTCGGCCACCACCCGCGGGCTGGCCGAGGAGCTCCACGTCTCGGCGGCGCACGCGGCGAAGGTCGTCACGCGGCTTGCGGCGCTCGGCGTCGTCGAGGCGCGGCGAGGCCGCGGCGGGGGAGTGCGGCTGACCTCTGCGGCCGACCTGATCTCCGTGGGGGCCGTGGCTCGTGCGCTCGAGGGCGACGGTGAGGTCGTCGACTGCGACGGCGCGGTGCCCTGCCCCTTGCGTGGCGGGTGTCGCCTGCGCGGTGCGTTGGCCCGCGCCCGCGAGGCCTTCTTCGAGGTCCTGGACCCCCTGACGATCCAGGACCTTGCCGCCCCACCGACCCGGTCCCTGCTCCTCACCCTGGGGTCGGGACCACCTCGCTGAGCGCATCGCGTCCAGCCAGCACCCGCAGAAGAACGACAGGAGAACTCATGCTCTCGTCCCGGTCCGCCGACGTCGTCCGTGCCACGCTGCCCGTGATAGGAGGTGCCATCGGCGACATCACCCCGGCCTTCTACCGACGGATGTTCGCCGCGCACCCCGAGCTCGAGCGGGACCTGTTCAACCGTGGCAACCAGGCTCGCGGTGACCAGCAGCGCGCGCTCGCCGGGGCGATCGCCGCGTACGCGACGTTCCTCGTGGACGACGACGGCCCGGAGCCAGACGAGGTGCTGGCGCGGATCGCGCACAAGCACGCCTCGCTCGGCATCACCGCCGACCAGTACCCGATCGTGCACGAGCACCTGTTCGGTGCGATCGCCGAGGTGCTCGGCGAGGCGGTGACGGACGAGGTCGCGGCCGCGTGGAGCGAGGTCTACTGGCACATGGCGCACGCCCTGATCGAGATCGAGCAGGGCCTGTACGCCGAGGCCGCCGTCGATCCCGGCCAGGTCTGGCGCACGGTCCGGGTCCGACGGCGCACGCAGCAGTCGCCGGACACCGTCTCGTTCGAGCTCGGGGACGCCGACGGGCACGAGCTGCCGGCGGGGCGCGCCGGGCAGTACGTGTCCGTTGCGGTGACCCTGCCTGACGGCGCACGTCAGATCCGCCAGTACAGCCTCACCGGGATCGGTGCGCCGGGCACCTGGTCGATCTCCGTCAAGGCCGTTCCCGCCACCCACGACGGTGACCGCATCGCGCCGGCCGGCGAGGTGTCGGGGCACCTGCACGCCAACCTCTTCGAGGACGACCTCGTCGAGGTCTCCCTGCCCTTCGGAGAGTTGACGCTGGTGGACGGCGAGGCGCCGCTCTTGCTGATGTCCGCGGGTATCGGCGTCACGCCGATGATCGGGTTCCTGCACCACCTGCGAGCCACGGGGACCGACCGGCGAGTCGTGGTCCTGCACGCCGACAGGTCGCCGGCCCGGCACGCCCACCGCAGCGAGCTGCGCGAGCTCGTCGGGGACCTGGCCGACGGCGAGCTCGTGCGCTGGTACGAGGACCTCGGCGCCCGTGACGCCGACTCCTTGCTGCGGGCCGGACGGCTCAGCCTGGACGGCGTCGACGTACCGGCCGACGCCGAGGTGTACCTGTGCGGTCCGCTGCCCTTCATGGCGGCGGCACGCACAGCACTCGCCGATCGAGGCGTGCGTGACGACCAGCTCCACTACGAGGTCTTCGGCCCGGGCCTGGAGCTCGCCGCGGCGTGAACCCGTGCCGGTCGCCCTCCGGCGTCTACCCGGAGGGCGGCCGGCGTTCCGGCCTGAGATCACTCAGCGCGACGTCGGCCGGGTCACGTGGTCACCGGCCCCGAGCGCCGGGTGCGCAGCCACACCACCACCGCCGCGCCGACGAACACGAGGCTGTTCAAGATCACCAGGCCGGGGCTCAGGGGAGCGGAACGGTCGAGCCGCTCGGCGAGGTCGGCGTTCAGCGCGATCCAGAAGACGAACGTGAGCGTGTTCACGACGGCGTGCAGCACGATCGCGATCTCGAGCCCACCGGTGCGCCAGGTGATGAACGCCGTGGTCACGGAGAAGACGACGTAGAACGCGTTCCACATCGGGTTCCCCGTGGTGTGGATCACGGAGAAGATCAGGGACGACACGCCGATGCCCAGGATCAGCGACGTCGTCCGACCGCGCTCCCAGCTCGCCGCGATGCGGAAGACCAGTCCGCGCAGGCCGTACTCCTCGCCCGCGGCCTGCAGCGGCACCAGCGCGAGGCTCACGACGAGCAGCCAGATCACGTCGCTCTGCAGCCACTCGGTGGTCCGGTAGGGCGTCACGTGCTCTGCGATCGCCAAGGCGATCAGCAGCGCGGGGCCGATGGCCAGCAGCGCTCTCCCGAACAGGCCGAAGCGGAAGCGAGAGGCCACCGAGGTCAGCGAGGCGCCACGCACTCCGTAGAGCCAGTGCTGGATCACCATGCTCCACGGCACGAGCAGCGCGGTGGCGATCAGGCTGGCGGTGTGCGCCACCGGGGTGAGGACCCGACCGTCGTCGTGCGGCCCGCCGGGCGAGAGGAGCCCGTCGACCCAGCTACCGAGGTAGTAGAAGGCGGAGATGAAGGCGAACATGCCGCCGATGAGAAGTGCGATGGCAAGGACGCCGCGACCGATGCGACGATTCTCTCCCGCCAGGACCCGGTGGTACTCCACCCCGGGTGGGACTGACGCCTGGTGAGGCCCGCTGGCCAGGGCCTTCTGGTCTTCATGGTCGGAACGCACGCTGCTTCGTCCTCTTCTGCCGCGATCGGTGCTGGGTGCTTGCCTGAGCAGTCCAGACCCTGTCGTCGCGACGGGCTCAAGCCCCTGGGCTGTGAGGTGGCGCACACCGCCCGCACGAGTCGGCCGGTCGTAGGATGAATGGCTGTGAACACTCCGACCATCGGCGTCCTGGCCCTGCAGGGCGACGTCGATGAGCACCTGACTGCCCTGGCCTCTGTGGGCGCCCGCCCCGTGACCGTGCGACGACCGGACGAGCTGGCACTCGTCGACGGGCTCGTGCTCCCCGGCGGGGAGTCGACGACCATCGACAAGCTGCTGCGCATCTTCGAGCTGCGGGACCCGTTGCGGGCACGGATCAAGGAAGGGCTTCCGGTGTACGGCTCGTGCGCCGGGATGATCCTGCTCGCGGACCGGATCCTCGACGGCACGGCCGACCAGCAGACCCTCGGCGGGATGGACGTCGTCGTGCGGCGCAACGCGTTCGGCCGGCAGGTCGACTCGTTCGAGACCGACCTCGACGTCGTGGGCGTCTCCGCCGGGGCTGCGATGCGCACCGCATTCATCCGCGCTCCTTGGATCGAGGAGGCCGGGCGCGACGTCGAGGTGTTGTCGCGTATCCCGGCCGTGGATACCCAGGGCCGTGCCGTAGCGGCCGCCGGTAGGATCGTTGCGGCACGGCAGGGGCCGCTGCTCGCCACCGCGTTCCACCCGGAGATCACGGGGGACACGCGCGTGCACAGGCTGTTCGTCAGCATGGTCGCGGGCGACCGGCGGAGGTTCCCCGCCGCCGTTCGACGCCAGTGAAAGAGCCAACGGAGACGCAGGGAGTCAGGTAGAGGCATGTCAGGTCACTCGAAGTGGGCCACGACCAAGCACAAGAAGGCGGCGATCGACGCCAAGCGGGGCAAGCTCTTCGCGAAGCTGATCAAGAACATCGAGGTCGCGGCGCGCACCGGCGGCGGCGACATGGCGGGCAACCCGACGTTGTTCGACGCCGTCCAGAAGGCGAAGAAGTCGTCGGTCCCCAACGACAACATCGACCGCGCGCTCAAGCGCGGCTCCGGCGAGGGCGCCGACGCCGTCGACTACCAGACGATCATGTACGAGGGCTACGGGAACAACGGCATCGCCGTGCTCGTCGAGTGCCTCACCGACAACAAGAACCGTGCCGCGGCCGAGGTCCGGACCGCTTTCTCCCGCAACGGTGGCAACCTCGCCGACCCCGGGTCGGTGTCGTACCTCTTTTCACGCAAGGGACTCGTCGTCGTCCCGAAAACGGACGGCGTCACCGAGGACGACGTGATGCTCGCCGCGCTGGACGCTGGCGCCGAGGAGGTGACCGACGTCGGGGAGCACATCGAGGTGCTGAGCGAGGCGACCGACCTGGTCGACGTGCGCACCGCGATCGTCGAGGCGGGCATCGAGTACGACTCGGCGGACTCCATCTGGCACCCCTCGATGCAGGTCGAGGTCGACGTCGAGGGTGCCCGCAAGATCACACGCCTGATCGACGCGCTCGAGGACAGCGACGACGTCCAGAACGTCTACGCGAACTTCGACGCCTCCGACGAGGTCATGGCCGCCCTCGACGGCGACGACTGAGCACCTCCGGACGTTTCGCTCCCAGAGGTTGTCGGTGCTGCGTGAGACAGTGACGCCGTGCGAGTGCTGGGAGTGGATCCGGGTCTGACCCGTTGTGGCGTCGGGGTGGTGGACTCCCGTCCCGGCCGGCGGGCCGACCTGGTGGGCGTGGGCGTGCTGCGCACCGTGCCGGAGACGAGCACCGACCTGAGGCTGCTCGACATCTCGCGCGGGCTGGACTCCTGGCTCGACGACCACACGCCCGACGTGGTGGCGGTGGAGCGCGTCTTCGCGCAGAACAACCGCGGCACGGTCATGGGGACCGCGCAGGTCGCCGGCCTGGCGATGGTGGCGGCCGCGCGCCGAGGCGTGCCGGTCGCGCTGCACACGCCGAGCGAGGTGAAGGCCGCGGTCACCGGCTCGGGCCGGGCGGGCAAGGAACAGGTCCAGCGCATGGTCGCGAGCATCCTGCGCCTGCAGAGCGTCCCGCAGCCGGCCGACGCGGCCGACGCGCTCGCGCTGGCGATCACCCATCTGTGGCGTCCGGCCGGCGCCCTGCAAGGTGGTGACCGGCACGAGACCACCCCGGCGCAACGCGCCTGGGCGGCCGCGGAGCGCACGGCGCAGCGGCCCGCGGGGTACCGTACGGGTGTTCGAGGAAAGGAGGGAGCCCGGTGATCGCATCCCTGGCCGGCACGGTGACGCAGGTGAACCTCGACCGCGCGGTGATCGACGTCAACGGTGTGGGATACCTGGTCCACGCCACCCCGGCGACCCTCGCAGGGCTCCGCCCGGGGGAGCCCGCGCAGCTGCACACCATGCTGGTGGTGCGCGAGGACTCGATGACCGTCTACGGCTTCGCGGACGCCGACGAGCGTGAGGTGTTCGAGACCGCTCAGTCCGTCTCAGGCGTCGGCCCACGGATCGCCCTCGCGATGCTGGCCGTGCTCACGCCGGAAGCCCTGCGTCGCGCCATCGCCGGCGAGGACCTCGCGGCACTGCGACGGGTCCCCGGCATCGGGGCGAAGAGCGCCCAGCGGATCGTCCTCGAGCTCACGGGCAAGCTGGGCGCGCCCGGGGCCGACGGCGGGGCGGAGCACGTCGCCGCACCGACGACGGACGGACGGGGCCAGGTGGTCGACGCATTGGCCGGACTGGGGTGGTCGGTGAAGGTCGCGGAGGACGCAGTGGCCAAGGTGCTCGCAGAGGCCGGGACGGAGACGGTCGCCGAGACCGACGTGCCCGCGACGCTGCGTGCCGCGCTACGGAGGCTCGGGCCCCGTGGCTGAGGGCGCGATCGACCCGGCCGAGCTCGGCGGTCGCACGGTGGGTTCCGGCGCTGACGAGGTCGAGCGTGCGGCCGAGGCCGCGCTGCGCCCCAAGAAGCTCGACGAGTTCGTCGGCCAGCAAGTGGTGCGCGATCAGCTGTCGCTCGTCCTGCACGCCTCCATCGCCCGCGACACCGCTCCCGACCACGTGCTGCTCTCCGGACCGCCGGGCCTCGGCAAGACCACGCTGGCGATGATCATCGCCGCTGAGCTCGGCACCTCGCTGCGCGTCACCAGCGGACCGGCGATCCAGCACGCCGGCGACCTCGCCGCGGTGCTGTCCTCCTTGGAGGAGGGCGAGGTGCTCTTCATCGACGAGATCCATCGCCTCGCCCGGCCGGCCGAGGAGCTGCTGTACGTCGCGATGGAGGACTTCCGCGTCGACGTCGTCGTCGGCAAAGGCGCGGGAGCGAGCGCGATCCCGCTCGCCCTGCCCCCGTTCACCGTCGTCGGCGCGACCACCCGCTCAGGGCTCCTGCCGGCCCCCCTGCGCGACCGGTTCGGGTTCACCGGGCACCTCGACTTCTACGCCGCGGCCGAGCTCGAGCGGGTCATCCTGCGGTCCGCGGGCCTGCTGGGGGTCGACGTCCGGCACGAGGCCGCGCACGAGATCGCCGGTCGTTCCCGGGGCACGCCCCGCATCGCCAACCGGCTGCTCCGGCGTGTCCGCGACTGGGCGCAGGTGCGCGGCGACGGCGTCCTGGACCTGCAGGCGGCCCGTTCGGCGCTGAAGGTCTACGAGGTCGACCCGATCGGGCTCGACCGGCTCGACCGGGCCGTCCTCGACGCGCTGTGCCGGCGTTTCGGGGGCGGGCCCGTCGGCCTGACGACGCTGGCGATGATGGTCGGTGAGGAGCCGGAGACGGTCGAGACCGTCGCCGAGCCGTACCTGGTGCGGGAAGGACTGGTGGCGCGGACGCCCCGCGGCCGCGTCGCGACGACCGAGGCGTGGGACCACCTGGGTCTGGAACCGCCGGCGGGGGCGTGGGCTGCCGGTCTTCCGGCCGCGGAGCCGGGAACCTCCCGGGCGTCGCGCACGTTGTTCGACGAGGCCTAGGGCCGCGTCCCGCGGCCCTAGACTGGGCAGAACACCCCGACCACCGCCGAAGGACTGACTCCACGTGGACTTCTCGATCATCATCCTCTTCGTCGTGCTGGCGGCGCTCATGTTCTTCATGAGCTCGCGCACGCGCAAGCAGCAGAAGCAGCAAGCAGAGTTCCGTGCTGCGCTCGCACCCGGTCAGGAGGTCATGACGGGTTCCGGGATGGTGGGCACCGTCGTCGAGATCGACGACGAGTCCGACACCATCACGATCGAGACCACGCCGGGCACCCGGACCCGCTGGCTGCGTGCCGCGGTCGCCAAGCGGACGGACACCGCCGTCGCTGACGAGACCGAGGAGGCCGAGGCCTCGGAGAGCTCGGACGATGCAGGTAGCATCACCCCCGCAGACGGTAACGTCGAGGTTCCCGACGACCTCTCCGGGCTGGACACCGCGCAGCGGGAGTACCTGGAGAACAAGCGCCGGGAGAGCGGCGAGACCGAGGACAAGTGACCTCTGCGCCGACCGGGTACGCCCGGTCGGCGCGATCACGCGTCGGCCATGGCGGCCGCGCGCACACGGGAAGAGAACCAAGTGGCCAACTCCAGCACGCAGCGATCGCGTCCAGTACGCACGCTCGTGGTCTTCGCGATCCTGTCCATGGTGGTGCCGTTCGCGGCGTTGCTCGCCGGGGTCTACCTCGAGCCCAAGACTGACGAGAACCCGGCGGGCGCGAGCCTGGCCCCGGGGCTCGCTCTCGACCTCCAGGGTGGCACCCAGATCATCCTGACGCCCGTCTCGACGGACGGCTCGGAGATCACTCCGGAGTCGATCGACGAGTCGATCAACGTCATCCGGCAGCGGATCGACTCCTCGGGGGTCGCCGAGGCGGAGATCGCGAACCAGGGCGGCGAGAACATCGTCGTCGGCATCCCCGGCGAGGTGGACCAGGCGACGATCGACCTCGTGTCCCAGCCCGCGCAGATGCGGTTCCGGCCCGTGCTGACCTACGAGATGGGGCTACCGGCCGAGGAGAACCCCGCCGAGGAGACCGAGGGCGACGACGCCGAGGGATCTGAGGAAGGCTCCGAGGGAACCGAGGAAGGTTCCGAGGACGCCGAGGAGACCGGTGACGTCGACGCCCGCATCGCCGAGGAAGCGGCCGACGTCGAGCCGACGGACGCGTCGGACCTTGCACAGATCACCCCGGCCGTGCAGGAGAAGTTCGACGCGCTGGACTGCACCGACCCGGACAACCTCGTGGGCGGCGGCGGCGACGACCCCGACCTCGTGCTGGTCACGTGTGCCAACGACGGCAGCATGATGAAGTACATCCTGGGGCCGATGGAGGTCGACGGGACGCACGTCACGACGGCCAGCTCCGGCCTGGTGCCGGGACCGAACGGTTCCGTCACCAACGAGTGGGGCGTCTTCATCGAGATGGACTCCGAGGGCTCCGCACAGTTCCGCGAGACGACGCAGCGCCTCCAGGGCCTCCAGAGCCCTCAGAACCAGTTCGGCATCGTGCTGGACGGCCTGGTCATCTCCGCGCCGTCGCTCGACCCGGGCGTCATCATCTCTGACGGCCGGCCGCAGATCTCCGGAAACTTCACGCGGGACTCCGCCGCCACGCTGGCCAACCAGCTGAGCTTCGGCTCCCTGCCCATCAACTACGAGGTGCAGAGCCAGGAGACCATCTCGGCCACGCTGGGCTCGGAGCAGTTGCGCAACGGTCTGCTCGCGGGCCTGGTCGGCATGGCGCTGGTGGTCGTGTACTCGCTCTTCCAGTACCGCACGCTCGGCCTGGTCACCGTGGGCTCGCTGCTCGTGGCCGGCGTCATCACCTACCTCTCGATCGCTCTGCTGTCCTGGGGGATGGGATACCGGCTGTCGCTGGCCGGCGTCGCCGGCCTGATCGTCGCGATCGGCTTCACGGCTGACTCGTTCATCGTGTACTTCGAACGCATCCGCGACGAGGTCCGCGACGGACGGTCGATGGCGATGGCCGTCGAGCGCGGTTGGCGCCGGGCGAAGCGCACCGTCCTCGCGGCCAAGTCGGTCACCCTGATCTCGGCGATCGTGCTCTACTTCCTCGCGGTCGGCGGCGTCCAGGGGTTCGCCTTCACACTGGGTCTGACCACCATCATCGACATCGCCGTGGTCTTCTGGTTCACCCACCCGATGCTGCAGCTGCTGACCAAGGTGCCGTTCTTCCGGGACGGCCACGCCTGGTCGGGCCTGTCGCCGCAACGGCTCCGCGCCGCCGGTCCGCGCTACGCGGGCGCCGGCAGGTTCTCGACGCCCGGTCCGGCAGCGGACGCCGCGGTGGACGCGCCCGAGCCGGAGCCCGCCCTGGCGGGTGCACGGGCCGGCGCCGTGCCGGCGACCGATGCCTCGGGGCGCCGTCTGACGATCGCGGAGCGCCGCGCGGCCGAGCGCAAGGCCTCGAGCGGATCCGGGGACGAACCACCAAACGACGCTCCGGGCTCGCCACGCAACGATGACGCCGGCTCCGGCGAGAACGAGGAGAACCGCTGATGGCCGGCAGCATGACCTTCGCCCAGTGGGGCAACGACCTGTACACCGGTCGCCGCTCCTACCCGATCATCGGCCAGCGCAAGATCTGGTTCACGATCGTCGCGATCCTCGGGATCGCCTCGGTCGCGATCCTCGTCGTCAAGCCGCTCGTCCTCGGTATCGACTTCCGCGGCGGCACGGAGTTCACGGTCAACGAGGTGAGCTCGACCGAGCAGTCCGTGGCCATCGACGCGGTGCACGAGGTGCTGCCCGAGGACGAGCCGCGCGTGGCCGTGATCGGCGGCAGCGCGGTGCGGGTGCAGACCGAGATCGTGGAGGACGCCGAGGCGACCGCTATCGCCGAAGCGCTCGCGCGGGGTTACGGGGTCGAGACCGCGGACGTCGACCAGTCCTTCGTCGGTCCGACGTGGGGCGAGGCGGTCTCCGAACGTGCGCTGTGGGGCGTCATCGTCTTCATCGTGCTCGCTGCCGGCTTCATGGCCGCCTACTTCCGGGCCTGGCGGATGTCGGTGGCGGGCATCCTCGCCATGCTGTCCGACCTGCTGATCTCCGCAGGGATCTATGCCCTGGTCGGCTGGGAGGTCACGCCGTCGACGATCATCGGCTTCCTGACGATCCTCGGCTTCTCGCTGTACGACAAGATGGTCGTCTTTGACAAGGTCCGCGAGAACACGACAGGCGTCCTCGACCAGTCGCGCAACACCTACGCCGAGCGGGCCAACCTGGCGGTCAACCAGACCCTCGTCCGGTCGATCAACACCTCGGTGGTCGCTCTGCTGCCGGTCGCCGGCATCCTCTTCCTGGGTGCCCTGTGGCTGGGGGCAGGCACGCTCCGCGACCTGTCGCTGTCGCTGTTCGTCGGTATCGCCGTCGGTGCCGCCTCGTCGATCTTCCTGGCGACACCGCTCGACGTGGCGCTGCGTGAGCGCGAGCCCAAGTACCGCGAGCACACCGAGAGGGTCCTCGTCGAGCGCCAGCAGCTGGCCGCTTCGGGTGGCCAGGAGGCCGAGCTCGCGGCCGCGGCCGCCGGCCGGTCGCAGCTGATCCCGGGGCATCACCAGGGCAACGCGGCGCAGCCGCGGCGCAAGCGGTGACGGGACGACGTTGACGGACGACATCTCGCTGGTCGCCCTGGCCGGGCTGGGCCCGGCCAGGGCCGCCGAGGTCCGCGCGCTGATCCATGACGTGCCGGACTACCCGCACCCCCCGGTGGTCTTCCGGGACATCACACCGCTCCTCGCGGACGGGGCGGCGCTGGCGGACGTGATCGAGGCCTTCGCCCGCATCGTCGCTGCGCACGGGGGCGTCGACGTGGTGGCCGGCATGGAGGCGCGCGGGTTCCTGCTCGGGGCGCCGCTGGCCACCCGCCTGGGTGTGGGATTCCTCCCCCTGCGCAAGGCGGGCAAGCTTCCGCCCCCGGTCGAGCGGGTCGAGTACGAGCTCGAGTACGGGGTCGCGGCGATCGAGCTGCGGCCGGGAACACTCCGGCCGGGTGCTCGTGTTCTCCTGGTGGACGACGTCCTGGCGACGGGCGGCACCGCGCGTGCCGCGGCCACCCTGGTGGAACGTTGCGGGGGAGTGGTTGCCGGGCTGGCCTTCCTGCTCGAGCTCGCGGGCCTGGGCGGCCGTGACAGGCTCGCCGGAAGGACGGTCGACACCCTGCTCAGGGCGGGGTCGTAGACTTGCCCTCCCGGACGTCGCCCGCCCGACGCTGGTCAAAGGAGGTGCCCGTGAGCGACGAGACGCAGGTCCGAAGCAACATGGACGCGCCCCGGCCGTCCGGCGGGAGCCGGGTGCGCAACCGCCTGGTCCGCCTCGGCGTACGAGGCGCACCTGCGAACACGCCCGCGCTGGAGCCGTTGCTGCAGGCGGTGCGCACGAACCACCCGAAGAGCGATCTCGGTGTCCTCGAGCGCGCCTACGCGACCGCTGAGCGCGCCCACCGGGGCCAGCAGCGCAAGTCCGGTGACCCGTACATCACGCACCCCGTCGCCGTGTCGACGATCCTCGCGGAGCTCGGGTTCGACGGCGCGACGCTCGCGGCCGCGCTGCTGCACGACACGGTCGAGGACACCGACTACTCGCTGACCGACCTCACCCAGGACTTCGGCAGCGAGATCGCGATGCTGGTCGACGGCGTCACCAAGCTGGACAAGGTGACCTACGGAGACGCTGCGCAGGCGGAGACCGTGCGCAAGATGGTCGTCGCGATGGCGAAGGACATCCGTGTACTGGTCATCAAGCTCGCTGACCGCCTCCACAACGCTCGTACCTGGAAGTACGTCTCAGGGCCCTCGGCCTCCCGCAAGGCCCGCGAGACGCTCGAGATCTACGCGCCGCTGGCGCACAGGCTCGGCATGAACACCATCAAGTGGGAGCTGGAGGACCTGTCCTTCCAGACGCTCTACCCCAAGGTGTACGACGAGATCGTGCACCTGGTGGCCGAGCGCGCTCCGGCTCGCGAGGAGTATCTCGGGGTGGTGCGTGAGCAGATCTCCGCGGACCTGCGCGGCGCCAAGATCCGGGCGACGGTCACCGGGCGCCCGAAGCACTACTACTCGATCTACCAGAAGATGATCGTGCGCGGGCACGACTTCGCGGAGATCTACGACCTGGTCGGCACCCGCGTCCTGGTGGACTCCGTCCGCGACTGCTACGCGGCCCTCGGAGCGTTGCACGCGCGATGGAACCCGGTCCCGGGCCGGTTCAAGGACTACATCGCGATGCCGAAGTTCAACATGTACCAGTCGTTGCACACGACGGTCGTGGGGCCGGGCGGCAAGCCGGTCGAGATCCAGATCCGCACGCACGACATGCACCGGCGGGCCGAGTACGGCGTCGCGGCGCACTGGAAGTACAAGGAGTCCGCTCGCGCTCCCAAGAGCGGGTCGAAGGACCCGCGCGCGAACGACATGGCCTGGCTGCGCCAGCTCGTGGACTGGCAGCGGGAGACGGCGGACCCGGGCGAGTTCCTCGACTCGCTGCGGTACGAGATCGGCGCTGCCGAGGTGTACGTCTTCACCCCGAAGGGCGAGGTCATGGCCCTGCCTGCGGGGTCGACACCGGTGGACTTCGCCTACTCCGTGCACACGGAGGTGGGGCACCGCACGATGGGTGGCCGCGTCAACGGCCGGCTGGTCCCGCTCGACTCCCCGCTGCAGAACGGTGACGTCGTCGAGGTCCTCACCTCGAAGGCCGACACGGCCGGGCCGTCGCAGGACTGGCTCGCCTTCGTGAAGTCTGGTCGCGCCCGGAACAAGATCCGTCAGTGGTTCACCAAGGAGCGCCGTGAGGAGGCGGTCGAGCGAGGCAAGGAAGCCATCACCAAGGCGATGCGCAAGCAGAACCTGCCGATCCAGCGGCTGCTGAGCCACGAGACGCTCGTCGGCCTGGCGAACGAGCTGCGGTACGCGGACGTCACCGCACTCTACGCGGCGGTCGGGGAGAACAACGTCTCGGCGCAGCACGTGGTCGAGTCGCTCGTGAAGTCTCTCGGCGGCGAGGACGGCACGGCGGAGGACACCGCCGAGGTCGCCCGGCCGGGCCAGCCCACGCGTCGGTCCCGCTCGACGGGCGACCCCGGGATCGCCGTGAAGGGCGTCGACGACATCTGGGTCAAGCTCGCCAAGTGCTGTACGCCGGTGCCGGGCGACGAGATCGTCGGGTTCGTCACGCGCGGGGCCGGCGTGAGCGTGCACCGGTCGGACTGCGCGAACGTCGTCCAGCTGCGTTCCCAGCCGGAGCGGCTCGTGGACGTCGAGTGGACCACCGGCGCGAACACGATGTTCCTGGTGCAGATCCAGGTGGAGGCGCTCGACCGCTCGCGGCTCCTGTCGGACGTCACCAGGGTCCTCTCCGACCATCACGTCAACATCCTGTCGGCCACCGTGTCCACGTCGACCGACCGCATCGCCGTCTCGCGCTTCGTGTTCGAGATGGCCGAGCCGGCGCACCTGCAGCAGGTCCTCGCCGCAGCGCGCAAGATCGACGGGGTCTTCGACGTCTACCGCATCACCGGCACGAAGGCCGCCGAGGTCGGGTCGGACGCGCCCGAGGCGCCGGTCGACGCCTGAACCCCGCGCACGCCACGCGCCCACGGCGTAGGTTCGCCCTCATGGACCTTCCTCTGGACGGACCGATCCGACCGATGCTGGCTCGCTCGGTCGCGACGGTGCCCGATCAGCCCGACGACGGTGCCCGCTGGGTGTACGAACCCAAGTGGGACGGCTTCCGCGCGATCGTCTATCGCGACGGCGACGAGGTCCGCATCTACTCGCGCGGCGCGAAGCCCATGGACCGCTACTTCCCCGAGATCGTCGAGGCCGTGCGCGCCGAGCTGCCGCCACGCTGCGTCGTCGACGGAGAGATCGTCGTGGCTCGCCCGCCCGCCGGGCGCGACGACGTCGCTCGGCTGGACTTCGACACGCTCAGCCAGCGTATCCACCCGGCGGAGTCGCGGGTGCGTCTGCTCGCCGAGTCGGTGCCCGCGAGCATGGTGGTGTTCGACCTGCTCGCCGTGGGCGACGAGGACCTGTCGAGGTTGCCGCTGTCGGAGCGTCTCGCGCGGCTGGACGCCCTGGGGCTGGGCGGCCCGCAGGTGCATGCCACGCCTCGCACGACGGACGCCGAGACCGCTCGGGGATGGTTGGAGACGTTCGAAGGTGCCGGGCTGGACGGCGTCGTCGCCAAGCGGGACGACGGCCCGTACGAGCCGAACAAGCGTGGCTGGCTCAAGATCAAGCACGCCCGCACCGCGGACGTCGTGCTGGCCGGGCTGCGTGAGCACAAGACGTCGACGCCGGGGCGGCCGCTCGTGGGGTCGCTGCTCCTCGGGCTGTACGGCAACGACCCTGAGGGTGCCGGGCACGGCCGCACCCTGCAGTTCGTGGGGGTGGCCGCGTCATTCTCGGCCGCTCGCCGTGCCGCGCTGTACGACGAGCTCGTGCCGCTGCGCGTCGAGCCGGGGTCGCCGGAGTCTGCACAGCACCCGTGGGCGGACTGGCAGGACCCCGCCGGCTCGGAGGGCGGCCGGCGGCGGCCGGGCGCGCAGTCACGGTGGAGCGCGGGCAAGGACCTGTCCTTCACCCCGCTGCGGGTCGAGCGCGTGCTGGAGGTCGGCTACGACCACATGGAGGGGACCCGGTTCCGCCACACCGCACAGTTCAAGCGCTGGCGGCCGGACCGCGACCCCGCCAGCTGCACGTACGACCAGCTCGCCGAGCCGGTCGGCTACGACCTGGCCGGTCTGCTACCGGGTGCTCCGGGCACCACGGCGCGATGAGTCTCGGAGGCAGAGGCGGTCGGTAGGGCATGGGAACACTGAGATTCGGGATGATCACCTGCTCGCTCGACGGCTTCGTCAACGACGGGGACGGGGAGATCGGCTGGACGGCGCCCAGCGATGACAGGCACGAGTTCATCAACCGTCGCGTGGGTGACGTCAGCGTCTTCGTGATGGGCCGGCGCATGTACGAGATGCTGCGGGTGTGGGACGACTGGCCGCCCGGCCGGCAGGTCGAGGACGAGTTCGCCGCGCTGTGGGCGCGGGCGGACAAGATCGTCTGCTCGGACGCGCTCGACCCGGTGGACGCACCGCGCACCACGGTCGAGCGGCGGCTGACTCTGGACCGCTTGGACGAGATCGTGGCGCAGACCGACGGCGTCGTGGAGGTCTCCGGCCCGACGACCGCGGCCGAGGCGCTCCGGGCGGGCCGGGTCGACGAGATCGACCTCTTCGTCCTGCCGCGAACGGTCGGCGAGGGTCGGCGGGCGTTGCCGCAGGGGATGCAGGCCTCGCTGGAGCTGCGGGAGAGCCGGACCTTCAGCGACGGGGCGGTGTACCTGTCGTACGGGCGGGCCGGGCCTGAGCGCGGAGTCTGAGCGCACGGGTCCGTGCGTCCGCGGACGGCGCGGTCACTCGGCGGTGCGCTGGCGGTCCTTGGCGCGGCTCGGCTGCACCCGCTTCGGCTCGCCCGGCATCTTGGGGTATTCGGGCGGGTACGGCAGGTCGCCGAGCCCGTGCTCCTCCTCGTCGCGACGGGCGAGCGCCAGCGCCGCGTCGAGCGAGCAGTCGAGGGCCGGGTCGCGGTCGGCGCGCAGCGCGGCGAACAGGTCTCCGCGCTCGGTGAACCGGGCAGGCACGGTCGCCACGGTGAAGTCGTCGGGATGGACGTCGCCGACCTCGTCCCACTCGAGCGGCGTCGAGACCGTGGCACGCGGGTTCGCGCGGATCGAGTAGGCCGAGGCGATCGTGCGGTCGCGCGCTATCTGGTTGTAGTCGACGAAGATCTTCTCGCCGCGCTCCTCCTTCCACCACCGCGTGGTGACCTGCTCGGGCAGGCGCCGTTCCAGCTCGCGGCCGATCGCGATGGTGGCGCGGCGGGCCTGGGCGAACGACCACTCGGGGGCCAGCGGGACGAACACGTGGATGCCGCGGCCGCCCGACGTCTTCGGGTACCCGACGAGCCCGAGCTCGTCGAGCAGCGCGCGCAGGTGGGGTGCGACGGCGGCGGCGTCGTCGAAGGTCGTGCCCGTCTGGGGGTCGAGGTCGATGCGCAGCTGGTCGACGGACTCGACGTCGTCGCGGCGCACGGGCCACGGGTGGAACGTCAGGGTCCCCATCTGCGCCGCCCACGCGACGACCGCCAGCTCGTGCGGCGCGACCTCGTCGGCGGTGCGTCCGCTGGGGAACGCGATCCGTGCGGTCTCGAGCCACGACGGCGCGCCCTTCGGGACCCGCTTCTGGTAGAAGGCGTCGCCGTGGCTGTCGGACCGGGTCGCCATGACGGCGCCCTCGAAGTATCCCTTGGGCCAGCGTTCGAGGGTGGTGGGCCGGTGCAGCAGTGCACCGAGGATCCCGTCGCCCACGCTGAGGAAGTACTCGACGACGTCCAGCTTGGTCAGCCCTGCCTCGGCGAAGACGACACGGTCCGGGCTGGAGATGCGGACGGAGCGCCCGGCAGCGTCGATCTCGACGGCTTTCGAGGAGGCCATGGGGTCACGCTACGCCGGGCCGTCGAGGACTGCTGCCCCAGCCTCAGCCTCAGCATCTGCCCGTGCGAGCGCGGCCTCGGCGGCGTCCAGGTGCTCCCGGGCACGGGGTCGCCCTACGGCACGGGTCCGGCGCTCCAGCGAGCGTCGTGCCGCGGACAGGTCCGCGCCGGCGCCGCGCGCGAGCGCCAGAACGGCGGGGACCGGGGCCGGAACGTGCAGCACGAGCTCCACCACCGTGCGGTCCGGTGTGGTCACCGGCACCAGGTCGAGGTGCGCCGTGTCGCCGTGCAGCAGGGGTCCCTGCCACAGGCGCGCACCGGGGGGCCGGTCGGGCTGGTGGCGGCCGGCCGGGTACGTCAGGTCGAGGGCCGCACCGTCGTCGTGCCCGGTGTGTACCCATGCTGCCGTCCGGCCGGTCACGACGGCGCCCGTCGGGACCTCGGCCGCCAGCAGGCTTGCACGCACCGTCGGGCCGATGGCGGCGTCGGCCGGGCAGGCGGCATCCCTACGCAGGACCCGCAGGAACCCGTCGCGCACGAGGGTCTGCCACGCGGCCGCCCCTCCGACGTCCTCCGGTCGCAGGACGAGCCGCGTCGCCCGGACGGGCGTGAGCAGCGCGCTCAGGGGGCGCTCTGCGTGCGGGGCGGTGAGCAGGACCACCAGGACCTCCCGGGGACGGCGACGGGCGAGGAGCGCGGTGCGAACCGGAGGCCCCCGTCGCCGAGCCCCGCCGGCCCGCCGTGTGGGGTGTG
>NZ_JBLUNY010000001.1:212903-361432 GCF_048065335.1 Isoptericola maris | reverse complement strand
GGGGGGCCCCGGCCCCCCCCGCCCCCCCGGGGCGGCCGCGGGGCGCGCCGCGCGGTGCGAACGTATCGCACCGTGCTCCTCGCCCGTCGGGCCGTCGTGGTGGTCTGTGGACGACGGCGCCGCCCACCCGGTGTCAGCCTCGGGAGTCCTCGGCGGCCTGGACGACCTGCTCGAGCCACGAGCGGCGAGCCGCGATCGCCGTCTCGAGCTCCTCCACCGCGCGTCCGTCGCCCGACTCCCGGGCAGCTGCGAGCTCCGCCTCGAGTCCGGCGATGGCCTCCTCGAGCTGAGCCGCCGCACCCTCGGCGCGCGCCTGCGTCTCGGGGTTGGTGCGCTTCCAGCGGGCGTCGTCGGCCTCGCGCACCGCGCTCTCGACGGCGCGCAGACGGCCCTCCACCCGCTGGATGTCGCCACGCGGCACCTTGCCGGCGTCCTCCCACCGGTCCTGGAGGTCCCGCAGAGCCGCCTTCGCGGCCGCCAGGTCGGTGACCGGCAGGAGCGCCTCCGCCTCGACGAGCAGCTGCTCCTTGACCTTCAGGTTCTCGCCGTACTCGGCGTCGATCGCGGCGTTCGCCTCGTCCCGCGCCCCGAAAAAGGTGTCCTGTGCCGCCCGGAACCGCGCCCAGAGGGCGTCGTCGTCCTTGCGGTTGGCGCGCCCGGCCGCCTTCCACTGCGCCATGAGGTCGCGGTAGGCGCCCGCCGTCGCGCCCCAGTCGGTCGAGTGCTGCAGCGCCTCTGCGTCGGCCACCAGCGCCTCCTTGGTGGCCTTCGCGGCGGTGTTGCGCTGCTCGAGCTCGGCGAAGAAGTGGCGACGTTCCCGGTCGAACGCGGTGCGCGCGTGGCTGAACCGCTTCCACAGCGCCTCCTCGCTGGGCCGGTCGATGCGCGGGCCGTGCCGCTGGGCGTCCTTCCACTGGTCCAGCAGGCCGCGCAGCTCCTCGCCGGCCGGTCGCCACTGCATCTTCGCCGGGTCGGTGCTCGCGATCTTCTCGGCGGCCTCGACGATGGCGGTCCGCGCCTCCACGGCACGGTCCTTGGCCGCGGCACGCTCGGCGTCGAGCTGCTTGCGCCGTTCTGCGGCGCGGTCCCGCAGCCCGGCAACGCGCGCCCGCAACGCGTCGAGGTCTCCGACGGCGGCCGGCTCGGCGGTCTCCTCGGTGAGCTTGGACAGCGTCTGGTCGATCTCGCGGACAGAGAGGTCCGCGCTGTCGAGCCGGGTGTCGAACAGCGCCACCTTGGCCACGAGGTCGAGATACCTGCGCACGTACAGGCTCAGCGCCTCGTCGGTCGAGACCCCGGGGTACTGGCCGACGCTGCGCTCGCCGGCGGTCTCGCGCACGTACACGGTGCCGTCGTCGTCCACGCGGCCGAAGCCTGCGGCGGACGCCTCCTCGGCGGCGTCGTGGACGACGGGCGCCACCGGCGTGGTCGGTGCGGCGGCCGCCGGGACGGCGGAAGGCTTGGGGCGGCGCAGAGCCGACGGCTTGGGCGCGGCGGGTCGGGGTGCGCCAGGCTTGGGCGCCGCCGGTCCGGGCGCGGGCGCGGCGGGGCGCGGGGCGGCCGGCTCGTCGACGCGGTCCTCGCCCGCGGGTGCTTCGCTGGGAGGAGTCTCGGCCTGCGCCTGCTCGGCGGAGTCCTCGACGTGGTCGGGGCCGTTCGAGCCGGGGATGCTCTCGCTCACTGGGTCTCAACTCCTTCGATGATGACGGGGCTCGCCGGGGAGCCGTCAGCGGCTCCGTCGGTCGTGCCCGCGTCAGCGACTGCCTGGACCGTGTCCAGGCCGGACGTCACGGTGCCGAACACCGTGTACCCGCCGGCGGCGTCGGACGGGATGGTGGATTCCTCGTAGACGAGGAAGAACTGTGAACCCATGGACTCCGCGTCGCCACCGCGGCGAGCCATCGCCACCGTGCCCGCCGGGTAGACGTCGTCGTCGGGCGCGTTCTCGACCGGGCCGTACGAGTACCCGGGGCCTCCGGAACCGCTGGCCGTCGGGTCCCCGCACTGCAGCACGTGGATCCCCTGGGTGACCAGGCGGTGGCACGCGGTGGCGTCGAAGTAGCCCTGCTCGGCCAGGGAGACGAAGCTCGCGACCGTCTGAGGAGCGCGTTCGCCGTCCAGCTCGAGGGCGACGGTCTCGGTGGCTCCGTCGACGCACAGGTCGAGCGAGACCTCCCAGGTGCGTCCCTCGGCGGCATCGGGTCCGGGAAGCTCGCCGCCGTCGCGCGCGTCGGTCGAGACGGCGGAGCACGCCGCAGAGCCCTCGGTGGCGTCGGACGTGGCGCCGTCGGCCTGCGAGCCGGACATGCCTGCGACGACCGCACCGCCGGCGACCAGCGCGAAGACGGCGAGGATCGCGACGAGCACGCCGACCCGACGACGGCGCTCCCGCTTCTCGCGCTGCCGATCCTCCCACTTCGCCTGACGCTTCCGGGCGTACTCGCGCTCGCGCTTGCTGGGCGCCACCGTCGCTCGTCCCCTCTCGATCCGTGCTCGCACGCGGAACCGTGCGCGTGCGACAGTCTAGGGCTCGCCGCGCTGGTCAACCGCCCGAGCACCGCGACCAGGAGTGCGCGGCGCCCTCGTGCCCCCTGTCGAGGGGCCGTTACGGTAGCGCCATGGACGTGCACGTGGTCGTCGCCCCTGTCTTCGGCACCAACTGCTGTGTGGTGGTCGCCGACGTCGAACGCGCGGACGGTCGACGCGACTGCGTCGTGGTCGACGCGGGCGCCGGGACCGCCGACGGTGTGGCTCGCGTCGTCGACGAGCACGGGCTGGTGCCCCGGGCGGTGCTCGCCACGCACGGCCACGTGGACCACACGTGGGACGCGGCGGACGTCTGCGACAGGTACGGCGTCCCGCTGCGGCTGCACGCGGCCGACGTCTACCGGATCTCCGACCCGTTCGGCACGATCGGGCTCGGGGGGCAGCTGGACGCCCCCGCCGGCGCCGTCAGCGACGCGCTGACCCAGGCGCTCGCAGACTTCGGCTGCACGCCGCGCGACTACCGCACGCCGTCCGAGGTCCAGGGCTTCGACGGCGCATCCGTCGAGCTGCAGGCCGGCGACGTGCGGCTTCGCGCGGTGCACGCCCCCGGGCACACCGAGGGGTCCACGCTGTACCTCGTGCCGGGGGCGGACCGGACGGGCCTGGTGCTCAGCGGTGACGTGCTGTTCGCCGGGGGAGTCGGGCGCACCGACCTGCCCGGGGCGGACGTCGACGCGATGCTCGCCACCCTGCGGGGCGTCGTCGCCGGCCTGGACCCGGAGCTGGGTGTCGTGCCCGGCCACGGGCCGACGACGACCGTGCGACACGAGCTGGCGACGAACCCGTTCCTCGGGGGCTGAGCCACCGGGCGGGCGGTGTCCGCACCCTGCGGCCGGATCTGGGAAGATCGCCCCATGGCTCGCATCACGCCCCTCTCCGGCTTCCCCGAATGGCTCCCTGACGGTCGCGTCGTGGAGCAGCACGTCCTGGACGTGCTGCGCCGCACGTTCGAGCTCCACGGGTTCGCCGGCATCGAGACGCGTGCGGTCGAGCCGCTGGACCAGCTCCTGCGCAAGGGCGAGACCTCCAAGGAGGTCTACGTCCTCGACCGGCTGCAGGCCGAGGACACCGCTTCGCGGTCGTCCGAGAAGCAGCTCGGGCTGCACTTCGACCTGACGGTGCCGTTCGCGCGCTACGTGCTGGAGAACGCCGGCCGGTTGGCCTTCCCGTTCAAGCGCTTCCAGATCCAGAAGGTCTGGCGTGGTGAGCGTCCCCAGGACGGCCGGTTCCGCGAGTTCGCGCAGGCCGACATCGACGTCGTGGGAGCAGGCGAGCTGCCGTACCACTACGAGGTCGAGCTGCCGCTGGTCATGGCCGAGGCGCTCGGCGCCCTGCGTGACGTCGGGGTCCCCGAGGTGCGCGTGCTGGTCAACAACCGCAAGGTGGCCGAGGGCTTCTACCGCGGGCTGGGGATCGAGGACGTCGAGGGCGTGCTGCGCCAGATCGACAAGCTGGACAAGATCGGTCCGGAGCGTGTCGCGGAGCTGCTCGTGGCCGAGCAGGGTGCCAGCCCGCAGCAGGCCGGAGCGTGCCTGGACCTCGCCGCCATCAGCGGCACCGACGTCGGGGTGGTCGACCGTGTCCGTGCCCTCGCCGACGAGCACGGAGCACGGACCGAGCTCCTGGAGACCGGCCTGGAGGAGCTCTCGGCGCTGATCGTGGCGGCGTCGACGCGCGCGCCCGGTGTCGTCGTGGCCGACCTGAAGATCGCCCGCGGTCTGGACTACTACACAGGCTCGGTCTACGAGACGCTCCTGGTCGGCCACGAGGAGCTCGGCTCGATCTGCTCCGGTGGCCGGTACGACACGCTCGCCTCGGACGGCAAGAACACCTATCCCGGCGTGGGGCTGTCGATCGGCGTCTCGCGCCTCGTCTCGAGGCTGCTGTCGGCGGGGCTGCTGTCGGCCACGCGAGGAGTCCCGACGGCCGTCCTTGTCGCGGTCTCGGACGAGGAGTCACGCGCGGCCTCCGACGCGGTGGCCGCGGCGCTGCGAGCGCGCGGCATCCCGACGGACGTGGCGCCGTCGGCGGCGAAGTTCGGCAAGCAGATCAAGTACGCCGACCGCCGCGGCATCCCGTTCGTCTGGTTCCCCGGCGACGAGCACCAGGTCAAGGACATCCGCTCGGGTGAGCAGGTCGAGGCCGACCCGGCGGCGTGGGAGCCTCCCGCGGCCGACCTGTGGCCGCGCGTGGTGCCCGCCGCCGGGTGAGCGAGCGCCGTCCCGGGGACCGACGATTACGGCGGTACCTCGACCCTGATCGGTGGGTCCCCGGTTCGCGGCCGCGCGAACCCTGAGCCGTCCCTGAGTTCACCCCTGATTCTTGCGCTGACCTGGCCCGATGTGACCGATGCTGACATATCGTCCGTCGCGTGAACGTCTACGTCGTCCTGTCGCGCAGCACCACCGTCCTGTCCCGAGCGATCCGGTTGGCCACCGGCGCCGAGTTCACGCATGCTGCGCTCGCGCTGGACCCGGGCCTCGAGCACATGTTCAGTTTCGGCCGCCGCCGCGCGGGCAACCCGTTCGTCGGGTGCTTCAAGCGGGAGCGGCTCGACGACGAGCTGTATCGGCGCATGCCGGTGCTGCCGGGCGCGGTGATCGAGGTCCCGGCCACGCCGCGGCAGCGCGTCGCGGTCGAAGCGAGCATCGCGCGGTTCACCGTGGACAGCGACGCGTACTCCTACAACCACGCCGGGCTGCTCGGGCAGGGCTCCGAGGACAGCACGCGGTTCGTGTGCTCGGAGTTCGTCTACCACGTCCTGCGTGACGCAGGTGTCTGCGACCTGGGGATGCCGCGCTGGAAGGTCAGCCCCCAGACGCTGCTCCGTGTGCCGGGCGACGTGGTCTTCCGCGGGGACCTCAAGGGGTACCGTCCGGGCCCGACGCCGCACGCACCCGCGATGGCCACCGCGCCGTTGACCTCCGATAGAACTCGTGTTCGAATAGCGGCGTGAGATGGGACGCGCAATCGGTCACCGCCGACGACGGCGCCCTGCCCGGGCTGGACCGGACCGACCTGGCCCGTGCGGGCCTGGTGCGCAGCGTGCGTACGCCGGAGTTCGCCGGGATCACATTCCACGAGGTGCTGGCCAAGAGCGCGCTGTCCAAGGTTCCGGCGGCGTCCCGCATGCCGTTCGGCTGGACGGTCAACCCGTACCGGGGATGCAGTCATGCGTGCCGCTACTGTCTGGATCCGGAGACGCTGGTCCTCCTGGCCGACGGCCGGCAGAAGCCGATCCGTGACGTCATGGTCGGCGACCAGATCGTGGGTACCGAGCCGGACGGCGAGGGCAGGCGCTACGTCACGACGCAGGTGCTCGCGAGATGGCCGACCGTGAGGACGGCGTACCGGGTCGTCCTTGCCGACGGGACCGAGCTGGTCGCCAGTGGAGAACACCGGTTCCTTGCGCGCGGTGACGGGTGGAAGCACGTCGCGAGGCAGCGGCCCGGTGGGGCGCAGCGACCGTCCCTGACGCAGGGCGACCACCTGATGGGATGCGGCGGCCGCCGTCCTCGGGGTGCCGCGACGCCTGCGTCCGCGCGGCCGCTGGAGGTCGTCGGCGACACCGTCACGTCGTGGGCCGGCCTGCGGGTGGTCAGCGTCGAGAATCTCGGGTTCGAGCAGGAGATGGTCGACATCACGACCGGCACCGGTGACTTCGTCGCCAACGGTGTGATCAGCCACAACTGCTTCGCCCGCCCGACGCACGAGTACCTCGACCTGGACGCCGGCAAGGACTTCGACTCCGAGGTCGTGGTCAAGACGAACGTCGACGACGTGCTGCGCGCCGAGCTGGCCAGACCCTCGTGGCGGCGTGAGGCGGTCGCGCTCGGGACCAACACCGACCCGTACCAACGTGCCGAGGGGCGCTACCGGTTGATGCCGGGCATCATCACGGCGCTCGCGGACTCGGGCACGCCGTTCTCGATCCTCACCAAGGGCACGCTCCTGCGCCGTGACCTGTCTCTGATCGCCGACGCGGCCGAGCGGGTCGAGGTGGGCCTCGGCGTCTCGCTGGCGTTCGTCGACGAAGAGCTCCAGCAGGCGGTCGAACCGGGGACGCCGACGCCCCGGGCCCGGCTCGACCTCGTCCGCGCGGTGCGCGACGCCGGACTGCCGTGCGGCGTCATGGTGGCGCCCGTCCTGCCCTGGCTCACCGACTCCACCGACCATCTGCGACGCCTGCTGGACGCCGTGGCCGACGCCGGCGCGACCGGCGTCACGGTCGTCCCGCTGCACCTCAAGCCGGGGACGCGCGAGTGGTACCTCGAGTGGCTCGCCCAGGACCACCCGCACCTGGTGGCCGGGTACGAACGGGTCTTCACGCGGGGGACGTACGCACTGAAGGGCTACCGCGAGTGGCTGTGGGACCGGGTCCGTCCCCTGCTCGACGAGCGCGGGTTCGGCCGGTCCGGGCACCGATCAGGGTCCGGTGCCACCGGCCGGCACGGCGAGCTCCGTCCGCACGACGAGGGCGACTATCCCGCCGGGTCGATGGTCGAGGCACCCGCGCGATGGGCCGGCGCGGGTGTCGAGCAGGTGCTCTTCTGAACGGTCCAGCGCACGTCCGCGCTGGCGCGTCCAGCCTGCCCGCCCGCCGACGGCAGTCGGCGCCGTCACCGGATGAACGAGAACCACAGGACGAAGAGGCACAGGAGCAGCATCCCGGTGGCGTTGACGAAGAAGTTGCGGCCGAGATCGCGTGCCCGGACGTGGAAGGTCATCGCGACGACGAAGTAGGCCACCAGTGCGACCGACGTGACGGAGCCGAGCATCGGGATCCGGAGACCGGCGACCAGCCCGAGGGCTGCGGCACCCTTGACCCACGGCGTGACCCACCACCACCGCTCCGGGAAGTTCACGTCGCGGAAGCACTGCGCGATGAACGCTGCCGGCCTGACGCACATGACGGCGTCGACGGCCGTGACGAGTGCCAGCACCAGCACCGGCCACGTCGGATCAGGAATCCACCGCATGAGCCGAGGTTACGACGGGCACAGCACCCCGTGCACCGATGGTGACGAGCGCCTCAGTCGTCGTCGGCCAGCCGCGCGGGGAACCCGCCGGTCGCGATCGGACCCCACCGTTCGATGGTGATCCGCACCACCGACTTGCCCTGCGTGACCATCGCGGCGCGGTACTCGTCCCAGTCCGGGTGCTCGGTGCCCGCCGCTGCCCGGTAGTACTCGACCAGCGGTTCGACGGACTCCGGGAGGTCGAGCACCTCCGCGATGCCGTCCACCTGCACCCAGGCGTCGTTGAAGTCCTCGCCCTGGGACATGAAGGACGCCTGCGGGCGCTTGCGCAGGTTCGCCACCTTCGCGCGTTCCGGGTACGTCGAGACCACGACCCGCCCGGCGGGGTCGACGCCGTAGGTGACCGGGCTCAGTTGAGGACGGCCGTCGCCACGGGTCGTCACGAGCACACCGTTGCGGCGCGCCCGCAGGAAGTCGACGAGGTCCTCGCGGGACACGGTGGTGCTGGTCGCGATCTGGCGGGCCATGGGAATCTCCTCGCGGTGGCGGTGCGGTGCCCCAGTAGGATGGCACGGGCGTCGCGCGCGCCCACGCCGGGACGCCGTGAGGCTCCGGCGGCCGACAACGATCCCGTTCGAAAGGACCACTTCGTGCTCCGCACCCACACGGCCGGCTCACTGCGGGCCGAGCACATCGGCCAGACCGTCACCCTCACGGGCTGGGTCGATCGCCGCCGGGACCACGGAGGAGTGGCCTTCATCGACCTGCGCGACGCCTCCGGCATCGCCCAGGTCGTCATCCGTGACGAGTCGGTGGCGCACCCGCTGCGCGCCGAGTTCGTGCTGCAGGTCACCGGCGAGGTGTCCCGCCGTCCCGAGGGCAACGCGAACGAGAACCTCGCCACGGGTGAGGTCGAGGTCATCGCCACCGAGGTCGTGGTGCTGAACGAGTCCGCGCCGCTGCCGTTCCAGGTCTCGACGGCGCTGGCCGAGACCGAGCAGATCGGCGAGGAGGCCCGGCTCGCGCACCGCTACCTGGACATGCGCCGACCCGGACCTGCCGCGGCGCTGCGGCTGCGCTCGCAGGTCAACCAGGCTGCCCGCCGGGTCCTGGACGGTCACGAGTTCATCGAGGTCGAGACGCCGACGCTGACGCGATCCACGCCGGAGGGTGCCCGCGACTTCCTGGTCCCGGCCCGCCTCTCGCCCGGCTCCTGGTACGCGCTGCCGCAGTCGCCGCAGCTGTTCAAGCAGCTCCTCATGGTCGGCGGTGTCGAGCGCTACTACCAGATCGCCCGCTGCTACCGCGACGAGGACTTCCGTGCCGACCGCCAGCCGGAGTTCACCCAGCTCGACGTCGAGATGAGCTTCGTCGACCAGGACGACGTCATCGCGCTGACCGAGGAGCTCCTCGTCGCGCTGTGGAAGCTCGTCGACGTCCAGGTGCCCACCCCGATCGAGCGGATCACCTACGCCGAGGCGATGCGGCTGTACGGCACCGACAAGCCGGACCTGCGGTTCGCCAACCCGCTCGTCGAGCTCACCGACTACTTCGCCGAGACGCCGTTCCGCGTGTTCCAGAACGAGTACGTCGGCGCCGTCGTGATGCCCGGCGGCGCGTCGCAGCCGCGGCGCCAGTTCGACGCCTGGCAGGACTGGGCGAAGCAGCGCGGCGCTCGCGGTCTGGCCTACGTGACGTTCGCCGAGGACGGCACGCTCGGCGGCCCGGTCGCGAAGAACCTCTCCGACGCCGAGCGGGCCGGCCTCGCCGACGCCACCGGCGCGCGGCCCGGCGACGCCGTGTTCTTCGCCGCCGGCAGGACGGCGGACTCCCGCGCACTGCTCGGCGCGGCCCGGGTGGAGATCGCCGAGCGGACGGGGCAGATCGACGACGACGCCTGGGCGTTCGTGTGGGTCGTCGACGCCCCGCTGTTCAAGCCCACCGGGGAGGCTGCCGCCGAGGGGGACGTGGCGCTGGGCGACTCCGCCTGGACGGCGGTGCACCACGCGTTCACCTCGCCGAAGCCGGAGTGGCTCGACCGCTTCGAGTCGGACCCGGGGGAGGCGCTGGCCTACGCCTACGACATCGTCTGCAACGGCAACGAGATCGGCGGTGGATCGATCCGTATCCATCAGCGTGACGTGCAGGAGCGGGTCTTCGACGTCATGGGCATCGGCCCGGCGGAGGCGCAGGAGAAGTTCGGGTTCCTCCTGGACGCGTTCAAGTTCGGCGCGCCGCCGCACGGCGGGATCGCCTTCGGCTGGGACCGGATCGTGGCGCTGCTGACGAGGTCGCCGTCGATCCGCGACGTCATCGCCTTCCCGAAGTCGGGCGGCGGCTACGACCCGCTGACCAAGGCGCCGGCGCCGATCTCGGCGGAGCAGCGCAAGGAGGCCGGCGTGGACGCGGAGCCGGAGACGACGGGCCGGCCGGAGGCCTGACCTGCCGGCTCACCCGGGCACGACCGCGGCCAGGTAGCCGTCGGGACGGACCAGCAGCGTGCTGCGGTGCTGGTCCGCCCGACGGACGACCACGCGGTCCGCGGTCGAGACCTCGCCGGCCACGGCCGGCGGGTCCGAGGACGTCACGGCCGGGCCGGCAGCGGCCGACGGCGGTCGGACGAGGACGAAGCGGCCCTCGCGCAGCGCCTCGGCGAGCCGGTCGCCGTGCTCACCGGGGACCAGCGGGAGGTCCGGCACGCGGTGCCCGACGGATCGGTGCGCACCGGCGGGCGGTGGATAGGCGACGCCGATCGCCGAGATCATCAGCACCGCTCGCCGTCGGACCGGTGTCACGTGGGACACCACGGCCGTCAGCAGGCGGCGCGCCCAGGCCACCGCGCGACCGGGGCGGGTGGCCAGCCGCAGGATCGTCCCGCTGGCCCGCAGCACCTGCCGGCCCACCGGATAGCGCTCCGTCTCGTAGGAGTCGAGCAGGGACTCGTCTGCCCCGTGGTGCACCGCGGCCAGCTTCCACGCCAGGTTCGCGGCGTCCTGCAGGCCGGTGTTCATACCGAGCCCACCGGCCGGGCTGTGGGCGTGCGCGGCGTCACCCGCGAGGAAGACCCGACCCGCGCGATAGGTCGTGGCCTGCCGCTCGTCGGCGGCGAACCGGGACGCGTAGCGCACCTCGTGCATGCCGTGGTCGTCGCCCAGGGTGGCGCGTGCGAGATCCCGGATCTCGTCCAGGTCGACCGGCTCGTCGGGGTCGCGTTCGCCGGACCAGCCGATGAACCGGTGCCAGCCGTCGCCGAACGGGACGAGGAACCCGAGGGCGTCGTCGCGGGCGGAGACCGTCAGCGTGTCGGACGGCGGCCGCGCGAGCCGGACGTCGCTGATCACCATCGAGCGGATCACGGTCTCGCCGGGGAAATCGACACCGACGGCCTGCCGCACGGTGGACCGCACGCCGTCCGTCCCCACCAGGTGGTCGGCGCGGAAGGTCGTGGCCCCCTCGGGGGTCGTCGCCCGGACCGTGACCGCGTCAGCGTCCTGGGCGATGCCTGTGACCTCGGTGTCGTGGCGGACGTGCACGCCGAGCTCGTCCAGGCGACGGCGCAGCAGGCGCTCCACCTCGTACTGCGGGGTGACCAGGACGAACGGGAACCTGCCGGGCAGGTCGTCCAGGTTCAGCCGGAGCCGGTCGAACAGCCGGAGGTCGCGCACGGTGCGACCGGTGCGGACCAGGTCGTCGGCGAGTCCGCGGGCGTCGAGCAGCTCGAGGGAGCGGGCGTGCACCGCGAAGGCTCGGGACAGGTTGCTGAGCGCCGCAGAGCGCTTCTCGAGGAGCACGACCTCGGTGCCGGCGGCGGCCAGGTCGCCCGCGAGCAGGAGCCCGGTGGGTCCGGCACCGACGACGATGACGCGGGTCTGCATGGGAGCCCCCTCGAACGACGACGTCATGTCGAGTGTCGGCCATCGACCGCGGCCGACGCCAGACGTCGGTGCGATCCCGAGGCCGGCGCAGGCTGTCCCCGTGCGGCGTGCCCGCGGGTGTGGGTGGTCCTCCGTAGGCTGGGGGCATGGACCTGTTCGACTCCGCGATCACCGGTCAGCACGGCACCCCGGTGACCACGCGGCCGGGTCCGGGTGCACCGCTCGCGGTCCGCATGCGCCCGTCCACGCTCGACGAGGTGACGGGCCAGTCCCACCTGCTCGTGCCTGGTTCGCCGCTGCGCCGGCTGGTCGAGCCTGCCGACGACTCGGCGCGCCGCGCCGCTCCGGGCTCCGTGATCCTGTGGGGACCGCCGGGAGTGGGTAAGACGACCCTCGGCTACCTGGTGGCCACCAGCTCCGGGCGCCGTTTCGTGGAGCTCTCCGCCGTGACCGCGGGCGTCAAGGACGTCCGGCAGGTCATCGAGGACGCCCGCCGCCGGCTGGCCACGGGTGGCGAGGAGACGGTCCTCTTCATCGACGAGGTGCACCGGTTCTCCAAGACCCAGCAGGACGCCCTGCTGCCCAGCGTCGAGAACCGTTGGGTGACGCTCGTGGCGGCCACCACCGAGAACCCGTCGTTCTCCGTCAACTCGCCGCTGCTGAGCAGGTCGCTCCTGCTGACCCTCAAGCCGCTCACCGCTGAGGACGTGCGCACGCTGGTCCGCCGCGCCGTGGCGGACGACCGAGGGCTGGGCGCCGCCGTGGTGCTCACCGACGACGCCGAGGATCAGCTCGTGCGGATGGCCGGCGGGGACGCCCGCAAGGCGCTGACCGTCCTCGAGGCCGCGGCCGGCGCGGTGCTGAGCGACGCCCCGGCCGACGGCGACACGGGGCGGGGCGACGCGGTCGTGGTCGATCTCGCCGCGGTCGAGCGCGCCGTCGACGTCGCGGCCGTGCGCTACGACCGCGACGGCGACCAGCACTACGACGTGATCTCCGCGTTCATCAAGTCGATCCGCGGGTCCGACGTCGACGCCGCCCTGCACTACCTGGCCCGGATGGTCGCGGCGGGGGAGGACCCGCGGTTCATCGCCAGGCGTCTCGTGATCTCGGCCGCGGAGGACGTCGGCATGGCGGACCCGTCCGCACTGCAGACGGCGGTGGCGGCAGCGCAGGCCGTGCAGCTCATCGGGATGCCCGAGGGTCGGATCGTGCTCGCCGAGGCCGTGGTGCACCTGGCGTCGGCGCCCAAGTCGAACCGGGCGTACGCCGGGATCGGAGCGGCCCTGGAGGACGTGCGCGCGGGCCGGGTCGGTGTCGTGCCGGCGCACCTGCGGGACTCGCACTACGCCGGTGCCGAGTCGGTCGGGCACGGGAAGGGTTACGTCTACTCCCACGACCAGCCGCACGGCGTCGCCGCCCAGCAGTACCTGCCCGACGAGCTCGTGGGACGGCGCTACTACGAACCGACCGATCGGGGGTACGAACGGCAGATCTCGGAGCGTCTGGAGCGGATCCGTGGGCTGCTCTCCGGCGGGGAGAGCGTGAGGTAGCATGGTGGGGTTGCCCTCACGGCGACCACCTGGGACCTCGGCCCTGCGAGCACCTCGCTCCGACGGCTGGTCCCGCACCCGACACCCTCGGCTCACGCCGCAGGACGCCTCGGGTGTGACCTCACCATCCAACGACAGGACAGGAAGCAACTGTGACTGCTGTCACCAAGTCGCGCCGCCAGGTGCGCCTCAGCCGCAAGCTCGGCATCCCGCTGACCCCGAAGGCCGTCAAGCACTTCGAGAAGCGCCCCTACCCCCCGGGCGAGCACGGCCGTGCTCGCCGCCGCACCGAGTCGGACTACGCGGTGCGGCTCCGGGAGAAGCAGCGTCTGCGCGCGCAGTACGCGCTCCGCGAGAAGCAGCTGCTCAAGGTCTACGAGGTCGCCCGCAAGAACCCCGGCCTGACCGGTGAGGTCATGGTCGAGGACCTCGAGACCCGCCTGGACGCGCTCGTCCTGCGCAGCGGCTTCGCCCGCACGATCCTGCAGGCCCGCCAGGCGGTCACGCACCGCCACATCCTCGTCGACGGCAAGATCGTGGACCGCCCGTCGTTCCGCGTGAAGCCGGGCCAGACCCTTCAGGTCAAGCCCAAGTCGCAGACCACGACGCCGTTCCAGGTCGCTGCCGCCGGCGCGCACCGCGACGTCCTGCCGCAGCTCCCGGGCTACCTGGACGTCAGCCTGGAGAAGCTGTCGGCCACGCTGACGCGCGCCCCGAAGCGTGCCGAGGTCCCCGTGACGTGCGAGGTCCAGCTGGTCGTCGAGTTCTACGCCCGCTGACACCACCAGCATGCCGGCCGGACGCCCCGCCCCCCTCAGGGAGCGGGGCGTCCGTCGTTCTCGGATAGGGTGGCCCAGCACCCGATCGAGGAGATGACAGATGTCCGCTGGGGACGTGGCAGGGCTGGTCGCCGCCTTCGCGTTCGTGCTGCTCGTCGGCTTCCTGGCCGTCCCGCTCGTGAAGCTGGGCAGAGCCTTCGACGAGACCTCGCGATCCATCCGCGAGCTGACCGAGCACTCCGTGCCGATCCTGGACGAGGCGGCCACCACGGTCGCGTCGACCAACGAGCAGCTGGTCAAGGTCGACACGATCACGACGTCCGCGGCGGAGGTGAGCGAGAACGTCTCGGCGCTCGCCGGTCTGTACGCATCGACCCTGGGACGCCCGCTGATCAAGGTGGCGGCGTTCTCCTACGGCGTACGGCAGGCGTTCGGCAAGGCGTGGCGGAGGCAGTCCTCCGACGACGGCGGTGACGTGCGGTGATCCGCCGCCTGTTCTGGGTGGGTGTCGGCGTCACGATCACGGTCGTCGCCGTCCGTCAGGGACGCCGGGTCGTCGCGCGGTACACCCCGGAGGCCGTCGCCGACCGCGCCTCGGAGCTCGGCCGGACGGCGTCTCGCCGTACCGGCACGTTCCTGTCGTCGTTCCGGACCGAGTTCGGTGCGGCCCGCGACGCGCGCGAGGCGGAGCTCGTGGCGGCACTGCTGGCGGATGGCCAGGTGCACCCGGACGAGGTGCGTGCCGCGCGCCAGGGGGCACACGGGCGCCACGCGGCCCGTGACGCGTCGCCGTCGTCGGCTGCCGCGACCGCCGACCCGGAGGCCGAGATCGCGGCCGACGAGGACGAGCTCGGTTATTCGTTCTGAGCCCTGCCCGCCTCGGGGGATAATCCTGGCAGGGCCTGCCCGACCGTCGTCGGGCACCAACGACCACATCACGAAGGACATCATGCGTACCGCCGAGATCCGCAAGCGTTGGCTCGACTACTTCGAGTCGAAGGGGCACGAGATCGTGCCGAGCGTCCCCCTGGTCTCGCCGGACCCCACGATCCTCTTCACGATCGCCGGCATGGTGCCCTTCATCCCCTACATCCTCGGGACCGAGACCCCTCCGTGGCCGCGTGCCGCGAGCGTGCAGAAGTGCCTGCGCACCAACGACATCGAGAACGTGGGCCACACGACGCGGCACGGCACGTTCTTCCAGATGAACGGCAACTTCTCGTTCGGCGACTACTTCAAGCGCGAGGCGGTGGACTTCGCGTGGGAATTGCTGACCTCCGAGCAGGCGGCCGGTGGCTACGGCCTCGACGGTGACCGGCTGTGGGTCACGATCTGGGAGAAGGACGACGAGGCCTACGACGCCCTGACCAAGGGTGTCGGGATCGACCCGCGGCACATCGTGCGCCTGCCGCGCGAGGAGAACTTCTGGGACACCGGGCAGCCGGGTCCGGCCGGCCCCTGCGCGGAGTGGCACTACGACCGTGGCCCGGCCTACGGACCCGAGGCCGTGGGCGGCAACGTGGACCCGGGCGGCGACCGCTACCTGGAGCTCTGGAACCTCGTCTTCGACCAGTTCGTGCGCGGTGAGGGCCAGGGCAAGGACTACCCGCTGCTCGGCGAGCTCGAGCACAAGAGCATCGACACGGGCGCGGGCCTCGAGCGGATCGCCTACCTGCTGCAGGGCAAGGAGAACCTCTACGAGATCGACGAGGTCTACCCCGTCATCGCGACCGTGGAGGAGCTGTCGGGCAAGAGGTACAACGCTGCGGACACCCCGGAGGCTCGTCTGGACGACGTCCGGATGCGCGTCGTGGCTGACCACGTGCGCTCGGCGCTCATGGTCATCGGGGACGGCGTGAGCCCGTCCAACGAGGGGCGGGGGTACGTGCTGCGGCGGCTGATCCGGCGTGCGGTGCGCTCCGTGCGGCTCCTCGGCGTCGAGGACCAGGCGCTCCCCGCGCTGCTGCCCGTGTCGAAGGACGCGATGAAGGCCTCCTACCCCGAGCTCGAGACCGACTTCGCGCGGATCAGCGACGTGGCGTACGGCGAGGAGGACGCCTTCCGGCGCACCTTGGCCTCGGGGACGACGATCCTCGACACCGCGGTCTCGCGGGCCAAGCAGGAGTCCGACGGCGGCCCCGCCGTGCTGGGCGGTGGCGAGGCGTTCCGCCTGCACGACACCTACGGGTTCCCGATCGACCTGACGCTCGAGATGGCCGCCGAGCAGGGCGTCCAGGTGGACGAGAAGGCCTTCCGCTCGTTGATGGCCGAGCAGAAGCAGCGTGCTCGGGCCGACGCCCTGGCGAAGAAGACCGGGCACGCCGACTTGCGTGCCTACGAAGGGCTGCAGAAGGCCCTGGCCGCGCCGGTCGAGTTCCTGGGATACACCGACGTCCAGGCGGCGGTGCAGGTCGAGGGGCTCCTCGTGGACGGCGTCCCGGAGCCGACGGCCACCGCGCCCGCGGACGTGGAGGTCGTGCTGGACCGTACCCCCTTCTACGCCGAGGCCGGCGGTCAGCTCGCCGACCAGGGGACGATCGCGCTGGACTCCGGCGCGATCGTCGAGGTCGACGACGTCCAGCGCCCGGTGGCGGGCCTGTCGGTGCATCGGGGCCGCCTGGTCGAGGGGACGGTGACCCTGGGCGACCCGGGTACCGCGACGATCGACACGGAGCGCCGCGTGGCGATCAGCCGTGCGCACTCGGCGACGCACATGATCCACAAGGCGCTGCACGAGATGGTCGGCCCGGACCGGACGCAGGCGGGCTCGGAGAACGCGCCGAGCCGGATCCGGTTCGACTTCCGTTCGCCGTCGTCCGTGCCGTCGTCGGTGCTCTCCGAGATCGAGCAGCGGGTCAACACCCGGCTCACGGAGAACCTCGAGGTGACGGACGCGACGATGTCGCTGTCCGCCGCCCGGGAGCTGGGCGCGATGGCGCTGTTCGGAGAGAAGTACGGCGACGACGTGCGGGTCGTCTCGATCGGTGGCGACTGGTCACGCGAGCTGTGCGGTGGCACCCACGTGCGTGCCACCGGAGAGCTCGGGCGCGTGGCGCTGCTGGGCGAGTCCTCGATCGGGTCCGGGGTGCGCCGGGTGGACGCGCTGGTGGGCGACGGCGCCTACGGCTTCCACGCCAAGGAGCACGCCCTGGTCGGTCAGCTCACCGGCATGCTCAACGCGCGCCCCGACGAGCTGACGGAACGTGTCGGCTCGCTGGTCGCGCGCCTCAAGGAGACGGAGAAGGAGCTTGCCGCGATGCGGCAGGGACAGCTCCTGGCCGCGGCGGGCGCGCTGGCCTCCGACGCGCCGCGGTTCGGCGAGGTCCGGGTGGTGGCGCACGACGCCGGCACGGTCGGTACCGCGGACGACCTGCGGGCGCTCGCGCTCGACGTGCGCGGCCGGCTCGGTGACGCGGACCCGGCAGTGGTGGCCGTGGCGGGCGTCGCGGCCGACCGCCCGCTGGTGGTGGTCGCGACGAACGCCGGTGCCCGCGACGCCGGGTTGCGTGCCGGTGACTTCGTCAAGGCCGCGGCGAAGACCCTCGGCGGCGGCGGCGGCGGCAAGCCGGACCTCGCGCAGGGGGGTGGCTCGGACGCTTCCGCCGTGCCGGCGGCCCTCGAGGGCGTGTCGGCTGCGGTGCGCGAGGCCGTCGGTGCCTGATCTTCCCCGCGGAGCCCGGCTCGGTGTGGATGTCGGCAAGGCCCGCATCGGCCTGGCCGGCTCCGATCCCGACGGTCTGATCGCCACCCCGGTGGAGACGGTCCCGCGCGTGCTGAAGGTGCCGACGACAGCGGATGGTGGCTCGGCTGTCACCCCCGACATCGCCCGGATCGCGCACGAGGTGTCCGAGAGGTTCGCGGCGGTCGTCTACGTCGGGCTCCCGCGGCACCTGTCCGGTCACGAGGGTGCGGCGACGGCGGACGCCCGAGGCTTCGCCGCGCGACTCGCCCGCGCGATCGATCCTGTCCCCGTCCACCTGGTGGATGAGAGAATGACCACGGTGACGGCTCACGCCCACCTGCGGGCGGCAGGAAAGAAAACTTCCCAGCACAGACCCGTGATTGATCAGGCCGCAGCCGTTATCATTCTGCAACATGCACTCGATGTGGAGCGGACCACGGCGGACCGGGCTGGCGAGCACGTCGATGCGTGAGCGACAGGTGACCACTGCACGGACGACCCGAAGGATGATTCCGGCGTGACGGACCTCTTCGAGCCCTCGACGGCACAGCGCCCGACGGCACCCCCGTCGCGGGCCCGCTCCTCCGCGAGCAAGCGTGCCGCACGCAAGCGCAGGCGCCGTCGCCAGCAGCGCACCGCCGTCATCATGGTGGTCCTGCTCGGCCTCCTGGGAGCCGGCGGCTACATCTTCTGGGACCGGCTCAGCAGCTCGCTGGACGGCTTCGACCTGGCGCTGTTCAACGGTGCGCCGGAGGACTACGAGGGTCCTGGCGCGGACCCGGTGCAAGTCGTCATCCCCGAGGGGGCGACCGGGTCGCAGATGGGACAGGTGCTCGCCGAGGCGGACGTCGTCGCCAGCGTCGGCGCCTTCAACGACGCCTTCGAGTCGGCGCCGGGCGCCGCGGGTATCCAACCGGGCACCTACGAGCTCCACACGCAGATGAGCGCCTCGGGTGCCGTCGAGGCCCTGTTGACGAACGAGAAGGTCGAGACCGAGGTCACGATCCCCGAGGGTTACACCGTCGAGCAGGTTGTCGACCGCGTCGCGTCGATCACGGAGTTCTCGCGCGAGGCGATCGAGGAGGCGCTGGCCGACCCGAAGGCCATCGGGCTGCCCAAGGCGGCCGACGGCAACGCCGAGGGCTGGCTGTTCCCCAAGACCTACAACGTGCAGCCCGACGACGAGGTCACCGACCTGCTGTCGACGATGATCGACCAGACCAAGGCCGAGCTGGACTCGCTGGGGGTCGACAAGGGTGACCGGCAGGACGTGCTGACCAAGGCGTCCATCGTCGAGAAGGAAGCACCTGACGGATACCGGGGTGAGGTAGCGCGAGTGATCGAGAACCGCCTCGACCGAGGGTCACCGCTTGGCATGGACGCCGTCGACGCCTACGGACGCCAGAAGCCCGCGGACCAGATCACCGTGTCGGAGTTCAACGACAGCGACTTTCCCTACGCATCTCGTCAGCAGGTCGGTCTTCCGCCGACGCCGATCAGCAATCCTGGCGTGGCTTCGGTCGAGGCGGTCATCGATCCGCCCGAAGGTGGTTGGATTTGGTACGTCACCGTGAACTTGAACACTGGCGAGACGAAGTTCACGGACAACTATTCCGAGTTCGAGCAGTTCAAGTCCGAGTATCAAGCCTGGCAGGCGGAGAACAACTGACGATGACCGCGACCCGACGCGCGGCCGTCATCGGCCACCCCGTGGGCCACTCCCTGTCCCCGGTGTTGCACACCGCCGCCTACGACGCCCTCGGTCTGGAAGGTTGGGAGTACACGGCCGTCGACACGACGGTCGAGCGCCTGCCGGACGTCGTGCAGAAACTCGACCTCAGCTGGGCGGGCCTCAGCGTGACCATGCCGCTCAAGCACGCCGTGATGGACATGGTCGACCACGTCGACCCGCTGGCTCGGGCGGTCGGTGCCGTCAACACCGTCCTGATCGGCCCGTCGCAGGGCGGCATCACGCTGACCGGGACCAACACGGACGTCCACGGGCTCGTCGAGGCGATCCGTGAGGGGCTGGCAGAGCGGCACGGCACCCGGCGTACGCCGGTGCGCGACGCCGTCGTGCTCGGTGGGGGAGCGACCGCCGCCTCGACGCTGGCCGCGCTCGGCGAGCTCGGCTGCACCACCCCGCTCGTGCTCGTGCGCAGCCTGGCCCGGGCCTCCGGGCTGCAGGAGGCGGCGGAGCGCATGGGTGTCACGCCCCGTTTCGAGGTGCTCGAGCCCGTCGCCGCGCCGGCAGCCCTGGCCCGCGCCGACGTCGTCGTCGCCACCATGCCCGCGCACGCCGCCGACCCCGTGGCGGACACGTTGCGCCGGCGCGGCGACCGCCCGGCCGGCGTGCTGCTGGACGTCGTCTACGATCCGCGACCCACCGCGCTCTCACAGGCATGGGCCGCGCCCGGCGGGACCGTCGTCGGCGGCGAGCGCATGCTGCTGCACCAGGCCGTCGAGCAGGTCCGCCTCATGACCGGCCGTCCCGGCCCTGTGGCCGCGATGGACGCTGCCCTGCAGGGCGCGCTGACCGCCGAGGCCGCCTGACGGGACCGTCCGGCGCGACGTCCGGCATCCGGCCACGCGTCCCGGAGCCCGGGACGGGCGTGAAAGAATCGCGACCATGCTGCGCTGGTTGACCTCGGGAGAGTCGCACGGTCAGGCCCTGGTGGGAGTGATGGAGGGTCTGCCCGCGGGGGTGGAGCTCGTCACCTCCGACATCCAGGACGCTCTGGCCCGCCGCCGCCTCGGCTACGGCCGTGGCGCGCGGATGAAGTTCGAGCAGGACGCCGTGCGCGTCCTGGGCGGCCTGCGCCACGGCGTCACGCAGGGCGGCCCGCTCGCGATCGAGGTGGGCAACACCGAGTGGCCCAAGTGGGTCGAGGTGATGTCCGCCGACCCGGTCCCGCCGGAGGCGCTCAAGGTCGACGCCGGTACCGGTGATGAGCGCGAGATCGCCCGCAACCGTCCGCTGACCCGCCCCCGTCCCGGTCACGCCGATCTGGTGGGCATGCGCAAGTACGGGTTCGACGACGCCCGCCCCGTGCTGGAGCGCGCCAGCGCCCGCGAGACGGCCACGCGGGTGGCGCTCGGCGTGGCTGCGGCGAAGTTCCTGGAGCAGGCGCTCGGCGTCCGCCTGGTCAGCCACGTGACGTCCATCGGTCCCGTCGAGGTCCCCGAGGACGCCGACCTGCCGACGCCCGAGGACGTCGCGGCGCTCGACGCCGACCCGGTGCGCTGCTTCCATGCCGCGACGAGCGAGGCGATGGTCGCGGAGATCGACGCGTGCCGCAAGGACGGTGACACGCTCGGCGGGGTCGTGGAGGTGCTCGCCTACGGCGTACCCACCGGGCTCGGGACCTACGCCCACTCCGACCGCCGTCTCGACGCGCGCCTGGCCGCCACGCTCATGGGCATCCAGGCGATCAAGGGTGTCGCGGTCGGTGACGGGTTCCGGACGGCGCAGCGTCGCGGCTCGGCGGCGCACGACGAGATCGAGCGCGACGCCGACGGCCGGATCCGGCGTCGCTCCAACCGGGCGGGCGGCATCGAGGGCGGCATGTCCAACGGCGAGGTGGTGCGCGTCTCGGCGGCCATGAAGCCGATCTCCACCGTGCCGCGTGCCCTGGCCACCGTCGACGTCGCCACCGGCGAGGCCGTGACGGCCCACCACCAGCGCTCGGACGTCTGCGCCGTGCCGCCGGCCGCCGTCGTCGCCGAGGCGATGGTGGCGCTCGAGCTGGCGCAGGCCGCGCTGGAGAAGTTCGGCGGCGACTCGGTGGCCGAGGTCCGGCGCAACGCCGAGGCCTACCTCGCGTCCATCCCGGAGCTGCTGCGATGACGGAGGCACAGCCACGCCTGGTCCTGATCGGCCCGCCCGGCAGTGGCAAGACAACGGTCGGCACCATTCTCGCCCGGCGGCTGTCCACGGGGTTCCGGGACACCGACGCCGACGTCGAGGAGCAGGCGGGCAAGAGTGTCGCGGACATCTTCGTCGAGGATGGCGAGCCGCACTTCCGCGCGCTGGAACGCGAGGCCGTCACGACGGCGCTCGCCATGCACCCGGGCGTGCTGGCTCTCGGCGGTGGCGCGGTGATGGACTCCCACACCCAGAGCGCGCTGGCCGGCTACGCGGCGGGCGGCGGCGTCGTCGTCTTCCTGGACGTGTCGCTCGCCCAGGCTGCTCCGCGCGTGGGGTTCAACCAGGCCCGGCCGCTCCTCGTCGGCAACCCCCGGGCGCGGTGGGCCGAGCTCATGGAGGCCCGCCGCCCCACCTATGAACGGCTGGCCACGCTGCGCGTGCACTCGGACGGGCGCTCAGCGCACGAGATGGCCGAGACGATCCACCAGGAGGTACAGGCATGACGGTCCGCGTGACGGTGAACGGCGACAGGCCCTACGACGTCGTGGTCGGACGGCACCTCCTCGGGGAGCTTCCCGGACTCCTGGGCCCGGACGTGCGCCGGGTGCTGGTCATGCACCCCGCCTCGCTGGAGGCCACCGGGGAGGCGGTCCGCGAGGACCTGGTCGCCCAGGGCTACGAGGCGTTCGCCGCGGAGCTGCCCGACGCCGAGGAGCAGAAGACGGCGCAGGTGGCCGCGTTCTGCTGGCAGGTCATGGGACAGGCCGACTTCACGCGTTCCGACGCGATCGTGGCGGTGGGCGGCGGCGCGACGACGGACCTTGCCGGGTTCGTGGCGGCCACCTGGCTGCGCGGCATCACGGTGGTGCACGTGCCGACCACGCTGCTCGCCATGGTCGACGCCGCGGTGGGCGGCAAGACCGGGATCAACACGGCCGAGGGCAAGAACCTCGTGGGCGCCTTCCACCCGCCGGCCGGCGTGCTGTGCGACCTGGCAGCCCTGGAGTCGCTCGACCGCTGGGACCTGGTAGCCGGCCTGGCCGAGGTGATCAAGACCGGCTTCATCGCCGACGAGCGCATCCTGGAGCTGGTCGCCGAGCACGCTGACGGACTGCGGGAGTGGGCGGGCGCCGACGCGACCGAGGAGACCTGGGCCGTGCTGACCGAGCTCATCGAGCGCTCGGTGCGGGTCAAGGCCCGGGTGGTGTCCGAGGACCTCACCGAGCAGGGGCTGCGGGAGATCCTCAACTACGGCCACACGCTCGGGCACGCGATCGAGCTGGTCGAGCGCTACCAGCTGCGGCACGGCGCCGCCGTGGCCGTCGGCATGGTCTTCGCGGCCGAGCTCGGCCGGCTCGGTGGCAAGCTGGACGACGCCGTCGTCGAGCGGCACCGGGAGATCCTCACCACCGTCGGCCTGCCCACCACCTACCGCGGAGACCGCTGGGACCAGCTCCTCGCGGCGATGCGCCGCGACAAGAAGGCCCGCGGCGACCTGCTGCGCTTCGTCGTCCTGGACGACGTCGGCCGACCGGTCCGCCTCGAGGGGCCGGACCCGACGGTGCTCGCCGCCGCCTACGCGGAGATCTCGAAGGAGCCGCCGTCGGGCAACACGGGGGTCCCGGTCCAGCTCGGCGCCTGACCCGTGCGCGGCGCGGTCACCACTGGCCGCGGGCGCGGAGCACGTCGCGCAGCAGGTCGGCACGGTCGGTGACCAGCCCGTCCACCCCCAGGTCGAGCAGCCGGTGCATCTCGGCCGGCTCGTTGACCGTCCAGACGTGCACGGCCCGCC
Organism: Isoptericola maris; assembly: GCF_048065335.1. Taxonomy (NCBI): domain Bacteria; kingdom Bacillati; phylum Actinomycetota; class Actinomycetes; order Micrococcales; family Promicromonosporaceae; genus Isoptericola; species Isoptericola maris. The sequence continues at coordinate 338,357 of NZ_JBLUNY010000001.1, read as the reverse complement.
CCGCCCGGTGCGCCGCGGCCACGGTCCGCGCGTCGACGACGGTCACGCGGTCCTCGACCACCGGCACCTGCAGGGCGTCCACCCGCCGCAGCGCGCGTCCCACCACCGGGCGGAGCCCCGCCCGGGCGCCCACCAGGAACCCGATCACCTCACCGCGCCCCGCGCTGGTGGCCACAGGCCGGGACAAGCGATCCAGCGCGGCCCGACGGCGGCGCGGCGAGAAGGACGTGACGCACACGCGGTCGTGGCTCGCCGTCGCCTCGATCGCCGCCACGACCGGTTCGATGCCCGAGTCGCCCTTGATGTCGATGTTGACGCGCAGCCCGGGCCAGGTGCCCAGCACGTCGGTCAGCAGCGGCACCGGCTCCGTGCCACCGATCCGCGCCCGGCGGACCTCGTCCCACGGCAGGTCGGCCACCAGGCCGGAACCGTCGGTGGTGCGGTCCAGGGACTCGTCGTGCAGGGCGACCGCGACGCCGTCGCGCGTGCCGTGGGCGTCGGTCTCCACGTACCGGTAGCCGAGGTCGACGGCCGCCGCGAAGGCCGCCATCGAGTTCTCCAGGTTCTCGTGCCCGTGGGAGAAACCACGGTGCGCCAGAGCCGCGACGGGCGCAGGCCCGGTGCCACCCGGCCTGCCGAAGTACGGGTGCCGGGACGGCAGGGCACCGGTCATGCCGCGACCGCCGGCAGCCGCTCGGCGAGGAACCGTCCGACGGCCTCGAGGTACTGCTGACGGGGACCGTCCGCCGAGAGCGCCAGGTCGTGCACACCGCCGTCGACGACCACCTCCGTCACGTCCGGGCCGAGACGACGCGCGAGCCGAGAGATCTGGCGGGTGTCGAGCACCGTGTCCTGCCGATCGAGACCAGGGTTGTCAGGGCTGTCCGGGCCCGAGGCGGAGGACCGCGCGACCAGCACCGGGCAGGCGATGTCCAGGCCGCGCGCCAGGCGCAGCTGGGCGCGCCGCACCGCACGCAGCCACGCGGCCCGGGCAGGCTGGCCCTCGGGCTTCTTCAAGCGGGTGTCGAACCACCACCGCCCGCCGTTGTCCACGTGCTGGTAGGTGGCATAGATCGAGGGGTGGGTGCTCACGACCGCCAGCGGACGCAACCGGCCGAGCACGCCCAGCACACCGGTGTTGACCTGCCTCGACAGCCACGAGCCCGCCAGGTCCAGGAACGGCGAGTCCAGGACCACGGCGTCCGGCCCGGCCGGTCCCCGCGCGTGCGACCACATCGACGTGGTGAGCGCACCGGTGGAGTGGGCGTGCACCGCCACCGGCAGCCCCGGTTCGGCGGCACGAACCTGCGCCAGCGCCGCGTCCAGGTCACCGCCGAACTCCTGCAGGGACGTGGTGAAGTGCGGCGGGATGCCCGCCTCGGCACCGGCGTCGTCAGCGGCGCGCAGCAACGACCGCCCGGCGCGCCGCAGGTCCACCGCGTAGAAGACGTGCCCCGCCTCGTGGAGGGCCTGGGCCAGGTGGTCCTGGAAGAAGTAGTCGTTGTAGCCGTGCACGTGCAGCACCGCGCCGCGCGGCGCGGCGGGGCCGTCAGCGCGACGCACGAGCGTCGCGGGGCCGAGCCGCGCCGACACGAAACCGTCGAGCAGCAGGTCGGGCTCCCAGTCGAGCTCGTCGGGCGGCGGGACCGGGGGGAGCGCTGGCACGGGGGTACCGTACGCCGCCGACCGCGCTCCGCGCCCTGCGAGCGCGACGACAGCGCGGCGCTACCCGCCGTCCACCTGGATGCGGCAGACTCGGCGCCCATGAGCGACGCCACGCCGACGAAGCCGTCGGACCACGACTCCGCCCACCCGTTCGACGCGCTGCCGCTGGCCGAACGCCGTCGCCGGGTGCGGTCCTGGGCGCTCTGGGACTGGGCGACCCAACCCTTCAACACCGTGGTGCTCACGTTCGTGTTCACCGCGCTGTACCTGACGAAGGACTCGTTCCTGGACCCGGCCGTCGTGGCGCTCGGCGAGGACGCTCCGGCCTACACCAGGGCGCTCGCGGGCCTGACGAGCTCGTTGGGCGCCTGGATCGCGGTGGGCGGGGTCCTGGTCGCGCTGCTCGCGCCGGTGCTGGGACGCCGGGCCGACGTCACCGGCCGACGCAAGGCCTGGCTGGCGGCAGGCACCGTCCTGCTGGTGGTCTGCATGTTCGGTCTCGGGTTCGTCCGTGCCGACCCCGCCTACTTCGTGCTCGGTGCCGTGCTGATCTCGCTGGGCAGCGTGGCCAGCGAGATCGCGGGCGTGAACTACAACGCCATGCTCACCCAGGTCTCGACGCCGCGGACCATCGGCAAGGTCTCGGGCCTCGGCTGGGGCCTCGGGTACGTGGGCGGCATCGTCGCCCTGCTGATCGTCGTCGTCGCGCAGGCGTTCGACTTCTTCGGGATGCCCACCGACGACGGGCTCGGGTACCGGGCGATCGCCGTCGGCTGCGGACTGTGGGCGGTGGCGTTCGCCTGGCCGCTGTTCCGGAACGTCCCCGAGGCGCCGCCCGCGGGCGACCGCGCGAAGGTGGGGTTCTTCGCCGGGTACGTCGAGCTGTGGCACGACGTCGTCAGCCTGTTCCGCACGTCGCGCACCACGTTCTGGTTCCTGCTCGCCAGCGCCGTCTACCGCGACGGCCTGGCCGGGGTGTTCACGTTCGGGGCGATCGTGGCCGCCGTGTCGTTCCGGTTCTCCGACGACCAGGTGATCATCTTCGGCATCGTCGCGAACCTGCTCGCGGGCGCGAGCACGATCGCCGCGGGGCGGCTCGACGACCGCCTCGGGGCGCGCCGGGTCATCCTGTGGTCGCTCGCGGCGCTGGTGGCCTGCGGGACCGTCGTCGTGGCGCTGCAGTCCTTGGGCGGGATCGTGTTCTGGGTCGCCGGACTGGCCCTGACGTGCTTCGTCGGGCCCGCGCAGACGGCCTCGCGGTCGTTCCTGGCCCGGCTGACGCCCACCGGTCAGGAGTCGGAGATCTTCGGCCTCTACGCCACCACCGGTCGCGCGGTGTCGTTCCTGACGCCCGCGCTGTGGGGGATCGTCATCGCCCTGACGGGTGCCACGATCTGGGGCGTACTGGCCATCGTGGCCGTGATCCTCGCCGGCCTGGTGCTCATGCTGGTCGTCACCGACCCGGTCGAGGGCTGAGCGGCTCGCCGTCGGACCGGCGAGCCGCGAGGCGGTCGCCTACGATCGGCGCATGGGTGAGGTCAGCGAGTACGTCGAGTCCCTCGATGAGCCGGAGGCGTCTGCCGTCGGCCGGTTGCTCGCCCGGGCCCACGAGATCGTGCCCGAGGCCGAGGAGGGCACCAGCTACGGCATGCCGGCCCTGCGGTACCGGGACAGCCCTCTGATCAGCGTGATGCGGACCAAGAAGCACGTGAGCGTCTACCCGTTCAGCCCACCCGTGATCGAGGCGCTCGTGACCGACCTGGACGGGTTCCAGGTGACGAAGGGTTCGGTCGGCTTCCGGCCGGACCGTCCGCTGCCCGACGAGGTGGTCGACCGCCTCGTACGGTTGCGTCGGGACGAGATCGACGCGATGCGGTCGTAGCGGCGGTGCCCGCCGTACCGCGCGCGACGCCCCACCGGCCCCGCCGTCCGGGTGCACGTCGGCGGGTGGACCGGCTGGGCGGCTCAGGAGGCCTGAGCCGGTTCGACGTTGAGGTTGCCGCGGAACAGGTTGTTCGGGTCGTACGTCCTCTTCACCGCCGCGAGCCGGCGCCCGGTGTCGCCCGGGTAGACGTCGGCGAGCCGCGCCGGGTCGCCGTCGGGCACGAAGTTGGCGTACGCGCCCGACCGACCGGCCCGCAGCCGGTCGGCGAGGCCGGACATCCAGTCGGCGTGCTCGGCCACCTCGACGGACGTCCGTTCCGCCGCGGCGACGACGCCGGTGATCGCGGCGTCGCGGTGGGCGAAGGCGGTGGCGTCGACCGGGACGTCGGCGACCGCGCCGCCGAGGACCCGCAGCTGCACCGCCCGCATCATGGCGGTGCTCGACTCCAGGGCGGCCAGGAGGTCGGCGGCGGCGGGCTCGTCGAGGTCGTCGGTGAAGAACGAGCGGTTGCGCATCGCCATGGGCGGTCCCTCCGGGCCGACGAGCAGCCCCGGGTACGGGCCGGGAGCGACCATGTCGGCGATCACCCCGCCCGCCTGCTCGCCGAGCGCACGCAGGGGCGCGACGGCCGCCTCGGCGTCGTCGACGTCGCCGGACCAGCAGAGGTTGACCATGGCGATGAGCCTGCCGTGGACCTCCTCGGGCAAGAACGGCATCGGCGGGGCCACCATGACCATGACGATGGCCGCCAGCTCGCGCGGCGCCGCCCGCAGCGTGGAGATGACACCGGCCACGGAGGCCGGTGTCGCCGGCAGGACGAGCGGTCCGCCGACCACGGTGCCGAGCTCGTAGGTGTCGAACGTCAGCTCCGTGACGACACCGAGGTTGCCGCCACCGCCCCGCAGGCCCCAGTACAGGTCGGGGTGCGACTCGGCGGAGGCGACCCGGACCTGACCGTCGGCCGTGACGACCTCGGCCGCGCGGAGCGAGTCGATGGTCATGCCCAGGCGACGGGACAGGAAGCCGACCCCGCCACCGAGCGTGATCCCGGCGACACCGACGGTGCCCGTGTCGCCGAAGGGCGTGACGAGCCCGTGCTCGCTCGTCGCGGTGGTGTAGACGCCGGCCGTGACCCCGCCTCCGGCGGTCGCGGTCCGGGCGGCGCGGTCGACCCGGACCGCGTCGAGGCCGCGGACGTCGAGCACCAGCGCGCCGTCCTCCCGACCGCGCCCGAGGGCCGAGTGCCCGCCAGAACGCACCGCGAGCTCGAGCCCGTGGTCGGCGGCGAAGCGGACGGCGCGGACGACGCCCGCGGTGTCGGTGGGGCGGACGACGGCGCCCGGCACGGCGTCGACACCGCCGAACAGGATCTGGTGCGCGGCGTCGAAGCCGTCGGTCTCCGGGGTCAGCACGTCGGCGGTGCCGTCGAGGGCGGCGCGCAGGGCGGACGGGGTCAGGGAGCTGGACATTACGGACCTCCAGGTCGTTCGGGTGTGGATGGTGCCGGTCAGGACGACCGTGCGGGGGCGGCGTTCTCGTCGTCAGCCTCTGGTGGAGACGTCGAGGGAGCGAGGGCTTTGTGGGCAGGCGGTCGGGTGCGGCCTGCCAGCGCGGCGGCCGTGAGGGCGAGCGTTCCCGCCAGGGCCAGGCAGACGGCGTAGGCCGTGAGCCCCCAGGTGTCGTGCAGTGACCACAGCAGGGCACCGGTACCGCTGAGGGCGGCTGCGGTCGCCAGCGCTTCGGAGACCTGGAGGGCCGACATCGCCAGCCCCTTGCTGCGTGCGGGGGCGAGCTCGAGGGTCAGCATGCTGAGCGTCGGGTAGCAGATCCCCATGCCGAGCCCGGACACGGCCCACGGCACGACGCCGACGGCCACGGGGACGGACGGCACGGCCAGGAGGGCCGCGCCGAGGATGCCCGCTGCGAGCAGCGTGCCACCGAGCCGTAGCCATCCGGTGGGCGTGAGGCCGTGCAGGCCGTGGCCCCGCACCCACGAACCGACCGACCACCCGATGGCACCGAGAGTCAGCACGGTGCCGGCAAGTGCTGGGCTCAGGCCGTGCTCGTGCACCAGCGCGAGGGGCAGGAGCACCTCGGCCCCCATGAAGGCGCCTGCGACCAGTGCGCGGGAGGCCACGACAGCGCCGAGCCCGGCCCCGACGCGCAGCACGCTGCGCACGAGGTCGCCGGCGCGCAGGGCGACATCTTCCGGTGAGGCCGATGCCGTGCCCCCGCCGGCATCACGTTCGGAGCCGTCGGGACCACCGGCACCTGCGTGCGCCGCGGCGAGTCCCGGCCGCAACCAGAGCACCGCGGGCACGGCGAGCACGGGCACGGCCAGGAACACCCAGCGCCAGCCCAGGTGCTCCGTGACGAGACCGGCCACCAGGGGCCCGACGAGGGCGGGCACCACCCATGCGGCGGAGAAGACCGCGAAGACGGCGGGGCGGCGTGCCGTGGGGAAGATCCGAGCCACCAGCACGTAGAGGGTCACGTCCATGACGCCGAACCCGGCTCCCTGCAGGAGCCGCCCTCCGATCACCACCTCCATCGAGGGGGCGAGCCCCACCACGAGCACGCCGGCGACGAACAGTGCGGTTCCCGTCCACAGCGGTGCGGCGGGTCCTGCGCGGTCGGCCCACCGTCCGGCGACGAGCATCCCACCCACGCTCGCGACGGCCGTCGCGGCGAAGCCGTAGGTGTACAGGGGCAGCCCGTCGAGGTCGGCGGCCAGTACCGGCATCGCGGTGGAGACGGCGAGCGCCTCGAACGCGCCGAGCGAGAGCAGCGCGACCATCCCGACCAGGACGGTGCGCTGGGCGCGGGGGTCGAGCATGCCGGGCTCGGGCAGGGAGCGGCGCGAGTCGTCAGCCGCGTGCTCTCCGGTCTCAGTCATGAGTGACAGGATCGAACCTCGAGTCGGGTTGAGGTCAAGAGATGCACGACGTCGTGTCGGGCGGGCGGCCGTCAGCACCGGGTGAGTACGCTCGCGCCCATGACAGTCGACGAAGGTGCCGCACGCGTGATGATCCTCAACGGTCCCAACCTCGGGCGCCTCGGGGTGCGAGAGCCGGAGATCTACGGCCACGCGTCCATGGCCGACCTGGAGCGGGAGGCGGCGCACTGGGGGAGCGACCTGGACCTCGCCGTCCAGGTGCGCCAGACCGACGACGAGTCGACCCTGGTGGGCTGGTTGCACGAGGCCGTGGACACCCGCTCCAACGTTGTGCTCAACCCTGCAGCCTTTACCCACTATAGCTACGCCTTGCGTGACGCCGCCGCGCAGGTGACCACCTCGGGGCTCGTTCTCGTCGAGGTCCACCTGTCGAACCCGGCGTCGCGCGAGTCCTTCCGGCATTACTCCGTCGTCGCGGGCATCGCGACGGGGACCGTGGCAGGGTTCGGTTTCGACTCGTACCGTCTCGCCCTGAGTGCGGTTGCACACAAGGTCAGGGGCTAGAGCGGCGCTGATCAAGCTTCGATCCTTGATAGAGAGCAATCAAGGATGTAACCTTGATGGATGATCGTCCTCACTGTCGACCAGAAGTCGAGTACCACGCGCGGGGACCTCGTGCCCGCCCTCCTCGAGCGCCTGCGGGCGAGGATCTCTGCCGACCGTGGTGCAGATGCCGCCCTCGTCCTGCCCTTCGAGCGGACGGTCGGCGACGAGGTCCAGGGCGTCCTCGCGGCCGACGACGACGGCGCGCGGGTGGCGGTAGGTCTGATCGCCGACCTCCTGCGCGACGGTGGCTGGTCGGTCGGCGTCGGCGTCGGCGGGGTGGACGAGCCCCTGCCCACGAGCTCCCGTGCCGCCGCCGGGCCCGCGTTCGTCCGGGCCCGCGCGGCCGTCGAGGACGCGAAAGGTCGGGGCAGCTCGGCGCCGATCGCCGTCGTCGGCCCCCAGGACGAGCCCGCGGCCACCATCGCGAGGGACGCCCAGGCGCTGCTGCGGCTCCTGGGTGCCGTAGCGGCGCGTCGGTCCGACGCCGGGTGGGAGGCCGTCGATACGCTCGCCGAGCACGAAGGGGTGGATGCCCCGCAACGGGCGACCGCCGCGCGGCTCGGTGTGAGCGAGCAGGCCGTCAGTCAACGGCTGCGGACCGCACTGTGGGCCGAGGAGCTGGCGTCGAGGCCGCTCGCCGGGCGCCTGCTGCGGGCGGCGGACGCCGCAGCGACCGCCGTGGACGACCGTCCGGACGGACCGCACGACGACGAGGAGTGACTGGTGGCGACTGGCCTGGCGATCGCGGGCATCTCGGCAGCCGTGCTGGCCCTGAGCGTGGGGCTCGGCGCATGGCTCGTCCCGCTGGTGCTCCGGCACGCCGAGTCCGGACAGACGGCACGGGCCGAGGCGCTGGCTGTGCTGGGCAACGGCACCTGGCTCGGCCTGCTGGAACGGTTCTCCATCACCGGGACGATCCTGGCCGGCTATCCCGAGGGCGTCGCGGTGGTCGTGGCAGTCAAGGCGCTGGGCCGGTTGCCGGAGCTGCGCGAGCACCCCGTCGCGGGCGAGCGTTTCGTCGTCGGCACCCTCGCGTCCCTGGTGTGGGCGGCGGCACTCGGGCTGGCCGGGCACGCAGTCGTCGGCGCGCTGTAGGATGTTCCGGGCCTATCGTGGGCGCCGCACGCTTTTCCGACAGGCTCACCGCCTGACCCCGAGACACCGCCGAGGACAGACAAGAACGTGGCTACCTCCAACGACATCAAGAACGGCACCGTGCTGCGCATCGACGGGCAGCTGTGGTCGATCCTCGAGTTCCAGCACGTCAAGCCGGGCAAGGGGGGCGCGTTCGTCCGGACCAAGATGAAGAACGTGCTCTCGGGCAAGGTCGTCGACAAGACGTTCAACGCGGGCACCAAGGTCGAGACGGCGAACGTCGACCGTCGCGACTTCCAGTACCTGTACATGGACGGCACCGACTTCGTGTTCATGGACACCGACACCTACGACCAGATCATGGTGCCGGCCGCCACCGTCGGTGACGCCAAGGACTACATGCTCGAGGGCATGAGCATCATGATCGCGTCGAACGAGGGCCAGCCCCTCTACGTCGAGCTGCCGTCGTCCGTCGTGCTCGAGATCACCTACACCGAGCCGGGGCTCCAGGGCGACCGTTCCACGGGCGGCACCAAGCCGGCGACCCTCGAGACGGGCGCGGAGATCCAGGTGCCGCTGTTCCTCGACCAGGGCACCAAGGTCAAGGTCGACACCCGTGACGGTTCGTATCTCGGCCGTGTGAACGACTGACATGGCCTCCCGCACCAAGGCCCGCAAGCGGGCCGCCGACATCCTCTTCGAGTCGGAGGCACGGGGTGTCGACCCGCTCGTGCTGCTGCAGGACCGCGTCCTCGAGCCGCACGCCGAAGCCTCGGTGCCGCAGTACACCGTCGACCTCGTCGAGGGTGTCGTCGCGCACCGGGAGCGCATCGACGAGCTGCTCGAGACCTACTCGCGCGGGTGGACGATCGCCCGGATGCCAGCGGTCGACCGCGCGCTGCTGCGGGTGGGGACGTTCGAGCTGATCTTCAACGACGACATCCCGGACGCCGTCGCGGTGGACGAGGCCGTGGACCTGGCCCACGAGCTGTCGACCGACGACTCTCCGGCCTTCGTCAACGGCCTCCTGGGGCGCCTCCTCGAGATCAAGCCGACCCTGCTCGCCTGACGGGCGCGGAGCTCGGCGTGCCGGGGACGCCGGTGTGACGCAGCCGACGACCACATGCTGGTCGTCGGCTGCCTCGTCCCCGGACCAGCGGGTTACAGTGAGCGGGACAGACCCCCTTTAACACCGTCCTGTGAGGCGGAGAAGGAGTCCCGTTGAGCTCTGGTCCTGCCCTGCCCGCAGACTCTGACCCGGACGGTACGACCGTCCTCGGCGCGAGCGACGTCGCCCGCGCGCTGACCCGCATCGCCCACGAGATCGTCGAGCGGGCCCGAGGGGTGGACGACCTCGTCCTCCTCGGCATCCCGACCCGCGGCGTGACCCTCGCCCGGCGACTGGCCGAGCGGCTCGCCCAGATCGACCCGGCCTTCGACGTCGACGCCCGCGTCGGCGAGCTGGACGTCACGATGTACCGCGACGACCTGCGACGCCAGCCCACCCGTGCCGTCGGCGTCACGCGCCTTCCTGCGGCAGGCATCGAGAACAGGACGGTCGTGCTCGTGGACGACGTGCTCTTCTCCGGACGCACCATCCGTGCCGCCCTCGACGCGCTCGGCGACCTCGGCCGGCCGCGGGCGGTGCGGCTCGCCTGCCTCGTCGACCGCGGCCACCGCGAGGTCCCGATCCGTCCCGACTTCGTCGGCAAGAACCTGCCGACCGCCCAGAACGAGCGCGTGCGAGTACGCCTCGCCGAGGTCGACGACGTCGCAGACGCCGTGGTGATCGCCGGCCGGGACGACGCGGCGGGCAAGGAGTCGGCGCGATGAAGCACCTGCTGTCCACCGCGGACCTGTCCAAGGAGGAGGCCGTCGGGCTCCTCGACACCGCGGCCCAGATGGCCGCGACCCAGTCGCGGGAGATCAAGAAGCTGCCCACGCTGCGGGGACGGACCGTCGTCAACCTCTTCTTCGAGGACTCCACCCGCACGCGCATCTCGTTCGAGACGGCCGCCAAGCGGCTGAGCGCCGACGTCATCAACTTCTCCGCCAAGGGCTCCAGCGTGTCCAAGGGCGAGTCGCTCAAGGACACCGCGCTGACGCTGCACGCGATGGGTGCCGACGCCGTCGTCGTGCGCCACTGGGCGTCCGGCGCGCCCTACCAGCTGGCGCACGCCGGCTGGCTCGACGCCGCGGTGCTCAACGCGGGCGACGGCATGCACATGCATCCCACCCAGGCGCTGCTGGACGCCTACACGATCCGCCGCCACCTCGCGGCACGCGGCTCGGGCCTGGCGGGCGACGGCGGTGACGGGGTCGGCGCGGACCTCTCGGGCCTGCGGGTCGCCATCGTGGGGGACGTGCTCCACTCGCGGGTGGCGCGTGCCAACGTCGCGCTGCTGCGCACCCTCGGTGCCGAGGTGACGCTCGTCGCCCCGCCCACGCTGGTGCCCGTCGGGGTCGGGGCCTGGCCGTGCCGCACCTCGTACGACCTCGACGCCACCCTCGACGAGTGGCGCCCCGACGCGGTGATGATGCTGCGGGTCCAGCGTGAACGGATGTCCGGCGGCTCCGGGTCGTTCTTCCCCAGCCCGCTGGAGTACAGCCGCTACTACGGCCTGGACGCACGCCGGCTGGCGCGGCTCGCCGACCACGCCATCGTCATGCACCCCGGTCCGATGAACCGTGGCCTGGAGATCTCGGCCGAGGCCGCCGACTCCGACAAGGCCGTGATCGTCGAGCAGGTCGCCAACGGCATCGCCGTGCGCATGGCGGCCCTCTACCTGCTGATGGCCGGCGACAGCTCGGCAGAAGGGAACGACCTGTGAGCACCGACCCCACCACGTACGTCCTGCGGGGCGCGCGTCCCCTCGACGGAGACGCGGTCGACGTCGTCCTGGCCGACGGTGTCGTCACCGAGATCACCGCGGCGGGCACCGCCACGGTCCAGGGTGCGACGGTGGTCGACGCCGTCGACCACGTCCTCCTTCCCGGGCTCGTCGACCTGCACACCCACCTGCGTGAGCCGGGGCGCGAGGACGCCGAGACGGTGGCCTCGGGGACCCGGGCGGCCGCCGTCGGGGGCTTCACCGCGGTGCACGCGATGGCCAACACCTCCCCGGTCGCGGACACCGCCGGCGTCGTCGAGCAGGTGCACCGCCTCGGCGAGCAGGCCGGCTGGGCCGACGTCCACCCGGTCGGTGCCGTGACCGTCGGTCTCGACGGCGTGCGGCTGGCCGAGCTGGGGGCCATGGCGGACTCCGCGGCGCGCGTCCGCGTCTTCTCCGACGACGGCAAGTGCGTGCACGACCCGGTCCTGATGCGCCGGGCGCTGGAGTACGTCAAGGCGTTCGACGGCGTGGTGGCGCAGCACGCCCAGGAACCCCGCCTCACCGAGGGCGCCCAGATGAACGAGGGGGTCGTCTCCTCCCAGGTCGGCCTGACCGGCTGGCCCGCCGTCGCCGAGGAGGCGATCATCGCCCGTGACGTGCTCCTCGCCGAGCACGTCGGCTCCCGCCTGCACGTGTGCCACCTGTCCACGGCCGGCTCGGTCGAGATCATCCGGTGGGCGAAGTCACGCGGGATCGACGTCACGGCAGAGGTCACGCCGCACCACCTGGTCCTCACCGACGAGCTGGCCCGCACCTACGACCCCACCTTCAAGGTCAACCCCCCGCTGCGCACGGCGGCCGACGTCGAGGCGGTGCGACAGGGCCTGGCCGACGGCACGATCGACATCGTGGCGACCGACCACGCACCCCACACGCGCGAGGACAAGGACTGCGAGTGGGGCGCCGCGGCGTTCGGCATGACCGGTCTGGAGACCGCGCTGAGCGTGGTCCAGCAGACCATGGTGGACACGGGCCGGCTGACCTGGGCGGACGTCGCCCGGGTGCTCTCCGCCAACCCTGCCCGCATCGGCCGGGTCGAGGCCACGCAGGGACGGCCGATCGCGGTCGGCGAGCCCGCCAACCTCACCCTCGTCGACCCGGCGGCGACGCGCACGGTCGACGGCGCCGAGCAGGCGACCGCCAGCGGCAACACCCCGTTCCGTGGGCGCGAGCTGCCCGGCCGGGTCGTGGCCACCTTCCTGCGGGGACGGGCCACCGTGCTCGACGGGGCACCGGTCGACGCCGACGTGGTGGGTGCGCGATGAACCTGCCGATGCCCGTGGCGGTCGGGATCTGGATCGTGCTCGGCCTGGCGCTGCTGCTGCTCGTGCTGACCGGTCGGCGCCGGATCGCCGCGCGCACGAGGCACCTCGTGCCGAGGCCTCCCGAGGTGCCTGGTGCGGACGGCGAGCTCGGCGCGCTCCGGCTCGGCCCCCTCGAGGCGACCTACGTCTCCAGCACCCTGGCGGGCGACTGGCTCGCCCGCGTGGGGACCCACGGTCTCGGCGATCGCAGCGCGGCCGAGGTGACGGTCCTCGACGGCGGCATCGTCGTCGACCGCGACGGCAACCCGCCGCTGCTCGTCCCGGCGGCCACGCTCTTCGACGTCGGCACCGCCCCCGGCATGGCCGGCAAGTACGTCGGCGGTGACGGGCTGGTCGTCCTGACCTGGTCCGTGCCGTCCGACGGCGAGACCGACGCGACGCTGCTCGACACCGGGCTGCGTCCGCGCTACACGGCCGACAGGGCGCGGCTCGTCGAGGCGGCCAGCTCCCTCATCACCCCGTCCACCCCGAGCACGAAGGACACGAAGTGACCTCCAGCACCAGCACCGACCCGGCGGTCCTCGTCCTCGAGGACGGCACGGTCGCCCGCGGCGTCGCCTACGGCGCACGCGGCACCACCGTCGGCGAGATCGTCTTCTCCACCGGGATGACCGGCTACCAGGAGACGCTGACCGACCCGTCGTACCACCGCCAGATCGTCGTGATGACGGCCCCGCACGTGGGCAACACCGGTGTGAACGACGACGACCCCGAGTCCCACCGGATCTGGGTCGCGGGCTACGTCCTGCGCGACCCGGCACGACGCACCTCGAGCTGGCGCTCGCGCGGCGACCTGGCCGACGAGCTCGCCGAGCAGGGTGTCGTCGGGATCGCCGAGGTCGACACCCGGTTCGTGACCCGTCACCTGCGCGAGCGCGGCGTGATGCGCGCCGGGATCTTCTCCGGCGACGACCTGCTGCGCGACGGCGTCGAGCGTGCCGTCGACGACCTCGTCGCGCAGGTGCAGGACGCGCCGCCGATGGCGGGCGCAGACCTCGCCCGCGAGGTCACGACCCCCGAGGCCTACACGGTGGAGCCACGCGGCCTGCCCGAGGGGTCGGACGCGGTCGCGACCGTCGTGGCCGTCGACCTGGGGATGAAGTCGATGACACCGGCGCGGCTGGCTGAGCGCGGCGTGCGCGTGCACGTGGTGCCGCAGTCGATCACCATCGCCGAGGTGGAGGCGCTGCTGCCTGCCGGGAGCCCGGTCGGCGTGTTCTTCTCGAACGGCCCGGGCGACCCGTCGGCGGCGACCGCCGAGATCGACCTCCTGCGCCAGGTCCTCGACCGGCGGATCCCGTTCTTCGGCATCTGCTTCGGCAACCAGCTCTTCGGCCGGGCGCTGGGCTACGGCACCTACAAGCTCGGCTACGGTCACCGCGGCATCAACCAGCCCGTGATGGACCGGACCACCGCCAAGGTGGAGGTGACCGCCCAGAACCACGGGTTCGCCGTCGACGCCCCGCTGGACGCGGTGAGCACCGCGCCCTACGACCTGGAGCGAGACGACCAGGGCGCCGAAGGAGCCCGGTACGGCCGCGTGATCGTGTCCCACGTGGGTCTCAACGACCAGGTGGTCGAGGGACTCACCGCGCTCGACCTGCCGGCCTTCTCGGTGCAGTACCACCCGGAGGCCGCTGCCGGACCGCACGACAGCGCCTACCTGTTCGACCGTTTCGTCGAGCTCATGACCACCCGCGAGCCCGTGACCGTGCCTGCCAGCGCCCTCGCGCTGCTGGCCGGCGGCTCCGGCGACAAGGAGAACTGATGCCCCGCCGTTCCGACCTGACCTCCGTCCTGGTCATCGGGTCCGGCCCGATCGTCATCGGCCAGGCCTGCGAGTTCGACTACTCCGGCACGCAGGCCTGCCGCGTGCTGCGGGAGGAGGGCCTGCGGGTCGTCCTGGTCAACTCCAACCCGGCCACGATCATGACCGACCCCGAGTTCGCCGACGCCACGTACGTCGAACCGATCACCCGGGAGGTCCTGACCACCATCATCGCCAAGGAGCGGCCCGACGCGCTGCTGCCCACCCTCGGCGGCCAGACGGCCCTCAACGCGGCGATCGAGCTGCACGAGGCCGGCGTCCTGGACGAGTACGGCGTGGAGCTGATCGGCGCCAACATCGCGGCCATCCGCAAGGGCGAGGACCGCGAGGAGTTCAAGGGCGTCGTCGAGCTGTGCGGCGGCGAGTCGGCCCGCTCGAAGATCATCCACACGGTCGACGAGGCCGTCGTGGCGGCGGACGACCTCGGGTACCCGATGGTCGTGCGCCCGTCGTTCACGATGGGCGGCCTCGGGTCCGGCCTGGCCTACGACGAGTCCGACCTGCGCCGGATCGTCGGTCAGGGGCTGCACTACTCGCCGACCACCGAGGTGCTCCTGGAGGAGTCGATCCTCGGCTGGAAGGAGTACGAGCTCGAGCTCATGCGCGACAAGGACGACAACGTCGTCGTGGTGTGCTCCATCGAGAACGTCGACCCCGTCGGCGTGCACACGGGCGACTCGGTCACGGTCGCCCCCGCGATGACGCTGACCGACCGCGAGTACCAGAACCTGCGCGACATCGGCATCGCCGTCATCCGTGAGGTCGGCGTCGACACCGGCGGCTGCAACATCCAGTTCGCGGTGGACCCCGAGTCCGGGCGCGTCATCGTCATCGAGATGAACCCGCGCGTGTCGCGCTCGTCGGCCCTGGCGTCCAAGGCCACCGGCTTCCCGATCGCGAAGATCGCCGCGAAGCTGGCCGTCGGCTACACGCTCGACGAGATCCCGAACGACATCACGGGGGTCACTCCGGCGAGCTTCGAGCCCACCCTGGACTACGTGGTGGTCAAGGTGCCGCGCTTCGCGTTCGAGAAGTTCCCGGCCGCGGACGACACGCTGACGACCACGATGAAGTCGGTGGGCGAGGCGATGGCCCTGGGCCGCAACTTCACCGAGGCGCTCGGCAAGGCGCTGCGCAGCATCGACAAGGGCGGCGTCGACTTCCACTGGCAGGGCGCGGCGCCGTCCGGTGACGCGCTGGCCGAGCTGCTCGCCGACATCGCACGGCCGACCGAGCAGCGGCTCGTGGGAGTCCAGCAGGCGCTGCGTTCCGTCGTCGCGGGCCACGCCACGCTCGAGCAGGTCTTCGACGCCACGAAGATCGACCCGTGGTTCCTCGACCAGATCCTGCTGATGAACGAGGTGGCCGAGGAGACCGCTGCGTCGCAGACGCTGACGACGGACGTGCTGCGCCGGGCCAAGCGGCACGGGCTGTCCGACGTCCAGGTCGCGCAGCTGCGCAAGATGGGGCCGGGCGGCGAGGCCGCGGTGCGCGAGGCACGGCACGGGCTCGGGGTCCGTCCCGTGTACAAGACGGTGGACACCTGCGCGGCCGAGTTCGCCGCCACCACCCCGTACCACTACTCGTCCTACGACACGGAGACGGAGGTCGCACCGCGCGAGCGCGAGGCGGTCATCATCCTGGGCTCGGGGCCGAACCGGATCGGGCAGGGCATCGAGTTCGACTACTCGTGCGTGCACGCGGCGCTGACGCTCAAGGACGAGTACGAGACCGTCATGGTCAACTGCAACCCCGAGACGGTCTCGACGGACTACGACACCTCGGACCGGCTCTACTTCGAGCCGCTCACCCTCGAGGACGTCCTGGAGGTCTACGCCGCCGAGCTTGCCGCGGGACCGGTCAAGGGCATCATCGTCCAGCTCGGCGGCCAGACGCCGCTGGGCCTGGCGCAGCGCCTCGCGGACGCCGGCCTGCCGATCCTCGGCACGACGCCCGAGGCGATCGACGCCGCCGAGGACCGTGGGCTCTTCGGCCAGGTCCTGGCCGACGCCGGTCTGCCCGCACCCGCGTTCGGCACCGCCCGGTCGCTGGGACAGGCCCAGGAGGTCGCCGAGCGGATCGGCTACCCCGTCCTCGTGCGTCCGTCCTACGTGCTCGGCGGCCGTGGGATGGAGATCGTGTACTCCGCCGAGCAGCTCACCGGCTACGTCGAGCGAGCGCTGGCGGACGCCGCCACGGTGGCCGCGGCGAAGGCACCGGGCACGCTGCCCGCGCCGCTGCTCATCGACCGCTTCCTCGACGACGCGATGGAGATCGACGTCGACGCCCTGTTCGACGGCGAGGAGCTCTTCCTCGGCGGCGTCATGGAGCACATCGAGGAGGCGGGCATCCACTCGGGCGACTCCGCCTGCGTGCTGCCTCCCGTCTCGCTGAGCGAGTCCGAGATCGAGCGGATCCGTCGCTCCACCGAGGCGATCGCGCGCGGCGTCGGGGTGCGCGGCCTGCTCAACGTCCAGTACGCGCTCGTCTCGGACGTCCTCTACGTCCTCGAGGCGAACCCGCGCGCCTCGAGGACGGTGCCCTTCGTCTCGAAGGCGACCGGGGCGTCGCTGGCCAAGGCTGCCGCCCGGGTCATGGTGGGCGAGTCGATCGCCGACCTGCGGGCCGAGGGCATCCTGCCGGCGGTGGGCGACGGCGGCACGCTCGATCTGGGTGCGCCGCTCGCGGTCAAGGAGGCGGTGCTGCCGTTCAAGCGGTTCCGGACCGCCGACGGGCAGGTGGTGGACACGGTGCTCGGGCCGGAGATGCGTTCCACGGGCGAGGTCATGGGCTTCGACAAGGACTTCCCGCACGCGTTCGCCAAGTCGCAGGCCGCGGCGTTCGGCGGTCTGCCGACGTCGGGCACGGTGTTCGTCTCGGTGGCCGACCGCGACAAGCGGTCGATCGTGTTCCCGGTCAAGCGCCTGGCGGACATCGGCTTCGAGATCCTCGCGACGGCGGGCACGGCCCAGGTGCTGGCACGCAATGGCATCGAGGCGACGACGGTGCGCAAGCACTCCGACGGTGCCGGCCCGGGCGGCGAGCCGACGGTGGTCGACCTCATCAGCGAGGGAAGGGTGGACCTCGTGGTCAACTCCCCGTCGGGCCAGGGCGCGCGGGCCGACGGCTACGAGATCCGGGCGGCCACGACCGCGGCGGACAAGCCGATGGCCACCACGGTGGACCAGCTGGCCGCGGCGGTGCAGGCCATCGAGGCGGTCAGGGGCGGGCCCTTCGCCGTGGCGAGCCTGCAGGAGCACGACGCGGCGGCGCAGGTGCGCCGTGGGCTCGACGGGGCGGTCGCCGGGGCCGGGGCGTGAGCGCCGCGAGCGTGCCGCGTGCCGCGCGGCTCCCGTTCGGGGCCCGGCTCGCGGCCGCGATGGACGAGCTCGGCCCGTTGTGCGTGGGGATCGACCCGCACCCGTCGTTGCTGGCCGACTGGGGGCTGCCCGACGACGCCGAGGGCGTGCGTCGGTTCGGCCTGCGCGTCGTCGAGGCGCTGGGCGGCCACGTGGCGGCGCTCAAGCCGCAGGCGGCGTTCTTCGAGCGGCACGGTTCCCCGGGGGTGGCCGCCCTCGAGGAGGTGGTCGCCGCCGCGCGGACGGCGGGCACGCTGACGATCGTGGACGCCAAGCGCGGTGACATCGGCTCGACGATGGGCGGGTACGCCGAGGCGTTCCTCGCCGACGGCTCCGCGCTCGCCGGTGACGCGGTGACGCTCTCGCCGTACCTCGGCTTCGGGTCCCTGGCCCCCGCGGCGGATCTTGCGGCGGCCACGGGCCGGGGCATCTTCGTGCTGTGCCTGACCTCGAACGCGGAGGGTCACGAGGTGCAGCACGCCGTCGGTCCGGACGGGGTCAGCGTCGCGGCGAACGTCGCGGCCCAGGCGTCGGCGCTCAACGCCCCGGCGGTGTCGGCCGGTCTGCCGATGGGTTCTGTCGGCCTGGTGGTCGGCGCGACGATCGGCGACGCGGCGCGGCGCACCGGGGCCGACCTCGAGGCGGTCGGCGGCCCGCTGCTCGCCCCGGGCGTCGGAGCCCAGGGAGCGGGGGAGCGTGAGCTGGCCGACGTGTTCGGTGCGGTGCGCCGCAACGTGCTCGCCTCGTCCTCGCGCGGGGTCCTTGCGGCGGGTCCCGACCCGACGGCGTTGCTGCGTGCCGCGCAGCGGTCGACGGCGGAGGTCCGGGCGGCGCTGCGCCCGCGGCCCTGACCGGCGGTGATGTCGGAAGAGTCACACGGCACGCCCGGTTCGCCGCGTTTGAGTCGCTATGCGGGGTGGAATCTGGCGTTCGTCGCGCCGCAGGAGGCCCCAGCGATTGCCGCCGCCGCAGGTCGTGGCTACTTTCGAGTGAGCAGTACGTCCTGTCGGTTCGATTGAGTAGGTGACTTGCGTGGCCCTTCCTCCACTCACCCCGGAACAGCGTGCGGCGGCCCTCGAGAAGGCGGCCGAGGCACGACGCGTCCGGGCGGAGATCAAGAACCGTCTGAAGTACTCCCAGGGGTCGCTGCGGGAGGTGATCGAGCAGGGCCAGGCGGACGACGTCGTGGGCAAGCTCAAGGTCGTCTCGTTGCTGGAGTCGCTCCCCGGAGTCGGTAAGGTGAAGGCTCGGGCGATCATGGAAGAGATCGGGATCGCCGAGACCCGCCGTGTCCGTGGCCTCGGGCCGCATCAGGCCCAGGCGCTCATCGAGAGGTTTGGCTGAGATTTCCGTATCACCTGCCGGCGTGCCGGCTCCCCGAGGCGCCGCTCCTGACGACGACGCCCTGCGAGGGCCGGCACGGCTGACCGTGCTGGCCGGACCCACGGCCGTCGGCAAGGGCACCGTCTCGGCCGACATCCGCGCCCGCTACCCGCAGGTGTGGCTGTCGGTCTCGGCCACGACGCGGCCACCACGGCCGGGCGAGGTGCACGGTGTGCACTATCTGTTCGTCGAGCCCGAGGAGTTCGACCGGATGGTCGCCGCGGGGGAGATGCTGGAGTGGGCGGTGGTGCACGGCCGCCACCGCTACGGCACCCCTCGCGGCCCGGTCGCCGAGCATCTGGCCGCCGGCCGTCCCACCCTGCTGGAGATCGACCTCCAGGGTGCCCGGCAGGTGCGCGACGCGATGGGTGCGGCGGGCCTCGACGCGCAGTTCGTGTTCCTGGCCCCGCCGAGCCACGAGGAGCTGGTGCGCCGGCTCGTGGGGCGGGGGACCGAGAGCTCTGCCGAGCGCGAGCGCCGGCTGGCCACGGCCGCGGTGGAGATGGCGGCCGAGCCCGAGTTCGACGTGACGATCGTCAACGACGACGTCACGCGGGCCACGGACGAGCTGGCGCGGCTGCTGGGCGTGCGAGCCCAGGACGGCGCACCCGCGACCTCCCGGTCTGCTTGATCGCGGCGGGTAGACTGGGCGACGACTTCCCCCCTGAACTTCCGGTGGCCCCCGCCACCGGTCCGTACGTCTGCTTGGAGTGACACTCATGGCCGGAACCGTGCCCCAGCCCATCGGCATCACCGACCCGCCGATCGATGACCTGCTCACGCACAGCGAGTCCAAGTACGGCCTGGTGCTGTACGCCTCCAAGCGTGCCCGTCAGATCAACGCGTACTACGCCCAGCTCAACGAGGGCCTGCTGGAGAACGTCGGGCCGCTGGTGGACACCCGCATCCAGGAGAAGCCGCTGTCGATCGCGATGCGCGAGATCAACCAGGGCCTGCTCACGGCGGAGCCCGCCGAGCCGGCTCCTGAGCAGCCGACCACGCCGTCGCTCCCCGAGGGCGTCGAGGTCGTGGACTCCGAGCAGGCCGCCGGCGACGAGATCGTCTGAGCCGGCCCCCCGGCGCGCCGCGATGAGGATCCTGCTCGGAGTGAGCGGCGGCATCGCCGCCTACAAGGCGGTGCTTCTGCTGCGGCTCCTGCGCGAGCAGGGGCACGCGGTGCGCGTGGTGCCGACCGCTGCCGCGCTGCGGTTCGTGGGCGCGCCGACGTTCGAGGCGCTCTCGGGCGAGCCCGTCAGCACCGAGGTGTTCGACGACGTCCCGGGCGTCCAGCACGTCGGGCTCGGCCAGGAGGCCGACCTGGTCGTGGTGGCACCGGCCACCGCGGACCTGCTGGCCCGGGCCGCGGCCGGCCGCGCGGACGACCTGCTCACCTCGACCCTGCTGGTCGCCCGCTGCCCGGTCGTGATGGCCCCGGCCATGCACACCGAGATGTGGCAGCACCCGGCCACGCGGGCGAACGTCGAGACCTTGCGCGGCCGGGGCGTGCACGTCATCGAGCCGGCCAGCGGTCGGCTGACCGGCGCCGACACCGGAGCGGGCCGCCTGCCCGAGCCCGAGGACATCGCTCGTGCGGCGCTGGAGGCTGCGGCGGTGGGGGCGGACGCCTCCGTCCGGCACGACCTCGCCGGCCGGCATGTCGTGGTGTCCGGTGGTGGCACGCGCGAGCCGATCGACCCGGTGCGCTTCATCGGCAACAGGTCCAGCGGACGCCAGGGCGTCGCGCTGGCGCAGGCGGCCGCGGCGCGGGGCGCGCAGGTGACGCTCGTCGCGGCGAACCTGGCCGCGGACCTGACGGCACCGTTGGTCGCCGCCGGCGTCTCGGTGCGGGCGGTCGGCTCGACGGCCGAGCTGCGCGAGGCCGTGCGTTCCGCGGCCGAGAGCGCCGACGTCGTCGTCATGGCGGCGGCCGTCGCGGACTTTCGTCCGAGCGCCCCGCCGCGGGCCAAGATCAAGAAGGTCGCGGGTACGTCGCCCGCCCCGATCGAGCTGGTGGAGAATCCCGACATCCTGGCCGAGCTGGCTGCGCATCGTCTCCGCGCCGACCAGGTCGTGGTGGGTTTCGCGGCCGAGACCGGCGGCGACGGGACCTCCGTCCTGGACCACGGGCGCGCGAAGGCACGGCGCAAGGGCGCCGACCTGCTGGCCGTGAACGCGGTGGGCGAGAACCTGGGGTTCGGCACGGACGTGAACGAGGTGACGGTGCTGGACGCGCACGGTGAGACGGTGGCCGCCGTCGCGGGCTCCAAGCGCGAGGTCGCGGACGGGCTCTGGGACGCTGTGGCCAAGATTCTGACCGACATGTGAGACGTTCTCATGCTGTGAGACGTTTTCGGGTGGATCTGCTGGGTCTACGGCATCCGGGGACGTAGGCTGGGCGGCATGAGCGATGCGCTGCGCCTCTTCACGTCCGAGTCCGTGACGGAGGGTCACCCGGACAAGGTGTGCGACCAGATCTCCGACGCCATCCTGGACGCGCTCCTCGCGCAGGATCCCCGCTCGCGGGTGGCGGTGGAGACCATGGTGACCACCGGGCTGGTGCACGTGGCCGGCGAGGTCACCACCGAGGCGTACGTCGAGATCCCCCAGATCGTGCGCGAGGTGGTCCGAGGCATCGGTTACACCTCCTCGGCGATCGGGTTCGACGGTGATTCGTGCGGGGTGTCGGTGTCCATCGGGCAGCAGTCGCCGGACATCGCCCAGGGTGTCGACACCGCCCTCGAGCGCCGCACCCGCGCCGCCGAGGCCACGGCGGACGACCTGCTCGACGCGCAGGGCGCGGGCGACCAGGGGCTCATGTTCGGCTACGCCACCGACGAGACGCCGTCCCTGATGCCGCTGCCGATCTGGCTGGCGCACCGCCTCGCGGAGCGGTTGGCCGAGGTCCGCAAGTCCGGTGCGGTGGCGGGGCTGCGGCCCGACGGCAAGACGCAGGTCACGATCGGCTACGACGGCGACCGGCCGGTGAGCCTGGACACGGTGGTGCTGTCCACCCAGCACGACGCCGACATCGAGCAGGACAAGCTCTTCCGCGAGGTGGCCGACCACGTGATCGACCCCGTGGTCGACGAGGTGGCCGCGTCCGTGGGCCTGGCGACGTCCGACGTGCGCCTCATCGTCAACCCGACCGGCAAGTTCGTCGTCGGCGGGCCGCAGGGCGACGCCGGGCTGACGGGTCGCAAGATCATCGTCGACACCTACGGCGGGATGTCTCGGCACGGCGGCGGGGCCTTCTCCGGCAAGGACCCCTCGAAGGTCGACCGCTCGGCCGCGTACGCCATGCGGTGGGTGGCCAAGAACGTCGTGGCCGCGGGTCTGGCGCGGCGCTGCGAGGTGCAGGTGGCGTACGCGATCGGCAAGGCGCACCCGGTCGGTCTGTACGTCGAGACGTTCGGCACCGAGACGGTCGCACCCGAGCGCATCAGCGCGGCCATCGGCGAGGTGTTCGACCTGCGCCCGGCGGCGATCGTGCGCGACCTGGACCTGCTGCGTCCCGTCTATGCCACCACGGCGGCCTACGGGCACTTCGGTCGTGAGCTCGACGGCTTCACCTGGGAGTGCACCGACCGGGTGGACGCGCTGCGCGCCGCGGTGTGAGCGCCGGTGCGTGGTTGCATGGTCCCGTGACGACCGCTGACGAGCCCGAGCAGCCCGCGCTGCTCGGGCTCGACGACGTGCCGGCGGCCCCGGCGCCCCGCAGGCGCGGCCGCGCGAAGCAGCCTGCCGGTCCGGCCGCCGTCGACCCGGTGGCCCGGGTGGTCCTCGACCTGGCCCCGGCCCACCTCGACCGCGAGTTCGACTACCTGGTCCCCGCCCCGCTGGCCGACGACGCCGTGCCGGGCGTGCGGGTGCGCGCGCGGTTCGGCCCGCAGGAGGTCGGCGGCTATCTCGTGGGCCGCGCGGCGACGTCCGACCACGACGGGCGGCTGGTGGCCCTGCGGCGTGTCGTCTCGCCCGATCCCGTGCTGGCCCCGGAGGTGCTGGCGCTGGCACGCCGGGTGGCCGAGCGGTACGCGGGGACGCTGTCGGACGTGCTGCGCCTCGCGGTGCCACCGCGGCATGCCCGCGTCGAGGCCGAGGTGCTGGCCGCGCTCGCCGAGCAGACGAACGACGGGCAGGCACCGCCTCCTGCCTTCCCGTCCGACGGTGACGGCTGGGCGGGCGTGTGGGCGCCGTACCGGGGCGGGGAGGCGTTCAGTCGCCGGGTGCTGGCCGGACAGGCTCCGCGGGCCGTGTGGACGCCTCTGCCGGGCCTGGCGGCCGGCCCCGAGGGTCCGGCGCGCACGCCGCACTGGGCGGCCGCCGTGGCGCACACCGTGCGCGCGTGCCTGGCGGGCGGGCGTCGCGCCCTGGTGGTGGTGCCCGACGCCCGCGACGTCGACCGGGTGTGCGCCGCGCTGGCCGTCGCGGGCGTGCCCGACGTGGTGCGGCTGCAGGCCGACGACGGCCCCGCGCCGCGCTACCGGGCGTTCCTGCACGCACGGCACGGTCTGGCGGCGGCGGTGGTCGGCACGCGCGCGGCGATGTTCGCCCCCGTGCCGGACCTGGGCCTCGTGGTGCTGTGGGGCGACGGCGAGGAGACGCTTGCCGAGCCGCACGCCCCGTACCCGCACGCCCGGGAGGTCCTGGCGCTGCGCAGCGAGCTGCAGGGCGCGGCGTTCCTGCTCGGCTCGCCCGGCCGGACCGTCCAGGCGCAGGCGCTGCTGGCGCACGGCTGGGCGCAGGAGATCGGCGCCCCGCGCGACGTCGTACGCTCCCGGGCGCCGCGGGTGCGCGCCCTGACGTCCGTGGAGCTGGCCCGCGAGGGCGCCGGTGCGGCCGCGCGGCTGCCGAGCGCGGCCTGGCGGGCCGCCCGCGACGCGCTGGCCCACGGCCCGGTGCTCGTCCAGGTGCCCCGGACCGGCTACCTGCCGGTGGTGGCGTGCGCGCGGTGCCGGACGGCGGCACGCTGCGAGCACTGCCACGGCCCGCTGGGGCTGCGCGGGGCGAGCGCGACGCCGCAGTGCACCTGGTGCGGCCGGCTCGCCGGGGGGTGGCGCTGCACCGAGTGCGGGCACGACCGGGTGCGGGCCGTGCGGGTCGGCTCGGAGCGCACGGCCGAGGAGCTGGGGCGCGCCTTCCCCGGCGTCCCGGTGCGGGTGTCGGCGTCCTCCGCGCCCGGCGGTGTGCTGGACCACGTCGACGCGGCCCGGGCGCTCGTGGTGGCCACTCCCGGCGCCGAACCGGTGGCCGAGGACGGGTACGCCGCCGCGCTGCTGCTCGACGCAGCGGTCGCCACGGCGGGCACCGGCCTGGCCACCGCCACCGAGGCGGCGCACCGTTGGCTCGCCGCCGCCGCCCTGGTGCGACCCGCGCCCCAGGGGCAGGTCCTGCTGGTGGGTGACGCCGCGCCGGCCCCGACCAGCGCCCTCGTGCGCTTCGACGCGCCGGGACTGGCCGAGCGCGAGCTGGACGAGCGCCGCGAGCTGGACCTGCCGCCCGCCGTGCGCGTCGCCGCCGTCACCGGTCAGGTCGACGCGGTGCGCGCCGTCGTCGCCCGCGTCGGGCTCGCCACGCCCGAGACCGTGCTCGGCCCGGTCGACCTGCCCGACGACGGCACCCGGCTCGAGCCGGCGGTACGTGTCGTGGTGCGCGTCCCGCTCGCCCAGGGCACCGAGCTCGCCCACCAGCTGCGCGCCTCGATGGCCGTGCGCGCCGCCCGCCGCGAGGGCGGCAGCGCTCGTGTCCAGCTCGACCCCGCGGAGATGCTCTGATGGCGACCGACCCCGCGACCGCCCGCGGCCCGGTCGAGGCCGTGATCTACGACCTCGGCAACGTGCTGGTGGGATGGGACCCCTACGGGGCGTTCGACGGCCTGGACCGCGCCGCCGTCGACGACTGGATGGCCGACGTCGACTTCGCCGCGTTCAACCACGCCCAGGACGCGGGCCGCACGTGGTCCGAGGCGGTCGCCCACCTGGAGGCCACCCGACCGCACCTCGCCGCGTACGCCGAGCGCTACCGCACCGCGTACCCCGGCACCCTCACCGGCCCCGTGCCCGGGTCGGCGGAGCTCGTCGACGAGCTCGACGAGCTCGGGCTGCGCCTGTACGGGCTGACCAACTGGGCCGCCGACACCTTCCACCACGCGGTGCCGGCCGCACCCGCCATCGGTCGGCTGGGTGACGTCGTCGTCTCCGGCCTGGTGGGCGTCGCCAAGCCCGACCCGGCGATCTTCCGCCTCGCCGCCGGACGCTTCGCCGTCGACCCGGGGCGCACCGTCTTCGTCGACGACACCGCCCGCAACGTCGAGGCCGCCCGCACCGTCGGGTTCCAGGCCGTGCACTTCACCGGCACGCCCGCGCTGCGGACGGCGCTCGCCGACCTCGGCGTCCCGGTGCGGCGCCGGCCCTAGACTTGTGCGGTGCGTCTGCTCTTCGCCGGAACCCCGGAACCCGCCGTCCCCGCGCTGCGTGCGCTGATCGACTCCCAGCACGAGGTGGCCGCCGTCCTGACCCGGGCCGACGCCCGTGCCGGACGTGGTCGCCGCCTCGTGCCGAGCCCCGTGCGCGTCGCCGCCGAGGAGGCGGGCATCGAGGTGATCACGGACGTGCCCCGCGGGGAGGACTTCGTCGCCCGCCTGCGCGACCTCGACGTCGACGTCGCCCCCGTGGTGGCCTACGGGCACCTGCTACGCCCCGACGTCCTGGCCGTGCCCCGCCTCGGGTGGGTCAACCTGCACTTCTCGGTGCTGCCCGCGTGGCGCGGTGCCGCCCCGGTGCAGCACGCGATCCTCGCCGGCGACGAGGTCACCGGCGCCACCACGTTCCTGCTCGACGAGGGCATGGACACCGGACCCGTCCTCGGCACCGCCACCGAGACCGTCCGCCCCCGCGACACGTCCGGCGACCTGCTCGCCCGGCTCGCGGTCTCCGGTGCGGAGCTGCTCGTGGCGACCCTGGACGCGCTGGGCGCCGGCCGGCTCGCACCCCGGCCGCAGGCCGCCGAGGGCGCCTCGGTCGCCCCCAAGATCACCCGTGAGGACGCCCTGGTGCAGTGGGACGAGCCGGCGCTCGCGGTCGACCGGCGCATCCGTGCGGTCACGCCGGCCCCCGGCGCGTGGACCACGCTCCCGGCCGACGACGACACGCCCGGGCCACGTCTCGGCGTCGGACCCGTGCGCCCGCGGCCCGAGGTCACCGACCTCGGGCCAGGCCGGGTACGTGCCACCAGGACCGAGGTGCTGGTGGGCACCGCCACGCACGCCGTCGCCCTCGGCGACGTGCAGCCGGTCGGCAAGCGGCCGATGCCGGCAGCCGACTGGGCACGCGGCGCCGGCCGTGCCGTGCTCGCCGCCGACGCAGCCCTGGGAGGCACGCGATGAACGCCCACCGTGACGAGGACCGGGACGGCGACCGGCGGGACGCGCGCGGCCGCCAGCGCGGTGCGGCCCGCTCCCGCAGCCAAGGACACCGCACCTCCCGGGCACCCTCGCAGCGCCGCCGGGCGACCGACCCGGCCCGCACCGCCGCCTACGACGTGCTGCGCGAGGTCGACGCCTCGGACGCCTACGCCAACCTCGTGCTCCCGCCGCTGCTGCGCGAGCGCCGCATCACCGGCCGGGACGCCGCGTTCGCCACCGAGCTCGCCTACGGCACCCTGCGCCTGCAGGGCCGCTACGACGCGATCCTGGCCCACTGCGTCAACCGGCCCCTGGACCGGCTCGACCCCGAGGTCCTCGACGTGCTGCGCCTGGGCGCCCACCAGGTGCTCGGCATGCGGGTGCCCGCCCACGCCGCCGTCTCGGAGACGGTGGGGCTGTGCCGCGACCGCGTCGGCGCAGGCCCGGCGCAGATGGTCAACGCCGTCCTGCGCGCCGTCGGGCGCACGAGCCTCGACGACTGGCTCGACCGGCTGCGCACCGAAGCCCCGGACGAGACCACCGCGCTCGCGCTGACCGGCTCCCACCCCGTGTGGATCACCCGCGCCCTGCGCGAGGCCCTGCACGGCTCCGGACGCTCCGTGGACGAGCTCGCCGACCTGCTGCAGGCCGACAACACCGCACCGCGCGTCACGCTCGTCGTGCGGCCCGGGCTGGTCGGACCCGACGAGCTGACCGGCAGCGCGGAGACCGACGTGCGCCTCACGCCCGGCCGCTGGGCACCCACGGCACAGGTGCTCGCCTCCGGGACCGACCCTGCCGCCCTCGAGCCGGTGGCCGACGGACGCGCCGGCGTGCAGGACGAGGGGTCCCAGCTCGTCACCCTCGCGCTGGCTGCCACGCCGCTCGAGGGCCGCGACGAACGCTGGCTCGACCTGTGCGCCGGACCGGGCGGCAAGGCCGCGCTCCTCGGGGCGCTCGCGGCCCGGCAGGGCGCCCGGCTCGTGGCCAACGAGGTCCAACCGCACCGCACACGTCTCGTACGCCAGGGGCTGCGCGCCGTGCCCCAGGAGACGGTGGAGGCCGTGCGTACCGGGGACGGCCGTGAGGTGGGCTCCGACGAACCCGGCGCCTACGACCGCGTGCTCGTCGACGCGCCGTGCACCGGCCTGGGTGCGCTGCGCCGGCGACCCGAGTCCCGGTGGCGGCGCACGCCCGCCGACCTCGGCACGCTCACCGGGCTGCAGGGCGAGCTGCTCGCCTCCGCCCTCGACGCCGTGCGACCCGGGGGAGTGGTGGCGTACGTGACGTGCTCGCCCCACCTGGCCGAGACCCGCCTCGTGGTGGACGACGTGCTGCGCCGGCGCGACGACGTCGAACGCCTCGACGCCCGTGCCGCGGTGCGTGACGTGCTCGTCCCGGACGCCGAGATCGACCTGGGGGCCGACGGCGGCGGCGCGGACGGGCTCGACGTGCAGCTCTGGCCGCACGTGCACGGCACCGACGCGATGCACCTGACGCTGCTGCGCCGGACGGGCTGACAGGTATTCCTTGCCATCTGGCGTTCGCCAGGATAAAGTGGCAGAACGTTTCTGCCAGAATAGCCTGTCATCGGAGGAGCCATGCCCGGCGAACCGTCCCGCTGGACCCAGCCACGAGGACCACGCGACCTCGGACGCTTCGTCCAGCAGGCGCGCCGACGACGCGGCCTCAGCCAGGTGGCGCTCGCGGACGAGCTCGGCCTCACCCGGCAGTACGTCTCCGAGGTGGAGTCCGGCGTCGGGAACCTCTACATCACACGGCTCTTCGAGATCTTCGACGAGCTCGGCATCGACGTACGCCTGGAGGAGCGGACGGCCGATGCTGACGCCTGAGCTGGACGCCTGGCTGTACGGCAGTCGCGTTGCGCGCTTCACCGCGCGCGACGTGGGTCGTGCCGCACCCCGCGTCGAGCTCACCTGGGACCCCGACGCCGTCGTCCGCTGGGGTTACGGCGCCCGGGTGCTCTCCCACCTCCTGCCCATGGACCCGGACGATCCTCCGCCGCCTGCCCGCGTCACCGCGTGGCTCGACGGGCTGATGCCCGAAGGGCGCGTCCGTGACCACATGGCCATGGACGCCGGAGTCGACCCCGAGGACGTCGTCGGCTTCTTCAGTGCCTACGGCGGGGACACCGTCGGTGCGCTCGAGTTCGTCCCCGTCGGTGCCGCGCCGCGATCGGGCACCGTCAGCGACCAGCCGCTCGACGGGGCGGGCATCGCCACACTCCTGCGTGCGAGCGTCGCCCGTGCCGGAGGGCAGGGCCGCACGCAACGTCTCACCAGCTCGCTGCCCGGGATGGAGCCGAAGATCGGCCTCGTCCACGCCGACGGCGGGTGGTGGCGGGCCTCCCCGGAGCAGCCGACCACCCACATCCTCAAGGTCGCCCGCGCCGCGGGATCGCCCACCGCCGACCTCGTCGACACCGAGGCCGCCTCGCTCGACCTCGCCCGTCGCATCGGCCTGACGACGGTCGACGCGCGCGTCGAGACGTTCGGCGACATGCGCTGCATCGTCGTCTCCCGCTACGACCGGGTGCCCGACGACGGCGTGCCCGGCGGGCTGCGACGCATCCACCAGGAGGACTCCGCCCAGGCGCTCGGCATCAACACCCGCGACCCGGAGCGCAAGTTCCAGCACGGGCGCGCCCTGCCGTCGCTCGCCCGGATCGCCCAGGTCCTGCGCGACGACGGCGCCAGGCCGGACCGGCTGCTGGCGCTCACCGCGCTGAACCTCGCGCTCGGGAACACCGACGCCCATGCGAAGAACATCTCGCTGCTCCGCCGCGAGGACGGCACCGTCGCGCTCGCTCCCGCCTACGACGTCTCGATGCACCTGCACCACTCCCACGCCTCGCGCGTCTTCGCGATGGACGTCGCGGGGGAGCGGGACATGGACTCGATCACGGGGGAGCACCTCGTCGCGGAGGGCGTCTCGTGGGGCCTGCCGCGCCGTCGTGCCGAACGCGTCGTCGCGCGGACGCTCGACGACCTCAGGACCGCGCTGGACGAGATCGACCGCGGCCGGCACCCGGGCGTCCCGGCCGAGGCCTGGCGGACCGTCGTCGACCACACGGACGTCCTGCGGACGTCGGTGGGCTGAGCGTCAGTGGAGGGAGCGTTGCAGCAGCATCGTGCTGACGCTGCGCCCGTGCTTGACCCCCACGTCGCGCAGCACGCCGGCCACCTCGAAGCCGAGGCGGCGGTGCAGCGGCAGCGATCCTGCCGCTGCCGGGTCGTCCGCGACGACGGCGACGACCTCGCGCACGCCGGCCAGGGAGCAGGCGTCGAGCAGCGCGGAGAGCAGCCGGGTGCCGACCCCGCGCCGCTGCGCCACGGGGGAGAGGTAGACCGTCGTCTCGACGGTGTGCCGGTACGCCGCCTTCGGACGCCACGGAGCGGCGTAGGCGTACCCGACGACGACGCCGTCGACCTCCGCGACGAGGAACGGCAGCCCACGGTCGTGCAGGTCGTCCAGCCGGGCCTCCCAGGCCGGGACCCCAGGAGGATCCTCGTCGAACGTCACGGCGGTGCCCAGCACGTACGGCTCGAGGATCGCGGCGACGGCAGGCAGGTCGTCCGGGGTGGCGGGACGGACGAGCGGCCGGGCGGCGGGTGTGTCCACGGCGCGAGAGTACCGGGGCCCGGTCAGGATGGTGCGTGACCGGATGTCGAGAATGCCGGCTCGGCTCCGTCCCCGGGACGAGAGCGGCCACGACGGCCGCCACGACGAAGGAGCGAACGATGGCGAAGTACCTGCTGCTCAAGCACTACCGGGGTGCGCCGGCCTCGGTCAACGACGTGCCGATGGACCGGTGGACGCCCGACGAGGTCTCCGCGCACGTCCAGTACATGAACGACTTCGCGGCCCGGCTCGAGGGCACCGGCGAGTACGTCGACAGTCACGCTCTCTCCCCGGAGGGCATGTTCGTGCGGTACGACGGCGAGGGGCGGCAGCCGGTGACCGACGGCCCGTTCCCGGAGACCAAGGACCTGATCGCGGGCTGGATGGTGATCGACGTCGAGAGCCAGGAACGAGCCGTGGAGCTGGCCGGGGAGCTGTCGGCGGCGCCCGGTGCGGGGGGCCGTCCGATCCACGAGTGGCTCGAGCTGCGGCCGTTCCTCACCGAACCGCCGACCGTCATGGAGTGAGCCGGTGGACGAAGCGTTGCTGCGGGCGCTCACGCCCACGGTGATCGGCGTCCTCTGCCGTCGCGGAGCCGACTTTGCGACGGCAGAGGACGCCGTCCAGGAGGCGCTGGTCGAGGCCGTGCGCCGGTGGCCGCACGGCTCGCCCCGGGACCCGCAGGGGTGGCTGGTCACGGTCGCCTGGCGCAAGTTCCTCGACATGGTCCGCGCGGACGCGTCCCGTCGGCAGCGCGAGACCCGGGTCGGGGCCGAGCCGCCGCCGGGCCCGGGAGGATCGACGGACGACACGCTCCGGCTGTACTTCCTCTGCACGCATCCCGCCCTCTCACCCGCCTCGGCGGTCGCCCTGACGCTGCGGGCCGTCGGCGGGCTGACGACGCGGCAGATCGCCGAGGCCTACCTGGTGCCGGAGGCGACGATGGCGCAACGCATCAGCCGTGCCAAGCGCACGGTCGCCGGTGTCCGGCTGGACCGTGCGGGTGACGTGGCGACCGTCCTGCGTGTCCTCTACCTCGTCTTCAACGAGGGGTACTCGGGCGACGTCGACCTGGCCGCCGAGGCGATCCGCCTCACGCGCGAGCTCCGCGCGAAGGTCGACCATCCGGAGGTCTCGGGACTGCTCGCCCTCATGCTGCTCCACCACGCCCGCCGTGCCGCCCGGACCCGGGCCGACGGGAGCCTGGTGCCCCTCGCCGACCAGGACCGCGGGCGGTGGGACGCACGCCTGATCGCCGAGGGGGTCGAGATCCTCCAGGCGGCGCTCGTGCGGGACCGGCTCGGCGAGTTCCAGGCTCAGGCCGCCGTCGCCGCGCTCCACGCGGATGCCCGGACGGCCGAGGAGACCGACTGGGTGCAGATCGTCGAGTGGTACGACGAGCTCCTGCGGGTCAGGGACAGCCCGGTGGTCAGGCTCAACCGGGCCGTCGCGGTGGGCGAGGCCGACGGCGCGAGAGCCGGCCTCGCCGCGCTGGAGGAGCTCGACCCTGCCCTGCCGCGGTTCACCGCGGCGGCCGCGTACCTGCACGAGCGAGACGGGGAC
Organism: Isoptericola maris; assembly: GCF_048065335.1. NCBI lineage: Bacteria > Bacillati > Actinomycetota > Actinomycetes > Micrococcales > Promicromonosporaceae > Isoptericola > Isoptericola maris. The sequence continues at coordinate 306,817 of NZ_JBLUNY010000001.1, read as the reverse complement.
CCGGCGACCGCGGCACGGCTCTACGCCGACGCCGCGCGGGCGGCGTCCAGCCTGCCGGAGCGCGATCACCTGGTGCGCCAGGCCGCCCGGCTCAACGCCCGACGTGGTCCCTGAGCGGGCGAGCCGGGACGTGCCGACCGGCGCCCGGCTCTAGGCTGGTAGCCATGGCAGCCCTGATCAACCCGAGCATCCTGTCGGCCGACTTCGCGAACCTCGAGCGTGACCTCCAGGTCATCGCGACGGCGGACGCCGCGCACGTCGACGTCATGGACAACCACTTCGTGCCCAACCTGACGCTCGGCCTGCCGGTCTTCGAGCGGCTGGTGCAGATCTCTCCGGTGCCGATCGACGGGCATCTCATGATCGAGGACCCCGACCGCTGGGCGCCCGCCTACGCCGAGGCGGGCGCGGCGACGGTCACGTTCCACGCCGAGGCCGCACGGGCGCCTGTGCGGCTCGCACGCGAGCTGCGCCGGCTGGGTGCCCGGGCGGGCGTCGCCCTGCGCCCTGCGACCCCGGTGGAGCCCTTCCTGGACCTGCTGGCGGAGGTGGACCTGATCCTGGTGATGACGGTCGAGCCCGGGTTCGGCGGCCAGTCCTTCATCGAGGGGACCCTGCCCAAGATCCGGCGGGCACGCCGTGCCGTCAGCGAGTCGGGGCTCGACGTGCACATCCAGGTCGACGGGGGAGTGTCGCGGGAGACGATCGAGCGGGCGGCCGACGCCGGGGCGAACGTCTTCGTCGCGGGATCCGCGGTGTTCGGGGCGGACGACGTCCCGGCGGAGATCGACGTGCTCCGGGACCTGGCGAGCAAGCACACGCACTGAGGCGGGGGATCAGCGAGCATCTCCGCAGCAGGGGAGCCTTGTTCCTTCAATAGAAATAGTGTGCCAAGCGCCGATATCACACCTGTGACCTCCGTCCCGCGCACCGGGACAAAGCCTGGACGACCGGGGTCGGCGTCTACGCTGGTGGGGTGAAGACCTTCGACTCCCTGTTCGCCGAGCTGTCCGAGAAGGCCCGCACCCGACCCGCGGGGTCGGGGACCGTGGCTCAGCTGGACGCCGGCATCCATGCGATCGGCAAGAAGGTCGTGGAGGAGGCCGCCGAGGTATGGATGGCCGCCGAGCACGAGCCGGACGAGGCTGCGGCGGAAGAGATCTCGCAGCTGCTCTACCACCTGCAGGTGCTGATGATCGCCAAGGGGCTCACGCTGGACGACGTGTACGCGCATCTGTGAGCGCCCGGTCCGGTGTCGCCCGACACCGGACCGCAGCGCGCGCTCCGATCCGCACCATCGCCGTCGTCCCGCCCGATCCGAACGAGGTAACCCGTTGCTCCGCATCGCCGTCCCCAACAAGGGCTCGCTCTCCGCTCCAGCCACCGACATGCTGCGCGAGGCCGGCTACCGCCAGCGCCGCGACAGCCGCGAGCTCGTGCTCGCCGACGCCGACAACGGCGTCGAGTTCTTCTTCCTGCGTCCGCGGGACGTCGCCGTCTACGTCGGTGCCGGAACGGTGGACGTCGGGATCACAGGGCGCGACCTGATGCTCGACTCCGACGCCGACGCCGTGGAGCACCTCCCGCTCGGATTCGCCGGGTCGACCTTCCGGTTCGCCGCTCCCGCCGGGACGATCGAGGAGGTCGCCCAGATCGCCGGCAAGCGTGTCGCCTCGTCGTACACCACGATCGTGCGGCGGTACCTGGCGCGGCAGGGCGTCGAGCCCGCGGCCATCGTCCACCTCGACGGCGCGGTGGAGAGCTCGGTACGGCTCGGGGTCGCCGACGTGATCGCCGACGTCGTCGAGACCGGCACCACGCTGCGGGCCGCCGGGCTCGAGGTCTTCGGCGAGCCGATCCTGCGCTCCGAGGCCGTGCTCATCCGCCGGTCCGGCGACGAGGTCCCGAACGGGATCGACATCCTCACCCGTCGGCTGCAGGGTGTCATCACCGCGCGGGAGTACGTCCTGCTGGACTACGACGTGCCGACCGAGCTGCTCGACGCGGCCGTGGCCGTCACGCCGGGGTTCGAGTCGCCCACGGTGTCACCCCTGCACAACGGGCAGTCCGCCGCCGTGCGCTCGATGGTGCGGCGCTCGGAGACCAACCGGGTCATGGACGCGCTGTACGACGTCGGAGCGCGCGGCATCCTGGTGACCCGTATCCACGCGAGCCGTCTGTAGACGATGAGTGACGACGGCACGCAGCAGCAGGACCGGTTCCGGACCTTCCGTCCGTGGTGGACGCGCGTCGCGGTCGTCGTGACGGGCGTCGTCGCCGCGGGCGGGAGCCTGCTCGTGGCGTTGTTCGCCGAGCAGGGTGTCCTGCTCGGTGCCGGGACGCGCGTCTCGCTCGTCGCCTTCGCGATCTTCGCGGTGTGGTTGCTCTGGCGGCTGGGTGGCGTGCACGCGAAGCCTGACGCCGAAGGGCTCACGGTGCGCAACATCGTCCGCCGACGGCGCGTCGCGTGGCCCGAGGTGGTCGCCGTCCGGCTGACGGTGAACGACCCGTGGGTGATCCTCGACCTCGCCGACGGCGGCACGCTGGCCGTCATGGGGATCCAGCGTGCCGACGGCGAGCGGGGGATGGCGGAGGCCCGCCGGCTGCAGGCACTGGCCCGTCAGCTCGGCGAGGCCCCCGACAGCCCCTGACCTGCCTCGCTCAGTGCGCGGCGTGCGCCGGTCGGCGCTCCGTGCGGGGTGCGCGACGCTCCGGGGCGCCCTTGTCGACCGAGATCCGCAGCTGCCGACCGGCGACGTTGGCGCGGCCGATGCGGTTCATCGCCGCGTCGTCCAGCGGCTTGGTGATGTCGACCAGGGAGAAGTTGCCGAAGATGTCGATCTTGCCGATGTCGCCACCGCGCAGACCACCCTCGTTCGTCAGCGCACCGACGATGCCGCGCGGCTGGGCACCGTGGGTGTGCCCGACGGCGATGCGGTAGCGGGTGCCCTCGGCCGGACGGCGGATGCCGCGGCCCGACTCACCACGGCCGTCACGGTCGGCCCGCGGGTGGCGACGCGTGCGGTCGCCGTCCCGGTCGCCACGCTCCGCCCGGTGCGTCTCGCGGGTGCGCCCGCCCTTGACCTCGGCGCGCTCCCGCTCGTGCTCCTCCTGGGCGGCACGGTGCGCGGGGCCGTCGTCGCCGACCGCGAGCGCCAGCAGCGCGGCCGCGACCTGCGCGGCGTCCGGTGCGGTGCCGTCCTCGCGGGGGGCGAGGTGCTCGCTCAGGAGCTCGGTGTAGAGATCGAGGCGGCCGGCTTCGAGGCGTGCGGGCACGGTGCCGAGGATGGTGCGGGCCCGGTGTGCCGACACGTCGCGGGGGGAGGGGATCTCGACCTCGGTGAGCTTGGCCCGGATGGTGCGCTCGATGTGCTTGAGCTTGCCGCGCTCGTGGGGGGTGACGAACGACAGCGCGCGGCCGGTGCGTCCGGCGCGGCCGGTGCGCCCGACACGGTGCACGTAGGCCTCGGGCTCGCGGGGGATGTCGAAGTTGACGACCAGGCCGATGCGGTCGACGTCGAGCCCGCGGGCCGCGACGTCGGTGGCGACGAGGACGTCGAGGGAGCCGTTGCGCAGTCGCTCGACGATCTTCTCGCGCTCCTTCTGGGCGACGTCGCCGGAGATGGTCGCGGCGGAGACGCCTCGCTCGACGAGGGCGACCCCGACCTCCTCGGCGGCGGCACGGGTGCGGGTGAAGACGATGGTCGCGTCGGCCTCGGAGGTGGCGAGGACGCGCACGAGGGAACCGACCTTGTGGCGGAACGGCACGACGGCGTACGTCTGCTCGACGGCGGTGACGGTGCTGGACTGGCGCGAGACGGCGACCTGGACCGGGTTGTTCAGGTGGGTGTCGGCGACCGCGCGGATGGCGGGCGGCATGGTCGCGGAGAAGAGGGCGACCTGCCGCTCGGTGGCCGCCTGGCCGAAGATCTTCTCGACGTCCTCGGCGAAGCCCATGCGGAGCATCTCGTCGGCCTCGTCGAGGACGAGGAACTTGACGGTGTCGAGGTGGAGCGACCCGCGCTCGAGGTGGTCCATGATCCGGCCGGGCGTGCCGACGACGACCTGGACGCCGTCGCGCAGGGCGCGCTGCTGGGGCACGTAGGGCGCGCCGCCGTAGACGGGCAGCACCCGGACGCCGGGCATGTGGGCGGCGAAGCTTTCGACGGCGTCGGCGACCTGCATGGCGAGCTCGCGGGTGGGGGCCAGGACGAGGGCCTGGACGTGCCCGCGGGAGACGTCGGCGGCGGGGTCGACGGCGGCGAGCAGCGGGATGCCGAAGGCGGCGGTCTTGCCGGTGCCGGTCTGGGCGACGCCGGTGATGTCGCGGCCGGCCAGGAGGGCGGGGATCGCCTCGGCCTGGATGGGGGAGGGGGTGGTGAAGCCGAGGTCGTCGACGGCCTTCTGCAGCTGTGCGGGAAGGTCGAGGTCGGCGAAGGTGACCTGGGCCTCGGTGGGCAGCGTGGAGTCAGGGGTGCTCATGGCGAAGTGACCGTTTCGTCGGGTGCGGGGTGGGAGTCCTGCCGTGCCTTGCGGCACGGCGGTCGCTCGATCCCGTACACACACCTGCACCTGGCTGGCTGTCTGATCGACTGCCAGGGCCTACGAACACGCGGGAGGACGACGAACTCCGATGGATTGGTCCCATCGTACGGGTCGCGAGCGCCGGGCGGTGGTGAGGTGCCCGGTGAGTTTGCCCACTGCCGCAGGCTCTGCCCGGTCCTGCGTAGGATGTGCGCGGCAGGGGACTCGGTGGACACAGGCGGTGATCGTGCAGGCAGGGCAGGGCGACGCAGCCGTGTGGACGGTGCCGAACGTCGTGAGCATGGCGCGCCTGGCGCTCGTCCCGGTGTTCGCCGTGCTCATCGTCTCGGGCGAGGACGTGTGGGCGTTGGTGGTGCTGGCGGTGTCCGGCGCCAGCGACTGGCTCGACGGGTTCCTCGCGCGGCGGCTGAACCAGGTGACCAAGCTCGGTCAGATGCTGGACCCCGCGGCGGACCGGTTGTTCATCCTGGTCACGCTCGTCGGGCTGTTGTGGCGCGGCGTGGTGCCGTGGTGGGTGCTGACCCTGGTGGTGCTGCGTGACGTGCTGCTGGCTTGTCTCGCCCCGGTCCTCGCTCGGCACGGTTACGGTCCGCTGGCGGTGAGCATGACCGGCAAGGCCGGGACGTTCGCGCTGCTGTACGCCTTCCCGCTGCTGCTCCTCGCCGAGACGCCGGGGGCGGTGGGCACCGTCTCCCACGCGGTGGGCTGGGCGTTCGCCTGGTGGGGCATCGGGCTGTACTGGTTGGCCGGCTGGCACTACGTCGTGCAGACGCGCCGGCTGGTCCTGCAGCAGGGTGATCGTCAGGAGGGCCCGGGATGACCCGGGTACCGCCGGACCGGCGGCCGGACGCGTCCATGACGCTCCTGGTCGAGGTCATGGAGAAGCCGCTGGACGCGGGCTACGCCGAGGCCGCCCGCCGTCGTGCGGCGGGTGAGGCCCCTGCGCGGGGGGCGGGGACGCTCCTGCTGCTGCTGGTCGCCGTGCTGCTGGGCCTCATGACGGTGGCGGCCGCGCAGCAGCTCAGGGCGCCGTCCGACGGGCCGTCGGCCCGTGAGCTGCTGGAGCAGGAGATCTCCGAGCGGCAGCAGTCGGCGGACGAGCTGCGGGCGCAGACCGTCGCGCTCAACGAGGAGATCGAGGAGCTGCAGTCGGCGGCGCTGTCTGCCGCGGACCAGGGGCTGCTGGACCGGTTGCGTCTGGACGGCGTCGTGACGGGCGCCACGGCGGTGTCCGGCCCGGGCCTGGAGCTCACCCTGAGCGACAGCGACGCGGACCTGGACCCGGACGTCGCGGCCTCGGACACGCGAGTCCAGGCGGTCGACCTGCAGACGGTCGTCAACGCGTTGTGGGCCTCGGGTGCCGAGGCCGTCAGCGTGGGGGGCCAGCGGCTGACGTCGTTGTCGGCCATCCGGCACGCGGGCGAGGCGATCCTCGTCGACCTGGTGCCGCTGCCGGGCCCGTCGTACGTGGTACGCGCCGTCGGTGACCCGGAGGACATGCAGGCCGCGTACGCTCGGACCGGCGCTCCGGCGTACACCCAGTACCTGTCCTCGGAGTGGGGCATCGGGTCGAGCATGGCCACGGTGGACGAGATCGACCTGCCGAGCGTGGGTGGGCAGGGTCTGCGCTACGCAGAACCGGTGGAGCCGGACGTGGACGAGAGCCAGGAGGAGATTCCATGATCGCCGTGGTCGGGCTGGTGATCGGTGTCGTGGCAGGGATGGTCCTGCACCCGACGGTGCCGGTCGCGTTGCAGCCGTACCTGCCGATCGCCGTGGTGGCGGCGCTCGACGCGCTCTTCGGGGGGCTGCGCGCCAAGCTCGACGGGCTGTTCGACGACAAGGTCTTCGTCGTGTCGTTCCTGTCGAACGTTCTCGTGGCGGCGTTCATCGTCTTCCTGGGCGACCAGCTGGGCGTCGGTTCCCAGCTGTCGACGGCGGTGGTGGTCGTGCTCGGCATCCGGATCTTCTCCAACGCCGCAGCGATCCGACGGCACCTGTTCAGGGCGTGAGCATGAGCGACGAACGCCGCGAGCACGACGGCTCGGCGGACACACCTCCCGAGTCGCAGGCCGAGCACGATGCGTCGCCGGTCGGCGGGGGAGACGCGTCGGGCTCCGGTGCGACCCCGGACGGGGCGGGTTCCGCGCAGAGCGCCCCCGAGGAGGCCGACGGGCCGGACCGGGCCGAGGATGCCGGTCCCGCCGAGCACTCCGGCCCGCCGGACCCCCTCGACCTGTCCGTCCCCGTGGCCACGATCACCGGCCCGCAGGTCGCCGAGGAGTCGCGCGAGCGCGGCGCGGGCTCGCCGTCCTCCGCGGGTAGCCCGAGCGTCCCCGGGACGTGGCCCGGCCCGGGCACGGGTGCGGTCCCGGCGGTGCCTGAGGTGCCGGACCTCGCCGCAGGACACGACGCGAACGAGCGGGGCGACGACGGCGCCGCGTCGGCCGTGCCGCCGCCCGACGGGTGGCGAGCCCTGGTCGGTGCGATGCGTCCGCGCGCCAACCGGTCGCAGCTCCTGGCCGCGGTGCTGTGTGCCGCGCTGGGCTTCGCCCTCGTCGTCCAGGTGCAGCAGTCCGCTCAGGACCCGCTGTCGTCCGCGCGCCAGGACGACCTCGTGCGGCTCCTGGACGAGGTCACGCAACGCTCCGAACAGCTGGCCGAGCAGGTCGCCGAGCTCTCCGGGACGCGCGACGAGCTGCAGTCGGGCAGCGGCCAGGCGCAGGCAGCGGTCGACCTGGCCGAGGAGCGCGCCGGCGCCGAGGGCATCCTGTCGGGCCGCCTGCCCGCCGTCGGACCCGGCGTGGAGATCGTGGTGCGCGACCGGGGCGGCCTCCTGGACGCCTCGAAGATGTTCAACGTGCTCGAGGAGCTGCGCAACGCGGGCGCGGAAGTGGTCGAGCTCGACGGCATCCGCCTGGTGACCTCGACGTCGTTCAGCGACACGGACGAGGGGATCGTCGTCGACGGCCAGGCGCTCGACCCGCCGTACCGGTGGACCGTCATCGGCGACCCGTCGACGCTCAGCCCCGCGCTGGAGATCCCCGGCGGTGCTCTGGCGACCCTGCGCACCGCCGGGGCCGAGGCCACGATCACCGAGCACGACGAGGTCGAGGTGACCGCGGTGCGCGAACCGCCCGAGCCGCAGTACGCCACGCCCCGAGGACCCGAGGGATGAGTCGCGCCGCGACGCTTCGTGCGGCTTCCCGCCACGACCGGTGAGAGGGTAGGTTTGACGGACGACGGCGCACGTCGGACCGGCCGACCCAGCCAGGAGGACTGATGACGGACCCCCGCGCAATCCCGCACGAGACGGGCGTCGAGACGACGGCCCACCTCGGTAGGCTCGGTGCGCCCGCGGAGGAGCAGGCTCCCCGGATCCCTCTGACCGCCGAGGAGGGCGCGGCGGTGGCCGCGCTGCCGAGACACTCCGCCCTGCTGGTGGTGCAGTACGGTTCCGGCGCGGTCGGCGAACGCTTCCTCCTGGACTCCGACCGGACGATCGCGGGGCGCAGCGAGCGGGCGGACATCTTCCTCGACGACGTGACCGTCTCGCGCAAGCACGCGGAGTTCGTCCGTGAGGGCGACCGGTTCGTGGTGCGCGACATCGGGTCGCTGAACGGCACGTACGTCAACCGCGACCGCATCGACGCCGCGAAGCTCACCACGGGCGACGAGGTGCAGATCGGCAAGTTCCGCATGTCCTTCCACGCGAGCCCGCAGGCGCCGCGGGACGACCAGGCGCCGGTCTCGTGACCTTCGGGGCCGGGATCGAGCCGGTCCCGGAGCCCGACGACGCCCCGGAGCCCTGGCCGCGCGGGATCTCGAGGCAGGCCTCGATGCGGATCTCCGAGGTCCTCGCGCTGCTGCGCGGCGACTTCCCGTCCGTCTCGCACTCCAAGCTGCGCTTCCTCGAGGAGCAGGGGCTGATCACGCCCGTGCGTACGCCGGCCGGCTACCGCCAGTACAGCCCTGCCGACGTCGAACGGCTGCGCTTCGTCCTGGCGGAGCAGCGCGACTCCTACCTGCCGTTGAAGGTCATCAAGGAACGGCTCGCCGCGATGGACGCCGGCGAGCCCGCCCCCGGTCCTGCCCCGCGCCTCGCCACGCCGGTCGCGGGGGAGACCGACGCGGCCCGTCGCCGCTGGACCGTCGAGTCGGTCTGCGACGCGACCAGCACCCCGCCGGAGTTCGTCCGGTCCCTGATCACCGCAGGCTTGCTGCGCACGTCCTCGGGATATCTCGATGCCGGAGCGCCCGAGGTGGTGCGGCTCGCCACCCGGCTGGCCGAGCACGGCATCGAGCCCCGGCACCTGCGGCCGCTGCGTTCGTCCGCCGACCGCCACGTCGGCCTCGTCGACCAGGTCGTCGCTCCGTACCGCAGCCAGCAGACGTCGGACGGCCGCGCGCACGCGGCAAGCCTCGCCGACGAGCTCGGTGACCTCGTCGCCCGGCTGCACAGCGCCTGGGTCCGCGAAGGAACCTCGTCCCTCGGCTGAGCCCTTGCCGACGGCACGACTTCCAGAGCGTGCGACCTCGTGCCGTAATACCGTTGACGCGTGGAGAGCGACGACGAGGCCGAGGCCCCGATGGTGCCGGTCGAGGTGCTCGGGGTGCGGCAGCAGCAGCGGGACCAGGAGATCGTGGTGCTGCTCTTCGACACCGCGGCAGAGCTCGCCGTGCCCATCGTCATCGGCGCCCGCGAAGCCTCCGCGATCGCGATGGCGCAGGCCGGCGTCGCTACGCCGCGGCCGATGACGCACGACCTCCTGCGCGACCTGCTCGGCGCCGTGGGCGTCGACCTCGACCGGGTCGAGATCGTCGCGCTCGACGGCGGGATCTTCTTCGCAGAGCTGGTCCTGTCCACCGGCGTCCGGCTCGACTCGCGGGCCTCCGACGCGATCGCTCTCGCCGTGCGGACCGAGAGCCCGGTGCTGTGCTCCGCCGAGGTGGTCGCGGCCGCCGGCGTCGAGGTCGTCGACCTCGACCAGCAGAAGGAGGTCGAGAAGTTTCGCGACTTTCTCGACCACGTCACCGCCGAGGACTTCACCACCCCCGAGGGGCCCACCGAACCGGGCGACGACACACCACCTCCACCCTCAGGTTCAGCCTGAAGGTTGGGGGTTATGGTGTGGAGGAACCCTCTACCGGAAGTTCAAGGCCACGGTTCAGCGCTCCGCGACATGTCACGGTTCAGCACCGTCCCGCGACACGCCGAACCTCTCGAGCGCTACGTCGTTGACGGCCCCCAGGGGCGGTCCTAGCGTGGAGTCGACATCTTGGAGGCACAGTGAACAGCAGCGGTGAGGCGAGCGTCGAGACCGGCGCAGCGCCGACCGGCGCCCAGGGGCTTCTTTTCGGTGAGGACCTCACGGAGCAGGACGGCGGCACCGGATACCGCGGCACGACCGCCTGCCGGGTTGCGGGGATCACCTATCGACAGCTCGACTACTGGGCGCGGACCGGACTGGTCGAACCGTCGATCCGGTCGGCCAGCGGTTCCGGCACCCACCGGCTCTACAGTTTCCGTGACGTCCTGGTGCTCAAGGTCGTCAAGCGGCTGCTCGACACCGGGGTGTCGCTGCAGCAGATCCGCAGCGCCGTGACGCACCTGCGAGAGCGGGGCGTCGACGACCTGGCGCAGATCACCTTGATGAGCGACGGGGCGTCCGTCTACGAGTGCACCTCGCCGGACGAGGTCGTCGATCTCGTCCAGGGCGGCCAGGGCGTCTTCGGGATCGCTGTCGGCCGCGTGTGGCGCGAGATCGAGGGCACGCTGGCGCAGATGCCGACCGAGTCGCTCGAGGACGAGGGCGACGACCGGTCGCACGGCGAGGACGAGCTCGCCGCCCGACGTCGGGCACGGCACGTGGGCTGAGCCGTGCGGCTGACGTTCCACGGCCACGCCTGCGTGAGCCTGACGGGCGCCGGCTCACGCATCGTGCTCGACCCGGGCACGCTCGCCCGCTCGGCCGAGGCGCTGGACGGCGCCACGGCGGTGCTGATCACCCACGAGCACGCCGACCACCTGGACGTCGCGGCGGTGGTCGCGGCGCTGCGTGCCGACGACGCGCTGACGGTGCGGGGGACGGCCGGGGCCGTCGAGGCACTGCTGCACGCCGGGGCGGCCGGCGAGAGGCTGCACGCCGTCGAACCGGTGGAGGAGCTCCAGCTCGGTGCCGCACTGGTGCGTGTCGGTGGCGGTGATCACGCCCTGATCCACTCGCGTGCTCCTCGGGTGGCCAACCGGACGTACACGGTCACCCTGGAGGGCGCCACGGTCCACCATCCTGGTGACTCGTTCGACGTGCCCACGGAGGCGCTCGACGTGCTGTGCCTGCCGGTGTCCGGGCCGTGGCTACGGCTGACCGAGGCCATCGACGCCACGCTGGCCGCGAGCGCCCGGACGGTCGTCCCGGTGCACGACGCGATGCTCAGCGAGACGGGCCACGAGCTGACCCGGCGGTGGCTGGACACCGCACGCCTCGGCGGTGAGCACGTGTACCGCCGGCTCGGCGCGGGGGTTCAGAGCAGCGGTTCGAGGGGCTCGAGTACGCGCTCGGCGATCTTGGTCAGCAGGGAGCGCCCGCGCCACTCGTCGTAGGTGAGCTCGTGGGAGTTGCTCTCGTCCATGCGGAAGATCTCTTCGAGCTTGCTCGCCAGGCCGGCGTCCACGATCTCGAGGTTGATCTCGTAGTTGCCGGTGAGGCTGAGCCGGTCGATGTTCGCGGTGCCGACGGTGGACCAGCGTCCGTCGATGGTCGCGGTCTTGGCGTGGACCATCGCTCCCTCGTACAGCATGATCCGCACGCCGCCGCGCAGGAGCTTGGTGTACCGGCCTCGGGCCAGCCAGTCGGCCAGGGAGTGGTTGGAGCGTTCGGGCACCAGCACCCGGACGTCCACCCCGCGTGCTGAGGCGGCCAGGAGCGCCTCGAGGATGTCGCGGTCGGGGATGAAGTAGGCCTGCGTGATGTAGATGTGGCTGGTCGCACGGTCGATCGCGTCCAGGTACAGGCCCCGGATCGGGAAGACGAGGTCGCTGGGGGCGTTGCGGGCCGCCCGGAGGCTGGGCTGCCAGTGCTCGGCGCCCTTGTCCTGGAGCACAGGGAGTTTGTGGGTGCGCCAGCGGTTCCAGAAGTCGACGAACGCGTTCTGCAGCTCCCACGCGGCCCGCCCTTCCAGCCGGATGTGCGTGTCGCGCCACTTGGTGGCGTACTCCTCGCCGATGTTGTACCCGCCGACGAACGCCACCTCCTCGTCGACGACGAGGATTTTGCGGTGGTCACGCCCGGAGCGGCGCACGTCGAGCGTGAGGAGCCCGGGTCGCAGTGCGGGGAAGCGCAGGACGTGGACCTGCGGGGGAAAGTGGAAGAACTCCCGGGGGACGACGAGGTTGGCGAAGCCGTCGTAGATGACGTAGACCTCGACGCCTCGCGCGGCGGCCCGGGAGATCGCCTCCTTGAAGCGTTCACCCGTGGCGTCGCCCTTCCAGATGTAGGTCTCCAGGAAGACCGTGTGCTGGGCGCCGTCGATCGCCTCGAGCATGGCGTCGAAGAGGTCGTCGCCATAGGTGTAGAGGGTGGCGTTGGTGCCGTCGATCTCGGTCGACAGCGGGGCCGCGGTAGGGAACTTGCTGTTGAGCGGGTGGCGCTGGCCACGGATCTTGTCGGTGACCATGACCGCGGCACCGGCGGAGAGTGGGATCGCGCAGGCGACGGTCGCGGCGCGTCGTGCGACCTTGCGGATGCGTCGCCAGTCGACCTGGATCCTGACCGGGAGTGCGAGAGACTGCTGCTGCGGGCTGGGCACGCCCTCACGCTAGCGGCGACGACGCCGTCGCGCCCGGTGATTCCGCCCCGGAGGTGTGTGAGACGTCCCGCAGGGAGCCGGCGAGCGGGTGGGTGCGGATGGCCGCGGCGAGCTCGCCGTCGATCCGGTCGAGGTAGGCGCCGGTCGTGGCGATGGAGGCGTGGCCGAGCAGCTCGGCCACCACCTTGACGTCCCAGCCGTCCGCGACGAGCAGCGTGGCGGTGGTGTGGCGCAGCGCGTGGGGGGTGGCGGGTCGGCGGTAGGCCTCCGGCATCCGTACCACCGCGCGCGCCAGCAGCGCCCGGATGGCCTGGGTGTCGAGGCGTCGGCCCCGCCACGAGAGCAGGAGGGCGCGCTGGGCATCGGTGTCGTCGGGTCGCCGCGCGGCCAGCCGGGGGCGCAGGTCGGTCAGGTAGCTCTCCAGCGCGGTGGCCAGGGGAGGGCTGAGGGCGACGGTCCTCGTCGAGCCGCCCTTGCCGACGATGCGCCAGCGGGTCTCCTCGGGCTCGCGGGTCAGGTCGGCGACGTCGGCGCGGGCGAGTTCTGAGACGCGTGGCCCGAGGACGATCAGCAGCGCGACGACGAGGCGGTCGCGGGCTGCGAGCGCCTGGTCGGCGCGCGTGGTGCCGGCCGTGCCGGGGCGGTCGGCGGCTTCCTGGACGGTGTGGACCAGCGCCTGGGCGGCCGACGCCGACAGTGCGGTGCGTTCGACGCGCAGGCGTTCGCGCACCTTGGCCGGTGGTGCGGCCCACTGCATGGGGTCTGCCTGCACCCAGCAGTGGCGTGCGGAGTGGGAGAAGAACCGGGTCACGGACTGCCGGAAGCGGTTGACGGTGGCGGTGGACCGGCCGGGTGCGGTCTTGCGGGTGGGGTCCGTGTATCGGCCGTCCGGGCCCGACTGGTAGCGCACGAGGGCGTCGTCGACGTCGTCGCCGGTGACGTCGTCGAGCACGCGGTCGGGGCCGAGCAGCCGGACGAGCTCGCTGACGTCACGCGCGTAGGAGCGTTCGGTGGCGGGGGAGAGGACGCCACGGACGGTCTCGACCCGCACCGAGGCGAGGTAGCGGTCTGCCGCCTGGGCGACGGTGAGGCGTTCGAGCCGTGGCGGCGCGACCATGAGGTTCCTCCTGTCCGACGGTGGGACGACCGGGGAGCGCAGGTCTGTGACCTGCACGGTCATCGTCGTCAGGCTAGGCGGAGGTACCGACATCGATGAGACCACTGTGTTGCGGCATACACAATGGTTTGTACTGATTGTTCGATTCAGCGTACCGGTGGCGCGGCGTCCTGGCGAGCCGTGGCCGACCAGCGATGCCGGGTCGGCCGTCGGCACCGGGCTGTTGCGTGCGATGATCTCGGCAGAGCCTGACATGGCTCCCGGACGAGGGTTGCCGTACCCGGAGTGCGACAAGACGGCATCGGGGAGTGGGCCGCATGTCATGGATCGTCCTGGTCGTCTCCGGGCTGCTGGAGGCCGTGTGGGCCACGGCGCTCGGCCGTTCCGAAGGATTCTCGCGCCTGGTGCCCAGCATCGTGTTCGTCGTGAGCCTGGCTGCCAGCATGGCCGGCCTGGCGTACTCGTTGCGCGAGCTGCCGGTCGGCACCGCCTACGCCGTCTGGGTCGGCATCGGCGCGTCGCTGACCGCCGGCTATGCAATGGCGACCGGCGCCGAGCCGGTCACCGTCGTGCGGATCGCGCTCATCCTGGGCATCGTCGCGTGCGTGGCGGGACTGAAGCTGACGACGCACTGAGGCAGGCCCACGGGGAGCGGTCGGTGGCGCGTGCCGGCCGCTCTTCTCGTCGTAATGACATAATGCGCATTATCGGCGCCCAGTGGCGCGGAGACGACTCGATTGATCACGGACGGTCCGGCATGATGCTCGCTATGCCGGACCACGCCACACCCGCTGCCACCGCGAGCACCGTGAGCACCGGGTTCGCCGGCCTCGACGCGGTGGTCGACGGGCTGCGCATCGGTGACAACGTCGTCTGGCGAGTCGACGACGTCGCCGACTACCGGACCGTCGCGCGTGCGTTCGCGACGCAGGCCGTCACCGACGGCCGCCGCGTGGTCTACGTCCGCTTCGGCAAGCACCAACGCCTGCTCACCGACGACGACGGCGTGCTCACGGTCGAGATCGACCCCGACCAGGGCTTCGAGAGCTTCGCCCTGCGGATCCACCACCTCGTGAACGACGAGGGTCCCGGGGTCTTCTACGTGTTCGACAGCCTCACGGACCTGCTGCCCCGGTGGTTCTCGGACCTGATGATCGCGAACTTCTTCGTCGTCACGTGCCCCTACCTGTTCCGTCTCGACACGGTCGCGTACTTCGCGCTCGAGCGCGGTGGGCACACCCACCGCACGGTGGCGCGCATCCGAGAGACGACGCAGGTGCTCCTCGACGTGTACCGCATGGACGGTGAGGTGTACGTCCACCCTCTCAAGGCCTGGGAGCGTCACTCCCCCACGATGTTCTTCCCCCACCGGGTGCGTGGCGACGCGGCCGTCCCGGTCACCTCGAGCGTCGAGCTCGCGCGACTGTCCGCCCGGCGCCCGCGGCAGGGCGACCGGCTCGATCCGTGGCACGTTGCCTTCGACCGGGCCCACAGCGCCCTCGACCTGCCCCCGGAGCACCAACGCGGTGCCGCCACGGGGCTGGTGCACATGCTGATGGGCGGCTCCGAGCGCATGACGCGGCTCGCCGAGTCGTACCTGTCGCTCGCCGAGCTCCTGCTCGTGGGCGCCCGGTCCATCGGCACCGGGGCGATCGGTGGCAAGAGCGCCGGCATGCTCGTCGCACGCGCGATCCTGGAGGCGAGCGACGACGCCGAGCTCGTCGGATCGCTCGAACCGCACGACTCCTTCTACGTGGGCTCCGACGTCTTCTACACCTACCTGGTCGAGAACGGGTGGTGGTTGCTGCGCGCCGAGCAGCGCACCCCGGCGGGCTACGACACCCGTGCCGCCGAGCTGCGCGAGCGGATCCATCACGGGCACTTCCCCCACGAGGTCCGCGAGCAGTTCGTGGAGATGCTCGAGCACTTCGGCCAGTCCCCCGTCATCGTGCGGTCCAGCTCGCTGCTGGAGGACGACTTCGGCAACGCGTTCGCCGGCAAGTACGACAGCGTCTTCTGCGTGAACCAGGGCGACCCCGCCGAGCGGCTCGCGGCGTTCGAGGACGCCGTGCGCACCGTCTACGCGAGCGCGTTCAGCACGGAGGCCCTCGCCTACCGCGCGGCCCGTGGCCTGCAGGACCGCGACGAGCAGATGGCGATCCTCGTGCAGCGTGTCTCCGGGGACCGGCACGGCGACGGATTCTTCCCCCACGCGGCCGGCGTCGCCGTCTCGCGCAACCTCTACCTGTGGGACCCGAGGATCGACGCCGAGGCCGGCATGATGCGCGTCGTCATGGGCTTGGGGACCCGCGCGGTCGACCGCACGTCGGAGGACTACGCGCGGATCGTCTGCCTCGACGACCCGGCCCGGGTGCCACCCACGCTGTACGGCGACGCGGCGCGCTTCGCGCAGCGTCGCGTCGACCTGCTGAGCCTGAGTGAGAACACGCTGGTCAGCCGCCCGTGCGAGGAGCCGGTCGCAACCCTGGGCGAGGACGCTGCGCTCCTGACGAGCCCGGACCTGGAGGCCGCGCGCGTCGCGGCCGACTGGGGTCGCCCGAGCCCGGTCCGGCAGCTCGTGGACCTGCGCGGGCTGCTCACGCGGACCGAGCTCCCCGCGACGGTGCGACGTGCCCTGCGCCTGCTCGAGGCGGCCTACGACCACCCCGTCGACATCGAGTTCACCGCCAACCTCGCCGCCGACGGCACGGTGCGGATGAACGTCGTGCAGTGTCGGCCGCTGCAGACGCGCGGACCTGGCTCACCGGTGCAGATGCCGCGTGCCGACCCCGGCACGCGGCTGTTCGCCGCGACGGGCAGCTTCATGGGCGGCAACGTGCGCCTGCCCGTCGACCATGTCGTGCTGGTCCGTGCCGCCGAGTACCTCGCGCTGCCGGAGCAGCACAAGCACGCCGTGGCCCGGGCGGTCGGCCGGCTCAACCGGACCGTCGCGGCGCAGCAGCCGACGCTCCTGGTCGGACCGGGACGCTGGGGCACGACCACGCCGTCGCTCGGCGTGCCGGTCCGGTTCTCCGAGCTCGGCCGGATGGTCGGGATCGTGGAGGTCGCCGCACCCGATGCGGGCATCGCCCCGGAGCTGTCGTTCGGCAGCCACTTCTTCCAGGACCTCGTCGAGGCAGGGATCTTCTACGTCGCCCTGCACGCCGGGCGACCTGACGTCGACGTCCGCCCCCAACGCGTGACCGACCTGCCGAACCTGTTGGCGGACCTGGCACCGGAGGCCGCCGACCTGGCCGACGTGCTCCACGTCGCCTCGACCCCCGGCCTGTGGCTGGCGTCCGACATCGAGACCCAGGCCGTCGTGTGCGGGCCCGCCTGACGAAGGCTGAGGACGTCGGGCGCGTCCCTGCGCCGATGTCACCCACCAGCCGGCGTCCTCCGATGGGCCTCAGGCCTGGACGTACTCGGCCAGGTGCTCCCCCGTCAGCGTGGACCGGGCGGCCACGAGCTCGGCGGGCGTGCCCTCGAAGACGACGGTGCCGCCGTCGTGCCCCGCGCCGGGGCCGATGTCGATGATCCGGTCGGCGTGGGCCATGACGGCCTGGTGGTGCTCGATCACGATGACGGACCTGCCCGCGTCCACGAGCCGGTCGAGCAGCCCCAGGAGGTTCTCGACGTCGGCCAGGTGCAGGCCGGTCGTGGGCTCGTCGAGGATGTACACCCCGCCCCGCTCCCCCATGTGCATGGCGAGCTTGAGGCGTTGGCGCTCTCCCCCGGAGAGCGTGTTGAGCGGCTGGCCGAGGTGGATGTAGCCGAGACCGACGTCCTTCAGATGACCGAGGGTCTTCGCGACGGCAGGAATCTTGGCCTCCCCGTGCGCAAAGAACTCGTGAGCCTGAGCGACGGACAGGTCGAGGATCTCGGCGATGTTCCTGCCGCCGAGGGTGTAGTCGAGCACCTCCGCCATGAAGCGCTTTCCGCCGCAGTCCTCGCACGGCGTCTCGACGGTCTCCATGAACCCGAGCTCGGTGTAGATGCGCCCGTTGCCCTTGCAGGTGGGACAGGCGCCCTCGGAGTTGGCGCTGAACAGGGCGGGCTTGACGCCGTTCGCCTTGGCGAAGGCCTTGCGGACGGGCTCGAGCAGGCCCGTGTAGGTCGCGGGGTTCGAACGACGGGAGCCCTTGATGGCGCCCTGGTCCACGACGACGACGCCGTCGCGGCCGGCGAGGTTTCCGTGGATCAGCGAGCTCTTGCCCGAACCGGCGACACCGGTGACCACCGTGAGGACCCCCGTGGGGATGTCGACGTCGAGGTCGCGCAGGTTGTTCTGGGACGCTCCGCGGATCTCGAGCGCGCCGTCAGGCTCACGGACCGTCTCCTTGACCTGCACGCGGTAGTCGAGGTGGCGGCCGGTGAGGGTGTCGCTGTCCCGCAGACCGTCGACGGTGCCCTCGTAGCAGATGGTTCCACCGTCGGCCCCGGCGCCGGGGCCCAGGTCGACGACGTGGTCGGCGATCGCGATGGCCTCGGGCTTGTGCTCGACCACGAGCACGGTGTTGCCCTTGTCCCGCAGCTCGACCAGCAGGTTGTTCATCCGCGCGATGTCGTGCGGGTGCAGCCCGATGGTGGGCTCGTCGAAGACGTAGGTGACGTCGGTCAGGGCGGAGCCGAGGTGGCGGATCATCTTGGTGCGCTGCGCCTCTCCCCCGGACAGCGTCCCGGCGGGCCGGTCGAGGGAGAGGTAGCCGAGCCCGATCTCGACGAACGAGTCGAACAGGTGCAGCAGGCTGCGCACCAGGGGCGCCACGCCGGGGTCGGTGATGCTGCGGACCCACTGCGCGGCGTCGGTGATCTGCATCGCGCACACCTCGGCGATGTTGCGGCCCTCGACCTTGGCCGAGCGGGCCGAGGCGTTGAGCCGGGTCCCCTCGCAGGCGGGGCAGGGACCGAAGACGGCCGCCCGCTCGACGAACCGCCGCAGGTGCGGCTGCAGCGACTCCGGGTCCTTGGAGAACAGCGACTCGCGCAGCTTGGGGATGAGGCCCTGGTAGGTCATGTTCATGCCCAGGGCCTTGACCTTGCCCTTCTCGCGGTACAGCAGGTCGTGGCGCTCGGTCTCGGTGTACTCGCGCACCGGCTTGTCGCCGTCGACGAACCCCGACTCGGTGAATCCCTTGACCATCCAGCCGTCGGCCTTGTATCCGGGCACGAGGATCGCACCCCCGCGCAACGACCGGGACTCGTCGACGATCACCGACAGGTCGAGGTCGGAGACGGTCCCCCGGCCCTCGCACTCTGGGCACATGCCGCCGAGGTAGACCTGGTCGCGCACGACCTTCTTCTCCGTCTTGCCGTCGGCCCTGTCGGTGCGGAACACCCCGCTCGCCTTCGACGTCGGGATGTTGAACGAGAACGCCGTGGGCGGGCCGACGTACGGCTCGCCGATGCGGCTGAACAGGTTGCGCAGCATGGCGTTGGCGTCGGTGACGGTCCCGACCGTGGACCGCACGTTGGCGCCCATGCGCTCCTGGTCGACGAGGATCGCGGTGGTGATCCCCTCGAGGTGGTCGACGTCGGGCCGCGGCAGGGACGGCATGAATCCCTGGACGAACGTCGAGTAGGTCTCGTCGATGAGCCGGCGCGACTCCGCGGCGACGGTGGCGAACACCAACGAGCTCTTGCCTGACCCGGACACCCCCGTGAACACCGTCAGGCGTCTCTTGGGCAGCTCGACGTCGATGCCGCGCAGGTTGTTCTCGCGAGCGCCCTGGACCCGGATGACGTCGTGGGCGTCGGCGGGTCGGGCTGGCGCCGGCTGGGGGGTGCTGGGAGCCATGTGCGGGGGTCTCCTTCAGGGGTGTGGTGCGCCGTCGGTGGCGCGGTGCGGCGTCACTCAGGTTAGCGGCGGGCGAGCCGCACCACCGGGTAGGTGCGCGCGCTCCGGGCCTGGTACTTGGTCAGGCTGCGGACGACCTGCGTCAGCCGGTGCCAGGCGGCCTCGCGTGGTGCGCCGGCGAGCACCTGCGGCGTGATCGGGACGGGCGTGCTGCCGTGGACCTCGACGGTGGCGTCGTCGGGGCGTGCCAGCAGGTTGTCGTACCAGTCGGGGTGGCGCTGCCCGCCGCCCGAGGCGACGACGACCCAGCCGTCCGCGCCGTCGTCGACGAACGCCAGAGGGTTCTGCCGTGGGTGGCCGCTGCGGCGCCCCACGGTGTGCAGCACGAGCAGCTCCATGCCCATCTGGGTGCCGCCCTTGGTGCGGACCTTGGCCGCGGTGCGGGCGTTGGCGGTGTGCTGGAGCCAGCGGGAGAACCGTCCGGGTCGTCGCGGGGTGGTGGTGGTCATCGGTGTCACCTGACCTCGTCGATGCGGACCATGTTGCCGGCGGGGTCGCGGAAGGCGCAGTCGCGCACTCCCCACGGCTGCTCGGTGGGTTCGGAGGCGACCTCGGCGTCGGCGGCCTGGAGCCGGTCGAACGTCGCGTCCAGGTCGCGGGTGGCCAGGATGATGGACTGGTAGGCGCCCTTGGCCATCAGCTCGAGGACGGTGCGGCGCTCGTCCTCGGTGACGCCGGGGTCGGCGGCGGGCGGGGTCAGGACGAGGCGGACGTCGGGCTGCGCCGGGGAGACGAAGGTGAGCCAGCGCATGTCGCCCTGGCCGACGTCGCCCTGGACCTCGAAGCCGAGCAGGTCGCGGTAGAACGCCAGGGAGGCGTCCGGGTCGGTGTGCGGGAGGAACGTGGTGTGAATGGTGATGTCCATGCGCCTCACGCTAGATGCGCCCGTACCCCCGGCGCTTCTCGATTCCTGATCGGTCTGGCGACCTGCTTCGTCACGCACGAGGGCAGCTCGGCGGTGTCCTGGGCCCGTCGCCGGTACTCGCTGGGCGGCATGCCGACCAGCTCGGTGAACCGCGTGCTGAACGTGCCGAGGGAGGAGAAGCCGACCGCGAAGCAGGCGTCGGTGACGCTGGAGCCGCGGCGCAGCAGCGCCATCGCCCGTTCGACCCGGCGGGTCATCAGGTAGCTGTAGGGCGACTCGCCGTAGGCCGCCTTGAACTGCCGGCTCAGGTGCCCGGCCGAGAGGCCGGCGTCGGCCGCGAGCGCCGGCACGTCGAGGGGTCGGGCGTACTCGCGGTCGATGCGGTCGCGCACGCGGCGCAGCAGCGCGAGGTCGCGCAGGTGCTGGTCGGCGGCGCTGCGGCTGCTCATGACGTCGATGCTGCCGTGCCGGTCGTGGCGCGCAGGTGCTTGGCCAGGCGGACCGACGCCTCGATCTCGGCGCGGCGGATGGAGACCGACTCGACGTTGAACCCGTACGGGATCTCGTGGCGGGTGCAGAACTGGGCGAGGTCGTCGGCGATGGCTGTGCACTGGTTGAACGAGGTGGTCAACGCGTCGTCGGTGTGGCGCAGGTCGTTGCGCATCCAGCGCGGTACGTGCACGCCGAGCCATTCGAGGAACTCGAGGGTCTTGGGCGAGCCGCACACCGAGAGGGTGAAGACGACGGGGACGGGCTTCTGGCCGCGGTCCTGGCAGGCGTAGTGGTAGTCGGAGACCATCGACTTGGCGGCTCCGACGTCGTAGACGACCTGGGTGACGAAGAAGCCGACTCCGGCGTCCTGCTTGCGGCGCATGCGTTCGTGCTCGTCGCCGCGGGACTCGTGGCGCTCGGGGATCGCCACTCCCCCGAGAGCCAGGTCCGGCGCGTGCTCGCGGCACAGGCGCTGGGCCTGGCCGAGCGTGGTGCGCACGGCGCTGTCGCTGGTCGAGGCACCCACGAACACGGTGCTGACGCGGTCGGGGTCCTGGGCGGCGGCCCAGTCGGTGAGCTCGGTGGGGCTGTACTTGCCGGTGCTGCGGTAGACGACCACGGGGCGTTCCCAACCGGTGAGGTGGCGGGTGCGGAACTCGGCGGGGTCGAGGGTGGGCAGGTAGGGGAAGGGGCGTTCGTCGGGGTTGCGGTCGGTCTCGTCGTCGATGTCGTACAGCACGAGCGCGTCGAGGTCGAGGTCGGCCAGCCGTTCGACGGTGCGGTCGGCGATGCGTTGTGCCTCGGCGGGGGTGGTGGTGCGCCGCGGTGGGGTGATCGCGAACATCAGCAGCCCGTCCGTGCGCCCGCTGGACTGCTCGGTCAGCTCCATGTGTGCCTCCTGCGCCTCGGTCGTGGCCCGGGGGGTGGGGATCCGCCGGGCAGGGTCAGGGGCGGTCCTGCTCGACGAGCGTCACGGTCGCGTCCGGCCCGGTGAGCGTGAGCGTGCCGTCGTCGAGGGCGAGCGTCGGTTCCGCGCGCAGCAGCTCGCTGAACCAGGCTTCTTGGTCCATGAGCTCGTCGGAGCAGGCCATCATGGTCGATCGCATCTCGCCGGTCAGGCGCAGGGTGCCGTCGTCCCAGGTGGCCGGGGCCGACATGCTGTTGCAGCCGGGTTGGGCGCCCACGGAGTCGTCGGTGAAGGCCAGGACGATCTCGGTCCCCTCGGCGAGCTCGTGGCCTTCGACGTCGGTGGCGACGAAGGTGCGGCCGGCGACGTCGCTCGGGCCGCCGGCGCAGGCCGCGAGCGCCGTCGTGGCGAGCACGGTGGTCAGCAGGGCGGCGAGGAGGGGGCGGGGGGCGCGGCGTGCGGTCACGGGGCCAGGCTAGTGCCGGTGCTCGGCCGGCGCTCGCAGGCGGCGTCCCCCGCCTGGCTGGCGGTGGGCGAGGCGGGTGCCGGGCTCAGTCGGCCTGGACGGCGCGCACCGCCTCGGCGACCGCTTCGGCGACGCGGTGGTCGAAGACGCCGGGGATGACGAACGCACTGTTGAGCTCGTCGTCGGCGACGACGTCGGCGATGGCCAGGGCGGCCACGCGCATCAGCTCGGTGGTGATCTGGGTGGCGCCGACGTCGAGCAGCCCGCGGAACAGGCCGGGGAAGGCGAGGACGTTGTTGATCTGGTTGGGGTGGTCCGAGCGGCCGGTGGCTACGACGGCGGCGGTCTCGGCCGCGGCGAGGGGGTCGACCTCGGGGGCGGGGTTGGCCAGGGCGAACACGATCGCGTCGTCGTTCATGGTGGCGATGTCGGCGCCGGTCAGGATGTTTCCGGCGGACACGCCGATGAAGACGTCGGCGCCGTCGAGGCCTTCGCGCAGGGTGCCGGTGAACCGTGCGGCGTTGGTGTTCGCCGAGATCCAGTTGCGGTGCGGGTCGCCGTCGAGGGTGTCGGGTCCGAGTGCTCCCCCACGGCCGAAGGCGACGATGTGCTCGGCGCCCTGGGCCTTGAGCAGGCGGATGATGGCGTTGCCTGCCGCGCCGACGCCGGAGACCACGATGCGCACCTGCGACAGCTCCTTGCCGACCACCTTCAGGGCGTTGACCAGGGCGGCGAGCACCACGATGGCGGTGCCGTGCTGGTCGTCGTGGAAGACGGGGATGTCGAGCTCGTCGCGCAGGCGTGCCTCGATCTCGAAGCAGCGCGGCGCGGAGATGTCCTCGAGGTTGACTCCCCCGTAGACGGGGGCGATCGCCTTGACCACGGCGATGATCTCCTCGGTGTCGGTCGTGTCGAGGCACACCGGCCAGGCGTCGACGTCGGCGAACTGCTTGAACAGTGCGGCCTTGCCTTCCATGACGGGCAGGGCGGCGGCCGGGCCGATGTCTCCCAGGCCGAGCACGGCGGTGCCGTCGGTGACCACGGCGACGGTGTTGCGCTTGATCGTCAGACGCCGGGCGTCGTCGGGGTTGTCGGCGATCGCGGTGCACACCCGTGCCACCCCGGGGGTGTAGGCGCGCGACAGGTCGCGGCGTGTCTTGATGGGCGCCTTGAGCGCGATCTCGATCTTGCCGCCCAGGTGCAGCAGGAACGTCGAGTCGGACCACTTGAGCACGTGCACCCCGTCGAGGGCCTCGAGGGTGGCCACGACCTGTTCGCTGTGCTGGGTGTCGACGGTGTCGCAGGTGACGTCCACGACGAGGCCGTCGGGTGTGGAGTGGGCGATGTCGACGCCGGTGACTGCCGCGCCGGCGTCGGCGACCGCGCCGACCACGGTGCTCGTCGCGCGCTGGGAGGCGGGGACCTGCACGCGCAGGGTGATGGTGTAGCTGGGGCTGGGAAGAGCCACGATGCCTTCCTTCTCGGGCGGCAGCGCTGCCGCCCGGTGGGACCGATGTGTCGGGGCCAGTATGCCGTCGGCGGGTACCGTGCACGGGTGACCAGCGACCTGCCCGGCCTCGACGGCGTCCAGCACGAGCTCGTCACGTCCTGGTTCGGTGCCGTGAGGCTGGTCGCGGACCACTCCCGGGGGCCGGGGGACGCCGCGGTGCTGCGGCTGCGCGCCGAGGACGGCACCGACGTCGCGCTCAAGGCTTCCGGGCCTGCCGACCATCACCTGGATCGAGAGATCGTCGCCCATCGGACGCTGCTGGCGCCGCTGGTGCCGGGTGGGCGGGTGCCGCGGCTGCTGCACGCCGACCGCGAGCGCCACCTGCTGGCTACCGCGTGGCTGCCGGGCGACCTCGTCGAGGGCGGTGCGGCCGAGCGGGAGCCGGACACCTACCGGCAGGCGGGCGAGCTGTTGGCGTGCCTGCACGCGCTGGGTACGCGTGTGGACGGCGACTGGGAGGCGGCGCAGGACGCGCGCGCGATGCGGTGGCTGGACTCGCCGCACCGCATCGACGTGGCGACGACGGAGCAGTTGCGTGCGGTGGTGGCGGCGCACGCCCACCCGCCGGTGCGGGTGGTGCCCACCCACGGCGACTTCCACCCGCGCAGCTGGGTGGTCGAGGACGGCGTGGTGCGTGTCATCGACTTCGGCCGCGCGGGCTGGCGCGCGCCGTGCACGGACTTCGCCCGCCTGCACCGTCAGCAGCTGGCCGGGCGCGAGGACCTGGCGTCGGCGTTCGCGGCCGGCTACGGGGGCGACCCGCGCACCGGTGACGTCTGGCGGCGCACCCTGGTGCGCGTGGCGATCGGGACGGCGGTGTGGGCCTACCAGGTGGGTGACGCCGCGTTCGAGGCGCACGGTCACCGCCTGATCCGCGCGGCCCTGGCGCAGGTGGGCTGACGTCGGGGCGACGTCACGTCAGGCGGGACTGAGCGGCCGGCCCGCTAGCGCCAGCCGAGCGCCGGCGCCACGTGCGCCACGACGTTCTCCATGACGTGGGCGTTGTAGTCCACACCGAGCTGGTTCGGCACCGTCAGCAGCAGGGTGTCCGCGGCGGCGATCGCGCTGTCGTTCTCCAGGTCGGCCACGATCTCGTCGATCTCGCCGGCGTAGGTCTTGCCGAACCGTGCTCGGCCGCCGTCGATGATGCCGACCTGGTCGGTGGACTGCGTCTCGAGGCCGAAGTAGGCGCGGTCGCGGTCGTCGGTGATCGGGAAGATCGAGCGCGACACCGACACGCGCGGCTCCCAGCCGTGACCGGCGGCGGCCCACGCGTCACGGAAGCGCTGGATCTGCTCGGCCTGCAGCGCGTGGAACGGCACGCCGGTGTCCTCGGTCAGCAGCGTCGAGCTCATGAGGTTCATCCCCTGGGCGGCCGTCCACTCGGCCGTGGCGCGTGAGCCCGCGCCCCACCAGATGCGCCGACGCAGGCCCGGCGAGTGCGGCTCCAGACGCAGCAGCCCGGGCGGGTTGGGGAACATCGGCTGCGGGTTCGGCTCGGCGAACCCCTCGCCCTCGAGCAGCTCGAGGAACCGGGCGGTGTGCCGGCGGGCCATGTCGGCGTCCGACTCCCCCGGTGCCGGGACGTGACCGAAGTGGCGGTACCCCTCGATCACCTGCTCCGGTGATCCCCGCGAGATGCCGAGCTGCAGGCGCTCGCCGGCGATGAGGTCGGCGGCACCGGCGTCCTCGGCCATGTAGGCGGGGTTCTCGTAGCGCATGTCGATCACGCCGGTGCCGATCTCGATGCGGCGGGTGCGCGCCCCGACGGCGGCCAGCAGCGGGAACGGGCTGGCGAGCTGGTGGGCGAAGTGGTGCACCCGGAAGTAGGCGCCGTCGGCCCCGACCTCCTCGGCCGCCTCGGCCAGCTCGATGGACTGGGCCAGGACGTCGGCGGCGCTGCGTGTCGCCGAGGACGGGTGGTCGGTCCAGTGGCCGAAGGACAAGAACCCGATGCGCTTCATACCGGCGTCAACGCCCCGGAGGGGGCGACATTCCCGGATCCTGGGCCAGGAGCTGCTCGCGCAGGATGTCGGCGTGCCCGCCGTGCTGGGCGAGCTCGCGCAGCACGTGCAGGTAGACCCAGCGCAGCGGCAGCGGGCCGCGGCGGTTGCCGCGCACCAGGTCGTCCAGGTCGAGCGTGGCGGCGCGCTCGCGCGAGGCCGCGCACACCTCGAGGTAGTGCGCCCGCACGGCGTCGATCGTGTCCCGGTCGGTCAGGTCGAACGACTCGTCCGGGGTGGCCGGGATGCCGATGTCGACCCGCGAGCGCCTCGTGATCGCCTCGTCGAACCAGACCTGCTCGACGAACGTCGCATGCTTGACCAGGCCGAGCAGCGTGGTCTTGGACGCCACCAGACGCCGCCGCACCTGCTCCTCGGTCAGTCCGTCGAGGCTCTTCGCCAGGTGCCGTCGGTGCTCGTCGAGGAACGCCTCGAGCTGTTCACGCAAGGGCGCGGAGCGCACGTCGGGGCCGATCGTCGCGGGGTCCGGTGACATGGTACGAGCGTAGGCGGGCCGCTCGCGTGCCGACGCCGCGGACGCCGCGTAGCCTCGACGCGTGATCCTCGCTCACGACGACGTCGGCACCGGTCCGCCCGTCCTGCTCGTCCACGCGGGCGTGGCCGACCGCCGCATGTGGGAACCTCTGGTCCCCGCACTGAGCCACGCCTTCCGCGTGATCCGGCCCGACCTGCGCGGGTACGGCGACACACCGCTGCCCGGCGGCGAGTACGCCGACGCCGACGACCTCGCGGCGCTCCTGAACCACCTGGACGTGCCCGACGTCGCCGTCGTCGGCTCCTCGTTCGGCGGGCAGGTCGCCCTCGAGCTCGCCACCGCCCACCCGGCCCGCGTGCGCCGGCTCGTCCTGCTCGACCCCGCCTACGACGGCCTGGCCCCGACGCCGGCCGCCCAGGCGTTCGACGACGCCGAGACCCGGCTCCTGGAGGCCGGCGACATCGAGGGCGCCGTGCGGCTCAACGTCGCCACCTGGCTCGGGCCCGACGCCGACCTGTCCGTCCGCGAGGCGCTCGCGGCCATGCAGCGCCACGCGTTCGAGGTCCAGCTGGCCGCCGACGCGCGTGAGGACCCGCCGGCGCCGCACCACGTCGAGGTGGACCCGGCCGCGATCGCGGTACCGACGCTGGTGGTCAGCGGGACCCGGGACATGGACCACTTCCAGCACGTCGCGGCCCACCTGGCCGAGACGATCCCCCGGGCCGAGCACCTCGTCCTCGACGACGCCGGTCACCTGCCGGCGCTCGAACGCCCCGACGCGGTGCGCGCCCTGCTGCTCGACGTGCTGCGCGGCGACCCCGCCGTGCACGCACCCTGAGGCGGACCGGCCTCGTACCCGTACGGACGAGATCTGGGTCCGGCTCAGGACGCCACCGTCGGTGGACGCGATCAGCTCATGCTTCCCGTGCCGAGGTGCCGGGTGAAAAAGCGGATGGCACTGTCGATCTCGAAGTGCGGCACCTGGTGGTGGCCACCCCCGTTCGCGTGGAAGGGCTTCTCGGTGGTGGCGAGGGCCTCGAAGATTCTCATGGCGCCGTCGCGAGGAACCTCCTCGTCGTCCCACTGCACCAGGAACTCGACCGGGACGGTGACCCGCGCCGCAGGGCGTGTGAGCCACTCGTTGCCGGTCAGGCCGACGACCGCAGCCATGATGCGTGGTTCGACCGCGGTCAGGCGGATGCCGATCTCGCTGCCCTGCGACACGCCGTGGTATCCGACCGGCTGGTCTCGACCGACCGTCTCCAGGCTCTGGAGAGTGTCCAGGGTCGCCCGCCAGTCGGGGACGAGCTCCGCCGCCACCGTGTCGCACAGCTCCGGCCATGCCGAGCCGACGGGCGTGCCGTTCGCCGTGCGATCCTCGATCGTCGCCACGAGGCGCCGGATCGTGGGATGACTCGGCCGGTCACCGGTTCCGGGTGCGTCGATCGCGGCGACCGCGAAGCCGCACGACCGGACGAACGGGATCGCCCTGGCGAGCACGCTCCCCTCCTTCTTGTGCTGACCGCCACCGTGCCCGACCAGGACGAGGGGCCGAGGCCCTGTCGCTGCCGAGGGAGTCCAGAGCACGCCCGGGACGTCCCCCACCGCAAAGATCTGCTCACGGACACCGTCAGCGACGGTCTCTCGGGTGATGCGCACGCTGCCACGTCAGCACGAGGGGTACCGCCAGGTCCATCGGTTATCGACGCGCGGTCCACGCGCGTCGGCTCCAGGGTCGCGGGGGCCGGCACCCGCGCGCGGCTGGGACGCACCGAGTCCGACCGGCCGGCCGGGACACACCGTCGAAACATCGCCGGGCGATGATGGGGCCGTGACCATCGCGGTCGACTCCCCCGCGCGCGACGATGTGCGCACGCTGCTCGACGAGCACCTGGCCGACATGTTCGCCACCTCGCCGCCCGACTCCGTCCACGCCCTGGACCACTCGGCGCTGCTGGCGCCGTCGGTCACGTTCGTCACGGCGTGCAGTGCAGACGGCCCCCTGCTGGGCTGCGGCGCGCTGACCGAGCTGGTCGGCGCTGCGGGCCCCGGCGGCGGCCACGGGGAGCTGAAGTCCATGCGTACCGCCCGGGCGGCTCGTGGCCGCGGGGTGGCGACTGCTGTGCTGGCTCGTCTGCTCGACCTGGCGACCGCACGCGGCTACGCCCGCGTCAGCCTGGAGACGGGCACGCAGGACTCCTTCGCTCCCGCCCGCCGCCTGTACGCCCGTCACGGGTTCGTCGGGTGCGGCCCGTTCGCCGACTACGTCGAGGACCCGCACAGCACCTTCATGACGCTGACGCTGCCCTGATGCCGCACTAAGGTCTCAGTCATGGACTGGCGACGTCCGGTGGTGACGATCAGCGAGCTCGACGCGCCGCGGTCGGTGCTGTGGCAGCACGCGACGTCGTTCGCAGGGATCAGGGCCGAGCTGTGGCCGTGGCTCGACATGACCACTCCGCGCGGGCTCCGGGCACGACGGCTCGACGAGATCGCCCCGAGCGCTGGCCTCGGGCGGAGCGTGCTGCTCCTGGGCGGGCTGCTGCCCGTGGAGTACGACGACATCGTGATAGCTGACCTCGAGCCCGGCCGGCGCTTCCTCGAACGCTCGTCGATGCTGACGTCGGTGTTGTGGGAGCACGAGCGCGTGGTCGAGGACGGGGAGCGTGGTGCGGTTCGGGTCCGCGACACCGTCCGCTTCCGGCTCCGCGCCGTGCCGAGGCACGTGCCCGGCGTCGAGCGCCTCGCCCGGGCGACGGTGACGGCCCTGTTCGAGCATCGGCACCGACGCCTGCGCCACCACTTCGGTGTCCCGGAGACGGCCTGACCGGGGGGTCTTCCGCCCTCGACACGGACGCCGCGCTGGCACCGGGCGGCATCGCACCGCCCTCGCGGTGCGTCGACCACCGCTGACCGTTCGCCTCCTCGTCGTGCTGCTCGGTGCGATGTCCGTCTGGGCCCTGATGAGCTGGCCTAACGACACTGTCGTCACCGGCGACCTGACGGTCCCGGTCCGTGCGATGAACGCCGTGCTGATCAGTGCGCTCGCCGTGCCGCTCGTGGTCGTCGCCCGGCGTCGTCTGGATCGTCGCCCCTGGGCGGGGCTCGGACTGGATCGGCTGTCCCGGGCGGCCCGCCCGTTCCTGGTGGGCGTCGCCGCCTTCCTCGTGCCGTCCGCGATCGGGCTGACGGTGGCTCTGCTGACCGGATGGACCGACCTGCGACCTCAGGTGCCGTGGTCCACGATCGTCGGATGGGCGGGCCTGCTCGTCGTGCTCGTCTTCTTCTTCGAGGCGCTGCCGGAGGAGCTGATCTTCCGCGGCTACCTCCAGCGCAACCTGATGACCGCGATGGCGCCGTGGGCCGCCGCCATGGTGCAGGCAGCGCTCTTCACCGTGTTCGGTGTGGCGCTGTGGGTCGCCAGCGCCGGGTGGGGAGTCCTGGCCGAGCGGGGTCTGCTGTTCTTCGGGTTCGGCGTCGTGCTCGGCCTGCTCCGGCTCCAGACCGGCAGCGTGTGGACACCGATCGGGTTCCCTCTGGCGTTCCAGGGGGTCGCGCAGAGCCTGCTCAGCGACCGGATGAGCACGAGCAGCAGCGATGCCCTGATGCTGTCGGCGTTCGTCAGCGCGTTCGTGCTGGCGACGACGCTCATGGCGTTCTGGTCGCCGCGTGCGGTGAACTGGTCCCGTCCTGAGCCCGAGTGAGACCACTGCACGGTCGAGGTCGTGCCGGGTGCGGTCTGGCGAGAGTCCTCGCAGGTCAGGGCGGCCCGACTCCCAGTAGGGTCGGCCCATGGCCTACACGGAGAAGCGCGGTACTCGCGGTGGCGCGGCCTCCTACGTGGGCCGGTTCCGCGTCGACGGGCGGCTGCGCAGCACCCGTGCGTTCCGCTCGCGCCGTGACGCGCTGGCCGAGGCGCGCCGGGCCGAGGAGGCCGGCAAGCTCGGCGCCTGGGTGGACCCGCGCGGGTCGGCGATCGCGGTGGCCGAGTGGTTCGACGACTGGCAGGCCACGAGGGCCGACCGCGCACCTCGCACGCTGGAGGCGGAGCGTGAGCGGTTCCGCTCCCTGGTGGCGCCGACCTTCGGCGAGGTACCGCTGCGCCGCATCACGCACGACGACGTCACCCGCTGGGCGGCCGGCATGCGGGCACCGCGCAGCGGCGAGGTGGCCTCCCCGGCCAGGCGGCGCGACGCCGTCCGGCTGCTCGTGGCGCTGCTCGACGCGGCCGTCGACTCACGGCGCCTGACCGCGAACCCCGCTCGCACGCCGTCCGGCAAGGTCTCCGGACTCCCCCGGGCGCCGAAGACCAAGGCGCACCGCTACCTGAGCCACGAACAGCTGCGCCGCGTCGCGGACGCCGCACGCACCCACCAGGGCCGGACCCTGGTGCTGCTGGCCGGCCTGACCGGCCTGCGCTGGGGCGAGCTCTCCGCGCTGCGCACCGGTGACGTCGACCTGCTGCGCGGGCGCGTCGTGATCGAGCGCGCCTACACCCGGCTCGACGACGGCACGCTGCTGCTCGGCGACACCAAGACGCACGCCCGCCGTGAGGTGCCGGTGCCCGGCGTCCTCGTCGCGGACCTGTCCGTGCTGCTGGCCGCCCGGGGCTCCGGCCTGCTGTTCGTCGGGCGCGACGGCGGAGCGTTGCGCCGCGAGAGCTTCGACCGCAACGCGTTCCGCCCGGCGGTGCGTGCCGCGGGCGCGGCGGTCACGACGCTGCAGGAGCTGCTCGGGCTGCGGGCCACCCGCCTGGTGGACGCGGCCACCCTCGAGCAGGTCCGCCGCGTCCAGGAGCAGGCCGGGCTCCCGGCCACGGGTGTGGTCGACGCCGCCACCTGGGAGGTGCTCGTCGAGGCGGACCGCCGGCGGCGCGACGACCTGTCCCGCGCCGCGAAGATCGCTCGGACCCACCGGCTGGAGGTCGCGGCCCGGCTCACCCTCGGTGCCGGGGCGGAGGACTTCGCGCCCTTGACCCTGCACGACCTGCGCCACACGGCCGCCTCGCTGGCGATCGCCGGCGGCGCGAGCGTCAAGGCCGTCCAGCGCATGCTCGGCCACGAGTCTCCCGTGCTCACGCTGCGCACCTACGCCGGCCTGTTCGAGGACGATCTCGACCGGTTGGGCGAGGCGATGTCCGCGCAGTTCGCAGCGCAGGACTTTGCATCTGGTGCTCACCATGTGCTCATGGAGGCCACTGAAGCGACGCCCGGCGTCCGTCAGCTGCCTCGCATTGCAGCGCGCTGACCTGCACTGATACGTCTCGACGGACTGACGACCGGATCGTTGCGCACCCGCTTTGGAAAAGCGGGTGTCGGTAGAAGAATGCCAAGAGTAGTAGTAGTTTGACCGCACTTCTCCTATTCCTCCCACGGCAGGACGTGATGATGACCGAGACGATCGCCGCGGCAGCCCCGGCGGACAGGCCGGTGCACGACTCCCCCGGGCACGAGGACCGCCCGGACGCCGAGCCGCCGCCGGTCACCGCCCGAGACCGGGTGTACGCCGCCGCCGACGCGCTCCTGGCCGAGGACGCCGCCGTCACCGTCACGACGGTGCGCGAGCGCGCGGGCTGCTCCAACGCTGTCGCGACGACCTACCTGCGCCGGTGGCGCGCCGACTGTTCGGCGGCCGAGGCGGAGGCGGCACGGCTGCCCGAGCTGCCCCGCGGCGTCGGGCTGCTCGTCGAGCGGGGCGTCACGGCGCTGTGGTCCGAGGCCGTACGCACCGCCCGGGCCGCCCACACCGCCGAGCTGACCCAGGCGCGCGAGCAGCTGGACGCCGCCCGCGAAGACGCCGACCGGGTCGCCGCACTGCTGGACGGCGCCGAGGCCGAGCACGCGGCCACTCGTGCCGACCTGCTGGCGGCGCACGCGGAAGTGGAAACCTTGGCAGCGCGGCTGGACGAGACGACCGCCGCGCGCGACGAGGCGCGGGCCGAGGCCGCCCAGGCCGTCGGGCAGGCCGCGACGTGGGGCACCGAGCTCGAACAGACTCGCTCCCAGATCGCCGACCTGCGCGGCCGCCTCGCCGACGCGGAGCGCGGCCGGGCCGAGCAGGCCGAGGCCCGCGCCCAGGCGCAAGGATCCGCGGAGGGCACCCGCGAAGCCCTGGCCGAGGCCCGGACCGCCCTGGAGCGCGCGCGGGCCGCGAGCCTGCGGGCCCAGGAGGACCGGGCCCAGGCCGATGCCGACCGCACGGCCGCGCAGGCCGCGGTCGCGCGTCTCGAGGGCGAGACCAGCACCTTGCGCGGTGAGCTCCAGGAGGCCCGGGATCAGGCCCGCCGGGCGGAGCGCGAACGTGCCACCGAGGCCGCGGCGCGGGCTCAGGCCGAGGGTGAGGCAGCCGGGCTACGCCTCGCCCTCGAGGCACGCGGCGCCGACGCGAGTACCTCCGAGTCCGGGAGCCAGGACTGATGGCCGTCGCGCCCGGCACCGGGCTGGAGCTCGAGCGCCGGTTCGCCTGGCGTGGACGCGAGATCGCCTGGACGGCCGTCGGGTCGGGGCCGCCGCTGGTCATGTGCCACGGCACCCCGTGGTCCTCCTGGCTGTGGGCGCCGTTCGCCCGTGCCCTGGCCGCCGAGTTCACCGTGCACCTGTGGGACATGCCCGGGTACGGCGTCTCGTCCAAGGACCCCGGGCACGAGGTCGACCTCGGCACGCAGGGCGAGGCCTTCGCCGCGCTGCTGGAGCACTGCGGCCTCGACGCACCGCACGTGATCGCCCACGACTCCGGCGGCGCGGTGTCCCTGCGTGCCCACCTGCTGCACGGCCGGGACTACGCGTCCTTGTGCCTGGTCGACGTGGTCGCGCTGCGTCCGTGGGGATCGGTGTTCTTCACCCTCGTGGCCGAGCACGCCGACACCTTCGCCCGCCTCCCGGAACCCGTGCACCGCGGCGCGCTCGAGGCCTATGTCGCCGGCGCGAGCCACCGCGGCCTGCGCCCCGACGAGACCGCAGCGATCCTCGCCCCCTGGCTCGACGCCGTCGGGCAGGCCGCGTTCTACCGGCAGGTCGCCGAGGCCGACGAGCGCTTCACCGCCGAGCTCGAGCCGCACCTCGGCGAGATCACCGCGCCCACCCACATCGTCTGGGGCGAGCAGGACACCTGGATCCCGCCGGACCGCGCCGAGCACCTGGCTGCGGCCATCGACGGCAGCACGCTCACGATCGTGCCCGACGCCGGGCACCTGATCCAGCTCGACGCCCCGGTCGCGCTCGCCACCGAGCTGCACCGCTGGCTGACCGCCGCCACCGCGGGCGCTCGCTGACCTGCTGCCCGCGAGCCGGGATCAGTACCAGCTCGCCCGGGCGTGCTCGAAGATCAGGTTCGTCTCGGTCAGTGCGACGCCGGGGTTGGTGGACAGGTTCTCGATGACGAAGTCGTTGAGTCCGTCCGAGTCCGGCGCGGCGACATGGATGAAGAAGTCGTGCGCCCCGCCCAGCAGGTAGACGTTCATCACGCCCGGTAGCTCGGCGAGCTCGCGCAGGAACGCCTTGAGCCGCGACCTGGCGGTGCCGTGCATCCGCACCGCGACGATCGCCTGCAGCGGCCGGCCGGCCAGCGCCGGGTCGACGTCGGCGTGGAAACCCCGCACCACCCCCTCCTCGCGCAGTCGTCGCACCCGGGTCAGGCACGTCGACGGCGCGATCCCGACCCGCCGGGCCAGCGCGTTGTTCGCCAGGCGGGCGTCCTCGGCCAGCGCCGCGAGCAGGCGGTGGTCGACGTCGTCGAGCCGCAGGGGCGCCGCCGAGCGGCGTTCGAGACCCGACTGGCCGCCGACGCGCGTCCGAAGATCGTTCGGGCCGACCACCCTGTCCGGCCTGCCTCCTGAAGCATCCGACACCATCTCGCCAACCTACCGAACGATCACCGAATCTGTGGCGTGCAGTCGAACTTCTGCCTCACACTGGACGTGAGCGCCGTCACACCCCGACGCGCACCAGCACGCTCCGACCGGAGCCACACCTGAAGGCGGCACACCATGCGCATCGCGGTTCCGAAGGAAGTCAAGAACCACGAGTACCGGGTGGCGATCACCCCGGCCGGGGTCCACGAGCTCACCGCGCACCACCACACCGTGCACGTGCAGTCGGGCGCTGGACTCGGGGCCGGCGTGAGCGACGAGGAGTACGCGGACGCAGGCGCCGACATCATCGGCGACGCCGACGCCACGTGGGCCGCGGGCGACATGGTGCTCAAGGTCAAGGAACCCGTGGCCGAGGAGTACCACCGGCTGCGCGAGGACCAGCTGCTGTTCACCTACCTCCACCTGGCGGCCGACAAGGTGCTCACCGAGGAGCTCCTGGCGCGCCGCGTCACCGCCGTCGCCTACGAGACGGTCCAGACGGCCACCGGATCGCTGCCGCTGCTCGCCCCCATGTCCGAGGTCGCCGGCCGGCTCGCCACACAGGTCGGCGCGGCCACCCTGCTCAAGGCGGCCGGCGGGCGCGGGGTCCTGCTCGGCGGCGTGCCGAGCGTCGCCGCCGGGCACGCCGTCATCATCGGCGCCGGGGTGTCGGGCATGAACGCCGCCCGCATCGCGGTCGGCATGGGGGCACGGGTCACCCTGCTGGACACCGACGCCGACGCGCTGCGCGCCGCGGACCGCGAGCTCGGCGGGCGCGTGCAGACGCTCTCCTCGAACCGGCTCACCCTCACTCATGCCGTGCTGGAGGCCGACCTGGTCATCGGTGCCGTCCTGGTCGCCGGCGCCAGGGCTCCCGTGCTCGTGCCCGACGACGTCGTGGCCCGCATGCGCCCCGGCGCCGTGCTCGTCGACATCGCCATCGACCAGGGCGGCTGCTTCGAGGACTCGCGCCCCACGACGCACGAGCACCCCACCTACGGCGTGCACGACTGCGTCTTCTACTGCGTCGCCAACATGCCTGGCGCCGTCCCGCGCACCTCCACCTACGCCCTGACCAACGTCACCCTGCCCTACGTCGCTGCTCTCGCCGACCACGGATGGCGCGACGCGCTGCGCGCCGACGCGACGCTCGCCCACGGGCTCACCACGCACGACGGCGTCGTCACTCACCCGGGCGTCGCCGAGGCCCACGGGCTCGAGCAGGTGCCGCTCAGCGACGTGCTGTGACGACCCCTGCGTGCCGACGTCGCGGCGGCAGCGGTACGCGGTCCAGGTCGGCGGACACCGCTACCTCACCGTCGAACACCTTGCGGGCCTCGCGCTCGAAGGCGAGCGGCAGCTCGGCCGGCTCGGCGTACCGCTGGGAGAAGGGCGTCGGCACGAGGTGGCGGACCTCGGCGCTCGCGGCCACCGACGCCGCCTGCCGGCACGTCAGGATCGTGTGCTTGACGTCGTCGCCGGCTCAGGACGCCAGGGCGTGCCCCACGGCGCGGACCAGGCCGCTGGTGCTCACGGCACCTCGGCGGTATCGGTCGGCCGCCACGGACAGGGCCTCGGCGACCTGAGGCCGCACTCCGGCGAGGTCGGGACGCCACACGTCGCGGTCGAACACGGCGGTGCGGCGTGCCGGGCCGCGGCGCAGACGCCCGGCCAAGGGCTGGACCGTGGCGGTGGCCGCTACCTGCCGACGTGCCGGCATGGGCGCCCGGTACCGCGCGCCAGGGTTCCAGCGCTGGTCAGGGCGGGTGCGGCCGTCGTCGGTCATGGCACCATCCTTGCGCCCCGGGATGACGCCGCGCAAGCGGTCGGACGGCCGGCTCAGGAGTCCGGGAAGCCCTGGGGGTTCGCCGACTGCCAGCGCCAGGTGTCGGCGCACATGTCGTCGATGGTCTTGCGGGCGTGCCAGCCGAGCTCGGTGTTCGCCCGGCTCGGGTCCGCCCAGAACGCCGGCAGGTCACCGGCCCGGCGCGGACCGACCTCGTAGGGCAGCTCGCGGCCTACAGCCCGTTCGAACGCCTTGATCATCTGCAGCACCGACGTGCCGGTACCGGTGCCGAGGTTGAACGCGCGCACGGGCGTGGCCATCGCGTCCAGGTGCTCCAGGGCGGCGACGTGCCCGGCGGCGAGATCCTCCACGTGCAGGTAGTCGCGCTCGCAGGTGCCGTCGGCCGTGGGGTAGTCGTCGCCGAACACCGTCAGCTTCTCGCGACGCCCGACAGCGACCTGGGCGATGAAGGGCATGAGGTTGTTCGGGATGCCCTGCGGGTCCTCGCCGATCTCTCCCGACGGGTGGGCGCCGACGGGGTTGAAGTAGCGCAGCAGCGCGATCCGCAGCCCGTCGGTCGCGGCGGCGACGTCGGTCATGATGCGCTCGATCATCACCTTCGTCTGCCCGTACGGCGACGAGGACGACAGGTGCTCCCAGTCCTCGCGGTAGGGCACGGGAGCCCGCTCGCCGTAGACCGTGGCCGAGGAGGAGAACACGAGCCGGTGCACGTCGTGGCGGCGCATCGCCGCCAGCAGCGACAGCGTCGAGTCGAGGTTGTTCCGGTAGTACTCCAGCGGCTTGGCGACCGACTCCCCCACGGCCTTGAGTCCCGCGAAGTGCACCACCGCGTCGAAGCGCTCGTGGGCGAACAGCAGGTCGGTCTTCTCGGCGTCGGTGAGGTCGATCGCGTGCACGGGCACGTGAGTGCCGGACAGCGCCTCGAGCCGGCCGATCACGGCCGGCTTGGCGTTGGAGAAGTCGTCGACGACGACGACGTCGTGACCGGAGGCGACCAGGGAGAGGACGGTGTGGGAGCCGATGTAGCCGGCGCCGCCGGAGACGAGAACGCGCATGGCGCCGAGCCTATCGCGCGCCTGGCGCCGTCCTCGACGACCGGGCAGGTCACGTTGTCGACGTGCAGCCTAGTTTGTCGATTCTTGCAGGTAGGTTGCTTAAGCCCAGCTAGATGGCGCGACCGGCGCCGCGCGGGTGTGCATCGGACGGTGACATGCCCTGACGACGTGCGGTCGTCCCCGGCATCCCGGGGGCGTCGCGGGCTCCTACTTCGCGGTTCGGGACATGGGAGGCTCGAACCCCAGGCCAGAAGGCACGTGCCGCTGTCTGCGGCGTCGACGATTGGTAGGGCATGACAAGCATCGAAGCTCCTCGGCAGACGCCCCCGGCATCCACTCATCCCCTCGCGGTGGTCCTGCATTCCCGTCAACCGCTCACAACCGATCTCACGGCGGTCTTTCCGGTGGAGCAGTGGGACACGGTGGTTCTCACCGATGCGGACGCCGAGGCCGTGATGCGTGAGGACGCGCCGGGCCCGCCTCCGCGGGTGCACCGCGCTCCGCATACCGCGTGGGCCGACGTCATCAGGGACGTTGCCGGCACTCGGCCGGTGCAGATCGTCACCAACGACGAATACTGCCTGCTCACCTGCGCAGAGCTGCGCCGCGAGCTCGGGTTGACCGCCCGGCACCCTGCATGCCCTGAGCGATACATCGACAAGGTCGTCATGAAGGAGCGTCTCGATGCGGCCGGGATTCGCGTGCCGCGGTTCCTGGCCATTCCCGACGACGGAGCGCGGGAATTCGAGACGGTGTACGGGGAAATCCTGGCGCGCCTGGGACTGCCGGCGGTGGCGAAGCCACGCAGGGAGGCCAACTCCCGGGGTGTGAGCATCCTGCGCACCGAGGCAGAGCTGCGGGACTGGCTGTCCGAGCATCGTGGGGAGTCCGGCTGGCAGGTCGAGGAGTTCCTCGACGGGACCTTCCACCACGTGAACAGCCTGGTGACCGAGGGTACGACGACTCCGGTCCAGACGGGCAGCTATCTTGGGCCACTGCTCGACCTGCCCGCCGGGCGCCGCCTCGGAGGGTGGACCGTCGCGCACGACAGCACACTGGCCCGGCGCGCCCAGGACCTCAACCGCGCCGTGGTGGCCGCGCTCGGGGGCGAGGGGGCGTTCGTGGTGCACACAGAGTTCGCCGTCATCGGCGAGGACGAGATGGTGGTCGTCGAGGTGGCCGCCCGCGCTCCCGGCGCCCTGGTGTCCGAGCTGGCCCGGCTGCATGCCGGCTTGAACCTGGAGGAGGTCAACCTCGCCCTCCAGGCAGAACTGCTCGCACCGGAGCCCGAGTTCACAGGTGTGCTGGCCGCCTGGGTATGGGTCCCCGTGATGCCAGGCGAGCGGTACCGCAACACCCCGCGGATGCGCTCTGAACAGGTTGTGCACGTGAGGCAGGCGGCACGGAAGACCCACACGGACACAGAGGGCGCACTCGGGGTCTCGGCACTGTTGTGGACGACCGATTCCTCGGCCTTGGCCGCCGATGTCGAGATCGCGGCCACCGCCGAGTGGTGCGCGCAAGAGGATCGCGTCGATCCCCGGTGATCTGTGGTTCGGACGGCGCACGGACGAACGCCTACTTTGCGCGACCAGCGCGCCACGCCCGAGATCGAGCAAGGTGCAGCCGCGTGTCCGCGCAATCTGCGCTGCATGTCGACACACGTGCAGCCTAGATTCGCTGGTTCTCGTGTTGTGTCAGCTGAGGCGCCAGGCTGCGGTCTGCAGTTGACCGTGGCTGTCGTCACCGGTGGCGACGACGGATCCGTCCGCGCGCAGGCCCACGGTGTGCGCGCCACCGGCTGCTACGGCCACGATGTCCTGCCATTTGGAAACGGCGCACTGCCCTAGCTCGGAACTTCCCGCCGTGACGACGGTGCCCGCGGCGGTCAGGCCGACGCTGTGGTAGCTTCCTGCGGCCACGGCCACGATGTCCGTCCACAGCTCGCAGCCCGTCCAGAACGCCGGGTGGCCGGTGGCGTGGACGCGGCCGTTCCGCGTGAGGCCGAGGGTGTGCAGGTATCCGGCGGCGAGCCCGGTGAGCCCGGTCCAGTCACGGACATCGCACTGGCCCCACGTGTCGCTCCCCGCGGCGCAGGCGGTCCCGTCGGACCGACGTGCCACGACGTGCCAGTCCCCGCACGTGATCTCACGCACTTCGCGCCAGTTGTGGAGTCCCGCATGCGCCATGCGTTCGGTGGCGATGGCGGTCCCGTCGCTGCGTAGCCCCACACTGAAGCGCCACCCCGCGGCGACCGCCACGACGTCCTGCCAGCTCTGCACCTCGCATTGGCCGTGGTTGTTCCAGCCGCAGGCCCGAACGGTTCCGTCGGCTCCGAGGCCCAGCGTGTGGGACTTGCCGGTGTTGCGGACCACGTGCACGCTGCCGGCGTCCACGGCGACGACATCGCGCCACGTCGACGTCCTGCACTCCCCGGCGGTGTCCGCACCGACGGCGACCACGGTGCCGTCAGCCCGAAGTCCGACGGTGTGCCGTCGACCGGCGGCAATCGGATGACGAACAACCTCGGGGACCGGAATCACACGCACCATCCCAGCAGCCCCGACAGACGCCTTCAACTCGGGGCCTCCAGCGAGCGTGCAACCTACTCTGCGCGACCAGCTCGATACGCCCGAGATCGCGCAATGTAGGCAGGCGTGTCCACGCAATCTGCGCTGCACGTCGATGGTCGCTCGGTCGTCAGCTGCCGCCGAGCAGCTCGGTGAAGCTCGGCGTCGACGCGAACGGGTCCGCGGGGCCGTCGTCCTGGCGCTGTGCCGCGCGGCGGGCGAGCTCGCGTCCCGCCCGCTCGATCCGGCGCGGCAGCCCGGCGCCCGTGTCCGCGGCGCTCGCGGCCCAGTCGTCGGTGGCCGCGAACACGCTGGTGGGCACGGTGTCGGCGTGCAGGTAGGTGAACAGGGGCCGCACCGCGTACTCCAGCGCCAGGGAGTGCCGCGCCGTGCCACCGGTCGCACCGAGGAGCACGGGCATGCCGCTCAGCGCGTCGGGGTCGAGGATGTCCCAGAACGACTTGAACAGCCCCGAGAAGCTCGAGGTGAACACCGGGGTGACGGCGATGACGCCGTCAGCGCCGGTCACCGCCTCCTGGGCACGGGCCAGGTCGCCGGTGGCGAAGCCGGTGAGCATCGCGTCGACCACGGGGTGCGCGAGGTCGCGCAGCTCGATGTTCTCGACACGGACCGGGTGGCCGAGGTCTTCGAGCTCGCGCACCGCGGCGTCGGCGAGGCGGTCGGCCAGCAGCCGGGTCGACGACGGCTGGGACAGCCCGGCCGAGACGATGGCGATCGTGCGGGACTGCTCGGACGTGGTCATGCGCGGGCCTCCTGCGTGACGTGCGTCGGGTCGTTCGTGCGGCCGCCCTCGGCGACCGTGCCCGTGTAGGGGTCGGTGGCATCGCCCACGTGCGTGGCGCCGGCCTCGCCGGACGCCGCCGCGGCCGCCACGCGCTCGGCGTGCGTGGGCGGGTTCAGCGGCACGTCCTCGGCGGGGCGCTTGGCCTCGACGATCTTGCGCAGCTCGGGCACGACCTCGCCCGCCAGCAGGTCGATCTGTTCGAGCACCGTCTTCAGGGGCAGGCCGGCGTGGTCGACGAGGAACAGCTGGCGCTGGTAGTAGCCGACGTCCTCGACGAAGGACGCGTAGCGGTCGATGACCTGCTGCGGCGAGCCCACGGTCAGCGGGGTCTGCTGCGTGAAGTCCTCCATCGACGGCCCGTGCCCGTAGACGGGGGCGTTGTCGAAGTAGGGCCGGAACTCGTTCCACGCGTCCTGGGAGCGCTTGCGCATGAACGCCTGCCCGCCCAGGCCGACGATCGCCTGGTCGGCACGCCCGTGGCCGTGGTGCTCGTAGCGCTGGCGGTAGAAGCGCACCATCTGGCGCGTGTGGTGCATCGGCCAGAAGATGTTGTTGTGCAGGAACCCGTCGCCGTAGTAGGCGGCCTGCTCGGCGATCTCCGGGGAGCGGATCGAGCCGTGCCACACGAACGGCGCCACGCCGTCCAGCGGACGGGGCGTCGAGGTGAAGCCCTGCAGCGGGGTACGGAACTTGCCCTCCCAGTCCACGACGTCCTCGGTCCACAGCCGGCGCAGCAGCGCATAGTTCTCGACGGCCAGCGGGATCCCGTTGCGGATGTCCTGACCGAACCAGGGGTAGACGGGGCCGGTGTTGCCGCGGCCCATCATCAGGTCCATGCGCCCGTCGGAGATCACCTGGAGCATCGCGTACTCCTCGGCCAGGCGGACCGGGTCGTTGGTGGTGATCAGCGTGGTGGCGGTGGACAGGGTGATGTTCTTCGTCACCCCGGCCAGGTAGCCGAGCATGGTGGTGGGGCTGGAGGCCACGAACGGGGGGTTGTGGTGCTCGCCCGTGGCGAAGACATCGAGCCCCGCCTCGTCGGCGTGCCGCGCGATGGTGAGCATGTTGCGCACGCGCTCCGTGTCGTCCGGTGCCCGCCCGGTGGTCGGGTCGGACGTGACGTCGGAGACGGAGAAGATGCCGAACTGCACGATGACTCCCAGGATCGCTCACGGATTCATGCGTTTGCATGTACCGACGGTCTCAACCCGTCCACCGGCCCCATTGTTCCCGGCCCCCGCCCGCGCCACCGAGGGACGACGGCGTGACGTCACCCACAACGGGCACCCTACGCCCGGTCTCGACTTGCGTGCCGGGCTCGCGCTGGCCAGCCTTGACCTGCACGCTGCCCCGCCGGGGCGAGCCGGTACGCTTCACCGGTTCTTCACGCCGCGACGGAACAACCGCCGTCAGGTGCGCGTTGGACACCTAGGCCCCTTTAACCCCTTGACCTGTGGAGGACGACATGGCTGACCGCTCCCTGCGCGGCATGAGCATCGGCAGCAAGAGCATGGAGTCCGACGAGGGCGTGGACTTCGCCCCGCGGTTCCAGGCGCACTACGACTGCCCCAACGGGCACACCATCATTCTTCCGTTCTCCACCGAGGCCGAGGTTCCCCCGCTGTGGGAGTGCCAGTGCGGCGCCGAGGCGCTGCTGCGCGACGCGGAGCGTCCCGAGGCCAAGCCGACCAAGCCGCAGCGCACCCACTGGGACATGCTGCTCGAGCGCCGCTCGGTGTCCGAGCTCGAAGAGCTGCTCGACGAGCGCCTCGAGCTGCTGCGCACCGGAAAGCTGCGCCGCTCGGCCTGACACGAGCCGGCGGCGGGCAGCCCGCCGCCGAGGTGACGAGTGCGGTCCTCCGTCGAGGGCCGCACTTCGTCGTCCCCGACCGGTGGCGAGCGGCGTCAGCGCGAGGAGAACAGCCCGCGCACCTGGCCCCACCGGTGCCGCAGGCCCCACAGCGTGACCTTGCGCAGCGCCTCGGCCACGATCGAGCGCGACATCTTCGAGACGCCCGCCGCACGCTCCACGAACGTGATGGGCACCTCCGCCACCGCTCCCCCGCCGCGCAGCACCCGCCAGGTCATGTCGACCTGGAAGCAGTAGCCGTGCGACTCCACCTGCGCGAGCTCGAGGCCCCGCAACGTGGCCGCGCGGAACGCGCGGAATCCGCCGGTCGCGTCGCGCACCCCGATACCCAGCGCGAGGCGCACATAGGTGTTGCCCGCCCGCGACAGCAGGAGCCGGTGCCACGGCCAGTCGACCACCCGGCCGCCGGGCACCCACCGCGACCCGATCACCAGGGCGGGGGCG
Organism: Isoptericola maris; assembly: GCF_048065335.1. Classification (NCBI taxonomy): domain Bacteria; kingdom Bacillati; phylum Actinomycetota; class Actinomycetes; order Micrococcales; family Promicromonosporaceae; genus Isoptericola; species Isoptericola maris. The sequence goes on along the minus strand of NZ_JBLUNY010000001.1, from coordinate 264,350 downwards.
TCGTCCGCCGCGAGCCGGCCCAGCAGACGCGCCAGCTCCTCGGGCCGGTGCGACCCGTCCGCGTCCATCTCGCACAGCACGTCGTAGCCGCGGTCGAGCCCCCAGCCGAACCCCGCCACGTACGCCGCGCCCAGACCGCCCTTGCCCGCGCGGTGCAGCACGTGCACCCGGTCGTCCTCGCTCGCCCGGCGCGCGGCCAGCTCGCCGGTGCCGTCCGGCGACGCGTCGTCGACCACCAGTACGTCGACCTCCGGCGCCGCGGCCCGCAGCCCGTCCAGCAGCACCGGCAACGACTCGCGCTCGTCATAGGTCGGCACGACCACCAGCGTCCGCATCACTGACCCCGGGCGCGGCGCTCGCGGACCGCGGTGACCAGACCTCCGCCGACGAGCAGGACAGCGAGCCCGCCGACCGTCCAGCCCGGCCAGAAGCCGGCCTGCACGGCAGGGGTCAGGGTGGTGCGCAGGGGCAGCGCCGCGACGAGCTGGTCGGCGGTGAACAGACCGGTCCGGGCCATCAGCGTGCCGTCCGGGGCGACGACGCCGGAGACCCCGACGGTGGAGATCTGCACGGCGGCCCGGCCGGTGGTCATCGCCTGCATCCGCGTCATGGCGAGCTGCTGGGTGGACTCGGCCGTGTAGCCGAACGAGGCGTTGTTGGTCGGCACCACGAGCAGTTGGGCGCCGCGGACCACCGCGTCGCGCACGATCTCGTCGTAGGCGACCTCGAAGCAGATGATGGTCGCCATCGGCACGGTGGAGCCGTCGTCGCGCGGCAGGTCGATCACCGCGGGCTCGGTCCCCGCGAGCATGTCGTTGGTGACCCGGTCGACCTGGTCGGAGAAGATCCGCACGAAGCTGCGCAACGGGATGTACTCCCCGAACGGCGCGGGGTGCTGCTTGGCGTACCGGTCGGTGACGCCCTGACCCGCCTGCCACAGCAGCGAGACGTTGTACCGCCCGCCGGTCTCGGGATACTCCTGGGCACCCACCAGGATCGGGGCGTCCACGGCGGTGGCGGCGTCGTCGAGCGCCGCGGCGACCTCGGGCGCCTCCTGCGGATCCAGGTCGGAACCGTTCTCCGGCCACAGCACGACGTCGAGGTCCTCGCCGCGCCCGGCCAGGACGGAGGTCCCCGCGAGGTGGTTGTTCAGGACCTCCGCCCGGTTGGCGAACGAACCCAGGCCGGGCTCGGCCACGTTGCCCTGCACCGCGCCGGCGAGCAGGACGGGACCGTCGGTCTCGTGGGTCGAGGTGCCGGCGTCGACCACCGTGGAGTCCAGGTCCGCGGTGCGTACGGGTGCCGGGCCCGGTCCGGCCGGCAACGGCAGCGCGGCCGGTGCCACCACGCACAGCACACCGACGGCGAGCAGTCCGGCGGCCCCGGCGAGGGCTCGTCGGGACGAGGCCGGGCCGGTCCGGGTGCGCCACGCGGTGACGGCACTCCCCACGGCCAGCGCCCCGAGGACGCCGGCGAGGGCCACGAGCAGGGAGACCAGCGTGGTCCCTCCGAGCCACGCGGCGCGTCCCGTGGGCGCGTCCACCATGGTCCAGGCCAGGCGCCCCCAGGGAAAGCCTCCGAACGGGGCCTCGGACCGCCACTGCTCGACGGCCACGAGGACCACCGCGAACGCGCCCGCGTGCGCGACGGCCCGGCCCCAGGAGCGCACGGTGGTGGCCTCGCCGCGCAGGCGTAGCCCCGGCAGCCGGCGCGCCCACGTCCACAGCGCGCCGAGCAGCGCCCCGAAGCTCGCCTGCAGCATCGACAGGGCAAGCCACGGGACGGTGTCGGTGGCGAAGTTGGCCCACCAGATGTGCGGGAGCCAGAACGTCAGCATCGCGACGAACCCGACCAGGGCGTTCCACCCGGCAGCGCGGCGGCCGTCACGGCGCAGTGCGGCGTACAGCAGGCCGACGCCGACGAACGCCAGCGGCCAGGCGCCGACGTCGGGGAACGCGGCCCACCAGGCGCACCCGGCCGCCACCGCGAGGAGCAGGGTGGCCGGTCGGGAGGTCCACAGGCCGCTTCGAGCCGCGGTCGACGGCGGTGCGGTGGCCGCGCGGTCGCTGTCGGGGGTCAGGATGGTCACCACGGGCTCAGGCGTCGATCGCGTCGAACAGGACGACGCCGTCGCGCACGGTACGCAGGCACTGCGGCGTCGGCATGCCTGGTGACAGGTCGGGCAGCAGCGGCTGACCCGAACGCGCCTCGGGGTTCCACTGGGACAGCCGGCCGGGCGCGGACTGCACGGCCAGGGAGTCGGCACGCCAGACCGCGAGGTGGGCGGGCGCGCCCACCCGCAGCTCTCCGGCGCCGGTGTGGTCGAGGCCCGCGAGCCGCCACCCGCCGCGCGAGTGGGCGCGGAACGCAGCGCGTGCGCTGATCCGCTGCGCGGGGTCGGCATGGCTGATGGCGCCGCGCACCGCGGCCCAGGGGTCCACCCGCGTCACCGGCGAGTCGGAGCCGAACGCCAGGGGCACCCCCGCACCGGCCAGGTCGGCGAACGGCGACAGGCTCGACGCGCGCGGCCCGCCCAGCCGGCTGGCGTACATCCCGCGCGGTCCGCCCCACGTGGCGTCGAACGCGGGCTGGATCGACAGCGCCACCCCGTACAGGAGCAGCGCGGCCAGGGCACCGGCGTCGACCAGCATGGCGTGCTCCACGCGGTGGTGGCCGCTGCGCACCGGCCCGGCGCCGGCGCGGTCGGCGGCGAGCTCCAGGCCGCGCACGACCTCGTCCATCGCGCGGTCGCCGATGACGTGGAACCCGCCCTGCAGCCCGGCCTCGGAGCAGGCGACCAGGTGGGTGGCGACCTGCTCCGCCGAGAGGAAGAGCCGACCGTTCGTCGAGGTGCCGGACGCCGTGGGGTACGGCAGGTCTGCGTACGCCGAACGCATGGCGGCGGTGCGCGAGCCGATCGAGCCGTCGACCGCCAGGTCCCCACCGACGCCGGTCAGGAACGGCAGCTGCGCCCGCAGGCTGCGGGCGTCGTCGGCCGACTCGCACAGCTCGCCGCGGTAGGCGACGACGTGCGGCAGCGGCTCGGCGGGGTCGGCCGCGAGGGCCATCAGCTCGGTCAGCCCGGCACGGGTGTCCACGTGCGGCGCGCTCATCTCGTGCAGGGACACGATGCCGTGCGAGGCCGCCTGGCGCAGGGCCTGCCGGTAGGCACGGGTGCGGCGTGCCGGGTCGACGTCGTGGGCGGCGGCGCGGGCACGGACGTAGCTCTCGCCCGTGACGACGCCGGAACCGTCCCACGACAGGTCGTGGTCGAGGCCGGTGGCGGCCGCGAACGTGGTGGACACGAGCGCCGTGTGGCCGTCCACGCGGACTGCCAGCGTCGGGCGCCCGCCGGTGGCGGCGTCGAGCTCGCTCAGGTGGGGGGCGCGACCGGCGGGCCAGGCGTGCTCGTCCCAGCCGAAGGCGAGCAGGACCTGGGTGCCGCCCGGGTCGCGGGCCTCCAGGCGGCGGGCCCCGGCCGCCAGGGCGTCGAGGGCGTCGGGCAGGTCTCCGACCGCGCCGGGTGTCAGGTCCACCGACTCCAGCGCGAGCCCCGTCTCCAGGGTGTGCAGGTGGGAGTCGACGAACCCGGGTGTCACCAGCGCCCCGTCGAGGTCGACCACGTGGTCGGCGCGGGCGGCCAGGCCCGCCGCGGTGTCCTCGGCGCCGAGCCAGGCCACGACCCCGTCGTCGACGAGGATCGCCTCGGCGAACGGGTCCGCGGCCGAGTGGACGACACCGTTGCGGTACAGGGTGGAGGTCACGGCCGAAAGCCTAGAGCACCCGGTCGGCCCGACCGTCATGCGCCGGTTCACGATGCCGTCACGATCACAGGCTCGAGTAGGCCACCACCCCGCGCAGGACGGCGTCCTGCGCCTTGCGGGCAGACGCCCGCACCGCGGGCCGCGGCGCGGCGACGGCGAGCTGGTCGAGGACGTCGACGACCTGCTTGCACCACCGCACGAAGTCCCCGGCGGCGACGTCGGTGCCGCGCAGCACCGCGTCCAGGCTCTTGCCCGAGGCCCACCGGTGCACGGCCCCGGCCAGGCCGGGGTCCAGCGGCCCGGTGGCCTCCAGGTGGTGGGTGGCCTCCAGCGCGGTGATCTGCGCCCAGACGTGCGCCGTGGCGTCCAGCGCCGTGGCGAGCCGGCCCTGAGGGCCGCCCGGCAGGTACGGCTCGCCCACCTCGTCGCGGCGGCCCGAGTAGACCACCGCGGAGACCGCCGCGGCGAGCTCGGCGGGATGCAGCCCGTCCCACGTGCCCTGGCGCAGGCACTCGGCCAGCAGCAGGTCGTCCTCCGCGTACAGCCGGCGCAGCCAGCGTCCCTCGTCGGTCACCGTCAGGGCGCCGGACTCGTCGCGGCCCAGGTAGCCGAGCTCGCTGAGCAGGGCGCAGGTGCGGTCGAACGTGCGCGCGATGGAACCCGTCCGGCCCTCGATGCGTCGCACGAGGGTGGCGTGCTCGCGGCGCAGCTTCTCGGCCCGCTGCGCCCACCGGGCGTGGTCGTCGCGCTCGGGGCAGCCGTGGCAGGGATGCTCGCGCAGCTCGGTGCGCAGCCGCTGCACGCGCGCGTCCGAGGCGGCGTCGCCCCGCCGTCCGGGGCGCCCGGGTGCCCGCCCGCTGCCGCCGTCGTCGGAGAACGCGCCCAGGGCGTTGCGCATCGAGGAGGCCAGGTCGCGCCGCGAGTCCGGCTTGCGCGGGTTGAACCCCGACGGGATCTTGACCCTCGTCACGGTACGCACCCCGTCGGGCACGTCGGCCAGCGTGAGCTTCTTGACCTGCTTCTCCTGGGTGAGCACCGTGGGGCGCGGTCCGTCGAACCCGCCCTCGCCGCGGCCGGGGTCCAGCACCACCACGTACCCGCGACGGCGCCCCGTGGGCACCTCGACGACGTCGCCACGGCGCAGCTTCTCCAGCGAGGCGACCGCGTCGGCACGCCGGGCACCCTGCTCGGCGCGCGAGAGCTCCTTCTCACGGTCGCTCAGGGCTCGGCGGATCGCCATGTACTGCGCGAAGTCGCCGCGCTCGCACGTCATGGCCTCGGAGTACCCCTCCAACGCCTCGGCGTGCGCCTGGGCCTGCTTGGCCAGCCCCACCACGCCACGGTCGGCCTGGAACTGCGCGAAGCTCGTCTCGAGGACCTCGCGCGCCCGCTCGGCGCCGACCTGGCTGACCAGGTTGACCGCCATGTTGTAGGTGGGGCGAAAGCTCGAGCGCAGCGGGTACAGACGCCGGGACGCCAGCCCGGCCAGCGCCACCGGGTCCAGGCCCAGGTGGTCCACCACCACGGCGTGTCCCTCGACGTCGATGCCGCGACGCCCGGCACGCCCGGTCAGCTGGGTGTACTCCCCCGGAGTGACCGGCTGGTGGGCGGTGCCGTCCCACTTGACGAGCTTCTCGAGCACGACCGAGCGGGCGGGCATGTTGATGCCCAGCGCCAGCGTCTCGGTGGCGAAGACCACCTTGACCAGCCCGCGGGCGAACAGCTCCTCGACCGTCTCCTTGAACACCGGCAGCAGGCCCGCGTGGTGCGCGGCGATCCCCCGGCACAGCGCGTGCTGCCAGGACCAGAACCCGAGCACCTCCAGGTCCTCCGGCGGGATCGTCACCGTGCGCTCGTCGATCACGCGCCGGATCTCCGCCTCCTCCTCCGCGTCCGTCAGGCGCAGGCCCGCGCCGAGGCACTGCTCGACCGCCCCCTCGCACCCCGCCCGGGAGAAGATGAAGTAGATCGCCGGCAGCAGCGCGTCGGAGTCGAGCGCCTCGACCACGCCGAAGCGCCGCGGCGTGCGACGCTGCGGCGCCGCACCCCCGGCCGGACGCGCCCCGCCGCGACCCCGGTAGCCCCGGTCGCCGCGACCCCGACGCCCGCGCGGGGAGCCGCCGTCGGACCGTCCGTGGGTGCGGAACAGCCGCGCCAGGTCAGGGTCGATCGGCGGGTTCGTGCCCGGGGCGGTCGGGTCGACGTGCCCGGCGTACAGGTCGAACAGGCGCGGCACACCACGCGGCTCCGTGGGTGCGGTGATGACGTGCTGCCACAGGGGCACCGGACGGCGCTCGCTGACCACGACGGCGGTGTCGCCGCGCACGGTGGCCAGCCAGTCGCCGAACTCCTCGGCGTTGGACACGGTCGCGGACAGCGAGACCAGCTGGACGTGGTCGGGAAGGTGGATGATCACCTCTTCCCACACCGGGCCGCGGAACCGGTCGGCAAGGTAGTGCACCTCGTCCATGACGACGTAGGACAGCCCTTCGAGCGCCGTCGAGCCTGCGTACAGCATGTTGCGCAGCACCTCGGTGGTCATCACGACCACCGGGGCGTCGGCGTTGATGGAGGTGTCACCGGTGAGCAGGCCGACGTTCTGGGCGCCGTGGCGCCGCGCCAGGTCGTTGAACTTCTGGTTGCTCAGCGCCTTGATGGGCGTGGTGTAGAAGGCCTTGGTGCCGGACGCCAGCGCCAGGTGCACGGCGAACTCGCCCACGACGGTCTTGCCGGCGCCGGTCGGTGCCGCGACCAGCACGCCACGGCCGGCCTCCAGGGCGGCGCACGCGTCGGCCTGGAACGGGTCGAGCTCGAAGTCGAGCGCCGTGCGGAACCGGCCGAGCTCGCCGACGGCGTCGGCCTTGTCGCGGGCGGAGCGGGCTCGAGCGGCGGCATACCGCTCGGCGGGGCTGAGGTCGGCCGTCATGCTCGCCACCCTACGGCGCATCCGCCGTCCTCCCGCTGCTCGGCGCTCTGCGCGGAGCGCCGCGAGCGACGTTTCAGGAGCGGCCGTCGGTCAGCACCCGCAGTGCTCCGCGCACGGCCCGGGCGGTCACGGGCAAGGGTCCGAGCCGTTCACCGTCGCCGTGGGCCTCGGGCAGCGCGCCGGTCCCGGCCGGCAGGTCTCGTGCGGGCGGCGGCGCGGGGGCGATCGTGACGGCGCGGGCCCGCAGCAGGTGCACGTCACGGCGGCGCACGTGGCGTCCGGAGAACATCAGCGCAAAGGCGATCGCGGCGCCGGCGCGGGTGAGCACGGGCGCCACGAGCACGTCGAGGAGGCCGTCGTCGGTGCTGGCGTGGGGCGCGACACGGATGCCACCGCCGATCCGGTCGGTGTTCGCGGCGGTCACCATCGCCGCACGGCCGGTCCAGGTGGCTCCGGGCCCGCCGTCGCCCGACCCGCTCAGGGGCAGACCGTCGTCGTCGGTCACGCCCTCCAGGTGCAGGGTGTAGGCCCAGGCGCGGAAGGCGGCGAGCTCGGCCAGCGCGGCCAGGGTGTAGCGCGAGGGTCCGCGGGGACGGCGCATGGCGTTGGCGCGAGCGTTCACGGCGGCGTCCAGGCCCGCGGACACGGCGCCCGCGACCCAACGGTCGGCTCGTCCCGGCACCGTGACGTGGATCGCGTCGACGGCGCGCTCGGTCCCGGCGGCCAGCGCGGACAGCAGTCCGGCGCCGGCGGTGGCGTGGTCGCGCACGGGCAGACCGAGGCAGGTCGCGAAGTCGTTGCCGGTGCCGACCGCCACGATCCCGAGCGGGGTGCCCGTGCCGGCGACGGCCTGCGCGCCCAGGTGGACCATGCCGTCGCCGCCGACGACGACCAGCGCGTCCACGTCCCCGGCGGCGACCGCACGGCGGGCGTGCGCCGCGGCCTGGACGACGTCCCTGCCGGACAGGTCGGTCACCGTGTGCCCGCCGGCTCGCAGGAGGCCGAGGATCTCCCGGCCGGCGCGGTCGCCGCGTCCGCCGCCGGCGACCGGGTTGACCACGACGCCCAGCCGTCGTCCGCGGTCGCTGCCGGCCGGTGTCACCCGGTCGGTGCGACGCGGCGCCGGTCGACGCGCCGGTCGTGCAGGAAGCAGATGCCGGTCGCGATGAAGTACAGGGCGCAGATGGGGCCGGCGATCGCGAACATGCTCAGCACGTCCATGGTGGGGGTGACGATCGCCGAGAAGATGAACGACACGAGGATCGCCCACCGCCAGCCGGCGAGCCAGGTGCGGGCGCGCACGGTGCCCATGAGGTTCAGCACCACCATGAACACCGGCACGAGGAACGCGATGCCGCAGGCCAGGATGAGGCGCATGACGAAGCTCAGGTACAGCTGCGCGCCGACGAGGTTGGAGCTGCCCTCCGGCACGAAGTCGTTGAGCACCGTCACGACCATGGGCAGGACGTACCAGGCCAGGGCTGCCCCGGCGAGGAACATCGGCACGGCGGCGAACAGGAAGCCGTACACGTACCGCCGCTCGGTACGGGTCAGACCGGGGTTGATGAAGGCGAAGACCTGGTAGAGCCACCAAGGGCTGGAGACCAGGACACCGAGGAACAGTGAGACCTTGACCTGCATGTCGATCGCGGTCGCCACGCCGTCGAAGTTGAGCCCGATGAGGGCGCCGCGGCGCTCGGCGGCCTCGTGCAGCGGCTGGACGAGCGCCGCCAGGAGCGGGTCGTAGACGATCCAGCCGAGGACGGCGCCGGCGAGCAGGCCCAGCGCGATGCGCACGACGCGCTTGCGGACCTCGACCAGGTGCTCGCGCAGCGGCATGCGCCCCTCGGGGTCCCGGGGGGTGCGGGGCACGGTGGACCCCTCAGGCGTTCCGGTGCTCGCCCGGGCCGGGACCCGGGTCGCTCGCGCTGGTGGTGGAGGCCCGCGAGGCCGCCGTGGTGGTGCTGTCCGTGCCGGTGCCCGTCCCGCCCTGCTCGGGGGTGCTGCGCGGCGGCTCGTCCTCGTCGTCGTCCCGCAGCTCACGCACCTCCTTCTTGAAGATCTTCAGGGAGGAACCGACGCTCCTGGCGACGTCCGGCAGACGTCGCGCACCGAAGAGCACCACGACGAGCAGGATGAGCGTGATGATGACGGCGGGGTTTCGGAAGATACCCACGGACTTCAACTCCCAAGCGTTCGGTGCGGGCCATGCAGGCGCCCGATCAGTCTATGCCCACCTCGCGCGGCGGTGGAACCGCACGGCGACGTTCCAGCCAGGTGCCGGAACGCCAGACCTGCCAGGTGGCGCTCTGGCGGGCGCGGCGCTCGCCGCGGCGTCGGGCCCGGGCACGACGGCGTCCCTCGACGCGTGCGTGCAGGCTCGCGGGCGGGTCGAACATCGTCGCGGAGGTGTCGGCCCGCTGCGCCTCGGCCCGCGCGACGGCGTCGGAGACCCGCTCGGAGGCGTCGCCGAACGTCCGGCCCGCGGCGGCCGCCTCGCGCAGCAGCGCCAGCCCTGATCGCACCACGCCCCAGGCGATCCAGCCCAGGAACGCCAGTGCGCACACCACGAGCAGAACCCATCCCCAACCTGGCATGCGCTCAGCCTAGCTCCGGCAGGTCGTCGGAGGCGGCGAGGGCCTCACGGGCCGCGCCGGCCACGTCCGCGGCGACGTCGCGCGGCTCCACGGCCAGGACGTCCGGCGCGTTCGTCAGCAGCAGCCGGCGCAGCCACGCCGGGTTCGTCACCCGCAGCCGCACCTCGAACGAGCCGTCGGGCAGATCGGTGACCGACTCGACCGGCACCTCCTCGGCGACCCAGCGGGCAGGCGAGGCCAGCCGCAGCACCGCCACCTGGGCCGACTGCCCCGCCTCAGCCGCCACGTGGGCGAACACGTCCACGTCGCCGTCCACGTCGCGAACCTGCACCGCCTCGCCCGTCGGCACGGCCTCCAGCACCCGATCGACCCGGAACGTGCGCCGACCCACCGCCCGGTAGCACCAGCCCACCAGGTAGGTCGCGTCGTCCTGCGTCACCAGGCGTACCGGGTCGACGTCACGCTCGCTGACGGTGTCCGCCGCGTCGACGTACCGCAGCCGCACCCGCCGGCCCGCCGCGACCGCCTGCGCCAAGACCCCCAGCAGCCGCGCGTCCCCCACGCCGCCCAGGCGCACGTCCACCGCCTGGGCCGCCTCTCCCGTGGCCGCCGTCAGCTTGTCCAGCGCCGAGGCCACCACCGCGGCACGCTCCGTGTCCGCCTGCACCGCCGGGGTGGTGTGCATCGCCCGCAGCGCCGCCACCAGCGCCACCGCCTCGCGCGTGCCCAGCCGCAGCGGCCGCGTCAGACCGCGGCCCTGGGTCAGCGAGACCAGGCCCTCCTCCAGGGAGTAGGCGTCGAAGTCGATCAGGTCGTCCGGCATGTACCCCGGGGTGCCCGAGACCCACAGCGCGTCGATGTCCTGACGGATGCGTTCCGACGTCACGCCGAACTGCCGTGCGAGCTCGTCCACGCCCACCGGACCGGCCCCGTCCAGGTAGGCCACGATGCCCAGCAGCCGTACCAGCCGGTCGTCCGCCCGCTCAGCCATGACGCTCCCCCGCCCGGTCCGTGGAGCCGGTCTCGGCCCCGTCCAGACCCCTACCGTCCAGGCCCGCCGCGGCCGTCAACCGGCGCCGCACCTCCGCGCGCAGCTCGGCCGGCTCCAGGGCCACCACCGCCGCGCCGTAACCGGCGACCTCGTCCGCCAGAGCCGTCATCGACCGGAACCGCACCGCCACGACGTCACGGCCCTGCGGCGCTCGCGGCACCGCTCCGGCCGACTCGCCGGCGCGCGCTCGCAACGCGGGGGCGCGCTCGGGCACGACGGCGAGCAGCGCCGTGCGCTCCGCCCCGACGTGCGCGCCCAGCGCGGCGTCGACGTCGACGCGGTCGGGGATGGTGAACGCACCGGGCGCGGCGCCCACGCGGACCCGGCCGTCGATGCGGGACAGCCGGAACACCCTGGTGGCCTCCCGGTCCCGGTCGTGACCGATGACGTACCAGGCGCCACCGCGGGCGGCGATCCGCCACGGCTCGACCGTGCGCGTGCGCACCTGACCGGTGTTCGCCGCGCGGTAGCGGAACGTGGCCACCCGGCGCTCCGAGACCGCCTCGAGCAGCGGACCGTAGGCGTCGCCCGCGGCCCGCAGCCGTGGCGTCAGCCCGGCGACCGCGTCGCCCGCGGCGTCCGCCGCCCCGGCGGCCGCCAGCTTCGTCATCGCGCGAGACATGTCCGTGCGCAGGGTCTTGTCCGACCACAGCTGTGCCGCCAGGGAGACCACGCCCAGCTCCGCCGGGGTCAGGTCGACCGGGGGCAGCGCGTAGGCCTCGTTGTCGATCCGGTAGCCGACCTCCTCGCTGTGCCCGGAGCCCTCGACCGTGACGATCGGCACACCGAGCGCACGCAACGTGTCCTTGTCACGCTCGAACATCCGCTCGAACGCCTCCGTGGAGGGAGCGCCGTCGTATCCGTGCACGCCCGAGCGCACCTGCTGCTTCGTCATGGCCGCCGAGGTGTTCACCAGGGCGATGACGAGGTTCAGCAGACGCTCGTCCGGTCGGGTCGGCGGGTCGCCCGCCGCGTCATCACCTGCCATCGGCCACCACGGTAGTCCCAGGTACGCTTCCACGGGTGACGACAGGGCCGACCCACCGACGAACTGCCGCCGACCACGTGACCTGGCGCACCGGCACAGTGACCGCCCGCGGCCGTACCTGGCCCGGCGCGCGCGAGCTCACCGTCCGGCTCGGCGAACCGCTGCCCGCCCCCGACGGCCACGCCGGGACCAGCGAGATCCGCGCCCTGGCCTACACCGGCCTCGTCGGAGACCCCGACGTCGGCGACCGGCTCGCGCTGAACGTCTCGGCGCTCGCCCGCGGCCTCGGCACCGGCGGGTACGGCCTCGTCGTGGCTCCCGCGGACCCCCGCGCCGTCCCGGCCGACCCGTCCCCCGGACCCGGCCACCTCGTCAAGGCCCGCTACACGCCGCTGCAGGCGATGGTGCTCGGCGTGGACGAGCAGGAGTCCGAGCATCACGGCGTGCTGCGTGACGCCGACGACCTGGCCGCCACACCCGTCATCGTCGCCGACCTGCACTCCGCCGTCCCCGCGATCATCGCCGGAGCCCGGCACGCCGCGGAGCTCGCCGGCACCCCGGCGCCACGGGTCGCCTACGTCATGACCGACGGCGGTGCGCTGCCCGCCGCGTTCTCGCGCACCGTCGCCGCGCTGCGCGAGCACGGCTGGCTCGAGTCCACCATCACCGTCGGCCAGGCGTTCGGCGGCGACCACGAGGCCGTCACCGTGCACACCGGTCTGCTCGCCGCGCACCACGTCCTCGGTGCCGACCTCGTCGTCGTGGCGCAAGGCCCGGGCAACCTCGGCACCGGGACCCGCTGGGGCTTCTCCGGCGTCACCGCCGGCGAGGCGGTCAACGCCGCCGCCACCCTTGCCGGCCGGCCCGTCGCCTCCCTGCGGGTCTCCGGCGCCGACGCGCGCGACCGGCACCTCGGCATCTCGCACCACTCCCTGACCGCCTACGGGCGGGTGGCGCTCGCCCCCGCCGACGTCGTCGTGCCCCACCCCGAGGCCGCCCTGCAGGACCGCCCGGGCTGGGGAGCAGAACTGACCCGGCGCGTCCACGACCAGGCCGCCACGCTCGGCGCCCGGCACCGCCTCGTCGACGTCCCCGCCACCACCGAGCTTCTCGAGGCGCTCCACCGTGCCCCCGTCCGGCTGTCCACCATGGGCCGCGGCCTGGACACCGACCCCGCCGCGTTCGTCGCCGCCGCCGTCGCCGGGCAGCACGCCCACGACCTGCTCGCATGACGCCGCCCGGGCGACGCACCCACCCGGCGGCCCTGCTCCTCCTCACCGGGCTCGTCGTCCTCGGCGCCGCCACCGCCACCCCCTGGCAGGTCTCCGTGCCCGCCGCCGTCCTCGAGGTGGGCCTCGGCCAGGATCCCCCGCCCGCCGAACCCTCCCCACCCGCCCCGTCGCCCCCCACCGACACCACCACCAACGACCCCGACGACACCCTCCTGACCCTCCTCGTCGTGCTGGGATCCGTCATCATCGTGCTCCTGCTGTGGACCGCCGGCCGCAAGATCCTCGCCGCCCTGCAGGACGTCCCCCGCGACGCACCCGAACCCGACACCCTCGACACCGGCGGCGACCTCGCCACCGCCGACGCCCCCACCGTCCCGCTGCCCGAGCTCGCCGACGCCGTCACCCGAGCCCTGCAGCACCTCGACGACGTCGGTACCCCGGACGACGCCGTCGTCGCCGCCTGGGTCGCCCTCGAGGACGCCGCCGCCGAGCACGGCACCACCCGTGACCCCGCCCAGACCCCCACCGAGTTCACCCAGACCATCCTGGCCACCACCCCCGCCCCACCGGCAGACGTCGCCACCCTGCGCACCCTGTACCAGCGCGCCCGCTTCACCACCCACCCCACCAGCACCGACGACGTCACCAGCGCCCGCACCGCTCTCACCCGCATCGCCCGCAGCCTCGACACCGGCGCCACCGCACCATGACCCGACATCTGCCCTGGGCCGTCGCCCTCCTGACCGCCCTCCTGCTCGCCGTGACCGGGACCCTCGACCCCGTCCACGCCCTCCTCCTGCCCACCGGCGCCCTCGCCGTCTGGCACGCCTGGACCACGCTCGACGACGGCGCCGAGTCCGCCTGGCCCGCACCACCCACCGAACAGCGCCACGGAGCGCGCCACGACGTCACCGACCTCGGCTGGGCCGCCCTGACCCGCGACGGCCACGTCTCCGCCCGCATCACCCGCCGGGTCACCGCACTCGCCCAGCACCGCCTCGCACCCCACGGCATCGACCTGACCGACCCGCGCCACCACGACGACGCCGCCGCGCTCCTCGGCGCCGACGTCCTCGACCAGATCCGCTCCCGCAGACCCCCCACACCCCGCAGCCTGCACCGCTGGCTCGACGCCATCGAACGCATCCCGACCGACGCCCGGCGAACCGGAAGGCCACCCGCATGAACCACCCCGCCACCCCGATGCCCGTCGCCGATGTCGCCGAGCACGGACACGCCGTCCTCGACGAGATCGGCACCGCCGTCGTCGGCATGCGCGACTCGCTCGAGCTGGCGCTCGCGGCCGTGCTCGCCGGGGGGCACGTGCTGTTCGAGGACGTGCCCGGTCTCGGCAAGACGCTGGCCGCCCGGTCGCTGGCCACGGCGCTCGGGCTCGACTTCGCCCGGTTGCAGTGCACGCCCGACCTGCTGCCCAGCGACGTCACCGGGTCCAGCATCTTCGACCCGGCCACCCGTGAGTTCGTGTTCCGGCCCGGGCCCGTCTTCACGGGCCTGTTCCTCGCCGACGAGATCAACCGGACGGCGCCCAAGACGCAGTCCGCGCTCCTGGAGGCCATGGCGGAACGTCAGGTGTCGGCCGAGGGGGTCACCCGACCGCTGCCGCGACCGTTCCACGTCGTGGCGACGTCGAACCCGGTCGAGTACGAGGGCACCTACCCGCTCCCGGAGGCGCAGCTCGACCGGTTCATGGTGCGGCTCGCCGTCGGCTACCCGGACCGCGACCAGGAGCGCGACGTGCTGCTGCGTCGTGTCGCCCGGCGGCAGGAGGCGGCACCGGTGCGACGGGTCGTCGACGCGGAGACGGTGCTGGCCATGCAGGCGGGCGTGGAGGCCGTCGAGGTCGACCCCGACGTCGCGACCTACTGCGTCGACCTCGCCGCCGCCACCCGCGCGCACTCCGCGCTGGAGGTCGGGGCCTCGCCCCGCGGCTCGCAGAACCTGCTGCTGCTGGGACGTGCGGTCGCCGTGCTCGACGGGCGCGACCACCTGCTGCCCGAGGACGTGAAGCGGGTCGCCGTCCCCGTCCTGGCCCACCGGCTGACGCTGAACCCGACCGCGTGGGCCGCCGCGGTGCGCCCTGAGCAGGTGGTCGGCGAGCTCCTCGCGTCGGTGCCCGGGCCTGCGACCGTGGGGCCCGGTCGGTGAGCTTCACGTCGAGCGAGCGGGACGGCGCACGGGAGCGCGGCCTGCGGGGCCCCGACGATCCGGTCTGGCGGCGCACGCCGCACGGGGTCGCGGGAACCGTCGTCGCCGTGGTCCTGCTCGCGGTCGGTCTGGTGACGGGTCGAGCGGACGTCGCGCTGGTGGGTGTTCCTCTGCTGCTCGGGGTGGCATGGAGCGGTGCGCCTGGCGCGCTGACGGGTCGCACGCCCGAGCGACCCACGCGGCACGCCATCTCGACGGCCGACGAGACGGCCGCTCCGGGCGAGCTGACAGCGGTGCTCGCGATCGACCCTCCCGCTGGGGTCGAGGTCGTGCACTCCCGGGTGGCGGCGCCGGGCCACCGCACGCTGGACGTCCTGCTCGCACCGGGTCGCCGCGAGCTCGAGCTCGGCCTCGCGTCGGTGCGCACGGGACCGCAGCCCACGTTCGTCGTCGACGTCCGAGGTCATGGAGCAGGGGGCGCGACGGCGGAGGACGTCGAGCGCTCGACGGCACCGGACCGGCTCGTCCTGCCCGCCGCGATGCCGCTGGGGCGTGTGCCGCTCCCGTCACGTCTGCGTGGGCTGACCGGTCCGCACACCTCCCCGCGGCTCGGGGACGGCAGCGAGCTGCGCGACGTCCACCTGTTCACGCCGGGCGATCGGTTGCGCCGGATCGACTGGCGGACGACGGCACGCCGCTCGCCGGCCCTCGACGAGCTCTACGTCCGGCGCACCTACGCCACGGCGGAGGCCACCACGATCCTCGTGCTCGACTCACGCGACGACGTCGGGCCGGACCTGCGGACGTGGCGCGGCAACGGAGACCTGCGTGTCGACGAGCCGACCTCGCTGGACCTGGCCCGGCACGCCGCCGCCTCGGTGGCGCGGGCCGTCGTCGGGGCCGGCGACCGGGTGGGTCTCGAGGACCTGGGCCGGCGCCGACGCCCCCTGCCGCCCGCCGCGGGCCGGCGGCACCTGCGGCGGGTGCTGCACGGGCTCGCGACGAGCAGCCCCCTGGGCAGCCCGGCGCGGCGGCTGCGACCGCCTCGCCTCCCGGCCGACGCGATCGTCTACCTGTTCACCACGGCCCTGGACGACGAGTCGCTCCACATGGTGCGCACGTGGCGCGACCAGGGACACCAGGTCGTCGTCGTGGACACGCTGCCGGCCGTGCACCCCGTCCACGAGGTTCATCTGCGGCTGGCCTGGCGCGTCACCCGCATGGAGCGCGAGGACCGGCTGCGGCAGCTGACCAGCGAGGGCGTGCCGGTGGTGGCGTGGGCCGGCGACGCCCGGACCGGGGCCCCCGCCCGGTTCGAGGCGCTCGTGCGGGCTGCGGAGCAGCACCGCGCCCCGTCGGTCCGGCACCCGGGCTGACGCGGCCGCCCGGCCGTGGGATCCTCGGGGCGTGCACCCGACACCGCTGCTCCGGACCGGACGTCCCGCCCTGGCCCACCTGCTCGGTCGGCAGAGGGGCGTCGCAGGATGAGCCTGACCGCGGAGCTCCACGACTGGGTGCGGCGACGCCGCGCCCGAGCGCTGCCGGTCGTGCGGGTCGAGCACGGGCCGGCGGTACCGGGCCTCGTGCTGCGGGCGGCCGCGGCCGTCGCCGTGGCCGCACTGGTGTGGGCAGCGGCATCGCGCACGACGCTGATGGCCGGGCTCGTGCTGACGGCGGTGGCCGGTGCGGCACTCTGGGCGCTGGCACGCCCGGGGCAGCTTCCCGCGCACGTCGCCGTCGTCCTGTCCGCCCTGCTCCTGCTGGGCTCGGCTTCCACTCCCTTCGATCCCGCTGTGCTCTGGCTCGCTCCGTTGGCCTACCTCGCGGTGCGCCTGAGCTGGTGGGCGGGTCATGTCGGGTGGCGGACGCGGGTCGAGGTGGCGGTGCTGGGGCGCAGCGGCTCGCGGGACCTCGTCGTCGCCGGCGTGACGAGCGCCGTCGGAGCGCTCGCCTGGGCGGTGTCCGGTGCTGCGCTCGCCGGCCTCGTGCTGCTCGGCGGAGCGGCGCTCCTCGCCCTGGCGTGGTGGCTGCTGCCACGATGACCCGATGAGCGAGATCACGATCCGTCCGTATCGCCCGTCAGACCGTCCCGCCGTCGCCGAGGTGTGCGTCCGGACCGCCGCGGGCGGCGGCGACGCCCGCGGCGTCTACTCCGACGACGACCTCATGCCCGAGGTGTACGCCCTGCCGTACGTCGATCACGCTCCCGACCTCGCGTTCGTCGTGGTCCGGCACGACGACGGACCCAGCGGGCCGCTGTCGGTCGACGACGGGCGACTGCTCGGCTACATCATCGCCGTGGCCGACACGGCGGAGTTCGCGGCGTGGTGGGAACGGGAGTGGACGCCGGGCTTCGTCGACCGGCACCCCGCAGCCGGTCCGCCGACGGCTGCCGACCCTGGCTACTCCGAGGACGCCCTGCTGTACGACGGCCGCGACCCGCAGCGCATGGTGCGCGGGCTGCAGCACGGAGAGCTCGAGACCCACCCGGCGCACCTGCACATCGACCTGATCCCCGAGGCGCAGGGTCGAGGCCTGGGCCGCCGGCTCGTGGACACGCTGCGTGCCGCGCTCGCCGCCCGTGGTGTCCCGGGCGTGCACCTCGGGTACGACCCGGCCAACACGTCAGCCCGGGCGTTCTACGACCGGATGGGCTTCGAGGAGCTCGCTTCGCACACCCCCACCAGGCCTCTGCTGGGCATCTCGACGAGCTGAGGCCCCCGCCCTCTGGGCGGGTTGTGGCCGTGCGTCCTGGCCTTCTGATGTTCAGAGGTGCTTGGCACACTATTTCTCTTCGGTCACCTCTGTACCGGGATCGGTCAGCCCTGCATCCCGCCAGGCGCGGCGCACCTGCTCGAACCGGGTGGGCAGCGGCGGCCTGGTCGCCCCGTAACGAGCGTTCGTGCGGTGGACGAACCTCCGCCAGGACAGCACCAGCCCCTGCCGCGTGATCGGCAGCCCGCTGGAGACGGTCGTGCCGTTGTCGTGCGTGTGGTGCACCGTCAGGAGCAAGGCGCGGGGGACGGAGCCCTCCAGCTCGGCCGCCAGCTCGGTGCGGACCACCATCCAGTGCCTCAGGACGATCACGACCTCCCCCGGGACGCGGTGCCGGCGGAGGGTCCGGTGCTTGCCGTGACGCACGAGGACCCTCCCCTCCCCCGTCGGCCGCGCACCACCGACGCGTCCGGTCCCGTCCGACCCCAGGTCGAGGTCCTCCGCCCGCACTCGCAGCAGGTCGCCGTACCTCGCCCCGGTCGCGCGGGTCAGCCCGGCGATCACCGCGAGGCGCACGATCTCGGGCTTGCCGTCGGGCCGCAGCGCCTCCACCGAGAGTTGGCGCCAGACCCACTCCGCCTCGTCGAGCGAGACCGTGGGTCGGGGGTAGCGCCCGACCTCTCCCACGGCAGCACTGTCGTCCGTGCTCGGTAGTCCGTCCGTCGTCTCGTGCGAGTTCGCCATGGGTCGATGATGGCGCTTGGCACACTATTTCGTCGGATGATCTGTCGGCGTGTCGGCGCTCGTAGGATCGACGGATGCCCCTGCCCCGCACCCTCTCGGCGCCCGTCGACCACGAGCTCGTGATCAAGCGGTCCCGCTTCCTCGCCCACGTGGCTCCCGTCGCCGACGGCACCGAGGCGGACGAGGTCGTCGCCCGTCTGCGCAAGCAGCACTGGGACGCGCGGCACCACTGCGTCGCCGTGGTGCTCGGCGTCCATGCGGACACCCAGCGCTCCTCCGACGACGGTGAACCGTCCGGCACGGCGGGCGTCCCGATGCTCGAGGTGCTGCGGCACCGTCGTACGACCGATGTCGTCGCCGTCGTCACGCGGTACTTCGGCGGGGTGCTGCTCGGCGCGGGCGGGCTCGTCCGGGCCTACTCCGGAGCCGTGACCGCGGCGCTCGACGACGCGGAGCGCCGCGGTCTGGTGATCGGGCGCCGCCACCTGGTCGAGGTGACGCTCGACGCCCCGCACGCCGAGGCCGGCCGGCTCGAGCACCTCCTGCGCGAGTGGGCCGCGCACCGGGACGCCGTCGTCGGCGAGACCGTCTACGCGGAGGTCGCGCGGCTCACCCTGCTGGTCCCGCCGGACGAGGTGGCCCGGCTGCACGACGACGTCGCGGCAGCCACCGCAGGCCGGCTCCGCCCCACCGTGGGCGCTGAGCGGGTCGTCGACGTGCCGCGGTGAGTCTCAGGCAATCCCGTCGCGGGTGATGGTGGCTCCGTCGGGGACCGTCCCCGTCCCCTCCTCCGGCTCGGGCAGCTCGGCCGCCCCCTCGGCGCGCACGCCACGACCGAAGGTCCAGTCCCCCGCGACCGAGAGACCGGTCGCCGCCCGCAGCGACGGCGGCCCGGCCGGGAACCGGGCGTCGAACGCGCCGATGGTCTTGTACGTCTTCGACAGCCGCACGAGCGGCGCCTCGACCTGCGCGACCAGCCGGTAGTCGTCGGTGAGGTCGTACACGTCCGAACGCAGCAGCAGCAGGTCGTCGGTGGTCTTGACCGGCAGGAACCGCTCGCGACCCACCTCGATCGCCGTCGCCCCCTCGAAGACCGCCACCGCGGCGCCCATCGCCGACTCGATCTGGATCACCTCGGGTGAGCTCGGGTCCGACGGGTCGACGGTCTTGGCGTTGCGGATCAGCGGCAGCTCGAGGACCCCGCCGGTGCGGTCCAGCTCGGCCGCCAGGACCTCCAGGTCGAACCACAGGTTGTTCGTGTGGAAGTAGCGGTGGCGCTCCGGGTCGAGCGAGACGTCCACGTCCTCCGGGTGCGTCTGCGCCGTCTCGCGCTGGATGATCCGACCGTCCGACCGGCGGACCACGAGCTGGCCGCCCTTGACGTCGGCCGGCGTCTTGAGGCACATCTCGGCCGCGTAGGGGGCACCGGTGCCGGCGAACCAGGCCGCGATCTCGCCGTCGGGCGCCGCACCGAGGTTGTCCGAGTTGGAGACGCAGGCGTAGCGGAAACCGGCGTCGAGGAGTGCCCGCACCACGCCGTTGGCGTGCAACGCCGGGTAGAGGTCACCGTGCCCCGGCGGGCACCACTCCAACGATGGGTCGTCCGGCCACTCGACCGGTTCCAGCGTGTCCGCCCGCAGCTTCGGCTCCCGGTTCTGCAGGAAGTCGAGCGGCAGCCCTTCCACAGCGAGGTCGCCGTACCCCGACAGGGCGGCGAGCGTGTCGTCCTGCGTGCGGAAGGAGTTCATCAGCACCAGCGGCAGCCGCGCGCCCGTAGCCTGGCGCGCCGCACGCACCTGGCCGACGATCACGTCGAGGAAGCTCAGCGACTCGCCCTCGGCCGACCGGCGTACCTCGAGCAACGACTTCGCCCGGTCCATCCCCATCGAGGTGCCGAGGCCCCCGTTGAGCTTGATGATGGCCGTCCTCGCCAGGGCCGCAGACGCATCGGCCGCGTCGACGTCGAGGTCGGCGTGCCGGGTCAGGCCCGTCAAGGGCTCGACGTCGTCCTCCCGCACGTAACCGCTCTGGCCGCCTTCCAGCAGCCGGTAGAATCGGCTGAACACGTCGACGGCGGCGGATGCCACCCCCGCACCGTGCATCTTGTCCCGGGCCAGCTCGAGTCCACGATCGCTCATGACCAGCACCCTAGCCCGATCAGGTCGCCGAACGGTGAACGGGCCGCGACGTGAGCGTGCGGCATCGGCCCCCTACTCGAACGGCGCGGGATCCCCCGCCCCGGCCCGGACGACCTCCGGGTAGCCGGCGGACCAGTCGACCACGGTGGTCGGCTCCGCCGAGACGTCCCCGGAGTCGACGATCACGTCGACCGATCGGTCCAGCGCCTCGGAGACCTGCCACGCCTCGGTGAGAGGCTCGGCGTCCCCGGGCATGATGAGCGTCGAGCTGAGCAGCGGCTCGCCGAGCTCGCTCAGCAGGGCGTGGACCACGCGCGAGTCCGGGATGCGCACGCCGACGGTCTTCTTCTTCGGGTGGGCGAGCCGGCGCGGCACCTCGGAGGTGGCCGGCAGGATGAACGTGTACGGACCGGGTATGGCCGCCTTGATCGCCCGGAAGGCCGAGTTGTCCAGCCGCACGAGCTGGCCGAGCTGGGCGAAGTCGCAGCACACCAGCGTGAAGTGGTGCTTGGCGTCCAGACGCCGGATCTGCCGGATCCGCTCGGTGCCGTCGTGCAGCCCGATGCGGCAGCCGAGGGCGTAGCCGGAGTCCGTCGGGTAGGCGACGAGCGCACCGTCCCGGAGGGCCGCCACGACCTGGCCCACCAGGCGTGGCTGCGGGTCGACGGGATGGATGTCCACGAGACGAGCCATCTCGCCAGGCTACGCCGGGACGAGGCACCCTCGCTGGTCAGGTGCTCGCCAGGGCGCGGCGCAGCTCGGCCTCGCTCGCGTTGCCACCGGAGCAGACGACGCCGGTCCGCGCGCCGGCGAACAGTGCGGGATGTGTCAGCACGGCCGCCAGGGCGGCGGCGCCCGCCCCCTCGGCCACGGTGCGGGCGGCCGTGAGGTAGGCGCGCTGAGCGCGGGTGATCGCGTCGTCGTCCACCAGCAGGAAGTCGCTCAGGTGAGCACGCAGGATCCTCTGGGTGAGGGCGAACCCGCGCCCGACGGCGAGGCCCTCGGCGCGCGTGGCGTTGGGCCGCGTGAGGAGCTCGCCGGCGCGCCACGAGTCGTGCGCGGCCGGGGACGCTGCCGCCTGCACGCCGACGACGCGGACGCGGGGAGCGACCGCTGCTGCCACGAGGCAGGCGGCACCCGCGCCGGATCCGCCACCGACAGGCACGACCAGGACGTCCAGGTCGGGCCGCTGCTGCAGCAGCTCGAGGGTCGCGGTGGCCACCCCGGCGACGAGGTCCGGCTCGTCGGCGGCGCTCACCAGGCGCGCGGAGCGGTCGGCTGCGAGCCGCTCGGCGTGCGCGCAGGCGTCCTCCAGCCGGTCGCCGTGCAGGACGACGTCCGCGCCGAGCGACCGGACGGCCCGCTCCTTGACAGGGTTCGGCGCCATCGGCATGACGATCGTGCACGGCGCACCCACGTGCCGGGCGGCGTACGCGAGCGCCTGCGCATGGTTGCCCGTGGAGTAGCCGACGATGCCGCGCCGACGGGCGTCGTCGGACATCTGCAGGAGCAGGTTGAGCGCCCCGCGCGCCTTGAACGCGCCCGTGCGCTGCAGGTTCTCGTGCTTGATGACGAGGCGCGCTCCGGACGCGCCGGCGTCGTCGGCCAGGCGGTCGAGCTCGGTGTAGGTCGATGCCGGCGTGCGCTCGACGAGACCCTCGATACGGCGCTGGGCGGCCAGGACGTCGGCGACGGTCGGCGGGGGGATATCCATGCCTCCACCATCGGTCGCGCATGATCCATCGGTCCAATGCCATCTTGTGACCTGAACCATCGCCGACGTCGATGGATGGTTCGTATCCTGGTGCGATGACGGACGTCCCGCCCCCCGCCGCCCAGCTCGACCTGACCCGGCTGCGCGTGCTGGCCGCCGTGGCCCGGACCGGGTCGGTGACGGCCGCGGCCCGCGAGCTGCACTACGCCCAGCCGTCCGTGAGCCACCACCTCGCGCGGCTCGAGACCGAGGCGGGGATCCCCCTGCTGCAGCGCGCAGGGCGCGGCGTGCGCCTCACCGAGGCCGGTCGCCTCCTCGCCGATCGTGCCGGTGAGATCATCGCCCGCGTCGAGGGGGCGCAGCGTGAGCTCGACGCGCTCGCCGGCCTGCGCGCCGGCAGGGCGCGCCTCGCCGCCTTCCCGTCGGCCCTCGCCACGATCGTGCCCGAGGCCGTCACCCGGTTGCGTCGGGACCACCCGGGGATCGGTGTCAGCCTCGTCGAGGCGGAGCCGCCGGAGGCGGTCGCGGCGCTCCAGGCCGGTGAGGTCGACGTCGCCCTCGTCTTCGAGCACTCCGACGTGCGCCACACCCGCAGCGTCGACGACCTCTCCCGCTTCCAGACCACGCGGGTGCTCGACGACACGGTGCACCTCGTCACGGCGCACGGCGGGCGAGGGCCGGCCGGGGGCTCCGGCCGCACGGGAAGCGCACTGCTGCGCGCCCACGAGGACGACGCCTGGATCGCCGGCTGCGAACGATGTCGTGCGGACCTCGTCGCACGGTGTGCCGCGGCCGGGTTCGCCCCCCGGTTGGCCTTCGAGACCGACGACTACGTCGCCGTGCAGGCGCTCGTCGCGGCCGGCGCAGGCGTGAGCCTGCTGCCCGGTCTCGCTCTGCGCGCGCACCGCAACCCTGACGTGGTCACCGTTCCGCTGCCGGGCGCCGGGCGGTCGGTGCTCGCGCTCACCGTGGGCGCACCCACTCCCCCGGCGGCCGCACTGGTGGAGCGACTGGTCGCGACCGGCCGCTCCTGACCCGTACCGGACGGTCTGGGATCTCAGCGACCGGCCCTAGGCCATCGGCAGGACCGTCCGGCGCAGGTGCTCGCCGAGCCGTCTGTCCGGCTCGATCCCCGCGAGCATCGAGCCGAAGAGGACCGACTCCCCGATCCGGACGAAGGCGAACGCCGTCTCGGCCACCGAGAACTGCAGCGGGCCCAGGTCGCCGGTCTCCTGCTCCCGGCGGATGAGCTCCGCCCACGCCTCGACGTTGCGGACGTGGACCCGGGCGGTCGCGCCGAACAGCACCCGGGTCGCGTCCACGGGATCGACGGCCAGATACTTCTGCAACGGCTCGTAGAGGCCGACCTCGTCGTCGAAACGCTGCGCGACCGCCAGGAGGCGGTCGACGCCGCCCATCGCCGCGTCGTCGGTGTCGTGGCGCGCCCGGTCAAGGGTCCGTGCCGCGAGCTGCCACAGCACGTCGCCCAGCAAGCGGTCGCGACTGCCGACGACCCGGTACAGCGTCGCCCTGCTCACCCACAGGTCCTCGGTGAGCTGGTCCATCGCCAGCCCGCCGGATGCCACGAACCGCCGGCGGGCGGCGCGCAGCGCGACCGGGTAGGTGATGACGCGGCCCCGGGTACCGCTGTCTCGCTCTCGGACGTCGACCACGATGTCGCACCTCTCCTGTCGCCGGACCGCCAGCATACCGTCCGGTCGGTCGGCCGCAAGGAGGTCAGACGACCGAGTCCCGCCACGCGGCATCCAGCGCCGCGAACCGCCCCTGCTGCATCACCAGCTCCTGCGGCGTGCCGTCCTCGACGACGCGACCGCCCTCCATCACGAGCACGCGGTCCGCGATCGCGACCGTCGAGAGCCGGTGGGCGATGATGATCGCCGTCCGGTCGGCGAGCAGCGTCTGGAGGCCGGCCTGCACCAACCGCTCCCCCGGGACGTCGAGCGAGCTCGTCGCCTCGTCCAGCACCAGGACCGCCGGGTCGGCGAGGAAGGCGCGGGCAAAGCTGAGCAGCTGGCGCTGCCCCGACGAGACCCGACCGCCCCGCTTGTTCACCTCGGTGCCGTACCCGTCGGGCAGACCGGTCACGAAGTCGTGCACCCCGACCGCCCGAGCCGCCGCCTCGATCTGCTCGTCGGTGGCGTCCGGGCGACCCAGAGCGATGTTCTCGCGCACCGTGCCGCTGAAGAGGTACGCCTCCTGCGTCACCATCACCACCGCACGCCGCAGGTCCCGGGTGGACAGGTCGCGCACGTCCACACCGTCGAGGAGCACCCGCCCCTCGCTCGCGTCGTAGAACCGGGTGACGAGCTTGGCCAGCGTCGACTTGCCCGCCCCGGTCGAGCCGACGAGCGCGACCGTCTGCCCGGCCGGGATCGTCAGGTCGAGCTCGGGGAGCACCACCGGGCCCTTGCCGTAGCCGAACGTGACGTCCTTGAGCCGCAGCTCGCCACGAGCCCTGCGCAACGGCGTCGGGCGCTGCGGCTCGACCACCGTCGGTTCCTCCGCGAGCAGCCCGGACACCTTCTCGAGCGCGGCCACCGCTGACTGCAGCGCGTTGTAGAACATGCCGAGCTGCTGGATCGGCTGGAAGAAGCGCTTGACGTACAGCAGCACGGCGACGAGCGCACCGAGCTCGAGCTGCCCCTCGAAGACCCGCCACCCGCCGTAGGCGAGCGCTGCCGCCACGGTGACGTTGCCGATCAGCACGAGCCCTGGCTGGTAGCGGCCGTTGACGCCGAAGATGCGCAGGTTCGCGTCGCGGTACTCCTCGCCGAGCCGTGCGTACTCGGCCTGGGTGGTGGGTTCGCGCCGGAACGCCTGGACCGCCCGCATGCCCGTCATGGTTTCGACGAACTTCACGATGAGCCGTGCCGACGCGCCGCGCTGCTCGCGGTAGTGGAGCTGCGAGCGCCGCTGGAACCAGCGGGTCAGCAACCAGGCGGGCACGAGGGCGACCGTCAGCACCAGCCCCGACCGCCAGTCGACGACGAACAGCGCCGCTCCGGTGAACACCATGAGCATCAGCGAGGACACCACGCCCGTCAGCCCGCCGTCGAAGAGCTCGCGGAGCGCCTCCAGGTCGGAGGTCTGGCGGCTGATGACGCGACCCGAGGTGTAGGACTCGTGGAACTCGAGCGAGAGCCGCTGCGTGTGCCGGAAGACCCGGCGACGCAGCTCCAGGAGCACGCTCTGGGCGACGCGGGCCGCGGCCCGGACGTACGCGCCGGCGCACACGCCGCCCAGCACGGCGGCCGCGAGGTACGCGCCGCCGATGGTCACGAGCCGACCGGGGTCGCCGTCGCGCAGGGCGGGCAGCGCGGTGTCGATCCCCGCCTGGACGAGGAGCGGCCCTGCCACCTGGCCGAGCGTCCCGACCACGATCAGGAGCCCCGCCCAGGCCAGCGGGCGCCACCGGGGACGCAGCAGCTCCCCGAGAAGCCGGAGCGAGCGGCTGCGTACCGCGCGCGATGTCGTCCGGTCGAGCTGGGACACGTCGTCGGTGTGGACGTCGCGGGGCGCCCAGCTGTCGGGCGTCGTGGTGCGCGGCGCGGTCATCGGGTCGCCTCCGTCGCGTGGTCGTGCTCGCCGCTCTTCCAGTCGGCTTCGAGCGAGGCGATGACATAGCGGTAGTGGTCGTCGGAGGCGAGCAACTCACGATGCGTCCCGACCGCCGTGATGCGCCCCGCGGACAGGACGGCGACCCGGTCCGCGAGCGCCACCGTCGACGGCCGGTGGGCGATGACGAGGCTGGTGGTGCCCTGGAGCACGTCTCGCAGGCCAGCCGTGACGGCCTCCTCGGTGGTGACGTCGAGGGCGGAGAGCGGGTCGTCGAGGACGAGCACGCGGGGCCGGGCGGCGATCGCCCGGGCGAGGGCGAGGCGTTGTCGCTGGCCGCCGGACAGGGAGAGCCCTTCTTCGCCGATGCGGGTGTCGACGCCCCGCGGCAGGTCGTGGACGAAGCCCGCCCGGGCGACCTCGACGGCCTCGTGCAGCCGCTGCTCGCGGGCCTCGGCGGGCAGGTCGTCGTCGACGCCGAGGAGCACGTTGTCGCGCACCGACGCCGAGAACAGCGTCGGGTCCTCGAAGGCGACGGCCACGGCACGTCGCACGTCGTGCCGGGACAGGTCGCGCACGTCGTGGCCGTCGATCTCGACGGCGCCCGTGGTCACGTCGGCGAGCCGCGGGACCAGCAGGGCGAGGGTGGACTTGCCGGACCCGGTCAATCCGACCAGCGCCGTCGTCGTGCCTGCCGGCAGCTCGAGGTCGACGCCGTCGAGCACGGGCGCCGGGGCGTCGGCGTACCGGAAACCGACGTCGCGCAGCACGACGCGGCCCTCACCCTCGCCGAGGTCGACAGGGTCGGCCGGGTCGGTCAGCGGGTTCGGGGTGTCGACCACCTCGAAGAAGCGGTCGACGGCGGTGCGGGCGTTGAGGGTCATCGACAGCGTCATGCCGAGGTCGACGACCGGGCCGTTGATGACGGCTGCCGTGAGGAAGAACGCGACGAGGGCGCCGACGCTCAACTGCCCCTCGGCTGCCAGCCAGATGCCGAGGATCAGGCAGACCGCGAGCGTGAGCTCCGGGACGAGCTGCAGGGAGGTGGTCACGGTGGCCTGGTTGCCGGCCTTGCGGATCTCCGTGCGGCGCAGCTCCTCCGCCTGCCCGGAGAACGACTCCAGCGCGTCGTCCCCGCGGCCGAAGGCCTTGAGCACCCGGATCCCGTGCACCGACTCCTCGACGGTGTTGGCCAGGTCGCCGGACTGGTCCTGCGAGAGCCGGGCGATGACGCGGTAGCGGCGCGAGAACCGGAACGCGATGATCGTCACCGGGACGGCACCGGCGAGGTAGACCAGTCCCAGCCACCCGGCGGTCGTGAGGAGGAGGGCGACACCGACGGCGATGGTGACGGTGCTGACCACGAGCTGCAGCAGCCCGAACACGAGCCATCGCCGCAGGAGGCCCAGGTCGGTCATGGAGCGGCTCAGCAGCTGACCCCCTGGCCACCGGTCGTGGAACGCCGCCGGGAGCTGCTGCAGGTGACGGAAGAGCTCTGTGCGCAGCGCCGCCTCGACCCGGGTGCCCGGGTACATCACGAGGTTGCGGCGCAGGAGGATGAGGCCGGCCTCGGTGATCCCGAGACCGAGGACGGCGAGCGTCGGCCACAGCAGCGCGGCGTAGTCGTGGTCGGCGACGCCCTGCGCGAGCGGCCCTTCCACGAGGCGCTGGAGGACCCGCGGGATCGCCAGTGCCGCGAGGCTCGCCCCGAGGGAGGCGACCAGACCGCCGACGAGGCGTGGTAGCGCCGGACGGACGTAGGGCAGCAGCCGCAGCACCGAGGCGACCGTGCCGAGCTGGGAGCCGGCGGGCGCGGGGCGTTCAGGAGAGTCGGGTGGCATCGCTCACATCATCCCACCGAGCATCGACATGCTTGCCCGGGGCATGATCTGCGGGTGACCCGCTTCGACCTCGCGCACTGGGATCTCTACAACGCCCGCCAGACGGGACGCGCTCCGCGGCAGCTCTGCCGTGACCTGCTCACCCGGGCCGGGGAGGGGGCGGGCCGCCAGGCCGTCGACCTCGGTGCGGGAAGCGGGGTCGAGGCCACGGCTCTCGTGCGTGCGGGCTGGCACGTGCTCGCGGTCGACCCGGCCCCGGGCACGGCCGACCTGGTGCCCCGCCTGGTGCCTCCGGCGCTGCGCGCCGGTCTCGAGGTGCGCGTGGCCACCGTCCAGGAGGCGCTCCCGCTGCCGAGCGCCCACCTCGTCCACGCCTCCTACGCGCTGCCCTTCGTCCCGCCGTCGGACTTCGCGCGCGTCTGGGAGGGCGTCCGCGGCGCCCTCGCGCCGGGCGGCTGGGTCGGCGTCACGCTCTTCGGCGAGCGCGACGAGTGGGCTACCGACCTTGCGACGGCGGACGCGCTGACCTTCCACCACGAGGAGGACGTCGGTGAGCTGATCGACGGCCTGGACGTGCTGGTGGTCGACGAGCGCGAGCACGACGGTCCCTCGTTCGGCGGCCCCAAGCACTGGCACACCTTCGAGGTCGTCGCGCGCAGGCCGGCCTGAGCCACCCGTGGCCGACCGTCCCGGCCGCTCCCGGATGCCCGTACGATTCCCGGCATGGATGGCGTGCAGCTGGTCGGTGTGGTGACGGGCGTGGTCTTGGTGGTCGTCGCAGGCTTCGCGCTCGCGCTCCGGGGCCGCCGAGGACGTCGACGGGAGGCCGCCGAGACCGAGCTCGCCCGTCTGACGACGGCCGCCGGGTCGGCGCTGGTCCGCACGGACGAACGTGCGCGGCTGGCCGAGGACGAGCTGTCCTTCGCCGTGGCCGAGCTCGGCGAGCCTGCCACCGCGGAGGCCGGACCAGCCTTGCGGCAGGCCAGAGAACACCTGCGCGAAGCGTTCCATCTCAACCAGCTCCTGCACGACCACGTGCCGGACACCGACGCCGAACGCCGGGCGTGGTCGGGTCGCATCGTGGAGCTGTGCGGCGCCGCCGGCACGGCGCTCGACGACCTCGACGCCACGCTGACGGCGCGGCGCAGCTCCGCCCGGGCCACCCCGCAAGCGGTCGACCGCGTCGAGGAACGCATCGAGACCGTGCGGGGCGCGATCGACCCGGCACGTGACGACGTCGAGCGACTCCATGCCGACTACACGGAGCACGCGCTCGCGCCCGTGGCCGACAACCCGGCCCAGGCCGGACGCCTCCTGGACTTCGCCGCCCGGAGCGCAGGCGCCGCCCGGCGCAGGCTCGCCTCCCAGCAGGTCGCCGAAGCGGCAGCGGGGACGCGCGCGGCCGAGGACGCCCTCCACCGCGCCGAGGGCCTGCTGTCCGCCGTCCATGACTTCGAGTCGGAGGCACTGCGTGCCGAGGCTGCCCTCGGCGCACTGGTCGCCGAGTCCCGCACCGAGCTCGCCCAGGCCCGCGCCATGCCGGCGACCCGCCGCGAGGGCGCCGTCGACCTCGCGGCGGACGCCCTGTCCGAGACGTTGCGGACCCTGCCCGCGCCCGGGGCGCCGACCGACCCGATCGCCACCCTGACCCGGCTCCGTGAGGCCAACACCGCCTTGGACGACGCCGTCCGTGACCGGATCGAGCGCGACGAACGCTCCCGGCGAGCAGCAGCGCAGCGCGGGCCCGCGCTCGACGACGCGGCGCGCCAGGTCGCGGCGGCACGCTCCGTCGTGGACGACTACCGCGCGCCGGTCGGCCCCGACGCCCGCACCCGGCTCGCCGCGGCCGAGCGCGAGCTCGCCGCGGCACGGGACGTCACCGACGCCGAGGCAGCGGTCGACGGAGCGCGCCGCGCGTCCGCCCTGGCCACCGAGGCCGCCGACCTGGCACGCCGAGACGTCGCGCATCCTGGCCCGCAGCCGTGGGAAGGACACCGTCGGCCCGCGTCCGGCCGCACCGGCTCCGGAGCGTTCGGCGCCGTCCTGGGTGGCATGGTGCTCGGCGGCATCCTGGACGAGATCGGCGACCTCGGCGACCTGTTCGACTGACCCTCCCGTGCCGAACGTCATGGTCACGCCCGCTTTGGCCGGTGAGAACGGTCCGGACCACGACGTTCGGCGTTGCTAAGGACTCTCGACGAGCACCCCGCGCAGCGCCCAGAAGTGGTCGACCGGGCCGCAGCCGCTGCCGACCTCGAGCGCCGTTCCCGCGACGACGGCGTCCGTCAGCCAGGCCTTGGTCTCCCGCAGCGCTCGCTCCCACTCGCCGTGACGGGCGTAGCGCGTGACCAGCCCGCTGGACAGCGAGCACCCGGTACCGTGCGTGCTGGTCGTGGGGACGCGCCGGCCCGGCAGCTCGGCGACGACGCCGCCCGGCCCGACGAGCGCGTCCGGCACCTCGTCGCCGGGCAGGTGACCGCCCTTGGCCACCACGAGCACGTCGTGCCGGGCGGCCAGCCGGGCAGCCTGACCGAGGACGCCCGTCCAGGTCGTCGCGACGGGCGTGCCCAGCAGGACGGCCAGCTCGGGGACGTTGGGCGTCACGACGTCCGCCCGGTCGAGCAGCCGGCGCACCGCGTCCTCGGCGGCGCGGTCCAGCAGACGGTCCCCCGAGGTCGCGACCATGACCGGGTCGACGACGACGGGGGGACCGTCGACTCCCGCGCCGTCGTCCAACCACCGGGTGACGACGTCGGCGACCGCCGACGACGCCAGCATCCCCACCTTGATCCCGTCGAGCGCGACGTCGGCACGCAGCGTGTCGAGCTGCGCGGCGAGGAACGACGGGGGCGGTACGTGCACGGCGCTCACCCCTCGGGTGCTCTGCGCCGTCAGCGCCGTCAGCGCAGCCATGCCGTAGCCACCGGCTGCCGCGATCGCCTTCAGGTCCGCCTGGATGCCGGCCCCCCCGGACGGGTCCGAGCCCGCGACGGACAGCACCCGCGGGACGGGGCGCGGGCGCCACGGCGATCCGTGGCGGGTGGGCAGGGTCGACGGCATGGGCGACATCCCTTCGTCAGTGCGGACTGCATCAGGTTCGACGGGTGTGATCTCAGCTCCCGGTGGGCGCACCCCGTGTCGTGGGACCACCGTAGCCTGCCGCCACCAGGGCCTGAGACGGTGTCTCGGGCTCGCGCCGCCGGCACCGGACCGGCGATCTTGCCGATGCCACCCGGCGGGCCGGCACCGCACGCTATTTGGGCAGCAACGGCTCCCGCCGGGGGCCCCGTCAGAGAGGACGTACGATGCAGCACTCACCGAGCACCTCCCGGACCCGCCAGCGGGTGACCGGCATCCTGGCCTCGCTCGCCGTCGCCGTGGGCGTCGGCATCGCCGCCGGCCCCGCCGCCCAGGGCGCGGACAACCCCCACGAGCGTGGCCCGAACCCGACCGAGTCGAGCATCGAGGCGTCGCGCGGCAGCTACTCGATCTCCGAGCGGAACGTCTCCAGCCTCGTCTCGGGCTTCGGTGGCGGCACGATCTACTACCCGACCACGACGCGCGACGGCGACTTCGGCGCCGTCGTCATCTCGCCCGGCTACACCGGCACCGAGCGGACCATCTCGTGGCTGGGTCCGCGGCTCGCGTCCCAGGGCTTCGTCGTCCTGACGATGGCCACGAACTCGATCTACGACCAGCCCGACTCCCGAGCCCGCCAGCTCCAGGCGGCCCTCGACTACCTCACCGACTCGAGCCCGGTCGCCGACCGGATCGACGCCGACCGGCTCGCGCTCATGGGCCACTCGATGGGCGGCGGCGGCACGCTGCGCGCGGTGGACGACAACCCGGACATCAAGGCCGCCATCCCCATGACCCCGTGGCACGTGAAGAAGAACTGGTCGTCGGTCAGCACCCCCACGCTGATCTTCGGCGCCGAGTACGACTCCGTCGCCCGGCACGAGACGCACGCCGAGCCGTTCTACGAGTCCTTCGACCGAGACCTTCAGAAGGCCTACCTGGAGCTGGACGGGGCCAGCCACTTCGCTCCCAACAGCTCCAACACGACGATCGCGAAGTACTCGATCTCCTGGCTCAAGCGGTTCGTCGACGACGACACGCGGTACACGCAGTTCCTCTGCCCGGGACCCTCGACCGGGTGGTTCTCGGACGTGGAGAAGTACGAGAGCTCGTGCCCGTTCTGACCCGGGCCTGACCTCGTCCCGACCGGGACGGCGGACCTCGACGGCGGGCGGGCGCACCCGATGCGTCCGCCCGCCGTCGTGTGCGGTGGCACACCGCGGGGACCGGGCACCCGTGTCCCGGCACAAGGACGAGTGGCGCGACCGTGCGGTCGACCTAGCCTCTCGGCATGCAGACCACCGCGATGCGAGGGCACACCGAGCTCGCCCGCGGGCTCCGGCTCCATGCCGACGGTCCCGTGCACGACGCCTACGCCAGCCTCAGCCTCGCCCGGTCCGAGCTCGGCGAGCAGCCCGGGGCCGCGCTGATCGCCACGCTGGCCGCCGTCAACGCCGCGTGGAGCGCGGGCGACCATGTCGCGTGCGTGGAGGCGCTGACCACGGCCCTGGGTCAGGCCGCTCTCGACGGCGCTCCCCGGGACTACCTGACCGGGATGCTCGCACTGCTGCACGGCCGGACGTCGGAGGCTGCCGGACCACTGCGTCGGGTGGTGCGCGGCGCGCTCGCCGGGCACGATCCCGAGGCGCTCCTGCGTGGCGCGGCCGCCGCACTGCTCACCGGAGACGTCCAGGACGGGTGCCGCGCGGGGGCCCGTGCGCTGGCCGCCGCTCGTGCGGCCGACGACCCCGCGCTCGTCGCCCGCGCCACCGAGTACGTGGCCTACGCCGAGCTGCGAGCGGGACGCCACGCGCAGGCGCGCGAACACGCGCTGACGGGGCTGCGCGCCGCGGAGCAGTCACGTCGCGCCAACACGGCGGCGCACCACCACGCGGTGCTGGCCCTGACGGCGGCCGTGCAGGGACCTTCGGGGGACGTCGTCGACCATGCCACGACGGCCCTGGCGACCGCCGGCCGCCACGGGCTCACCCAGCCGGTCACGCTGGCCGAGTGGGCGCTCGCCCGGACCGAGCTCGTCGAGGGCCGGCCCGCCGACGCGGCGAGCCGGCTGGTCTCGCTGCTGGCGTCGGCCGAAGGCGCACACTTCGCGCTGCGCGGCCTGGTGCTGCCGACGCTCGTCGAGGCGGCCGTCGGAGCCGGCGACCATGCCACGGGTCGCGCCGCACTGCCGGAGCTCGCCAGGTGGAGCCGCACGGCGTCCGACCCGCAGGGCCCGGCCCTGCTCCTGCGCTGCCGCGCTCTGCTCTGCTCCACCGAGGCGGAGGCGGACGCCCTGTTCCGCGAGGCCCATGCCGCTCACCTCGAGGCCGGCGGCCGCTTCGAGAGCGCGGTGACCTTCCTGCTGCACGGCCGACGGCTCGGCCGCCACGGGCGACCGAGCGACGCCCGCGAGCGCCTGCGCGACGCGCTGCTGCTCTTCGAACGCGGTGGCGCCGACCCGTGGGCGGACCGCACCCGCACCGAGCTGCGGGCTGCCGAGGCCGCCGGGGCGACCTCGGTTCCCGACGTGCTCACCGGCCTCACCCCGCACCAGCTTCGGATCGCCCGCCGTGTCGCCGCCGGGGAGACCAACCGGGAGATCGCCGAACGTCTCTCGGTGAGCGTGCGCACGGTGGACTGCCACCTGCGCAACATCTTCGTGCTGCTCGGCATCCGCTCGCGCGTCGAGCTCGCGCTGCAGGTGCCGCCGAGCACCGGCGCCGCGGCGCAGTAGAGACCGACCAGGCGGTATGTCATGCTGTGACCTGGCGGGACGACACCGGCGTCGTCCGCGAGGAGGATTCATGCCCGACGTCACCACCCTGACCGCGGCCCCTGCTCCGCGAACGGGCACGCACGGCGGCACCACCTGGTCGCGGCACCGGGCCGTCGCCTCGCTGCTGGACGGTTCCTGCCTGCTGGCCAACCTGCGGCCGGCGGCGATGGCCCTTGCGATGCCGGTCACGGGCCGCTACCAGGTGGTCGCCCTCGAGGCGCCCGGGCAGGCCGGGCTCGCGACGGGACGCGCGGTCGTCGGTCGTCGTGCCGCCCAGGTGCACTGGCACAGCTCGCGTCCCGTCGAGCTCGGGATCGTGCGGCTCGACGACGCGACGACCGTCCCGACGGCGCACGACCGCCTGCCGGCCGGCGTCCGCCTCGGGATCGGGCTGCCCGTGGACGGGCTGGCCGCGCTCGCCGACAGCCGCCGGCAGGCCGAGACCGCGCTGGACCTGTGCCCGCCCGACGGCGGTGCAGCACGGCTGGCCGAGCATCTTCCCGCCGCGCTGCTGGGCGCCGACCCCACCCTGGCGCGCCAGATCCGCGACCAGGTCCTGGGCGTGCTCCTCGACGCGGTGCAGCCCGACCAGGAGATGCTGCTGGAGACGTTCGCGACGTGGTTGGCCACCGACGGGTCGGCCAGGGAGACCGCGAGGCGGCTCGGCTGCCACCGCAACACCGTGACCAACCGGCTGCGCCGGCTGGAGCGTCTCACCGGACGCCGCGTGGACCGGCCCCGCGACCTCGTCGACCTGACGCTCGCGCTGCACGCCCACCGCAGCCCGACGACTCACGGCGGCCGTCACACCTGACCCGCGGCTCCTGGCGTGGAGCCGGGGGTGACCTGCCGCAGCGCGTCACCGAGGGTGACCACGCCGACGAAGCGCGACCCGTCCATCACGACGGCCAGCTGCTCGCTGGCCCGGCGCATCCCGGACAGCGCCTCGTGCACGGGCTGGTCCGTCGGGGCCACGTAGGCCGGCCGGGCCAGCTCACGTGCCGGCCGGTCGAGCGGCTCGAGGAGCGTGTCCCGCACGTGCACGACCCCTGGCGCGCCGTCGTCGGACTCGACGAGGATGCGCAGGTGGCCCGAGCGGCGAGACATCGCCTGCACGTCGGCCACGGTCGCCGTCGTGGCCACCGCCGTCGGCCGGGCACCGGTGCCCACGAACGACGACACCTGTCGGGTCGTCAGGTCGAGGGCACCGGCCA
This sequence comes from Isoptericola maris, assembly GCF_048065335.1. Lineage (NCBI taxonomy): Bacteria > Bacillati > Actinomycetota > Actinomycetes > Micrococcales > Promicromonosporaceae > Isoptericola > Isoptericola maris. The sequence goes on along the minus strand of NZ_JBLUNY010000001.1, from coordinate 229,830 downwards.
GGGGGCTACGGATCGACGCGTCGATCGTGCCGACCTCCGCCGAGTGCTCCACGAGGTGGCGGATGGTCGCCGCGTCATGCCCCCCGACGGCGGCGCGGTCCACCGGCTGCACGCCGGTCGCGGCCACCAGCCGGTTCGCGACGGCGTTGATCCACAGCAGCAGGGGCCGGAAGGCCCATACGAACGCCCGCGCCGGCGGCGAGACGAGGATCGCCGAACGCTCCGGGTGCGCGATCGCCCACGACTTGGGCGCCATCTCCCCCACCACCAGGTGCAGGAAGGTGACGAAGAGCAACGAGAGCGCGAAGGACAGCGTGCCCGCCAGCCAGCTGGGCAGCCCCCAGGACGACAGGATCGGTGCCAGCCAGTGGTCCACCGCCGGCTTGGTCACGGCGCCGAGCGCGAACGTGCAGGCCGTGATGCCCAGCTGGGCACCCGCGAGCATCACGGTCAGCTCGTTGGCGGCGCGCAGCGCGGAGCGGGCGCCGCGGCTCGACACCGCGGCCTCCTCCAGGCGGTGCCGGCGGGCGCCGAGGAGCCCGAACTCGATGACGACGAAGAACGCGCTGAGCGCGATGAGTCCCGTCGTCGCGGCCACGACGACCCAGGCGTCGTTCATCAGTCCGTCCCCTCGTCGTCGCGCACGTCGGCGTCGACCGTCTCCACCGAGACCCGCACCACGGCGGGCACCCGGCGTTCCACCTCGAGGACCTCCGCACGCAGCAGCCGCCGGACGGGCTCGTCCGTCGCGAGGTCCGCCGGGTCGACCGGCAGCTCCACGTCGACCGACTGGCCCACCTCGGGGAGGGTCCCGCAGCCGGCGATCACCAGGCCGGCGAGCGTCTCGTAGTCCCCGCGGGGCAGGTCGTGGCCGATGGCGCGCGCGACCTCGTCGAGGTGGACGTCACCGTCCATGCGCCAGGCGTCCACACCGTCGGCCTCGACGACCTCGTCCGCATCGTCGTCGTGCTCGTCGGTGAGCTCGCCGACGATCTCCTCGCCGAGGTCCTCGAGCGTGAGGATCCCCGCGAACCCGCCGTACTCGTCGATGACGCACGCCAGCTCGTCGTGCTCCGCGGAGAGCTGCGCCAGTGCGTCCGGCAGCAGCATCAGCGTCGGGACGACCGTCACCGGGCGCATGATCTGCGAGACCGGCACGTCCTCGGCGGTGGCCGCCAGCACGTCCAGCAGGTGGACGACGCCGACCGGCTGGTCCTCGGCGGAGGTGACCGGGTACCGCGTGTGGGCGGCCGCCATGAGTGCGCGCACCTGGCCCACGCTGGTGTCGGCGTCGACGGTGTCCACCCGCGAGCGCGGCACCATCGCGTGCTCGACGTCTCGCCGGGGGAAGTCGAGGATGCGGTCGAGCATCATCGACAGGTCCTCGGGCAGGTCCCCGCTCTCGCGCGAGTCGGCGACGATGTGAGCGAGGTCGCTCGGCGTCGCGCTGGAGTCGACGTCCTCCACCGGCTCGATGCGGATCAGGCGCAGCAGCGCGTTGGCGGCGTGGTCGAACACGGTGATCAGCCACCCGAACGCCGCGAGATAGACCTGCGTCGACCGTGCGAGGCGACGCGCCAGGGGCTCGGGGTCCGCGATGGCGAGGTTCTTCGGGAACAGCTCGCCGAAGATCATCTGCAGCACCGTCGAGGCGGCGAGCGCCAGCACGGTCCCGACCGCGATGCTCACGCCCGCGGGAACGCCCACCACGCCGAGGATCTCGGCCAGGCTCTCGCCGACCAGCGGCTCGGCGACGTACCCGACCATCAGGCCCGTCACGGTGATGCCGAGCTGGGCGCCCGAGAGCATGAACGAGGTGCGGCGGGTCACCGCCAGGGCACGGGCCGCGGTGGTGTCGCCCGCCTCGGCCTGCGCGCCGAGCCGCGAACGGTCGACCGACATGTAGGCGAACTCCTGGGCCACGAAGTAGCCGTTCGCCGCGATCACCACGGCGATGACCACGAAGCCCAGGAGCAGGGTGGCCACGGTGATCAGCACCGGGCACCGCCTTCTGCCCGGTTGCCGGCGGTGCCCGGCCTATCGTCACTGTCTGCGGATGCCGCAGCTTTTCTCACGAGTCGTCCCACGCCTCCCAGCGATGCTGTCCGGGCAGGATCTTAGCTCAACGCTCCCGCGGTGCGGCTGACAGCACGAGGCGCAGCACGTTGCGCGCCGTGCGCTGCAGCTCACCGAGCGTGATCCCGTCCGGCGCTGCGAACGACTCCAGCAGCGACCCGTCCCCGGTCTGGACGTCGCGACCCCACGCTCCGGGCATGTTGACGTCGACCTGGGCGCGCACCCGGTAGGCGTCGTTGCGCAGGGACGGGAAGTCCGGGTCCGTGCTCTCGCGCAGCCACCAGTCGGTCATCACCGCCCCGGTGAACCCCCACTCGCCGCGCAGGACCGTGGTCACCAGGTCGTGGTGGTAGTGGCCCCACGTGCCGTTGATCTTGTTGTAGGAGGTCATGACGGTCCGCGGTGCGGCGGTCGTGACGCAGATCTCGAATCCGCGCAGGTAGATCTCGCGCAGCGCCCGCTCGGAGACGCGCGAGTCGTTGTGCTCGCGGTTCGTCTCCTGGTTGTTGGCGGCGAAGTGCTTCGGGCAGGCTGCCAGCCCGGCGTGCTGGATGCCCCGCACGGTCGCCGCACCCATGATCCCTGTCAGCAGCGGGTCCTCGGAGAAGTACTCGAAGTTGCGTCCGCACAGCGGGTCGCGCTGGATGTTCATGCCCGGCGCGAGCAGGATGTCGGATCCCTTGACCGCCATCTCCTGCGCCAGCAGCACGTTGAGCCGCTCGACCAGGCCGGGGTTCCAGGTCGAGGCCAGCGCCGTCCCGCTGGGCAGCAGCGAGGTGTAGGTGGCCAGCCGGATGCCGGCGGGGCCGTCGGTGGTCGTCAGGGGCCGCACGCCCTTGCCCCGCAGGGACGCGACCGTCCCGCCCAGCGCGCCGGCGTTGCCGGGCGCACCGAGGGCGGAGTCCATGACGTAGTCGCCGCGGCTCAACGCCTCCAGCTCGTCGTCGTCGAGCTGGGCGAGGAAGGTGTCCAGGTTCGCGTGGCCCCCGGCGACGTCGTCCAGGGTGATGCCCCGGTCGCCGGTGCGCTCCAGCGGCGCGGGCAGGTCCCCGAGCACCCGCTCGCGACGGGCGACCGTCGCCGTCGGCACCTTGTCGTACGCGGCGACCGTGCCGCCGTCGTCCCCGGCGCGCGCCACCAACCGCTCGAAGGCGTGCTGCGGCTCGACGCCGGCGACCTCGCTCAGTCGGCGCACGACCCGCAGCGCGGGCACCTCCACGCCGCCGCAGACGGCGGCGGACCGGACGTCCGTACCCAGCAGCACCTCGTAGCGGCCTGCCTCCAGGACGTAGGACGAGCGGTGGCCGGTCACGCCCGAGTCGTCGTAGGCGGCGACGTCGTCCAGGTCGAACCGCAGCTCGATCGTCTGGGACTCGCCGGGCGCCAGGACCCGCGTCTTGGCGAACGCGGCGAGGTGCCGCGCGGGACGGCCGAGCAGGCCGTGCGGCGCACGGACGTAGACCTGGGCGACCTCGGTGCCGTCGTGAGCCCCCGTGTTGGTGACGGTCACCGGCACGACGACGCTGCCAGCGTCGTGCGTCACCTCGGCGCTCCGCACGTCGAAGGTGGTGTAGGCGAGCCCGTACCCGAAGGGGTACAGCACGTGCTCGGGCGCGAAGGTCTCGAAGTAGCGGTACCCGACGTACACGTCCTCGACGTACTCGTTGAAGTCCTCGGCCCCGAAGTGCCCCGCGGAGGGGTAGTGCTCGTAGGAGGTCGCGATCGTGGCGGTGAGCTTGCCGCCGGCGGGGACGGCGCCCGTGAGCACGTCGACGACGGCGCGACCGGACTCCATGCCGCCCTGCCACGCGAGCAGCACGGCGTCGAGGTCGTACTCACGGGTCCAGCCCAGGTCGACCACGTTGCCGGTGTCGACGACGACGACCGTGCGCTCGAACGCGGTCGACACGTCGTGCAGCAGGGTGCGCTCGTCGTCGGTGAGGTGGAAGCTGCCCGGCTCGAGGGCCTGCTCGCGCGCCTCGCCGGCGGACCGGCCGACGACCACCAGAGCGAGCGGCGTGCGTCGGGCGACCGCCGCGACGTCGTCGGCCGTCAGGGGCATCTCCGGGTGCGACCGCGGCCACGTGCCCCACTCGGGCTCGGGGTCCACCGGGTGCTCGGCGCACCACGTCTCGTAGCGCTCGGCGAGCTCGGCGTCGACCTCGACGTCGTCGCTCGCGCGCAGCGCGTCGAGGAGGTTCCACAGGTACGGCGGGCGCACGTCTCCTCCGGAGCCGTAGCCGACCGTGAAGTAGTCGTGCTGGACCCGGCCGAAGACGGCGATGGTAGCGCTCCCACCCACAGGCAGAAGCCCCCCGTCGTTCTTCAGCAGCACGATTCCCTCGGCCGCTGCCTGCCGACAGGTCTCCCCCATGCCCTCGGGGATCCAGCGGTCCTGCGACTGCAGCCGCACCCGTCCCTGAGCCAGCTCGTCGGTGCTGTGCGCGGCCGCGCCGATCCCTGCGTCTCGTTGCATCACGCCAGTACTCTACGCGGCGGCACGACCGATGGCGCAGTCCGGTGCGCTCGCTACCGTGGAGCCATGAGCATCCGGGTGCACGTCCTCGTGCGCGGCACGGTCCAGGGCGTCGGCTTCCGTTGGGTCACGCAGCGCGCCGCGCAGGAGGCCGGGGTCGCGGGGTTCGTCCGCAACCGTCCCGACGGCACGCTCGAGGCCGCGCTCGAGGGTGAACGCTCAGCCGTCGACCGGGTCCTCGAGGCCCTGCGGACCGGGCCCGCGGACGCGCACGTGACGGACGTGGAGGTCCAGGAGGTGCCGCTGCGGGACGAAAGGTCGTTCACCGTCCGGTGAGGCCCGCGGCCGCGCCGGGCCGCGCCGCCCGCGGCTAGGTGCTCACGCCATCCTCCTGCGCCGCGTGCAGCGCCGCATACCGGCCTCCGCGGGCGAGCAGCTCGTCGTGGCTGCCTACCTCGACGACGCGGCCGCGGTCGAGCACGACGATGCGGTCCGCCTGACGGATGGTCGACAACCGGTGGGCCACGACCAGGGTGGTCCGCCCCCGCATGAGCCGGTTCAGCGCGTCCCGGACGGTGGCCTCCGCCTCCGGGTCGAGGGCGCTGGTGGCCTCGTCGAGGAACAGCATGCGCGGGTCCCGCACGAGCGCACGGGCGATGGCGAGACGCTGGCGCTGGCCGCCGGACAGCCGCGCGCCGCGCTGCCCGACGACGGTGTCCCACCCCTCGGGCAGCGCGCTGACGAACTCCCAGGCGTTCGCGTCCCGCAGGGCGGCGACGACGCGCTGATCGGACGCCACGTCGAGCCCGTACGCCACGTTGTCGCGGATCGTGCCCTCGAAGAGCACCGACTCCTGCGGCACGACGGACACCGAGCGCCGCACGGTGCGCAGGTCCAGCTCGGCCATGTCCTGCCCGTCCAGCAGGATGCGCCCGCTGCTGGGACGGACGAACCCGAGGACGAGGTTGAGCAGGGTCGACTTGCCCGATCCCGAGGAGCCGACGAAGGCCACGGTCTCGCCCGCCCGCACCTCGAGGTCGACGTCGCGCAGCGCGTCCTCGTCCGCCTCGGGGTAGCGATGGCTGACGTGCTCGATCTGCAGGTAACCCTCGACGTCGCCCACGACCCGCTTGCCCTCGTTGGCCTCGAGGTCCGGTTCGGCCAGGACCTCGGCGATCGACCGCATGGACTCCAGGCCGCGCGCGGTGACCGGCACCAGGTTGAGCACCTGGGTGAGTCCCTGCGTCAGGAGGCCGAAGTACGTGGACAGCAGGACCACCTCGCCCGGGGTGATCGCGATGATTCCCGTCAGGGCCACGACGGCGGCGAGCACCAGGCAGCACACGCCGAGGAACTGCATCGCCACCCACGAGACGGAGGCGACCCGGCCGTTGAGCATGTCGAGCGAGAAGGCCGCGCGACGCACCTCGTCGGCACCGGACGCGACCCGCGAGGTCGCTGTGCGCTCGAGCCCGTGGGCGCGGGTGACGGGGATGAGCGAGGCCATCTCGCCCACCTGGGTCGCGAAGGTCTCCATCTCGCGACGGAACAGCTCGTTGCGGAACCTCGAGCGCTTGGCCATGGTGCGGCGGATGACGAGCGCCGTCGGGATCGCGAGCGCGTAGACCGGCAGAAACTCCGGCACCTTGATCGCGGTCATCGTCACAGCCCCGGCGAGCACCATGACCGCGGAGAGCAGCGGGTGGGTGACCTGCTGGAGCATCAGCTCGACGTTCTCGACGTCTCGCACCACCTTGGACTGCACCAGCGCGGCGCTCGAGCGGGCGTAGTAACCGATCGACAGACCCTGCAGATGCTCGACGAGCGCGTTGCGCAGCCGGGCGCCGGTCCCCCGCACGACGGTCATGAAGTTGCGCGTGTAGACGATGTGGTGGGGGTAGTTCTGCGCGAGCAGCACGGTGGCGAGGGCGAACCACAGCAGGACCGTGCCGACGGCGCCGTCCTCGGCGACGATGTCGATCAAGGCGCCGGTGATGACTGGCAGGAACCACAGGGGGATCTCCTTGACGGTGAACGCGGACAGGGCGACGACGAGCCGGCGCGGCTGCGTCCCGAGCAGGCGCAGGACGGACCGGACCGGACGGGCACCGTCGACCCGGTCGAGGTCACCGGTGTAGGTAAGGGCTTTCCTGCGCATGCAGACGATCGTATCGATTCAAACCCGCGAGCGCCGTCGGCGTCCTGCTCGCCGGGCCGGCAGGCGTACGGTGGGAGCAGACGGCCGGGCACGCGCGGACGCCGACTTGAGTGGCGCAGCCCGTCACAGGAAGGCAGCGATGACCCTCTCGGGGTACCTGCAGGAGTGCGCCTCCCGGTCGGCCGGAGTCCTCGGTGACGACCTGGACGCCAGCGTGACGTTGCGACAGCACGGGCTCACCCTCCACGCCGGCAGCAGCAGCCGGGCGGCGGAGCGGTGCGACCAGGCCGAGGCGATGGTCGACGAAGGCCCCTGCGTCGACGCGATGGCGACGGGAGCCAAGGTGGACGTGGCGTCCGTCCGGGCCGAGGTGCGGTGGCACGCCTGGCGTGCCCAGACCCTCGAGGAGGGTTTCGTCCGGGCGCTCGCCGTCCCGTCCGAGGTCGCCCCCGGGGTCTCCGTCGCCCTCAACCTCTACTCCCGTGCCGGGGGCCGGTGGGAGAGCCGGCTGGTCGGCGCCGCCGAGGCCTACTCCCGGCTCATCGCCGCGGCGGTGCGGCTGCAGCTCGAGTTCGCCGACGTCGACGACGCCGCCGGGGCGCTCCTGCGCGACACGTCGGACGCCACGATCGTCGACCAGGCCGTCGGTGCCGTGATGGAGACGAACGGCTGCCCGGAGGCGGCCGCCCGAGAGCTCCTGCGGTCCGCCGCCCGGCGTCGCGAGGTCACCGAGCGCGAGGTCGCCACGACGGTGCTGCGATCGTTGGTCGCGGTGGGGACGGGGGACATCGTCGACGACCGTCTCCCCGGCCTGTGACGACCGGTGCGGCGACGGTCGTCACCACGCCCACCAGCCCGGTCGCGTGTGCCCGGGCCCTCGGTGGAACACTGGACCCGACGAGGGAACGAGGTGACGGTCGGTTGAGCCCTACAGAGCTGTTGGGTCTGCTCGCACAGACTTTGGCATCGGCCGACGCAGAGGAGCCGCTGGCCGTTCGGCTGTGCCGAGCCGTGGTCAAGATCCTCGACGGGCAGGGCGGCACGCTCACCCTCGCGTCCGTGCCCGGTGACCGGCTGATGGTCAGCACGTCAGGCACTTACGCCGAGATCGACGCACTGCAGGAGATGCTCGGCGAAGGTCCGGTGCAGCAGGCCATGCACGACGACAGCCTGGTCGTGGCACGGGTGGAGGACTCGCCCAACCGCTTCCCGGTGTTCGCCCAGGAGGCCGTCAAGGCGTTCGGCGGCCCCCTGACCGTCTACGCCGTGCCGATGCACGCAGGCCTGCAGACCGTCGGCGTGCTCAGCCTCTACCTCACCGACGGCCGGCTGTCCCGCGGCGCGGAGGACATCCAGTTCCTCGCCGACGCGGTCGGCACATCCCTGATGAACGACATCGACTCCCTCGACTGGTCGCGCAAGGCGCGCATCCACCAGGCCACCGGCATGGTGACCGCGCAGCTCAAGATCCCGCCCGGTGACGCGCTGGCCGTCCTCCGGGCCCACGCCTTCGCCCGGTCCACGGACCTGGAGACCGTCGCCGAGGACGTGCTGACCCGGAGGATGAACTTCTCTCACGACCGCGACCACCTGTCTGCGGACGACGACGAAGGAAGCGAGGAGCCATGACGCTGCAGGATTCCGTCCGCAGGGTCGAGCGACCTGGAGGTCCTCGCCGCCGCGGGGCGGTCGTGACCGCCGTCGGCCGCTCGGAGATCCTCGACCGTTGGCCCACCGTCGGGCGGGCCATCGTCGACGCCGGGCTGCACAGCGCGCACGCCTTCCCGCTGTCGTGGCGCGGCACCGTGGTGGGCGGGCTGAACGTCTTCGCGCGGGCCGAGCTGGACGCCGCGCCCGAGGACCTGCGGACGGCCCAGGGGTTCGCGGACATGCTGACGATCGTGGTGGCCCAGCCCGGCACGTCGGACGAGGACGAGCTCGGTCGTCGTGTCGACCATGCGCTCGCAGGGCGGGTCGTCGTCGAGCAGGCCAAGGGTGTGCTCGCCCAACGTCTCGACCTCGACATGGCCGACGCCTACGACGCGCTGCTGGCACGCGCTCTGCGGGACGGCTCCGCCCTGACGAGGTCGGCGCTCGACGTGCTGCGCGAGGCGCAGGAGGCCTGACGCCCCGTCGACCGGCCAGCGCCCGCCGGGTGTCCGGGTGGCAACGTCCGGCCTCCGGCCCCAGGGTGGGTCGTGTGCTCGAGAAGCGCGGCACAGACGAGCTGCTGGAGAACACGAGGTGGACAGATGCGCGCACTGACCTGGCAAGGACGGGAGTCGCTCTCCGTCGAGGAGGTCCCCGACCCCCGGATCGAACAACCCACCGACGCGGTCGTCCGCGTCACGTCGATCGCCGTCTGCGGCTCCGACCTGCACCTCTACAGCGTGCTGGGCATGTTCATCGACGCGGGCGACGTCCTGGGGCACGAGGCCATGGGCGTCGTGGAGGAGGTCGGCTCCGCCGCCGGTGACCTCCAAGTCGGCGACCGGGTCGTGGTGCCGTTCACCATCTCGTGCGGCCGCTGCTGGATGTGCACACGCGGGCTGCAGAGCCAGTGCGAGACGACGCAGGTCCGCTCCCAGGACAAGGGCGCCGCACTCTTCGGCTACACCCGCCTGTACGGGCAGGTGCCGGGCGGGCAGGCCCAGTACCTGCGGGTCCCCCAGGCGCACTACGGCCCGGTCAAGGTGCCCGACGACGGCACCCCGGACGAGCGCTACCTCTACCTGTCGGACGTGCTGCCCACCGCCTGGCAGGCCGTGCGGTACGCGGACGTGCCGGAGGGCGGCAGCGTCGTGGTCGTCGGGCTGGGGCCGGTCGGCCAGATGGCGGCCCGGGTGGCGCTCCACCAGGGAGCGGGCACCGTCATCGGCATCGAACCGGTCCCCGAGCGCCGGGCCATGGCCGAGCGGCACGGCGTCACCACGCTCGACCCGGGAACCGGCGGCGCGCTCGCGTCCGCCGTCCGCGACCTCACCTGTACGAGGCGCAGGTCCTCGTGGTGGGCGCCGGCGGCATCGCGCGGACGTTCCTCGAGCTGCTCGCACCGTTCCGCGCACGGACGGTCGTCGTGCGCCGCCGTCCCGCCCCGGTGCCGGGCGCCGGACGGGTCGTGACGGCCGAGCACCTGCGCGCAGAGCTGGCGCGGGCCGACGTCGTCGTGCTGGCGGCCGCGCTGACGGGCAGCACCCGGGCGCTGATCGGTGCCACGGAGCTGGCCGCGACGAAGCGCGGCGCCGTGCTGGTCAACATCGCCCGCGGCGCGCTGGTGGACACCGATGCCCTGGTGGCCGCCCTCGCCTCGGGGCACCTCGGCGCGGCGGCGCTCGACGTCACCGACCCGGAGCCGCTGCCGGACGGGCACCCGCTGTGGGACCTGCCGACCGCTCTCGTCACCCCGCACACCCCGGACACCCCGGAGATGGTCGACCCGCTCCTGCGGCGACGTGTCACCGAGAACCTGCGACGGTTCGTCGCCGGGGACGACCTGACCGGCGTCGTCGACCCCGTGGCGGGATACTGACCCGGGTACCGGGCCGCGGGCGGACGGAGCGCCCCGGTCGGTGACCTACCCTCGAGGTATGGCCACCTTCTCCTCCGTCACGCGTCCGCACGTCCTCTCGGCCATCGCCGAGCACGACGACCGCGGGCCCGTGGCGTTCCTCAAGCTCTACGGGTTCAGCCCGACGCCGGGCACCACCCTCCAGTTCGGTGGCACGACCTACGACGCGATGGCGATCCTCGCCGTCGCGCACCGGTACGCGACCGGACGGGCCGCGCTGCCCGAGGAGATGGAGGGTGGAAAGGTCGCGGTCGGTACCCTCCTGCGCAAGCACGGCTTCGAGGTCGACGGCAGCGGCGGAGCGCCGACGTCCCGCGCCCCCCGACGCACCACGCGGACCACGCGGGCCAAGGCGCAGGAGCCCGAGAAGCCCGCGCCGGTGTGCCCGACGTGCTTCATGACCCTGCCGGGCACGGGCGTCTGCGACAGCTGCGGGTGACCGCCCGGCCGGCCCATCAGGTCGCCGGGGAACCCCGCAGGATCGAGGACATCTTCTTGCCGCGCGCCACCTCGTCGACCAGCTTGTCCAGGTAGCGGATCTTCTGCATCAGGGGGTCGGTGATCTCCTCCACCCGGTGCCCGCAGATGACTCCGGTGATGAGGGAGGCGTTCGGGTTCATCTGTGGTGCCCGCGCGAAGAACTCTTCCATGTCGACCTCGTCGTCGAGGGCGCGCCGCAGGCCTTCCTCGTCGTAGCCGGTGAGCCAGCGCACGACGTGGTCCACCTCGGCCCGGGTGCGACCCTTGCGCTCCGCCTTGGCGACGTAGAGCGGGTAGATGCTCGCAAAGCTCATGCTGAAGATGCGGTGTCCCGCCATGGTCTGTCTCCTCGTGGGCGCTCACCAACCGGTCGGACGGCGCCATCGTGGCACGCCGGCGCACCCGGTCGCGATCACGTCGCGCGTCAAGCGGCCTTTCCCCGCCCAATCGCCACATGCCTGGCACCGGAACCTCCAGCCCGACCGGCCTCCGCCGTGCGGTGACCGGCCCCCTGCTCTTCCTGTTCATCCTCGGCGACGTGCTCGGCGCCGGCGTCTACGCCCTCATCGGCGAGATGGCCGGCGACGCGGGCGGCCTCGTGTGGTTGTCGTTTGGGGTCGCGCTCTGCCTCGCCCTGCTGACGGCCTTCTCGTACGCCGAGCTCGTCACCAAGTACCCGCGCGCGGGCGGCTCGGCCGTCTACGCCGAGAAGGCGTACCGCAGCCCGTTGGTCGCGTTCCTCGTCGGGTACTGCATGCTCGCCGCCGGGGTGGTCAGCGCCGCCGGGCTCTCCCTGGCCTTCACCGGCGAGTACCTCACCGCGTTCCTCGACGTCCCCCAGGTGCCCGCCGCGGTGGTCTTCCTGCTGGTGGTGGCGCTCGTCAACGCGTGGGGCATCAAGGAGTCCCTGCAGGCGAACGTCGTGATGACCGTCATCGAGTCGGCCGGGTTGGTGCTGGTCACGATCCTGGGCGCCTGGGTCATCGGGCGCGGCGACGCCGACCTCGGCGGCGCCTTCAGCCCGCCGGAGGACTCCTCCGTCTGGCTCGCCGTCCTGGGCAGCGCCCTGGTGGCGTTCTACTCCTTCGTCGGGTTCGAGACCTCCGCGAACCTCGCCGAGGAGATCCGTGACGTCTCCCGCGTCTACCCGCGCGCACTGTTCGGCTCGCTCGCGACGGCGGGCGCCGTCTACGTGCTGCTGGGCTTCGTCGCTCCGGCGGTCGTCGAGCCGTCGGAGCTCGCGGCGTCCTCCGGCCCCCTGCTCGAGGTCGTCCGGGTCGCCGGTGCGGTGCCACCGGTGCTCTTCGCCGTGATCGCCCTCGTCGCGATCGCCAACGGAGCCCTGCTGACCATGATCATGGCGAGCCGCCTGACGTACGGCATGGCACGGCAGGGGCTGCTGCCGTCACCGCTCGCCCGGGTGCTCCCGCGCCGCCGCACCCCGGGCGTCGCGATCCTCGTGACCACGGCCCTCGCCATCGCGCTCGCCGCCACCAACGAGCTCGTCGACCTGGCCGCCACCGTCGTCCTGCTCCTGCTCTTCGTGTTCCTCTCGACCAACGTCGCCGTGCTGGTGCTGCGCCGCGACCCCGTCGAGCACGACCACTTCCGCTCGCCCACGGTGATGCCTGTCCTCGCGATCGCCTCCTGCCTGCTCCTGCTCACCCAGCAGGAGCTTCGGCACTGGGTGCTCGCCGGGATCCTGCTCGTGATCGGCGCGGGCGTGCACGCCCTCGTCCGGCGGCTGTCGCGGGCCGACCAGCGCTCGTAGGCGTGACCGGCGCGCCGTCACGGCAACGGCCGGGGCGCACCGATCCGCGTCCGGACGCCGGGCGGCGATGTCCTCCTTGCCCGCGTGGGCGTCACAGCCACCGTGTCAGGCTCGCGTCGCCTCGCAACCGCGGCCGCCACCGTGCCACCCGGCGGGATGACGCGATCCTGTCTAGGGTCCCTGACATGGCTGCCGATCGTCCCACCACCGTCTGCGTCGTGGCGCCGGAGCCGCTGCTGACGATCGAGATCGAGACGGACCGCGCCCGCGACGTCCCCGAGATCCATCTGCACCCGGGCGGACAAGGACTGTGGGTGGCGACCATGGCCCGCTCGCTTGACGCGGAGGTCGTCGTCTGCGGCCCGTTCGGGGGCGAGACTGGCGAGATCAGCGCCCACCTGGCGCGGTCGCGCGGCCTCGAGGTGCGCTCACCCGCGCAGGGCGGCGGTGGGACGCTCCTGCGCGACCGGCGCGGCGGCGGAGACCCCCGGCTCCTCACGATGCCTCCCATCCCCCTCGACCGGCACGCGATCGACGACTTCTACGGCATCGCCCTCGTCGGCGCGCTGGAGTCCGACGTCTGCGTGCTGACGGGCAACCAGCACGACGTCGGGATCCCGCCGGACCATCTGGCGCGGCTCGCGCGCGACGTCGCGTCGTCGGGCACCCCCGTCGTCGCCGACCTGAGCGGCGAGCTCGCCATCGCCGTCGGGCACGAGGCGATCGCGGTGCTGAAGATGAGCGACCAGGAGATGGTCGAGTCCGGCGCGGCCGACGACGACTCCGTGGCGGGGCTGCGACAGGCGGCCGAGGCGTGGGTGGCCGAGGGCCTGGCCGCCATCGTCGTCTCCCGGGCGGAGGAGCCGACGATCGTCGTGACGGCGGACGGCGGATGGACGCTCACGACACCGTCGGTGTCCACCGTCGACCACCGCGGTGCGGGCGACTCCATGACGGCCGGCATCGCTGTGGGCCTCGCCCGCGAACTGCCGCTGGTGGAGGCGGCGCGGCTCGGCGCTGCTGCCGGCGCCCTCAACGTGGCACGGCACGGCCTCGGCACGGGTCGCCGTGGCGAGATCGAGGCCTTCGCCGCCCAGGTGTCCGTCGACGAGCTCGGGAGGTCATGATGCTGGCACTGGTGACGAACGACGACGGGATCGCGTCCCCCGGCCTCGGGGTGCTGGCGCGGTGCGCGCAGGCAGCCGGCCTCGACGTGCTGGTCGCCGCGCCGCACGAGGAGTCGTCGGGCGCCTCGGCGGCGCTGCACGGCGCCGAGGAGGACGGCCGTCTGATGGTCGAGGACCACCGCGCGCCGGGCGTGCCGGACGGTGTGCGATCCCTCGCCGTCGCCGCCGATCCTGCACTCATCGCCTTCGTCTCGGCCTACGGCGCGTTCGGGGCCGTCCCCGACGTCCTGCTCTCGGGCGTGAACCGGGGCCCGAACGTCGGCAACGCCGTCCTGCACTCCGGCACGGTGGGCGCCGCGCTGTCCGGGGCGACGTTCGGCATGCGGTCGCTGGCCGTGTCGCTGGACGCCGGCGACCCGCAGCACTGGGAGACCGCGGAGTGGGTGGCGGCGCACGCCCTCGACTGGCTGCTCACCGGTCCCCCGTCCCGGCGCACGCTCAACGTCAACGTGCCCGACCTGCCGCGCGCCGAGCTGCGCGGGCTGCGCCAGGCACCTCTCGCCACGTTCGGCGCCGTCCACGCCCGGGTGGCGCAGCACGACGACGACGCAGCACTGGTGGTGCGCTACGAGGGCACCGAACGCTCGACCGAGCCGGAGTCCGACGCCGGCCTGCTCGCCCAGGGGTGGGCGACGGCGTCGCTGCTGCTCGCCCCGTACTCGGACGAGTCCGTCCGGGTCCCCGGCCTCGCCGGGGCGGCGGGCGACTGACGACGGCCGCGACCCGCCTGAGTACGCTGGGAGCATGGCAGCCCCGCAGCACCCCGCCGAACGCCAGGCGCCGACCTCGCACGTGACACGCCGTCCGGCCGCCCGGGCCACGTGAGCCGCCCGGGCCGCGTGAGCCCGCGGCTGCTCTTCCTCGTTCCCGGCGGTGCCGCCCTGCTCCTCGGGCTCGCCGCGGCGCTCGAGCTCCTCGGCCTCGACAGCCCTCTCCGCGTCGATCGACTCGGCGAGCTCCACGCGCCGCTGCTCGTCTTCGGGTTCGTCGGTACCCTCATCGCCCTCGAACGCGCCGTCGCCGCACGCCGCTGGTGGGGATACGGCGCGCCCAGCGCGCTCGGGCTCGGCTCCCTGAGTCTCCTGCTCCCCGTCCCGGATGCCGTGGGCCGGTCGACCGTCGCCGTCGGCTTCGCTCTCCTCGTCGCCCTCTACACCGTCATCTGGCAGCGACAGCCCGCCACCGCCACCGCCGTCCAGACCCTCGGGGCCGTCTCAGGGCTCGCCGCCGCCATCCTGTGGCTCGGAGGGCTCGGTGTACCCGAGATCCTCCCGGGCATGAGCGTCTTCCTCATCCTCACCATCTCCGGTGAGCGCCTCGAGCTCGGCCGCATCTCCCCGACCGTCACGAAGCGCGTCGAAGCCGCCGGAACCGCGCTCGCGATCACGCTCACCGCCTGCGTCGTCGCCGCCCCGACGTTGCCGGTCGTCGGCTACCCGGTGCTCGGAGCCGCACTGCTCCTACTCGTCGCGTGGGCCGTCCGCTTCGACGTCGCCACCCGACTCGTGCGAGCGGCTGCTCAGCCCCGCTACATGGCGTGGTGCCTCCTCGCGGGCTACGTGTGGCTCGTCGTCGCGGGTGCGATCTGGCTCGCGGTCGGCGAACCGCAGGGATGGATGTACGACGCCGTCGTCCACGCCGTGTTCCTCGGCTTCGTGATGTCGATGATCATGGCGCACGCGCCCCACATCCTGCCCGCCGTGCTGCGCATCACCCTGCCGTACCGCCCATTCCTCTACCTCCCTGTCGTGCTGCTGCACGTCGCCCTCGCGGTGCGTGTCGCCGGTGACGCACGCGAGATGCTCGACCTCGTGCGGTGGGGTGGCCTCGGCAACCTCGTCGCTCTTCTCCTCTTCGTGGTTCTCGCCGTCGCGACCGCCGTGCTCGGGCCACCTGCGAGACGCCCGGAGGAAGCCGACGCGCGACCGGGACTCCCGACATGACCCGCCGCGCGTGGTACCTCCTCATGAACAGCTTCGTGGGGCTGTGGGCCGTCGCCGCGGTCCTCGTCATCTCGGTGCACCGCTTCTTCCCCGCCGGCGGATGGCTCATGGTGCACCTCGTCCTCCTCGGTACGGTGAGCGCCGCGATCCTCGTGTGGAGCCAGCACTTCGCCGACGCCATCCTGCGCCGGCCGGCACCGGGCGGGAGGGTGTCGCACGGCGCCCGGCTCGTCGGACACACGCTCGGTGCCGCGCTCGTCGTCACCGGCATCGTCGCCGACACCTGGACCCTCGTGCTCTTCGGCGGCGTCGTTCTCGCCGTCGTCGCCCTCGCCCACGTCGCGCTCGTCACGCTCCAGGCACGCCGCGCGCTGCCTGCCCGCTTCGCACGCCTCGTGCACTACTACATCGCTGCCGCGCTGGCGCTCGTCATCGGCGTCGGTGCGGGAGTGCTCCTGGCGCGCGTCGACCTGCCCCCGGGCTGGTACGACCGCATCTACCCCGCACATCTCGCGTTCAACCTTCTCGGCTGGATCGGGTTCACGGTCGTCGGCACCATCGTGCTCCTGTGGCCCACCGTCCTTCGCACGCGCATCACCGACACCGCCGAGCGTACGGCGCGGCGCTCGCTGTGGTTGCTCGTCGTGGGCTTGCTCGTCGTCGCGGCGGCGTGCGTGGCGGACACCGGACCGCTCGTCGCGCTCGGAGTGCTCGTCTACCTCGCCGGACTCGTGCTCGTCGTCGTCGAAGGCGCCAAGCAGGCGCGCCAGGCCCGGCCCACGAGCTTTGCCGCCCTCAGCATCGCGGCCGCCGTCGCGTGGTTCGCCGGATGCACGGTCGCCTTCGGCGTCATCCTCTCGACCGCCGACACGGCGGCGGACGCCGCGGTCGCCCTCTCAGGGCTGGTCGCCCCGTTCGCCGGAGGGTTCGCCGCACAGATCGTCGTCGGCGCGCTCAGCTACCTGCTGCCCGTGGTCATCGGCGGTGGACCCCGGACGAGCCGACACACCATCGCCGAGCTCGACCGCGCCGCCGTCTTCCGGGTCACGGTCGTCAACGCGGGTGGTGTGCTCTACGTGCTCCCCGTGCCGAGCCTCGTGCGGGTCCTCGTGTCGCTCGTCGTCTTCACCGTCTTCGTGTCGTTCCTGTGGCTCGTCACCCGGGCACTCCTGGCGGGGGGGGGGGGCGCCCCCCCCCCCCCCCCCCCCCCCCCCCCCCCCCCCCCCCCGCCCGCCCCGCCCCCCCCCCCCCCCGCCGCCCCCCCCCCC
>NZ_JBLUNY010000001.1:210235-212893 GCF_048065335.1 Isoptericola maris | reverse complement strand
GGTGTGGGGGGGGGGGGGGGGGCGCCCCCCCGGGCCCGGGGGGGGGGGGGCCCCCCCCCCCCCCCCCCCCCCCCCCCGCGCCGGCACCGCCGGGTCGCTCGCCGCTGCCGCCGCCGTGCTCGTGCTCTCCGCCACCGGCGGCATCGCCCTCGACCCTGCCGCTGCCGGGATCGGTGGCACCACGGCGAGCGCGAGCGCGTCGGGCGAGACCACGACCGTCGATGTCGTCATGGACGACATGCGCTTCGAACCCGCCGTCATCGAGGTTCCCGTGGGCAACCGCCTCGTCGTCAATCTCACCAACGGCGACACCATGGACCACGACCTCACCATCGCCAACGGCGTGCGCGGTGATCGGCTCTCCCCCGGCGAGTCGACGGTCGTCGACGCCGGTGTCGTCGCGGGCGATCTCGACGCGTGGTGCTCCGTCGCGGGCCACCGCCTGCTCGGCATGACGCTCGACATCATCGCGGTCGGCGCTCCGCCGGGCGAGGAGCACGACCGCGGTGGCTCCGGCGCGCACAGCTCGGACGCGCCCCCGCGCCCCGTATCCGGAGCGACACCCGGACCGGAGTTCGAGGCGGCGGACGCGGCACTCAGCCCTGCCGCAGCCGCCACCGTGCACGAGCACACCTTCGTCGTGAGCGATCTCGAACGTGACGTGGCCCCGGACACGAGCCAGAGCTCCTGGACCTTCAGCGACACCGTGCCCGGCCCCACACTGCGGGGCAAGGTCGGTGACACCTTCGAGATCACCCTCGTCAACGACGGCACGATCGGACACTCGATCGACTTCCACGCCGGGGCTCTCGCCCCTGACGAACCCATGCGCACGATCGCGCCGGGGGAATCGCTGACCTATACCTTCACCGCGACGCGCGCCGGCATCTGGATGTACCACTGCGCCACCGCGCCCATGTCGCTGCACATCGCCGCGGGCATGTTCGGGGCCGTCATCATCGATCCGCCGGGCCTCCCCGACATCGACCGCGAGTACCTGCTCGTGCAGTCGGAGCACTACCTGGGCGCGCACGGCGGCGAACCCGACACGACCGCGATCGCCTCGCAGCACCCAGATCTCGTGGTCTTCAACGGCTACGCCGACCAGTACATGTTCGCTCCCCTCGAAGCCCGCGTCGGTGAGCGCGTGCGTGTCTGGGTGCTGGACGCCGGACCCAACCGGCCCAGCTCGTTCCATGTCATCGGGGGCCAGTTCGACACCGTCTACCTCGAGGGCGACTACCTGTTGCATGACGGCGGCAGCACGGGAGCCGGCGGCTCGCAGGCGCTCGCGCTGCAACCCGCGCAGGGCGGATTCGTCGAGCTCGTCTTCCCCGAGGCGGGCAACTACCCCTTCGTGACCCACATCCTGTCGGACGCGGAGAAGGGGGCCAGCGGGCTGTTCGCCGTCAAAGAATGAGGGGCACGCCCACGACCACCCGGTCAGATACGGGTGAGGCGCAACTTCCAGGCCTCGGGACCGTCTTCGAGGTACGCCACCTCGAACTCGCCGGGGCGGCGCTCCGTCAGCTGCGAGAGCAGCGGGAGCGGGTTGTGGTTCGCGACCAGATCGAGACTGAACCCTGGCGCGATCGCACCCAGCGCACCAAAGATGGTCGCATGACGGATCGCATGGGGGATCTGTCGCGTGTCGAGCACGATCTCGTTCTCGTCGGCGTGACCGCACGCGCACCCGCCGGCCCCGGCCTCGCCCGGCTTGGAGGTACGGAGATCGATCGGTTCGGCAGCCATCACTCCACCATAGCGGCACTACCGACCCTCTCCCCAGGACCAGACGCCCAGCCCCTCCGGGACGCCTCGATGAGTTCCTCGCAGGGTGGCGGTCACTACTCCCGCACACTGCCAACCACACCTGGAGTCACCGTGGGACTGATCCAGATCGAGCTCTTCGCCACCCTCGACCTCGTGGGGCAGGCGCCCGGCGGCCCGGACGAGGATCCTGGGGGGTTCCCGTTCGGCGGCTGGCAGGCACCCCTGCTGGACGAGGTCACGGGCGCGCAGGTCGCCGCCGCGTACGAGGGGACCGACGCCCTCCTGCTCGGCCGCCGCACCTACGACATCTTCGCGGCCTACTGGCCGCACCAGACCGGCGGTGCCGACGACTCCATCGCCACGCTCTTCAACCGCGTCCCCAAGTACGTGGCCTCCCGCGGCACCCCGGACCTGCCGTGGGCCGGGTCCACGCAGCTCGGGCCCGAGCTGGCCGCCGCCGTGCGCGAGGTCCGCGACCGGCACGAGCAGGTCCGGGTGGTCGGCAGCCTCGACCTGGTGCAGACGCTCCTGTACGAGAAGCTGTTCGACCGTCTCGACCTGTGGGTGCACCCGATCGTCCTGGGTGTCGGCAAGAAGGTGTTCGACGGCGGCGAGGTCCCGACGAACCTGATCCTCATCGAGCCGCCGGCCGCCGGACCGAAGGGCGTCGTGCTGCTCCGTTACGGGCTCGCCGACGGCACGCCCGCGACGGCCGACATGAGCGCACCCGACCGGTCCTGACCAGCCTCGTCGCTCCGCCCGGAGACGACGAATGGCCTGAACCGACGATCCGTCGGTTCAGGCCACCCCGATGTCCTGAGACATCGCACGGTCGGGCTGACAGGATTTGAACCTGCGACCCCTTGACCCCCAGTCAAGTGCGCT
>NZ_JBLUNY010000001.1:0-210225 GCF_048065335.1 Isoptericola maris | reverse complement strand
CCCCCCCCCCCGCCCGCCCGCGGCCGCCCGCCCCGATGCCCCCCCCCCCCGGGGGGGGGGGGCCCCCCCCACCCCGATGTCCTGAGACATCGCACGGTCGGGCTGACAGGATTTGAACCTGCGACCCCTTGACCCCCAGTCAAGTGCGCTACCAAGCTGCGCCACAGCCCGTCCGGCCCGTCCGCGATGAAGTCACGGCGACGGACCGGTTCGGCCCCGGAGGGCCGACCGAAATACTACCCCAGAGCGGGCACTGCTCGTCCACCCACGGGGGACGGTGTGGCCGGGGTCACCGGACGTCGGCCACCACCGTCGAGCGGATCGACCGGACCACCCGCGCGGTCGCGAGCGCCGCGGCCGTGGCTTCGTACCCCTTGTCCTCCGCGGACCCGGGCAGCCCGGCCCGGTCCAGGGCCTGGGCCTCGTCGTCACAGGTGAGCAGGCCGAAGCCGACGGGCACGGTGTGGTCCAGCGCCACGCGGTTGAGGCCGTCGGTGGCGGCCGCGCACACGTAGTCGAAGTGCGGCGTGCCACCCCGGATGACGACGCCGAGGGCCACGACGGCGTCGAACCCGGCAGCGGCCGCAGCCTGGGCCGCCACCGGCAGCTCGAACGAGCCCGGTACCCGGAGCACCTCCGGTTCGACGGAATGGTCCTGGCACGCCCGCAGCGCGCCGTCCAGGAGGCCCCCCATCACGGTGTCGTGCCAGGAGGCCGCGATCACGGCGACCCGCAGGTCCGAGCTGTCGGTCGGCTGGGTGCTGGGTGCGCCGGCCCCGCTCATCGGGCTGCCTCGGGCAGGGTGGGGTGAGTGGTCACGGGTGCTCCTTCGTCGGGTTCGAGGTTCGGCAGGTCGTGCCCCATGCGGTCCCGCTTGGTCCGCAGGTAGGCGACGTTGTCGGGTGCGGGGTGGATAGCCAGCGGCACGCGCTCGGCGACCTCCACTCCCCCGGCACGCAGGCCGTCGACCTTGGCCGGGTTGTTGGTGAGCAGGCGCACGGCACCGACGCCGAGGTCCCGCAGCACGTGCGCGGCGGCGGTGTACTCCCGCGAGTCGACGGGCAGTCCTTGCGCGAGGTTGGCGTCGATGGTGTCGTGGCCGCCGTCCTGCAGGCTGTACGCGGCCAGCTTGGCGACCAGCCCGATGCCTCGGCCCTCGTGCCCGCGCAGGTAGACGACCACGCCACGGCCCGCCTCCTGGATCGCCCGCAGCGAGGCGTCCAGCTGTGGTCCGCAGTCGCAGCGCAGCGAGCCGAACGCGTCCCCGGTGAGGCACTCGGAGTGCACCCGGGTCAGCACCGGTCCGCCGCCGTCGAGGTCGGCGAGCGCCCCGGCGACGAGCCCCACGTGCTCGTCGCCGGTCACCCGGTCGCGGTAGCCCACGGCGGTGAACGTCCCGTGCCGCGTCGGCAGCCGAGTCACCGCGAGGCGGTCCACGAGCACCTCGGTGAGCCGCCGGTAGGCCACGAGGTCGGCCACGCTGATCAGCTCCAGCGAGTGCTGCGCGGCGAACTCGCGCAGCGCCGGCAGGCGCATCATCGTGCCGTCGTCGTGCGTGATCTCGGCGAGCACGCCGCTGCTGCCGCGGCCCGCCAGGCGCGCCAGGTCGACGGCCGCCTCGGTGTGCCCGCGGCGCTCGAGCACCCCGCCGTCGCGGGCGCGCAGCGGCAGCACGTGCCCGGGGCGGGTCAGGTCGGCCGGACGCGTGCCCGCGGCGGCCAGCGTGCGCGCGGTGAGCGCCCGGTCGGCGCCGGAGATCCCGGTGGTCACGCCGTCGGCCGCGTCGACGGTGACCGTGTAAGCGGTCCGGAAGGCGTCGCGGTTCTCGGCGACCATCAGGGGCAGCCCGAGCCGGTCCAGCGTGGCGCCGTCCGCGGCGACGCAGGCGAGCCCCGACGTGTGCCGCACCAGGAAGCCCATGAGCTCGGGCGTAGCGGCCTCGGCGGCGAAGATGAGGTCGCCCTCGTTCTCGCGGCCCTCGTCGTCCGCGACGACGACGGCGCGCCCCGCGGCCACGGCGGCGAGCGCACGCTCGACGCGCTCGACCGGCCCCGCTGTCCCGGTGGTCCCGGTCACGAGCCCACCTCCGCCGTCGCGAGCAACCGTTCCACGTGCCGGGCGAGCACGTCCGTCTCGAGGTTGACCCGGTCCCCGACGGCCCGGGCACCGAGCGTGGTGCGCGCGAGCGTCTCGGGGATGAGGCTCACGGCGAACCGGTCCGCCCCGGCGTCGACCACGGTGAGCGAGACGCCGTCGACGGCGATCGACCCCTTGGCCACGACGTAACGGGCGAGCTCGGCGGGCAGCGAGATCTCCACGACGTCCCACCGCTCGCCCGGCGTCCGGGCGAGCACCGCCCCGACGCCGTCGACGTGCCCCTGCACGATGTGCCCGCCGAGGCGACCCGTCACGGGCAGCGCGGGTTCGAGGTTGACCCGGTCGCCCGGCGCGAGACCACCGAGCGAGGTACGCTTCAGCGTCTCGGCCATGAGGTCGGCGGTCCAGGTCTCGCCGTCGAAGGCCGCCACGGTCAGGCAGCAGCCGTCGACGCTGATCGAGTCGCCGAGGCGGACGCCGTCGAGCACGTCGGTGGCGGCGACGGTCAGCCGCGCCGCGTCGGCGGTGGCCTCCAGGGCACGGACGGTGCCGAGCTCGGTCACGATGCCGGTGAACATCAGGACTCCTTCCGCGGCCGCAGGGTGAGCCGCACGTTCGTCTCGTCCGGCCCGGCGTCAGCCTGGTCGGCGGGGTGGTCGGTGCTGGGGGCGACGACCATGACGTCCACGACGTCGAGCCGGAGGGCCCCGGTGATGGTCGTGACGCCGAGGTCGCCGACGGCGTCGGGGCCGGCTCCGAGGAGCACGGGCGCCACGTAGGCCACGACCTCGTCGACGAGGCCCGCGCGCCAGAACGCGGCGGCCAGGGTGGCCCCGCCCTCGAGCAGCACGTGCCGGCGGTCGGCGGCCCACAGGGCGTCGAGCGCCTCGTGCGGGTCGTGCGTGCGCAGGTGCAGCGTCTCGGTCCCGTCGTGGGGCGGCACCGCGAGGCGGGACGACGGCGGCAGGTCGCGCCGTCCCATCACGGCCCGCAGCGGCTGCGGACCGGTCCGGGCGGCGTCACGGACGGTCAGCGACGGGTCGTCCGCAGCCACGGTGCCGGTGCCCACGAGCACGGTGTCGCAGGCGGCGCGCAGCCGGTGCGCGTCCGCCCGCGACGCGGCGGAGGTGATCCACCGCGAGGTGCCGTCGGCCGCACCGGTGCGCCCGTCGAGGCTGGTGGCGACCTTCCAGGTCACCACGGGCCGCCCGAGCTCCATGGCCCGCGTCCAGACCGGGTTGAGGGCGCGGGCCTCGTCCTCGAGCACACCGGCGACGACGTCCACGCCGGCAGCGCGCAGCAGCGCACCTCCGCCGGTGGCGACCGGGTTCGGGTCCGGCTGGGCGTACACGACACGGACGATGCCGGCGTCGAGCAGCGCCTGCGCGCAGGGCCCGGTGCGGCCCGTGTGGGCGCAGGGTTCGAGGGTGACGACGGCGGTGGCACCGCGCAGGGCGTCCGGCCCGACGGCGGCACGAGCGTTCGCCAGCGCGACCGCCTCGGCGTGGGGGGTCCCCGCGCCACGGTGATAGCCCTCGGCGATCGTGACGCCGTCCGGGTCCAGCAGGACGCAGCCGACGCGCGGGTTGGGCCCGAGGACGAGGCCGTCGGTGGCCGCGAGCTCCATGGCGCGTCGGAGCGCGTCGGTCTCGGCCGGTCTCGCGGCGGGTCCCGCCGTGGCGGTGGTCATGGGCTGCCCCTGTCGTCCGGTCGCGGACTGCTGGGGCGTGCACGGCGTCGTCGCCGCGCGCCGGTCTGCGGTGCACTCGGGCACCTCGGTGTGGACGGGTCCACGCCACCGGCGATCGGGCGAGGGCGTCGCGTGCGTCTTCCCATCCGGACTTTGACCGTCGGTCCAGGAGTTCCACCTGGTCAACCGGTCACTGGCTGTGACCGGGTCGCGGACTTTCACCGCCGGCTCGGATTTTCACCGACCCCAGAGCACGCGAGCTGTTGCTCGTTCGTGCTGCGACGATACCGCACGTCCGGGGGCGTCCGGCCGGCCTCCGGTGGGAGACCGGTCACACCGGCCCGGCCTCAGCGGCGGCGGCGCTTCTCGCGCACACGCACGCTGATCGAGATCGGCGAACCCTCGAACCCGAACGTCTCGCGCAGGCGGCGCTCGATGAACCGGCGGTACCCCGCCTCGATGAACCCAGTGGCGAACAGCACGAACCGCGGTGGGCGCGTGGACGCCTGCGTCGCGAACAGGATGCGCGGCTGCTTGCCACCGCGCACCGGGTGCGGGTGGGCGGCGACGAGCTCGCCCAGGAACCCGTTGAGCCGCCCGGTCGGGATGCGCGTGTCCCAGGAGTCCAGGGATGTCTCGAGGGCGCGCACCAACTTGTCCGTGTGCCAGCCGGTCCGGGCCGAGACGTTGACGCGCGGCGCCCACGTGACCTGCACGAGGTCGCGCTCGATCTCGCGCTCCAGGTACGGCCGGCGGTCCTCGTCCATGAGGTCCCACTTGTTGTAGGCGATGACCAGCGCCCGGCCGGCGTCGACCACCTGGGAGATGACGCGCGTGTCCTGCTCGGTGAGCGGGACCGAGGCGTCCACCAGGACCACCGAGACCTCCGCCTTCTCGATCGCGGCCTGGGTCCGCAGGGAGGCGTAGAAGTCCGCGCCGCTGGTCTGGTGCACCCGGCGGCGGATACCCGCCGTGTCCACGAACCAGTACGGGATGCCCTTGATCTCGACGAGCTCGTCGACCGGGTCGCGGGTCGTGCCCGCCACCTCGTCCACCACCACGCGCTCGGAGCCCGCGATCTTGTTCAGCAGCGACGACTTGCCGACGTTCGGCCGGCCCACCAGGGCGACGCGGCGCGGACCCTCGGGCCGCAGGGTCCCGTGCGCGGAGTGCTCGGGCAGCGCGTCCAGGACGGCGTCCAGCAGGTCGCCCGTCCCTCGGCCGTGCAGCGCGGAGACCGGTTGCGGCTCGCCGAGCCCCAGCGCCCACAGGTAGGCCGCGTCGGCCTCCCCGGTGGGACCGTCGACCTTGTTGGCGCACAGCACCACCGGCTTGCCCGAGCGGCGCAGGAGCTCGACGACGCGCTCGTCGCTCGCCGTCGCGCCGACCTGCGCGTCCACCACGAAGACGACCGCGTCGGCCAGGGAGATCGCGACCTCGGCCTGCTCCGCCACCTTGGACTCGATGCCGGCGACGTCGACCTCCCAGCCCCCGGTGTCGACCAGCATGAAGTGCCGCCCGGACCACTCGGCGGGATAGCTGACACGGTCGCGGGTCACGCCGGGCGTGTCCTCCACGACCGCCTCGCGCCGGCCCAGGATGCGGTTGACGAGGGTCGACTTTCCGACGTTCGGCCGGCCCACGACGGCCAGCACCGGCAGGGCGTGCTCCGCGGGGGCGGAGCCGTCCTCGTCCCACTCGTCGGAGAGCAGGAGGAGGTCGGACTCGTCGAGCTCGAAGTCCTCCAGACCGGCGCGCAGGGCGCGCTCGCGCGCGTCGTCGTCCACGAACTCG
Source organism: Isoptericola maris (assembly GCF_048065335.1). Classification (NCBI taxonomy): domain Bacteria; kingdom Bacillati; phylum Actinomycetota; class Actinomycetes; order Micrococcales; family Promicromonosporaceae; genus Isoptericola; species Isoptericola maris. The sequence continues at coordinate 204,644 of NZ_JBLUNY010000001.1, read as the reverse complement.
GTCGCGACCGTCGCTGCGTCCGCTGCGTCCTCGAAGGGAGCGTCGGTGGCGTCGGCGGGCGTGGTCTCGGGGCCGTCGGCGGGGGTGGTCATGTCAGCCATTGTCCCAGGTGCGCACGGGTCGGCACCACGTCGTACCGTCCTGCCCGACGAGACGCGCGTCACGCCGGGCGGGCGTCCGCCCGCGGGCGGTCAGACGGCGGCGCGCTCCACCACCGTCAGCACGGCCTCCACGGTCTGCTCGAAGTCCAGGTCGCTGGAGTCGACCGTCACCACGCCGTCGGCCGCGACGTGGAACGTGCTCACGGTCGCGTCGTCGCGGTCGCGGCGCAGCACCTGGTCCCGCGTCGCCTCGACGGAGGTGGCGTCCGCGACGCCGTGGACCTCGAGCGAGCGACGGCGCAGGCGTGCCTCCTCGCTGGCCACGAGGAGCACGCGGGCGTCGGCGTCCGGGGCCACGACGGTCGTGATGTCCCGGCCCTCGGCGACGATGCCGCGCCCGGCGGAGAAGCCTCCGTCCGCCTCGTCGGCGATGATCGCCCGCTGACGGCGACGCAGCTCGTCGCGCACCTCCAGATTCGTGGCGACCTTCGACACGACCGCGGTGACGTCGGTGGTCCGGATCGCCGTCGCGACGTCGTCGCCGTCCAGAAGGATCCCCGGGGCGGCCGGGTCGACGCCCATCGCCAGCGGCATGTCCCGCACCGCAGCGGCCACCGCGCCGGTGTCGTCGAGCGCCACCCCGCTGCGGACGCACCACAGCGTCGCGGCGCGGTACATCGCGCCGGTGTCGAGGTAGGCGAGGCCGAGCCGGGCGGCGACGGCCTTCGAGACGCTGGACTTGCCGGATCCGGACGGACCGTCGACGGCGATGGTGACCACTGGTGCTCGTTTCTGTGTCGGTGGTGGGTGGGAGTGGGGTCAGAGGTCGACGGCGCGCATGAGCGTGCCGAGCTCGGTGCGCCCCAGCACGCGGGACCGGCCGACCTTCAGGTCGCCGACGGCGATCGGGCCGATGCGGGTGCGCACCAGGCGGGTCACGGGGAAGCCGACGGCCTCGAACATCCGCCGGACGATGCGGTTGCGGCCCTCGTGAAGAACCACCTCGAGCATCGAGTGCCCCGGCACGGCGTCGACGACACGAACCTTGTCCATGCGTGCCGTGCCGTCGTCGAGCTCCACCCCGGAGGTGAGGTGCTTCATGATCCGGGGGTAGACCTCGCCGCCCTCGACGGTGACGAGGTACGTCTTGGGAATCTCGCGGCTCGGGTGCGCGAGCCGGTTGCCGAGCTCGCCGTCGTTGGTCAGGAGCAGCAGACCCTCGGAGTCCGCGTCGAGCCGCCCGACGTGGAAGAGCCGCTCGGGCCGGTCCTTGACCAGCTCCGCCACCGTGGGGCGGCCCTCCGGGTCGCTCATGGCGGAGATCATGCCCAGCGGCTTGTTCACCGCCACGGTGATCTTCGACGGGTCGAGCTGGACGGTCATGCCGTCCACGCGGACGACCGCCTTGCCCGGGTCGATCCGCACGCCGAGCTCCGTGACGATCTGGCCGTCGACCTCGACGCGTGCCTCGGAGATCAGCTCCTCGCACTTGCGACGCGAGCCGAGCCCGGCCTGTGCGAGCACCTTCTGCAGCCGGACCCCGTCGGCGACGTGGACGTCCACCGGACGATTCTGTGCTGCGTTCGACTGCTGGGGGCGACGGCGGCCGCCGCGGCGTGAGGTGGGCATGGGTCCATTGTCGCAGGCGTCAGTCGGTGAGGTCGCCGACCGCCTCGACACCGGGCAGATGCGGCGCGAGCGGCGGGAGGTCCTCCAGCGACGACCAGCCCATCCGGTCCAGGAACTCCGCCGTGGTGCCGAACAGCACCGCGCCCGAGAGCGGGTCCTGCCCGACCTCGGCCACCAGGCCGCGAGCCAGCAGGGTGCGCACGACGCCGTCGACGTTGACGCCACGGACCGCGGACACCTGCCCGCGCGTCACGGGCTGGCGGTAGGCGACCACCGCCAGCGTCTCGAGCGCCGCCTGGCTCAGCCGCGACGACTGTCCCTCCAGCACGAACCGGCTCACGACGTCGGCGTGCTCCCGCGAGGAGTAGACGCGCCAGCCTCCCGCGCCCCGGCGCAGCTCGAAGCCGCGCGCACGCTGTCCCGTCTCGCCGCGGAACTCCGCGGCGAGGCGTTCGAGCACGTCGGTGACCTCCGCCGTCGGACGCCCCACGGCGACGGCGAGCCGTTCCGTCTCCACCGGCGCCTCGGCGACCATGAGGATCGACTCCAGCGCCGCCTCCAGCCCGCCGGGGAGATCGTCGACGTCGACGGGCTCCGCGGCGCTCTGAGCGCTCGACGACGTCCCGGCGACCTCGGACCGGGCCACCGCGACGGTCTCCGTCGCGTCGGTCTCCGTCATGTCGGTCTCCGTCATGCTGCTCCCTCCACGGCGCCCTCGAACTCCTCGAACTCCTCGCCGATCTCGTCGCCGCCGTCGTCGCCGGTCCACCGCACGGTGAGCTCGCCGAGCGCCACCACCTGGTCGAACGCCACCTGACCGTTGCGGAAGAGCTCCAGCAGCGCCAGGAACCGCGCCACCACCACGAGGCGCTCCTCCCCCGCCGCCAGCGCGCGGAAGGTCGCGACGTGGTCTCGCCGCAGCCTTCGGGCGACGACGACCGCCTGCTCGCGCACGCTCACCGCGGGCGCGTGCAGGTGGCTGAGCCCGACCACCGCGGGCAGCCTCGGCTCGAGGGCCTTCGCCGCCAGCACGGCGATCCGGTCGGCGTCGAGGGTCCAGACCAGCTCGGGCAGCATCGCCGCCAGGTGACTCTCCATCGGGACCGAGCGCGGCACCCGCCGCCCCTCCGTGGCCAGCCGATCGGCCAGCACGGCGGAGACCTCCTTGTAGGCGCGGTACTGCAGCAGCCGGGCGAACAGCAGGTCGCGGGCCTCCAGCAGCTCCAGGTCCTCGGCGTCCTCCTCGGCGATGCCCGGCAGCAGCCGGGCGGCCTTGAGGTCGAGCAGGGTCGCGGCGACGACCAGGAACTCGCTCGCCGCACCGAGGTCCCACGAGGGGTGCTCCTCGCCGCGCCCCGCCGCCTCGCGCGAGGCCGTGTCCGCCGCTCGGATGTGCGCCACGAAGTCGTCGGTCACCTCGGCCAGCGCCACCTCGGTGACGTCGAGCTTGCGTGCGTTGATCAGCGAGAGCAGCAGGTCGAACGGACCGTCGAAGTTGGCGAGGTGGACCGTGAACGCCCCCGCCCGCGGCGTCTCGGTCCGGCCGGGATCAGGCGATGCTTCCACGGGCCACGAGCTCGCGCGCGAGCTGCCGGTAGGCGGACGCCCCCCGGTGGGTCGGGGCGTAGGCGGTGATCGGCTCGGCAGCCACCGAAGCGTCCGGGAACTTCACGGTCCGCCCGATGACCGTGTGCAGCAGCGTGTCGCCGAAGGCCTCGTGGACCCGCTGCACGACCTCGCGCGAGTGCAGCGTGCGCGAGTCGAACATGGTCGGCAGGATGCCGTCCACCTCGAGGTCCGGGTTGAGACGATCCTTGACCTTGTCGATGGTCTCGACCAGGAGGGCGACACCGCGCAGCGCGAAGAACTCGCACTCGAGCGGGATGAGCACGCCGTGGGCGGCCGTCAGGGCGTTCACCGTGAGCAGCCCCAGGGACGGCTGGCAGTCGACCAGGATCACGTCATAGTCGGCGAGCGCCGGGCGCAGCGCCCGCGAGAGGATCGACTCGCGGGCGACCTCACCCACGAGCTGGACCTCGGCCGCCGACAGGTCGATGTTCGCCGGGACCACGTCGAGCCCTTCGATGGCCGTCGGCCGCACGACGTCCGACAGCTCGACGTCACGGTCCATGATCAGGTTGTAGACGCTCAGGTCGAGCTCGTGCGGGCTGATCCCCACGCCGACCGACGCGGCGCCCTGCGGGTCGAAGTCGACGAGAAGCACCCTGAGACCGTACTCGGCCAGGGCAGCGCCGAGGTTGATCGTGGTCGTCGTCTTGCCGACGCCGCCCTTCTGGTTGCACATCGCCACGATCCTCGCCGGGCCGTGCGTGCTGCGGGGCGGTGGCTCGGGGAAGTCGGGCAGCGGCCGGCCAACCACGTCGGTGGCCGGTCCGTCGTCCTGCTGCCGGCCCGGGACCCCGGGCAACGTGCTCTCGGCCGTCGCGGACTGCGTCATCGTGTCGCTCCCCCCGGGTGCGTCGCTCACGTCCGTCACGCTACACCGGTGGTCTGCCGGGCACCGGTCCGCCGCGCGGCGTGGTGGACATCGGCCCTCAGGTCGCCACGGGTGCGTGGCGGCGCGCGCTAGCGGGCCCGCGGGTGCGTGGCGGCGTAGACCTCACGGAGCGCCTCGGGAGTGACCATCGTGTAGATCTGCGTGGTCGTGACCGACGCGTGGCCCAGCAGCTCCTGGACCACCCGGACGTCCGCGCCGCCCGCGAGCAGGTGGGTCGCGAACGAGTGCCGCAGCGTGTGCGGCGAGACGTGCTCGGTCAGGCCCGCGCGCTCGGCGGCGCCCTGCAGCACGGCCCAGGCGCTCTGCCGCGAGAGCCGGTTGCCGCGGGTGTTGAGGAACAGCGCCGGGGTGCTCCGGCCGCGGGCGGAGCCGGCCGCCGCCAGCACCGGTCGGGCTCGGACGAGGTACGCGTCCACGGCGTCGCGCGCGTACGAACCGACCGGCACGATGCGCTCCTTGCTGCCCTTGCCGAAGAGCCGCACGAGCGCGTCGGACCCCACGTCGTCGACGTCCAGTCCGACCACCTCGCTGATCCGCCCGCCGGTGGAGTACAGCAGCTCGAGCAGCGCCCGGTCGCGCAGGCCCGCAGGGGTGTCCCCCGACGACGCGGCGTCGAGGAGCCGCGCGACGTCGTCGATGCTCAGAGCGTGCGGCAGCCGCCTCGTCTGGGTGGGGGCCGCCACCTCGGCCGACGGGTCCTCGGAGGCCATCCCCTCGGCACGGGCGAACCGGTGCCAGCCCCGCACGGCCGCCAGAGAACGGGCCGCCGACGACGCCGAGAGTGCGCGCCCGTCGTCCGAGCCCTCGCGGACCGCCGTCAGGAACGCCGTCACGTCGTGCTCGGTCACCTGCTCGAGGGTGGTGCGGCCGGCACCGGCCAGGAACCGCGCGTAACGGTCCAGGTCCCGCCGGTAGGCCGCGACCGTGTTCGCCGACAGGCCGCGCTCGACCCGCACGTGGGCGAGGTAGTCGCGCAGGGCCGCCTCGAGGGCGGGCTGCAGGTCAGCGGGAGCGGTCACACGCCCATCATGCCCGTTCCCGGCCGCCGGCAGGTCAGAACGGGAGGAAGACGTCGACCGCGACGGCGACGAACAGCACGGTGAGGTACGTGATCGAGGCGTGGAAGACCTTCATCGCCCCCGGGCCTCCCCGGGTCCGGCCCTGGGCCTTGCGCAGCATGGCGATGGTGAGCCAGAGGAACCATCCGCCCGTCACGACGGCGACGGCGGTGTACACCCACGTCATGCCGGCGAGCGGCACCAACGCGAGCGAGCAGGCGATCATCGCCACCGTGTGGCCGACCATCTCGGCTGCGACGCGGCGGTCGGAGGCGACCACGGGCAGCATCGGCACGCCCGCGTTCTCGTAGTCCTTCTTGAACTTGACCGACAGCGGCCAGTAGTGCGGCGGCGTCCAGAAGAAGATGACGCCGAACAGGGCCAGCGCCGCCCAGCTCAGCGACCCGGTCACGGCCGCCCACCCGATGAACACCGGCATGCAGCCGGCGATGCCGCCCCAGACGATGTTCTGCGGGGTGCGCCGCTTGAGGATCATCGTGTAGCCGACGACGTAGATCGCGATCGCCCCACCCGTCAGCCATGCCGCCTGCAGGTTCACGAGCCAGGCGAACCACACCAGCGACACCGTGCCGAGCGCCGTGGCGAAGATCAGCGCGCTGCGCGGCAGGACCTCCCCGGTGACGAGGGGTCGCCGCTTGGTGCGGTTCATCACCTCGTCGATGTCCCGGTCGAGATAGCAGTTGAAGGCGTTGGCCGACCCGGCCGCGAGCGCGCCGCCGACGAGCGTCTTGACGACGAGCCACAGGTCTGGCAGCCCGCCCTGCGCGAGGATCATCGTCGGCACGGTGGTCACCAGCAGCAGCTCGATGATGCGCGGCTTGGTGAGGGCGATGTAGGCGCCGACGCGGTCCCGCCAGGACGCCGCACGAGCGCCGTCGGGACGGTGCACTGCGGCGCGTGTGGTCGACGAGTCGGACGTCGTGCGGCTCGGGGTGCTCACGCGCCTCATGCTTCCGTTCGCGAGGGGGTCGGTCGGTCGGGCCCATCGTACGCCGACCTGTGCGATCTCTCGTCCTCGCCGGGTGCCGGAGCGGTGTGAGAAACGTCAGTGCGTGGGCCGACGATCTCGTCGCGCCCACATGGTGGGATGGATTCGAGGCATGGGCGCGTTGTCCGCCCGTCACCGCTAGTGTGGAGACGCACACCGCAGGGCACTGGTGCCGTCGTGCGCACCGGTTCGTCCGCTGTGCACGATGACCGTCCTCGCCGCCAGAGGCGAGGCCTGCCGCGCCCGGCCACAGCAGCAGAGCTCCCGGGGCCACGCCTCGGGCAGGAAAGAGGCATACGTGAACGCGTTCGACCCCGCACTGTCGCCGCTCGAGTGGAACGAACTCGACGCGCGCGCGGTCAAGTCCATCAAGGCGCTCGCCGCCGACGCCGTCGAGAAGTGCGGCTCCGGCCACCCCGGCACCGCGATCTCTCTCGCGCCCGCCGCGTACCTGCTCTTCCAGAAGACGATGCGCCACGACCCGAGCGATCCGGCCTGGGTGGGACGCGACCGGTTCGTGCTCTCCGCGGGGCACTCGTCGCTGACGCTGTACCTGCAGCTCTTCCTCGCCGGCTACGGCATGGAGATGGACGACATCGCCGCGCTGCGCACCTGGGACTCGCAGACCCCGGGCCACCCCGAGTACGGCCACACGCCCGGCGTCGAGATCACGACCGGGCCGCTCGGCCAGGGGCTCGCCTCCGCCGTCGGCATGGCCTACGGCGCGCGCCGCGAGCGGGGCCTGCTCGACCCCGACGCCGCACCGGGGACCTCGCCGTTCGACCACCACGTGTACGTGATCGCCTCCGACGGCGACCTGCAGGAGGGCGTGACCTCCGAGGCGTCCTCCCTCGCCGGGCACCAGCAGCTCGGCAACCTCGTCGTGATCTGGGACGACAACAAGATCTCGATCGAGGACGACACGGACATCGCGTTCACCGAGGACGTCCTCGCTCGCTACGAGGCCTACGGGTGGCACACCCAGCGGGTCGACTTCACGCAGGGCGGCACCGGCTACGCCGAGGACACCGACGAGCTCGCCGCAGCGCTCGACGCCGCGAAGGCCGAGACCGGCAAGCCCTCCATCATCGCGCTGCGCACCATCATCGGTTGGCCGGCACCCACCAAGCAGAACACCGGCGGCATCCACGGCTCCGCCATGGGCGCCGACGAGGTCGCGGGCATGAAGACCGTGCTCGAGCTCGACCCCGAGAAGTCCTTCCACATCGACGACGAGGTCCTCGCGTACACCCGCGCCGTCGCGGAGCGTCAGAGCGACCAGCGCGCGGCGTGGGACACCGCCTTCGAGGCGTGGAAGACGGCCGCCCCCGAGCGCGCGGCGCTCCTCGAGCGCCTCACCGCCGGTGAGCTGCCCGAGGGCTGGGCCGACGCGCTGCCCCAGTTCGAGGAGTCGACGAAGGGCATTGCGACCCGCGCCGCCTCCGGCAAGGTGCTCTCCGCGCTGGCCGACGTCCTGCCCGAGCTCTGGGGCGGTTCGGCGGACCTCGCCGGCTCGAACAACACCACCATGGACGGTGCGACGTCGTTCGTCCCGATCGAGCACGCCACGAAGAAGTTCCCGGGCGACCCCTACGGCCGCACGCTGCACTTCGGCATCCGTGAGCACGCCATGGGATCGATCCTGAACGGCATCGTCCTGCACGGGCTCACCCGCCCGTACGGCGGCACCTTCCTGCAGTTCTCCGACTACATGCGCGCATCGGTCCGGCTGGCCGCCCTCATGGGCATCCCCAGCACGTTCGTGTGGACGCACGACTCGATCGGCCTCGGCGAGGACGGTCCGACCCACCAGCCGGTCGAGCACCTCGCCGCGCTGCGCGCCATCCCCGGCCTCGACATCGTCCGCCCCGCCGACGCCAACGAGACCGCGTGGGCCTGGCGCGGCATCCTCGAGGGCCGCGACCACCCGGCCGGGCTCGTCCTGACTCGTCAGGGCGTGCCCACGTTCCCGCGGGGCACCGAGGGATTCGCCGGAGCGGAAGGCACGCTCAAGGGCGGGTACACCCTGCTCGACACCGACGGCACGCCGGACGTCATCCTCGTGGGCACCGGTTCCGAGGTCCAGCTGGCCGTCGAGGCGCGCGAGCTCCTCGCGGCGGACGGCGTCGCCGCGCGCGTCGTGTCGCTGCCGAGCCGCGAGTGGTTCGACCGGCAGGACGCCGCGTACCGCGAGTCGGTGCTGCCGGCGGCCGTCCGGGCGCGCGTCTCCGTCGAGGCCGGTGTGGCGCAGGGCTGGCGCGACATCGTCGGCGACGCCGGGCGCAGCGTCTCGCTGGAGCACTACGGGGCGTCCGCCGACTACCAGACGCTCTACCGCGAGTTCGGCATCACCGCCGAGGCCGTGGCAGCCGCAGCCCGCGAGTCCGTCGCGGGGGGCGGGGGGGCGTCGCACGTCCGACGCGGGCGGCGGGCAGGCGTCGGCCGCCGTCGTCGTCCACCATGTGACCAACGCGGTGGTGAGGCCACCGACGTCGAGGCAGGAGACCTGAGATGACCGAGACGAACCGACCCACCCAGCGCCTCTCCGAGGCAGGCGTGTCCATCTGGTTGGACGACCTCTCGCGCGAGCGGCTCGACACCGGCAACCTCGCCGGGCTGATCGACTCCCACGACGTCGTCGGCGTCACCACCAACCCCACGATCTTCGCTGCTGCGCTCTCCGCGGGGAACGCCTACGACTCCGCCCTGACCGAGCTGGCCGGGACCGACGTGGAGGCGGCGGTGGAGATGATCACCACCGACGACGTGCGGGCGGCGGCGGACGTGCTGCGCGGCGTCTACGACGCCACCGACACCGTCGACGGCCGGGTCTCCATCGAGGTCGACCCCCGCCTGGCCCGTGACACCGCGGCGACCGTCGAGACGGCGCACCGGCTGTGGACCACCGTCGACCGGCCCAACATCATGATCAAGATCCCCGCCACCGTCGAGGGCCTGCCGGCCATCACCGAGACGATCGCCGCAGGGTTCAGCGTCAACGTCACGCTGATCTTCTCCATCGACCGCTATCGCGACGTCATGGACGCGTTCCTCGCGGGGCTCGAACGGGCCCGGGAGGCCGGCCACGACCTGGCGCCGATCGCCTCCGTCGCCTCGTTCTTCGTCTCCCGCGTCGACGCCGCCGTGGACGCGGCGCTCACCGACGTCGGCACCGAGGAGGCGCTCGCGCTGCGCGGCAAGGCGGCGATCGCGAACGCTCGTCTGGCCTACGCCGCCTACGAGGAGGTGTTCGCCTCCGAGCGCTGGCAGGCACTGGCGGCGGCCGGCGCGAAGCCGCAGCGCCCCCTGTGGGCGTCCACCGGTGTCAAGGACCCCGCATACCCCGACACCCTCTACGTCACCGAGCTCGTCGCGCCCGGCGTCGTCAACACGATGCCGCAGGCGACGCTCGACGCCGTCGCGGACCACGGCGAGATCTCGGGCGACACCGTCTCCGGGACCGCCGGCGAGGCGCTCGCGACCCTGGCCGCCGTCGAGGCGCAGGGCATCTCCATGGACGAGGTCACGGCCCGGCTCGAGAACGAGGGCGTGTCGAAGTTCGAGAAGAGCTGGGACGAGCTCCTCACCACGACCAAGACCGGGCTCGACGCTGCCGGCGCCTGAGCGCCGGGCGACGACCATCACGCACCAACAGAACAGCACCACGAGAGAGACGGGGCACCGTGAGACCGGCCAAGATCACTGCTGAGCAGAACCCGCTGCGCGATCCTCTCGACCTGCGGCTGCCCCGGATAGCCGGCCCCTGCGGGCTGGTGATCTTCGGCGTCACCGGCGACCTGTCGCGCAAGAAGCTCATGCCGGCGGTCTACGACCTCGCCAACCGCGGGCTCCTGCCCCCCGGCTTCGCCCTCACCGGGTTCGCCCGTCGCGAGTGGGACGACCAGGACTTCTGCGAGATCGTCCACGACGCGGTCAAGGAGCACGCGCGCACCCCGTTCCGTGAGGCGACGTGGCAGCAGCTCAGCGAGGGCATCCGGTTCGTCCAGGGCTCGTTCGACGACCCGGAGGCGTTCGAGAGGCTGCGCAAGACGGTCGAGGAGCTGGACGCCGAACGTGGCACCGGTGGCAACCACGCCTTCTACCTCTCGGTGCCGCCGAGCGCGTTCCCCCTCGTCTGCGAGCAGCTCTCGAGCTCGGGCCTCTCGGAGTCGGCGGAGGACGCCTGGCGTCGGGTCGTCATCGAGAAGCCGTTCGGCCACGACCTGCAGTCCGCCCGCGAGCTCGACAGCGTCGTCTCGAAGGTGTTCGAGCCGGAGTCGGTCTTCCGCATCGACCACTATCTCGGCAAGGAGACGGTCCAGAACATCCTGGCGCTCCGCTTCGCGAACCAGATGTTCGAGCCGCTCTGGAACAGCAACTACGTGGACCACGTCCAGATCACGATGGCCGAGGACATCGGCATCGGCGGGCGCGCCGGGTACTACGACGGCGTGGGCGCAGCACGCGACGTCATCCAGAACCACCTGCTCCAGCTGCTCGCACTCGTCGCGATGGAGGAGCCCGTCAACTTCGACGCCGACGCGCTGCGCGCCGAGAAGATCAAGGCGTTGTCGTCGGTCCGCCTGCCGCGGGACCTGTCCCGGCACACGGCCCGCGGGCAGTACGCCTCGGCCTGGCAGGGCGGCGAGAAGGTCGTGGGGTTCCTCGAGGAGGAAGGCTTCAACCCCGAGTCCACCACCGAGACCTACGCCGCGGTCCGGCTCGACATCGACAACCGCCGCTGGGCCGGTGTCCCGTTCTACCTGCGTAGCGGCAAGCGTCTGGGCCGCCGCGTGACCGAGGTCGCCGTCGTCTTCAAGACGGCGCCGCACCTGCCGTTCGAGAGCTCGCTCACCTCCGACCTGGGCAGCAACGCCCTCGTCATCAGGGTCCAGCCCGACGAGGGCGTCACGCTGCGGTTCGGCGCGAAGGTCCCGGGGACCGCGATGGAGGTCCGCGACGTCACCATGGACTTCGGTTACGGACACTCCTTCACCGAGTCCTCCCCCGAGGCCTACGAGCGGCTCATCCTCGACGTCCTGCTGGGCGACCCGCCGCTCTTCCCCACCCGCGAGGAGGTCGAGCTGTCCTGGAAGATCCTCGATCCGGTCATCGCGCACTGGGGCAACAAGGGCCGGCCCGAGCCGTACCCGTCCGGCTCGTGGGGTCCGTCGTCGGCGGACGCCATGATGGCCCGCGACGGCCGCACGTGGCGCCGTCCCTGATTCGCCGGCACGACGAAGGAGCACACCCATGATCATCGACATGCCGGACACCACGACGAACGCCGTCAGCAAGCGGCTCGACCACCTGCGCGACGAGGGCGGCGCGGTCGCGCTGGGCCGTGTGCTGACGCTCGTCGTCGTCGCCCTCGAGGACGACATCGAGGCAGCGGTGAGCGCCGCCAACGAGGCCAGCCACGAGCACCCCTGCCGCGTCGTCGTCGTCGCGCCGCTCGCCACGCGGGCGCCCGCGGGCCGCCTCGACGCCCAGATCCGCGTCGGCGGCGACGCCGGCGCCTCCGAGGTCGTCGTGCTGCGGTGCGCCGAGCCGCTGCAGGACCATCCCGACACCCTGGTGATGCCGCTGCTGCTGCCTGACGCGCCCATCGTCGTCTGGTGGCCCAGCGGCGGTCCGGAGCACCCCACCGCCGACCCCCTGGGCGCGATGGCGCAGCGACGCATCACCGACACCACGACGGCGAGCGACCCGGTCGGGATGCTGGGGCGCCTCGCCGGGTCGTTCACCGAGGGCGACACCGACCTCGCCTGGGCTCGTGTCACCCTGTGGCGCGGCCTGATCGCGGCGGCGATCGACCAGCCGCCGTACGAGCCGGTCATCGCCGTCCGGGTCGAGGGACAGTCCCAGCACACGTCGCTCGACCTCCTGGCCGCCTGGCTCGGGCTGAAGCTGAAGTGCCCGGCGACCGTCGAGCGCACCGAGGGCACCGACGCGATCACCCGGGTCACCCTGGAGCGCAAGAGCGGCCCGATCGTCCTGGACCGTCCTGACGGTCGGGTCGTCACGATCAGCCAGCCCGGCAAGCCCGAGCGGCGCATGTCCCTGCCCATCCGCTCGCTCTCGGAGGCACTCATCGAGGAGCTGCGCAGGCTCGACCCGGACGAGATCTACGGTCAGGTGCTCAGCAAGGGCCTGGCCCGGGTCGACACGGTCGAGGCGGCGGCATGAGCGTGAGGAGCCCCCGCGCAGGGGCGTCGAGGAACGAGGTGCACCGGAGCGAGGCACCGCAACGGTCGTGCACGGAGGAGATCGCATGAGCACCCGCCTGGTCGTCGTCCACCCGGACCCCACCGTCCTCGCGGAAGCCGCCGCGGCCCGGCTCCTCATCCGCATCCTGGACGTCCAGTCCGTCCGTCGCCCCGTGCACGTCGTCCTCACCGGCGGCACCGTCGGCATCAAGACTCTCGCCGCGGCGGCGAGCAGCCCGTTGCGGGCCGCGGTCGACTGGTCGGGCGTGCACCTGTGGTGGGGGGACGAGCGTTTCCTGCCTGCCGGTGACGCCGACCGGAACGAGACGCAGGCACGCGAGGCGTTGCTCGACGATCTCGTCGCGTCGTCCGGTCTGCCCGCCCGCAACATCCACGCCGTGCTGCCGCACGGCGACGCCGCCGACGAGGCGAGCACGCCCGAGGAGGCGGCCGCGAGCTACGTCGCCGAGCTCGCCACCTTCGCGTCGGACGGCGCCGCCGCACCGTCGTTCGACGTGCTCCTGCTCGGCATGGGCCCCGACGGGCACGTCGCGTCGCTCTTCCCCGAGCATCCCGCGCTCGCCGCCGCCGGGTCCGTGGTCGCGGTCCACGACTCCCCCAAGCCACCGTCCGAGCGGGTGTCGCTGACCTTTGCCACCATCGGCCTGGCTCGCGAGGTGTGGGTGGTCGCCGCCGGGGCCGAGAAGGCGGCTCAGGCGGCTGCCGCGCTGGCCGACGGCCCGGTGACCCAGGTGCCCGCCGTGCGCGCCGTCGGGCACGACCGGACGCTGTGGCTGCTCGACGCCGCGGCGGCCTCCGGGCGCGACTGAGCGGCCTCACCCCGACGACGCGAGGGGCGGTCCCGAGTACGGGACCGCCCCTCGTGCGTCAGCGAGTCGTCGCGAGCCCTCCGGAGCGCCGGTCCCGCAACGTCGCGAGAGCCTCCTCCAGCAGGGCAGCGCCGTCCTCCTCGGACCGCCGCTCCTTCACGTAGGCCAGATGCGTCTTGTACGGCTCGTTGCGCAGCGGAGCCGGCGGGTGTGCCGCGTCCTGCCCGGCCGGGAACCCGCAGCGCGGACAGTCCCAGAACTCGGGGGGCTCCAGCTGCTCGATCGCGGCGAAGCTCGGCCGTGTCTCATGACCGTTGAGGCACCAGTAGGAGACCACGGTCCGCGGCGCCATCTCGCCGCGTTCCTGCTCTCCCATCGGGCCGGCTCCGACGCGCGAACCACGGATGGCGTGTCCAGATGCCACGTGTCGTCCTCACCTTCGACTCTGTGGGCTCACACCCACGGACGATCCTCGTGCCCGGCGGCGCCCCCACCGCCCGACGCCGCACCCCACTGAGCGGCTCTTGGTCCGTCAGCTCACCTTGGTGGCGAGCCCGAGGAGAACGACCACGACGGTCCACACCAGCGCGATGCCGACGGTGATGCGGTTGAGGTTGCGCTCGGCGACCCCAGAGCTGCCCGCCGCGCTCGACATACCACCACCGAACATGTCGGACATGCCACCACCCTTGCCCTTGTGCATCAAGATCAGCAGGATCAGGAACGCACTGGTGAGCACGAGCACGACGTTCAGGAAGATGGTCAACGCGTCGAACATTGGTGTCCTCGGTTCTCGGCCGCCTCACGGCGGGCTGACGTCGCCGGGATTGCCCGGCGGGGTCAAGACTAGGTGACGAACGCCTCCCGTGGCGAACCCCTGGCATGACCGAGGGCTGACCGCCACGAGAGGCGTCCGGAGGGCGAGCACCGGAGCGCCGCCCGATGCGTCACGCGACGTGCGACTGGTACCGCGCGATCTTCGCGAACTCCTCCGGGTCGAGGCTCGCGCCTCCCACCAGAGCGCCGTCGACGTCGGGCTGCGCCATGATCTGCGCGACGTTGCCCGACTTGACCGAACCGCCGTAGAGCACGCGGACGCCGTCTGCCAGCGCAGCGTCGTAGAGCTCGGCGAGGCGGGAGCGGACCGCGCCGCAGACCTCCTGCGCGTCCTCCGGCGTCGCGACCTCGCCGGTCCCGATCGCCCAGACGGGCTCGTAGGCGACGACGAGGTCCTTGGCCTGCTCGGCGGGCACGCCGTCGAGCGCGGCGTCGAGCTGAGCGAGGGTGAACGCGACCTGGTCGCCCGCCTTGCGGACGTCCAGGCCTTCCCCGACGCACAGGATCGGCGTGACGCCCTTGCCGAAGGCCGCCCTGACCTTGGCGTTGACCACCGCGTCGTCCTCGGCGTGGTACTCGCGGCGCTCGGAGTGGCCGACGGCGACGTAGGTGCAACCCAGGCGGGCGATCATCGCCCCGGAGACCTCACCGGTGTAGGCCCCCGACTCGTGCTGCGAGATGTCCTGAGCGCCGTAGCGGACCTCGAGCTTGTCGGCGTCCACGAGGGTCTGGACCGAGCGCAGGTCGGTGAACGGCGCGAGCACCGCCACCTCCACCGCGGAGTAGTCGTGCCCGGCGTCCTTCAGGGTCCAGGCGAGCTTCTGGACCGCGGCGATCGCCTCGGCGTGGTCCAGGTTCATCTTCCAGTTGCCCGCCATCAGCGGCGTGCGGTTCGTGGCCACAGTCGTGCCCTTCGTGTCGTGGTTGGTTGGTCGCGTGGAGCTGTCGGGCGGCGGGCTCAGTCGGCCAGCACGGTCAGGCCGGGCAGCTCCTTGCCCTCGAGCAGCTCGAGGCTCGCGCCGCCGCCGGTCGAGATGTGGCTGAAGCCCTCCTCGTCGAAGCCGAGGATGCGGACCGCTGCCGCGGAGTCTCCGCCGCCGACGATCGAGAAGGCGCCGTCGGCCGTCGCGTCGACGATGCCCTGCGCGACCGCACGGGTGCCGCCGGCGAACGCGTCGAACTCGAAGACCCCCATCGGGCCGTTCCAGACGATGGTCCGTGCGTCCGCCAGCTTCGCGGCGAAGAGCTCGCCGGAGTCCGGACCGATGTCCAGACCCATCTTGCCGTCGGGGATCTCCTCGGCGGGAACCGTCGTGTGCGGCGCGTCCGCGGCGAACGAGTCCGCGGCCACGATGTCGGTGGGCAGGACGATCTCGACGCCGTTCTCCTCGGCCTGGGCGAGGTAGTTCTTGACCGTCTCGACCTGGTCCTCCTCCAGCAGCGAGGAGCCGACGGGGTGGCCCTTGGCCGCGAGGAACGTGAAGACCATGCCGCCGCCGATGAGCAGACGGTCGGCCTTGGTCAGCAGGTTGGCGATGACGCCCAGCTTGTCGGACACCTTGGACCCGCCGAGCACGACGGCGTAGGGACGCTCCGGGTCGGTCGTGGCGCGCGAGAGCGACTCGACCTCCTTGAGGACCAGGTCCCCGGCGACCGCCGGGAGCAGCTGCGCGACGTCGTAGACCGAGGCCTGCTTGCGGTGCACGACCCCGAAGCCGTCGGAGACGAACGCGTCCGCGAGACCGGCGAGCTCGCCGGCCAGCTCGGCGCGCTCGGCGTCGACCTTGGAGGTCTCGCGCGCGTCGAAGCGGACGTTCTCGAGGAGGGCGACCTGGCCGTCGGCCAGGCCGTCGACGGTGGACCGGGCCGACTCGCCGACGAGGTCCGTGGCGAGGGCGACGTCCTTCCCCAGCAGCTCGCCGAGGCGAGCGGCCACGGGGGCCAGGGAGAACTTCTGGTCCGGCGTGCCCTTCGGTCGGCCCAGGTGGGCCATGACGACGACGCGTGCGCCGGCGTCGGCCAGGCGCTCCAGCGTCGGCAGCGCCGCACGGATGCGACCGTCGTCCGTGATGGTCGTGCCGTCGAGCGGCACGTTGAAGTCGGAGCGGACGAGGACGCGCCGGCCGCGCAGGTCCCCGAGAGTGTCGATCGTCTTCATGAGCTCACCTCGTGCAGGAAGGTCGGGTGGGGTACTTCTGGCGACACGACGACGTCCCCCGGGGCGGCGGGCCCCGCGTCCCCGGGGCGGGCGGACCCCCCACCCCCCGCCGCCCGCGGGGGCGGGGGCCCCCGCGACCGGGGCCGGGGGGCCCCCCCCACCCGCGGACGTCGTGGTCACACTGTGGAGCGACGGTTCGTCAGAGCTTCTCGCCGACGAGCTCCGTCAGCGACACGAGGGAGTTCGAGTAGCCCCACTCGTTGTCGTACCAGGAGACGACCTTGACCTGGTTGCCGATCACCTTGGTGAGCTTGGCGTCGAAGATGCTCTGGTGCGGGTCGGTCACGATGTCCGAGGAGACGATGTCGTCCTCGACGTAGGACAGCACGCCCTTGAGGGGCCCCTCGGCAGCGGCCTTCACCGCAGCGTTGACCTCCTCGACCGTGACCTCCTTCGGGGCCTCGAAGGTGAGGTCCGTGGCCGAGCCCGTGATGACCGGCACGCGCAGGGCGTAGCCGTCGAGCTTGCCCTTGAGCTCCGGGAGCACGAGCGCCACGGCCTTGGCCGCACCCGTCGTGGTCGGCACGATGTTCTGCGCGGCGGCACGGGCACGGCGCAGGTCCTTGTGCGGGCCGTCCTGCAGGTTCTGGTCACCCGTGTAGGCGTGGATCGTGGTCATCAGACCACGCTCGATGCCGATCGAGTCGTTGAGCGCCTTCGCCAGCGGGGCGAGGCAGTTCGTGGTGCACGAGGCGTTCGAGATGATGTGGTGCGCGGCCGGGTCGTACTGGTCGCTGTTCACACCCATCACGAAGGTCGCGTCCTCGTTCTTCGCCGGGGCGGAGATGATGACCTTCTTGGCGCCGGCGTCGATGTGCGCCTTGGCCTTCGTCGCGTCCGTGAAGAAGCCGGTGGACTCGATGACGATGTCCGCACCGAGCTCGCCCCAGGGCAGGTTCGCGGGGTCGCGCTCGGCGAGGGCCCGGATCTTGGTGCCGTCGACGATGATGTTGTCGTCGTCGAACTCGACCGTCTTGCCGAAGCGACCCAGCGTGGTGTCGTACTTCAGCAGGTGGGCCAGGGTCTTGTTGTCGGTCAGGTCGTTGACGCCCACGACCTCGATGTCCGCACCCGACTCGACGAGAGCGCGGTAGAAGTTACGTCCGATGCGGCCGAAGCCGTTGATGCCGACGCGGATGGTCACGATAGCCCTCCTCAGGGCGCGCCGGATCCGGACCGGCGCACACGGTTGATGCCAAACTCACGCGCGCCCTCGGCGCGCTGGAACGTACGAAGCCACCCCGGAGGTCCCGTGACGCATGGCCGGGACATCAGCCCAGGGTCACACCGTCGTCACCTGACACCTCGGAGCCTATACCCATCCGTTGCCGGGTGCTGACTCCGGCCCCCCGTGAGACAGGTGGTCCGACCAGTGGCGGACGAGGCTCAGAGGTCCAGCAGGTCCGGCGAAAGGCCCGCTTCGGTGTCGGGGACGCCGAGGTCCATGGCGCGCTTGTCGGCGGTCGAGAGGAGCCGCCGGATCCGCCCCGCCACCGCGTCCTTGGAGAGCTGCGGCGACGCGAGCTGGCCGAGCTCCTCCAGCGACGCCTGCTTGTGGGCCAGGCGCAGCTCGCCGGCCTCGCGCAGATGCTCCGGCACCTCGTCGCCGAGGATCTCGAAAGCTCGCTGGACCCGCGCGCCCGCGGCGACCGCCGCGCGCGCCGAGCGGCGCAGGTTCGCGTCGTCGAAGTTCGCCAGCCGGTTCGCCGTGCCACGCACCTCGCGCCGGGCTCGCCGTTCCTCCCACGTCGCACGGGTGGACACCGCCCCCATCCGGCGCAGCACCTCGCTGATGGCGTCGCCGTCGCGCACCACGACCCGGTCGATGCCACGGACCTCGCGCGACTTCGCCTGCACCCCGATCCGCCGGGCCGCGCCCACCAGTGCCAGCGCCGCCTCCGGCCCCGGGCACGTCACCTCGAGCGACATGGACCGTCCGGGCTCGGTCAGCGAGCCGTGCGCGAGGAACGCCCCCCGCCACACCGCCTCCGCCGCGTCCACGCCGCCCGAGACGACCTCGGGCGCCAGACCTCGCACGGGACGCCCCCGCGAGTCCAGCAGACCGGTCTGCCGGGCGAGCGACTCGCCGTCGCGCACCACCCGGACGACGTACCGGTCGTACTTGCGCAGGCCGCCGGCCCTGACCACGATGAGCTCGCTGGAGTGCCCGTACAGGTCCACGATCGCCCGCCGCAGGCGGGCCGCGGCCGACTCCGTGTCGATCTCGGCCTCGATCACCACGCGGCCCGAGATGATGTGCAGCCCGCCCGAGAACCTGAGCATCGCCGAGACCTCGGCCTTGCGGCACGACGTCCGGGTCACCACGTGCCGGGACAGCTCGTCCTTCACCTCTACCGTCAGCGCCATGGCGTCATCCTGCCACGCGCCCGTGACGTGCGCCGTCAGTCGTGGGCGCCGTCCACGTCCCGTGGTGACCGGTCCTCGAACACGTCGCGATAGGCCGCCGCGAGACGCAACGGGTCGTGCCGCAGCGTGCCGTCGCCACGTGCCACCTGCCCCACCACGAGCTTCGCCCCGAGGGACCGCGCGGCAGCCCGCAGCTCCGCGGCGTCCTCGACGGCGGACGGGTCCGCGAGGACCGCGTCGATCCGCAGCCCGGGCGCGTGCCGACGCAGCGCCACGAGGTGCTCCGAGGCGGTCAGCCCGTTCGTCTCCCCCGGTTCCGCACTGAGGTTGAGGGTGACGCACCGGCGTGCCGGCGTGGCGTGCAGGGCCGCCGCCAGCTCCGGCACGAGCAGGTGCACCAGGACCGAGGAGTACCAGGACCCCGGGCCCATCACGACCCAGTCGGCCTCCATGACCGCACGGACGGCCTCGGGGCACGCCGGAGGGTCCGCGGGGTGGAGCCGCAGGGTGTCGATCCGGCTGCCGCAGACGGCGACGCTGCTCTGCCCCACGACCGTGGTCGACACCCCGCCGTCCACGACGTCGGCCTCGACGACGAGCGGCACCGACGCCATCGGCAGCACCCGGCCGCGCGCACCGAGCAGGCGGCCCACCCAGTCGAGCCCGGCCACCGTGTCCCCGAGACGCTCCCACAGCGAGACGATGAGCAGGTTGCCCATCGCGTGCCCGTCGAGCTCACCGCCCGAGGCGAACCGGTGCTGCAGGAGGTCGCTCCACGTCCTGCCCCACTCCGAGTCGTCGCACAGGGCCGCGAGCGCCATCCGCAGGTCGCCCGGTGGCAGGACGTCGAGCTCGTCGCGCAACCGACCGGAGGAACCACCGTCGTCGGCCACCGTGACCACGGCCGTGAGCCGGTCCGTCAGGAGGCGCAGGGCTCCCAGGCTCGCGGCGAGGCCGTGGCCGCCACCGAGCGCCACCGTCCGCGGCCCTTCCGGGCCGCCGATGTCGCGGGACGTCGGGAAGGGCCGTGCGATGCCCTCCGCTGGTGTGGGCGTCAGCGTCTCATTCCTTCCCGAGGTCGCGAGCGGTGACCGTGACGCGCTGCCCGGTCGCCCGCAGCCGGTCGGCGATCTCGCCGGCGAGGGCGACGGAACGGTGCTTGCCGCCGGTGCAGCCGACGGCGATCGTCACGTACCGCTTCTCCTCGGCGAGGTAGCCCGCCAGGACCGGCTCCAGGGCCGCGACGTACCGCTCGACGAACTCCATCGCGCCCGGTCGCGCCAGGACGTAGCTCCGCACCGCCTCGTCCTGGCCGGTCAGGTGCCGCAGCTCGGAGATCCAGTAGGGGTTCGCCAGGAACCGCACGTCCGCGACGTGGTCGGCGTCGAGCGGCAGCCCGTACTTGAACCCGAACGCCACGACGTTGATCCGCAGGGCGTCGACGGAGCCGGCGGCGACGGCGTCGCGCACCTCCTTGGCGAGGTCGTGCACCGAGAGCCCGGTGGTGTCGAGGACGACGTCCGCCCGTTCGGCGATCGAGGCCAGCACCCGGCGCTCGGCCGCGATGCCGTCGAGGATCCTCCCGTCACCCTGCAGCGGGTGCGGTCGGCGCACGCTCTCGAAACGCCGCACGAGCACCTCGTCGGAGGCGTTCAGGAAGAGGATCCGGTAGGTCACCCCGCCCGACCGCAGGTGCCCGAGCGCCTCGGTCAGCTCCGGGAAGTACTCGCGCCCGCGGACGTCGACCACGACCGCGAGGCGCTCGACGGAGGAGCCCGCCTTGGTCATGAGGTCGACGAGCGGGACGATCATCAGCGGCGGGAGGTTGTCGACCACGAACCAGTCGAGGTCCTCCAGCACGCCGGCCGCCCGGGTGCGGCCCGCACCGGACATGCCGGTGATGATGAGCACCTCCGGGTCGGAACGGTCCGGGGCGGGGGTGGCGGCCTCGATCTCGGCGATGCCTTGAGGGACGGTGATGGGCGACGGTTCGCTCATGGGTCAAGCATGCCAGCCCGGGAGCCCTGCACGGTGCTCGCCGGGCCGACGGTGTCGCTCTTCGCCAGGGCGTCGACCACCGCCTGGGCGGTCCGTGCCCCCATCCCCTTGACCTCGGCGATCTCCGCCGCGCTCGCCGAGCGCAGCCGCTTGACCGAGCCGAACCGCGCGAGCAGCGCCTGCTGACGTGCGGGGCCCAGGCCCGGGACGTCGTCGAGCACGGAGGAGACCATCCCCTTGCTCCGGCGACGGCGGTGCTGGGCGATCGCGAACCGGTGCGCCTCGTCCCGTACGCGCTGCAGCAGGTACAGGCCCTGGGACGCGCGCTGCAGGATGACGGGGTAGTCGTCGTCCGGCACCCACACCTCCTCGAGCCGCTTCGCCAGCCCGCACAGGGCGACGTCGGTCACGCCGAGATCCGCGAGCGCGCGGGCGGCCGCGGCGACCTGTGGCGGGCCGCCGTCGACGACGACGAGGTGCGGCGGGTAGGCGAATCGCCGGCGTTCCTCCGGGTCGACCTCCGCCCCGACCTCGCCGGTCGACCCGAGCTCGCCCGATGCGTGGCGATCGGCCAGGTAGCGCTTGAACCGGCGGGTGATCACCTCGTACATCGCCGCGGTGTCGTCCGCCGCCCCGTCGCCCTCCGGACCGCGCACCGAGAACGACCGGTACTCGCTCTTGCGCGGCAGCCCGTCCTCGAAGACGACCATCGACGCCGACTGGTAGGTGCCCTGGGTGTGCGAGACGTCGTAGCACTCGATCCGCAGCGGTGCCTCGTCCAGCCCGAGGGCCTCCTGCAGCTCGGCCAGCGCCTGGCTGCGCGTCGTGAGGTCACCGGCTCGCCGGGTGCGGTGCAGGGCGAGCGCCTGCTCGGCGTTCTTGCGGACCGTCTCGGCGAGCTCGCGCTTGTCGCCCCGCTGCGGGACGCGGACGTCCACCCGGGCACCACGCAGGCCGGTCAGCCACGCGGTGACCTGCTCGAGGTCGGCGGGCAGGATCGGCACCAGGACCTCTCGCGGCACCGCGTCACGCGCGACGGCTCGCGCCTCACGCTCGGACGCGTCCGGGTCGCGCGCGTCGTCCACGGCCCCGTAGACCTGCTGGAGGAGGTGCTCCACGAGCTCGGCGTCGGTCGCGTCCTCGACCTTCTCCACGATCCAGCCGCGCTGGCCACGGATCCTGCCTCCGCGGACGTGGAACACCTGGACCGCCGCTTCCAGCTCGTCCCCCACCATGGAGAAGACGTCGGCGTCCGTCGCGTCGGAGAGCACGACGGCGTTCTTCTCCGTCACGCGCCGCAGGGCCGCCAGGTCGTCGCGCAGCCGGGCCGCCTGCTCGTACTCCAGGTCCGCGGCAGCCGCGGACATCTCCGCCTCGAGCCGGCGGACGAAGCGCGCCGTGTCGCCTGCCATGAAGTCGCACAGGTCGCTCGCCAGGTCGTGGTGGTCCTCGACGCTGATCCGGCCGACGCAGGGCGCCGCGCACTTGTCGATGTAGCCGAGCAGGCACGGGCGTCCCGACTGCTGCGCCCGCCGGTAGACCCCGGCCGAGCAGGTCCGCACGGGGAACACCCGCAGCAGGAGGTCGAGGGTCTCGCGGATCGCCCATGCGTGACCGTAGGGGCCGAAGTAGCGGGTCCCCGGACGCTTCGCGCCGCGCATCACCTGTGCGCGGGGGACCTCGTCACCCATCGTGACCGCGAGGTACGGGTAGGACTTGTCGTCGCGGTACTTGACGTTGAAGCGGGGGTCGTACTCCTTGATCCAGGAGTACTCCAGGGCGAGAGCCTCCACCTCGGTGCCGACGACCGTCCACTCGACCGACGCCGCCGTGGTGACCATCTGCTGCGTACGGTGGTGCAGGTTGGCGACATCCTGGAAGTAGCTGGACAGCCGCTGGCGCAGGCTCTTCGCCTTGCCCACGTAGATCACACGGCCGTGCGCGTCGCGGAACCGGTACACGCCCGGCGAGGTCGGGATCTCTCCCGGCCGAGGTCGATATGTCGCGGGGTCGGCCATGGGCCCAGGTTAGGTCAGGTCACCGACATCTCCCGAAACGCTCAGGCGGCGGCGTCCGCCACGTGCAGCGGCGCCGGCTCGACCAGCACCCTGAAGTTCACGCTGCGAGCCAGGAAGCACAGCGCGTGCGCGCGATGGTGCAGGTTCGCGACGTGCTCGTCCGTGGCCTGCTCCCCCGACTCGACGACCACCCGGGGGTGCAGCGTCACGTCGGTGAACTGGCCCTCGCCGCGGGCCTCGACCCGCATCGTGCCCGTGGCGTCGTCGCTGTACTCGCGCACCTCCAGGCCGGACTCGGCCGCCAGGTGCAGGAACCACAGCATGTGGCACTGGGACAGGCTCGCGACGAACAGGTCCTCGGGGCTGAACCGCTCCGGGTCGCCGCGGAACTGCGGGTCCGCCGAGCCGGGCAGCACGGGGCGTCCGGGCAGCACGACGTCGTGGTCACGCGTGTACGCGGTGTAGGACGACGTCACCGTGTCCGGACCGCCGGACTGGACGCCTGCAGCGGGCCAGCGGACCGCGACCGAGTATCCGTGGTGAGCTCCCATGGCCAACACCGTAGAGGTTCAGGCGGCGTCGCGCTTGGTGGCTCGGGCCTTCTTCGTGCTCTTGCGTCCCGCAGGCACCGCGGCCGCGGCGGACGACGGCGCCGGCGGCTCGACCGGGACGTCTGGATGTGCCGCGAGGACCTCGGCGAGGTAGCGCCCCGTGTGGCTCTCCTCGACCTCCGCGACCTGCTCGGGGGTGCCCTGCGCCACCACCGTGCCGCCGCCCGAGCCGCCCTCGGGGCCCATGTCGACGACCCAGTCGGCGCTCTTGACGACATCGAGGTTGTGCTCGATGACGAGCACCGTGTTGCCCTTGTCCGCCAACGACTGCAGGACGCCCAGGAGCTTGCGGATGTCCTCGAAGTGCAGGCCTGTGGTGGGCTCGTCCAGCACGTACACCGTGCGGCCGGTCGACCGCTTCTGCAGCTCGCTGGCGAGCTTCACCCGCTGCGCCTCGCCGCCGGAGAGCGTCGGGGCCGGTTGTCCGAGCCGCACGTAACCCAGACCGACGTCCACGAGCGTGGACAGGTGGCGGGAGATCGCGGGGAACGCCGCGAAGAACTCGGCGGCCTCCTCGATGGGCATGGCGAGCACGTCGGCGACCGTCTTGCCCTTGAAGTGCACCTCGAGGGTCTCGCGGTTGTACCGCGCACCGTGGCAGACCTCGCACGGGACGTAGACGTCGGGCAGGAAGTTCATCTCGATCTTCAGCGTGCCGTCGCCCGAGCACGCCTCGCAGCGGCCGCCCTTGACGTTGAAGGAGAACCGCCCCGGTCCGTAGCCTCGGACCTTCGCCTCCTCGGTCTCGGCGAAGATCTTGCGCACCCGGTCCCACACCCCCGTGTAGGTCGCGGGGTTCGAGCGCGGCGTCCGGCCGATCGGACCCTGGTCGACGTGCACGACCTTGTCCAGCTGGTCCGTCCCGGTCACGCGCGTGTGCCGTCCGGGGACCTGGCGGGCCCCGTTCAGCTCGTTGGCCAGGACGGTGTGCAGGATCGAGTTCACCAGGGTCGACTTGCCCGAGCCCGAGACGCCCGTCACGGCGGTGAGCACGCCGAGCGGGAACGAGACGTCGATGTCTCGCAGGTTGTTCTCCCGCGCACCGACGACGGACACCTGCCGCGCGGGATCGACGCCGCGGCGCACCGCGGGCAGCGCGATGCTCCGCCGGCCGGCCAGGTACGCGCCGGTCATCGAACCCTCGGCCTCGAGCAGGCCGGCGTAGTCGCCGGAGTGCACGACGGCGCCGCCGTGCTCGCCCGCGCCGGGACCGACGTCGACGATCCAGTCGGCCGCGCGGATCGTGTCCTCGTCGTGCTCGACGACGATCAGGGTGTTGCCGAGGTCCCGCAGGCGGGTGAGGGTGTCGATCAGCCGCCGGTTGTCACGCTGGTGCAGCCCGATGCTGGGCTCGTCGAGCACGTACAGGACCCCGACCAGGCCGGAGCCGATCTGGGTCGCCAGTCGGATGCGCTGCGCCTCGCCGCCCGACAGCGTCCCCGCGGCCCGCTCCAGGGTCAGGTAGTGCAGACCGACGTCCAGCAGGAAGCCCAGCCGGGCGTGGATCTCCTTGAGCACCTCGCCCGCGATCGCCGTCTCCCGGGACCCGAGCTCGAGGGCGTCCAGGTACTCCTTGGCGGCGCCGATCGGCAGCCGGCACACGTCCCAGATCGACTTCGAGCCGACCTTGACGGCGAGGACCTCCGGCTTGAGGCGTGCTCCGTGGCACTCGGGGCACGGGACCTCGCGCATGTAGGCCTCGTAGCGCTCCTTCGACCATTCCGACTCGGTCTCCGTGTGCCGGCGCTCGATGAACGTCACAGCACCCTCGAACCCGGTCGAGTACTGGCGTTCGCGGCCCCACCGGTTGCGGTACTTGACGTGCACCTGATGGTTGCGCCCGTGCAGGACGGCGTCACGCGCCCGCTGCGGCAGCGCCCGCCACGGGACGTCCATCGAGAACTTCATCTCCTCGGCGAGCGCACCGAGGACTCGTGCGAAGTACTCCGAGGAGGTCTGCGACCAGGGCGCGACCGCACCCTCGCGCAGGGTCCGCTCGTGGTCCGGCACGACCAGCTCGGGGTCGACCTCCAACCGGAAGCCGATGCCGGTGCACTCCGGGCACGCGCCGTACGGCGCGTTGAACGAGAAGGTCCGCGGCTCGATCTCGTCGAGGCTCAGCGGGTGGTCGTTGGGGCAGGAGCGCTTCTCCGAGTACTTCAGCAGACCCGGTAGCTCGTCGCCGGCCTCCGCATCGTCCGCGACGTCGACGAGGTCGATCATCACCAGACCGCCGGCCAGACCGAGCGCTGTCTCGACGGAGTCGGTCAGCCGGCGCTGCACGCCGTCGCGCGCGACCAGCCGGTCGACGACCACCTCGATGTCGTGCTTGACCTTCTTCTCCAGCGCGGGCGGGCTGCTGAGCTGGACGACGTCGCCGTCGACGCGTGCTCGCGAGAAGCCCTGGGTCTGCAGCTCGGCGAAGAGATCGGTGTACTCACCCTTACGACCCCGCACCACCGGGGCGAGCACCTGGTATCGCGTCCCCTCCGGCAGGTCGAGGATCTTGTCCACGATCTGCTGGGGCGTCTGCGCCTGGACCGGCTCGTCGCACACCGGGCAGTGCTGGGTGCCGGCCCGCGAGAAGAGCAGACGGAGGTAGTCGTAGACCTCCGTGATCGTGCCGACCGTCGAGCGCGGGTTGCGGTTCGTCGACTTCTGGTCGATCGAGACCGCCGGGCTCAACCCTTCGATGAAGTCAACGTCCGGCTTGTCCATCTGGCCCAGGAACTGCCGGGCGTAGGCGGACAACGACTCGACGTAGCGCCGCTGCCCCTCGGCGAAGATGGTGTCGAAGGCCAGTGACGACTTGCCCGAGCCGCTCAGGCCGGTGAAGACGATGAGCGAGTCCCGCGGCAGGTCGAGGTCGACGTTGCGCAGGTTGTGCTCGCGGGCACCGGAGACGACGAGGCGATTGCTCACCGCAGCATCGTACGGCCCACCACCGACATTCGTACAGGTGTTCCATGTCACGTCGCCGCGGCACGCACCGTGGACGCTCCGGCCGGGTGCTGCCGCGAGATGCTTGGATGACGGCATGAGTGTCTACGCCGTCACCTACGTCTATGCCCCCGACAGCATCGCTGCGCGCGACCGGGCACGTCCCGCGCACCGCGACCACCTGCAGGCGCTGTGCGCCGACGGCGCGGTCCTCGTCTCCGGACCCCTGCCCGCGACCGACGACGAGCCCGACGGCGCCCTCATCGTGGTGACCGCACCGTCGGCCGCGGAGGCGGACGCGCTGCTCGGCACCGACCCGTTCCGTCGCGAAGGGCTCGTCGCGGAGGTCTCCGTACGGGAGTGGGTGCCCGTCATCGGCGGGTTCGCGGGCTGAGGTCGGCCGTCAGCCGTCACCCTTCTCGACGGTCGCGCTGATGCGCCTGTCCCGGCGCGTCTTCATCAGTGACGTCACGGTGGTGATGCCGAGCACCACCACGATGAACGCCAGCGAGTAGCTCGTCGGGATCTCCGGGATCACCTCGACGTGCTCGCCGCCGTTGACGAACGGCAGCTCGTTGGTGTGCAGCGCGTGGATGACCAGCTTCACCCCGATGAATCCGAGGATCGCGGCGAGCCCGTAGTTGAGGAACACGAGGCGGTCGAGCAGGCCGTCGACGAGGAAGTAGAGCTGCCGCAGGCCGAGCAACGAGAACGCGTTGGCCGCGAAGACGAGGAACGTCTCCTGGGTCAGGCCGAAGATCGCCGGGATCGAGTCGACAGCGAAGAGCAGGTCGGCGCTGCCGATCGCGACCATGACGATGAGCATCGGCGTGATGTATCGCTTGCCGTCCATCCGGACGGTCATGCGGTGCTCGACGTAGTCGTCGGTGGTCCGGAACAGCCGCCGGGTCAGGCGGAGCACCGCGTTCTCGGTGAACTCCTCGTCGTGGGAGGTTCCCGCGCGGGCCTGGGCGATCGCGGTCCACACGAGGAACGCGCCGAAGAGGTAGAAGATCCAGGCGAAGTTCGCGATGAGCGCCGCTCCGGCCAGGATGAAGATCGTCCGCAGCACGAGCGCGATCGTGATGCCGACCAGCAGCACGCGCTGCTGGTGCTCCCTCGGCACACGGAAGCTCGTCATGATCAGGACGAACACGAACAGGTTGTCGACGCTGAGCGACTTCTCCGTGATGTAGCCGGCGAAGTACTCACCGCCGTACTGGCTGCCCCAACCGGCGAAGACGATCGCTCCGAACACGAGGGCCACCGCCACGTAGGCGAGCGACCACCACGCCGACTCCTTGAGCGTCGGCGCGTGCGGCGTGCGCACGTGGCCGAGGTAGTCGACGACGAGCATCGCCAGGATCGCGGCGACAGTGACGATCCATACCCACACGGGTACGTCCATGACAGATCCTTCCGGTACGCAGGACAAGGCACCGGAGGTCTCTCTCACCCGCGGGCAACCCGGGTGGATGAGACCGAACCGGCGTCCGTGCCGGTCGTACTGACGGCCTCACCACTTGGGAGATACTCCCCTCCAACGAGCGTCAAGCATACGGCACGACGACGGTGCGGGGCACCCGCGCGGAGCCGTCGCTCACTGCAGGCAGAACTCGTTGCCCTCGGGGTCCTGCATCACGATCCAGACGTCCCCGAGCTCTGCGCCCTCGCTCAGCACGGTCGCTCCGAGGGCCGTGAGACGCTCGGCCTCCGCCGTCAGGGCCGGGAGGCGTTCGTCGCCGGCGCGGCCGGCACTGACGTTCAGGTCGAGGGTACTCAGGTCCTCTGGTCGGGGAACTGTGGTTCCGGGGGCCGGGTCAACCCGTGGCCGCCCGCATCTGGCGCAGCTCCTTCTTGAGCCCGCCGATCTCGTCACGCAGGCGCGCCGCCACCTCGAACTGCAGCTCGGCAGCGGCGGCGTGCATCTGGTCGCTGAGCTCTTGGATCAGCTCGGCGAGCTCCTCCGCCGCCAGCCCGGCCAGCCGGTTGCCCGACGTCGAGGCCTCCTTCGGTGACCCGGGCACGGGAGCCTTTCCGCGGCCGTCCCCCGGCGCCTTCCGGTAGCCGCCGGCCAACAGCTCGGCCGTGTCGATGTCCTCGCGCGCCAGCATGTCGGTCACGTCCGCGATCCGCTTGCGCAGCGGCTGCGGGTCGATGCCGCGCTCGGCGTTGTAGGCCTTCTGCTTCTCCCGGCGCCGGTCCGTCTCGTCGAGTGCGAATCGCATCGCCGGTGTGACCTTGTCGGCGTACATGTGCACCTGGCCGGTGACGTTGCGCGCGGCACGGCCGATGGTCTGGATGAGGGAGCGTTCGGAGCGCAGGAACCCCTCCTTGTCGGCGTCGAGGATCGCCACCAGCGAGACCTCGGGCAGGTCGAGACCCTCGCGCAGGAGGTTGATGCCCACGAGGACGTCGTACTCGCCCAGGCGCAGCTCGCGGAGCAGCTCGACGCGTCGCAGGGTGTCCACCTCGGAGTGCAGGTAACGCACCCGCACGTCCTTGCCCAGCAGGTAGTCGGTGAGGTCCTCGGCCATCTTCTTGGTCAGCGTCGTGACCAGGACCCGCTCGTTGCGCTCCACGCGGTCGCGGATCTCCCCGAGCAGGTCGTCGATCTGGCCGGTGGTGGGCTTGACCACCACCTCCGGGTCCACGAGGCCGGTGGGTCGGATGATCTGCTCGACCACGCCGTCGGACATCGACAGCTCGTAGTCGCCGGGCGTGGCCGAGAGGTAGACCGTCTGCCCGATCCGCTCGACGAACTCCTCCCAGCGCAGCGGTCGGTTGTCCGTCGCGCTCGGCAGCCGGAACCCGTGGTCGACGAGGGCGCGCTTGCGTGACATGTCGCCCTCGAACATCGCGCCGATCTGCGGCACCGTCACGTGCGACTCGTCGATGACGAGCAGGAAGTCCTCGGGGAAGTAGTCGAGCAGCGTGTTCGGCGGCGTGCCACCCTCGCGGCCGTCGATGTGCCGTGAGTAGTTCTCGATACCGTTGCAGGTCCCGATCGAGCGCATCATCTCGATGTCGTAGGTGGTGCGCATGCGCAGCCGCTGGGCCTCGAGCAGCTTGTCCTGCTTCTCGAGCTCGGCCAGGCGGGTCTCGAGCTCCGCCTCGATGCTTCCGATCGCCCGCTCCATCCGTTCCGGACCTGCTACGTAGTGCGTCGCCGGGAAGAGGTACACGCTCTGCTCCGTGCGGATCACGTCGCCGGTGAGCGGGTGCAGCGTCTGGATGGACTCGATCTCGTCGCCGAACATCTCGATGCGGATCGCGAGCTCCTCGTACACCGGGATGATCTCCACGGTGTCGCCCCGCACCCGGAACGTCCCCCGGGTGAAAGCCATGTCGTTGCGCGAGTACTGCATCTGCACGAACCTGCGGAGCATCTCGTCGCGGTCGACGACGTCGCCGACCGCGAGCCGCACCATCCGGTCGACGTACTCCTGCGGCGTGCCCAGCCCGTAGATGCACGACACGGACGCCACCACGACCGTGTCGCGCCGGGTCAGGAGGTTCGACGTCGCCGAGTGCCGCAGCCGTTCCACCTCGTCGTTGATCGACGAGTCCTTCTCGATGTAGGTGTCCGTCTGGGCGATGTACGCCTCAGGCTGGTAGTAGTCGTAGTACGACACGAAGTACTCGACGGCGTTGTGGGGCAGGAGCTCGCGGAACTCCGTGGCGAGCTGTGCAGCGAGCGTCTTGTTCGGCGCCATGATGAGCGTCGGTCGTTGTAGCTTCTCGATGAGCCAGGCGGTCGTGGCGCTCTTGCCCGTACCGGTGGCACCCAGCAGGACGACGTCCTTCTCCCCCGCCTGGATACGCTCCGCGAGCGCCCCGATCGCGGCGGGCTGGTCCCCGCTGGGCTCGAACTCGGAGATCACCTCGAAGGGGGCAACGGTGCGCTGCAGGTCGGTCACGGGTCGCATCCCCCCACGGTAGGCCCGGCCACCGACAACCGCTTCGCCGCCGCCGCCCCGGTGCGGTCAGCGCGCGGTGGTCACGGTCAGCGCGCGGTGGTCACGGTCAGTGCTCGGTCCCGGCCGCCAGGACGAGCTCCTCGATCCGTCCGGCGCGGTGGTCCGCCGCCGTGCGGACCACCGCAGCGAGGGCCCGTGCCGCCTCCGCCGGCGGGACGGCGTCGGCCCCGGGGACGTGCACGAACCCGGCGCGGGCGTCGGTGCCCGCCAGCGCGTGCGCCAGGGCGTAGAACGTGGCGTTGCAGACGTAGGTGCCGGCCGTGTTGCTCACGCTGACCGGGACCCCGGTCTCGCGCACGGCTCCGAGGGCGGCCTTGAGGGGCAGCGAGCTCAGGTGGGCGACCGGCCCGTCGGCCACCACGGGCTCGTCGACCGGTGATCGCCCTGCGTTGTCGGGGATCCGCGCGTCGACCACGTTGAGCGCGACGCGTTCGAGCCGCACGGTGCGCGAGCCCGCCGCGAGCCCGACGCACACCACCACCTGCGGCGAGTGCTCCACGAGCAGCCGGCTCAGGTTCGCCGGCGCGCCGGCGAAGGTGACCGGGAGACGTGCGACGACGAGACGCTCCGGGTGCCGCTCGGCCACCCACCGCTCCTCGAGGCATTGCACGGCCTGCCACGACTCGTTGACCGCCGCGCCGCCAAAGGGCTCGAACCCTGTGACGAGGATGTTCACGCCCGCTCGGCCTCCTCGGCGTCCAGCTCCTGCGCGACCTCCGTGGTCACGCGCGACCACAGCTCGTCGACCTGTGCCCGCAGCCCGTCCTCCGTGCCCGTCCCGTCGAGCACGACGTCTGCCACGGCCAGGCGCTCGCCGTCGTCGGCCTGCGCCGACACGCGCGACCTCGCCTCCGCCTCGGTCATCGACCGACCGGTCACGAGCCGCTCGACACGCTGCGCGGCCGGCGCGTCGACGACCGCCAACAGGTGGAACCGGTCGGCCTGACCGGTCTCGACGAGCAGCGGGACGTCGTGCACGACGACGGCACGCGGGTCCGCGGCGCCCGCCGCAGCCTCGCGTTCGGCCGCCAGACGGCGGACCTGCGGGTGGACGATCCCCTCGAGCCGGGTCCTCGCCCGGGTGTCGCCGAAGACCACCCGCCCGAGCGCGGGCCGGTCGAGCGCGCCGTCGTCGGCGAGCACCTGGTCACCGAACTCCTCGACGACCTCGGCGAGCCCCACCGAACCCGGGGCGACCGCCTCGCGCGCCAGGACGTCGTGATCGATCACCACGGCGCCCAGCTCGTCGAGACGGCGGGAGACGACGGACTTGCCTGCGGCGATACCACCGGTGAGGCCTATGCGGAACATAGGCCCATCCTGCCCTCGCCGTAGGCTTCACGCCATGAGCATGGGCGGGCGAGCACCTGGTGGACGGCCCGGGGTCGGGATGGGCGGGCCGATGCGGTCCTACGTGCAGGACGCGTCGGTGCGCCGCCGTCAACTCCCCCGCGAGACCCTGCGCCGGATCCTGGCCTTCGCCCGGCCCTACCGCGGCCGGCTGGCCGTCTTCGTGGCACTGCTCCTGGTGGGGGCGGCCGCCGGCGCGGCGGTCCCGTTGCTGTTCCGGCGCCTCATCGACGTCGGGATCGGCGGCGACGACCGAGAGGTGGTGCTCCTCATGGCGGCCGCGGCGGCCGGCCTGGCCGCCCTGACCGCGCTGCTGGCGCTCGCCGAGCGATGGGTATCTGCCGTGGTGGGCGAGGAGCTGATCGTCGACCTGCGCACCAGCGTCTACGACCACGTGCAACGGATGCCGCTGGCCTTCTTCTCGCGGGCGCGGACCGGTGCGCTGGTGCAGCGGCTCAACGGGGACGTGCTCGGTGCGCAGCAGGCCTTCACCTCGACCCTGCAGACGGTGGTCTCCAACGGTCTCACGATCGTCTTCACGCTCACGGCCATGTTCGTGATGTCGTGGAGCCTCACGCTCCTGGCGCTGGCCCTGCTGCCGGCCTTCGTCCTGCCGGCACGCTGGTTCGGCCGACGGATCGCCGCTCTGGCGCACCGCGGCTACGAGCTCGACGCCGACGCCGGCCAGCTGATGAACGAGCGGTTCAACGTCGCCGGGGCGCACCTCGCCAAGGTGTTCGGCGACCCGGAGCGCGAGGCCGCGCACTACGCCGAGCACGCGCGGGCGCTGCGTGACGTCGGCGTCGCCAGGGCGCTGTACTCGACCTGGTTCCGGATCGGGCTGACGACGCTCGCGTCGGTCGCCATCGCCATCGTCTACGGTGTCGGCGGGCTGCAGGCGATCGCCGGTCAGCTCACCGTCGGCACGATCGTCGCGCTGACGGCCTACCTCGGGAGGCTCTACGGCCCCTTGAGCGCGATGTCCAACGTCCAGATCGACGTCATGACCGCCCTCGTCAGCTTCGAGCGGGTCCTCGAGGTCCTCGATCTCGAGCCCACGGTGGCGGAGAAGCCGGACGCCGGCGACCTGCGGCACGCCGTGACCGCGCACGGAGCCGGCATCGAGCTGGACGCCGTCACGTTTCGGTACCCCCGAGCCGACGAGATCTCGCTCGCCTCGCTCGAGTCCGTCGCCACGGTGCGCAAGGACCCCGTCGGCGCGACCCTGCGCGACGTGTCCTTCGCCGTGCCCGCCGGGACGATGGTCGCGCTCGTCGGGCCTTCCGGGGCCGGCAAGACGACCCTCTCACAGCTCGTGGTCCGGATGTACGACCCGACCTCGGGCGCCGTGCGCATCGCCGGTCAGGACCTGCGAGACGTCACCGCCGCGTCGCTGCGCGCGACCGTGGGCGTCGTGTCGCAGGAGGCCCACCTGTTCCACGACACGGTCGCGGGCAACCTGCGGTACGCACGGCAGGACGCGACCGACGACCAGATCTGGCACGTCCTCGAGCAGGCGCGGATCGGCGACCTCGTCGCCCGCATGCCCGAAGGGCTCGAGACGGTCGTCGGGGACCGCGGCTACCGCCTCTCCGGTGGCGAGCGGCAGCGGCTGGCGATCGCCAGGCTCCTGCTCAAGGCTCCC
The DNA here is from genome assembly GCF_048065335.1 of Isoptericola maris. Lineage (NCBI taxonomy): Bacteria > Bacillati > Actinomycetota > Actinomycetes > Micrococcales > Promicromonosporaceae > Isoptericola > Isoptericola maris. The sequence goes on along the minus strand of NZ_JBLUNY010000001.1, from coordinate 171,326 downwards.
GACGTCGTCGTCCTCGACGAGGCGACCGCCCACCTCGACTCCGAGTCCGAGGCGGCGGTGCAGGCGGCGCTCGACGAGGCGCTGGCCGGCCGCACCTCGCTCGTGATCGCGCACCGGCTGTCGACCGTGCGCGCCGCCGACTCCATCGTGGTGCTCGACGACGGCGCCGTCGTCGAGCAGGGCACGCACGCCGAGCTCCTGGCGTCGAGCGGGCTCTATGCCGAGCTGTACCGCACGCAGTTCGCCGATCTGGACGACCGGCCGGCCTCGTAGCCGTCAGCCGGCCGAGCACGACGAAGGCCCGTCACCCTGCGGGGTGACGGGCCTTCTCGGTCAGCGACCCTCAGCGGGTCGGCAACCGTCGGCTCAGTTGCCGGTCAGCTTCTCGCGGAGCGCGGCCAGCGCCTCGTCGGAAGCCAGCGTGCCGCCGGTCTCCTCCTCCTGCACGGGGGCCGCGGAGGAGTAGGACGACGAGGACGACGACGAGGAGGACGAGCTGCTGCTCGACCCACCGGAGACGACGTCCCCGGCCGCGGCGTCGGCGTCGGCCGACAGCGCAGCCCGGACCTGCTCGCGGTGCGACTCCCAGCGGGCGTGCGCCTTGGCGTACTCCGCCTCCCAGGCCTCACGCTGCGTCTCGAAGCCCTCGAGCCACTCGTTGGTCTCCGGGTCGAAGCCCTCGGGGTACTTGTACTCCCCGTTCTCGTCGTAGTCGGCAGCCATGCCGTAGAGCGCCGGGTCGAAGTCCTCGGACTCCGGGTCCATGCCCTCGTTGGCCTGCTTGAGGGACAGCGAGATGCGGCGACGCTCGAGGTCGATGTCGATGACCTTGACGAAGACCTCGGCGCCCACCTGGACGACCTGCTCCGGCAGCTCGACGTGGCGGACCGCCAGCTCGGAGATGTGCACGAGACCCTCGATGCCGTCCTCGACGCGGACGAACGCACCGAACGGCACGAGCTTCGTCACCTTGCCGGGCACGACCTGGCCGATGGCGTGCGTGCGGGCGAAGGTCTGCCACGGGTCCTCCTGCGTCGCCTTCAGCGACAGGGAGACACGCTCGCGGTCGAAGTCGACGTCGAGCACCTCGACCGTGACCTCCTGACCGACCTCGACGACCTCGGAGGGGTGGTCGATGTGCTTCCAGGAGAGCTCGGAGACGTGCACGAGACCGTCCACGCCACCCAGGTCGACGAACGCACCGAAGTTGACGATCGAGGAGACGACACCGGGACGGACCTGGCCCTTCTGCAGCGTCTGCAGGAAGGTGGAACGGACCTCGGACTGCGTCTGCTCGAGCCAGGCGCGGCGCGACAGGACCACGTTGTTGCGGTTCTTGTCGAGCTCGATGATCTTGGCCTCGATCTCCTTGCCGACGTACGGCGCGAGGTCGCGGACACGGCGCATCTCCACCAGCGAGGCGGGGAGGAAGCCGCGCAGGCCGATGTCGAGGATGAGGCCACCCTTGACGACCTCGATGACGGTGCCGGTGACGACGCCGTCCTCCTCCTTGATCTTCTCGATCGTGCCCCAGGCGCGCTCGTACTGCGCGCGCTTCTTGGACAGGATCAGACGACCCTCCTTGTCCTCCTTCTGGAGGACGAGAGCCTCGACGGCGTCACCGACGGTGACGACCTCGCCCGGGTCCACGTCGTGCTTGATGGAGAGCTCCCGGGACGGGATCACGCCCTCCGTCTTGTATCCGATGTCGAGGAGGACCTCGTCGCGGTCGACCTTGACGATCGTGCCTTCGACGATGTCACCATCGTTGAAGTACTTGATGGTGGCGTCGACGGCGGCAAGGAAGTCTTCCTCGGTGCCGATGTCGTTGACGGCGACCTGCGGGGCGGACTTCGTGGTGGAGATGGTCATTGAGTAGTTGCTCCGATGCGGACAGGGCATAGTGCGGACAGGGGTCGCGGTGCAGGTGTATCGTGCGGCTGTCGACCAGGCCGACGGACTCGCCGGCCACGCAGGGGCCAGCCCCACGGGCGCACTGCACCGCGGATCATCTTATCCGCGCGGTATGGAAGGGTCAATGCGGACGGCACCGCGGCCGAGCCGCGTCCGTCACAGGTCCTCCGGTGGCACGATGAGGGCGTGACCGCGACCTGGTTCGGCTACCGAGATGCCCCCGACGACGACGGAGCGGCCCGCGAGTGGTGGGACGCGCACGCCGACGAGTACCTCGAGGACCACGGCGGGTTCCTCGGCGACGCCGGGTTCCGGTGGGGCCCCGAGGGACTCACCGAGGCCGAGGCCCGCCTGCTCGGCGAGGTGCGCGGCGCGGACGTCCTCGAGGTGGGCGCCGGTGCGGCGCACTGCTCGCGGTGGCTCGCCGGGCAGGGTGCGCGCGTGGTCGCGACCGACGTCGCTCCGGCCATGATGGATGCTGCGGCGCGCCTGGACGCGCGCACCGGCACCCGGGTCCCCGTCGTGGAGGCGGACGCCCGCGCGCTGCCGTTCGCCGACGTGAGCTTCGACGTCGTGTTCACCTCGTTCGGCGCGATCCCGTTCGTCGCCGACGCGAACCGCGTGCACGCGGAGGCGGCGCGCGTGCTGCGGCCCGGCGGGCGGTGGGTGTTCTCGGTGACGCACCCCCTGCGCTGGGCGTTCCCCGACGACCCCGGCCCCGACGGGCTGACGGCGCACCGCTCGTACTTCGACCGACGTCCCTACGTCGAGGCCACCGCGTCGGGCCGCGTCGTCTACGCGGAGCACCACCGGACCGTGGGCGACCACGTCCGGGACGTCGTGGCCGCCGGGCTGCGCCTGCGCGACCTCGTCGAGCCCGAGTGGCCCGCCTGGAACACCGAGACGTGGGGCGGATGGGGACCGGTGCGGGGCGCATACCTGCCCGGCACGGCGGTCTTCGTCACGACCAAGGACTGACCTGCGCGGCCGTGGCCCGTCAGTGCCCGGCGTCGTGCCAGGTCTCGCCCGCCCCGACCGAGACGTCGAGCGGCACGTCCAACGAGTAGGCGGCCCCCATCCTCGACCGCAGGACGTCCTCGACGGTGTCACGCTCGCCCGGCGCGACCTCGACCACCAGCTCGTCGTGCACCTGCAGCAGCAGCCTCGACCGCAGGTCGCGCTCGTCGAGCTCGCGCTGCACCCCGAGCATGGCGAGCTTGATGATGTCGGCCGCGCTGCCTTGGATCGGCGCGTTCAGGGCCATCCGCTCCGCCATCTGCCGTCGCTGCCGGTTGTCGCTCGTCAGGTCCGGGAGGTATCGACGCCGGCCCAGGATCGTCGCGGTGTATCCCGTGGCACGAGCCTCCTCCACGATCCCCGCCAGGTAGTCGCGCACGCCCCCGAAGCGGGTGAAGTAGTCGTCCATCAGTCCTTGCGCCTCACCCGTGGCGATGCTGAGCTGCTGGGACAGACCGAACGCGCTCAGCCCGTACGCCAGGCCGTAGCTCATCGCCTTGACCTTCGCGCGCATCTCGGCGGTGACGTCGGCCGGCTCGACGTCGAAGACGCGCGAGCCCACGTAACGGTGCAGGTCCTCGCCCGAGCGGAACGCGGCGATCAACCCTTCGTCGCCCGACAGGTGCGCCATGATCCGCATCTCGATCTGGCTGTAGTCAGCGGTGAGGAGGACCTCGTGCCCCTCACCGACCCGAAAGGCCCGACGGATCCGCCGGCCCGACTCCGTACGGATCGGGATGTTCTGCAGGTTCGGGTCCATCGAGCTCAGCCGGCCGGTCGCGGCGATCGTCTGCTGGAACGTGGTGTGGATCCGCCCGTCCGGCTGCACCGACTTGAGCAGGCCCTCCACGGTGGTCCGCAGCTTCGCCGCGTCCCGGTGGGCCAGCAGATGCGCCAGGAACGGGTGCTCGGTCTTGGTGAAGAGGTCTTGCAGGGACGCGGCGTCCGTGGTGTACCCGGTCTTGATCTTCTTCGTCCGCGGCATGCCCAGCTGGTCGAACAGGACCTCTTGGAGCTGCTTCGGGCTGCCCAGGTTCACCTCGCGGCCGATGACGTCGTACGCCTCCGCGGCTGATCGTGCGACGGCGTCGGCGAAGTGCTGCTCGAGCTCGGTGAGGAACGTCGTGTCCGCGGCGATCCCCGTGTCCTCCATCCGCGCCAGCACGCCGGCCAGAGGCATCTCGACGTCGTGCAGGAGGCTGCGCGCGCCCCGGTCGTCGAGCCCGTCGGCGAGTGCGCCCGCAAGATCCACGACGGCGACCGCGCGGGCCGCAGCCTCGCTTCCCGGACCGGAGCCCTCGGAGAGATCGAGGTCGAGCGCTCCCTGCGCGGCGTCGTCCGCCACCGCGAGCTCGCGGTGCAGGTGCCGGACGACCAGGTCCGCCAGGTCGTACCCGCGCTGGTCCGGGTAGCAGAGGTAGGCAGCGAGCTCGGTGTCCCACGTCACGCCGGCGAGCTCGAGCCCGCGCGCCGCGAGCATGTGCCAGGCCGCCTTGGCCCCGTGCACCGCCTTGGGCGCCGACTCGTCAGCCAGCCAGCCGGTGAGGGCGCGCTCGTCGGCGGTGTCCAGCTCGGCCAGGTCGAGGACCACCGCGCTCGCCGTCCCGTCGGTGCCACCCGTCGCCACGGCCACCTGCCACGCGTCCGCTCGGGCGGGCCGGGCCACCCCCGTCACGTCCAGACCCAGCAGCTTGCCGGGATGCCGCGCGACCCAGTCGGCGAACGGGCCCTCGTGCACCGCGACCGCGACGCCGGGCGCGGCCACCTCCTCGAGATCGCCGCCCGCGGGGTCGACCGCGAGCAGCCGGTCGCGCAGCGCGCCGAACTGCAACGCGTCGGAGACGCTGTGGACCGCCTCGCGGTCGAAGCCCACGACGGCGAGGTCATCGATCGCCAGCGGCAGCGCGACGTCGGTCAGCAACGCGTTGAGCTCTCGGTTGAGGCGCACCTGGACGGCGTGCTCGCGCAACGCCTCCCCCCGCTTGCCGGTCACCTCGCCCTGGCGTTCCAGCAGCGAGTCGAGGTCGCCGAACTGGTTGATCCACTTGGCGGCGACGCCGGGGCCCACACCGGGGACACCGGGCAGGTTGTCGCTCGTCTCCCCCACCAGAGCGGCCAGGTCGGGATAGCGCTCGGGACGGACCTTGTACTTCTCCTCGACCGCCGTCGGGGTCATCCGCGCGAGCTCCGAGACGCCCTTCTTCGGGTAGAGCACCGTGACGCCGTCGGTCACGAGCTGCAGCGCGTCACGGTCGCCGGAACAGATCAGGACCTCGAGCCCGGCCTCCGCACCCTGGCGTGCGAGGGTCGCGAGGATGTCGTCCGCCTCGATGCCCTCACGCTCCAGCGCGGGGACGCGCAGCGCCTCGAGGACCTCCTTGATCAGCGGCACCTGGCCCCGGAAGACCTCGGGCGTCGCGTCACGGTTCCCCTTGTACTCGGCAAACCTCTCCGTGCGGAACGTCACGCGGCCGGCGTCGAAGGCGACCGCGACGTGCGTCGGTTCCTCGTCGCGCAGCAGGTTGGTGAGCATCGAGAAGAAGCCGTACACGGCGTTGGTCACCTGGCCGCTGGAGGTCACCAGCGTGTCGGGCAGGGCGTAGAACGCCCGGTAGGCCATCGAGTGGCCGTCGATGAGGAGCAGTCGGCCACCGGTTCGCGCTGAGGTCGTCACGGGTGCCAACCTATCCTCCATGACTGACACAGACGCCTTCCCGCAGGATGCCGCCGCCTGGCAGCGGGCGGCCGCCGGCACCCTCATCGAGCGCACCGGCATCGTCCTGACCGAGGTGACCGCGGCGACGGCGCGGGGCACCATGCCGGTGGCGGGGAACACCCAGCCGGCCGGACTCCTGCACGGCGGTGCGACAGCGTCGCTCGCCGAGACGCTCGGCTCGGTGGCCGCGCAGAGCCATGCCGGCACGGGTCGTGCGGCGGTCGGCCTCGAGCTCAACGTCACGCACCATCGAGGCGTGCGCGGCGGTCAGGTGCACGGTGTCGCCACGGCGTCGCACCTCGGACGGTCGACCGCCTCCTACGAGGTCGTCATCACCGACGACGACGGACGGCGGGTCGCGACGGCGCGGCTCACCTGCATGCTGCTCGGCACGGTCTAGACCGGCGCGTCCGGCCGTGCCGCGGCGGGCGACCCGTCAGGAGACGTGGGACGCCTGCTCGGCGGCCGGTCCGGCCTGGCGGGCGGCCTCGGCCGCGGCGTGCTCGACCTGGAAGGCGCGCAGGTCCACGGGACCGGTGGGAAGTCCCGCCTCGCGGGCGCGTCGGCGCCTGGCCACCAGGTCCTCGATGGCCGCGCGCGTCGCGTCCCGGCGCCGGCGGCCGCCGTCACGGCGACGCACGACGGTCGCGCCCGGCGACGCTCCCTGGGCCAGGCGGCGCTCCAGGACCGGCACCGCGACGACACGGTGGCCGGCCGCCGGGGCGAACCCGAGACGGGCGAGGAACCTGTGCATCTCCCGGGCACCGGGCGCGGGCGCGCAGTAGATGTTCTCGGCGCCGGCGCGGGCGGCCAGGTCGAGGGCCGCGACGAGCAGCGACCGACCGACACCGTGCCGCCGGGTCCGGGGGGCGACGAGGATAGCGTCGATGTACAGGCTCGGCGTCAGCGCGTAGAAGCGCGGGCCGAGCACACGGACCAGGAGGAACCCCACGACGGCGTCGTCCTCGACCGCCACCAGCACCTCTCCCCCGGCGGCCAGGAGGACGCTGAGGTGCTCGCACAGCCGGCCGGGGTCGGCGGCGGCTGTGGTCGTACCGTCCGGGGCGACGCTCGCCGCCAGCTCGGCGACCTCCAGCAGATCGTCCTCCGTCGCGGGCCGAACTGCGACCGCTGCACGCATCGACACTCCCTCCGACACTTCGTACGTTCCCCTCGCTGCGCAAAGGTCACGAAAAGATCACGACTCCCTGGTGACCATAGCCGTCACCAGGGAGTCGCACAACGTGTCTCAGGCGCCCACCTGGTCGATGACCGCGTCCGCGACCTCGCGCATGGTCAGGCGGCGGTCCATGGAGGTCTTCTGGATCCAGCGGAACGACTCCGGCTCGCTCAGGCCCATCTTCGTCATGAGCAGGCCTTTGGCGCGGTCCACACGCTTGCGGGTCTCGAAACGCTCCTGGAGGTCCGCCACCTCGGACTCCAGCGCGCCGATCTGCTGGTAGCGGGAGATCGCGATCTCCACCGCGGGCAGCAGATCCGCCGGCGTGAACGGCTTGACCACGTAGGCCATCGCGCCGGCGTCGCGGGCGCGCTCGACGAGCTCCGTCTGGGAGAACGCGGTGAGCAGCACGACGGGGGCGGCGTGCGCCTTGCCGATCCGCTCGGCCGCGGAGATTCCGTCCAGCTCCGGCATCTTGACGTCCATGACGACGACGTCGGGCTTGAGCTCGGTGGCCAGGTTGACAGCCGTCTCGCCGTCCCCGGCCTCACCGACGACGTCGAAGCCAGCCTCGCGCAGCGTCTCGACGACGTCCATGCGGATCAGCGCCTCGTCCTCGGCGACGACGGCTCGCCGCGAAGGCTTCGCCGGGGGCTCGGGAGGCGACGCCTCCGGCTCGGCGTCGATCAGCGGGGGCAGGTCGAGCGGCAGCTTCTCGTCGGTCACAGGGACCATCGTAGACCCCGCGAGCACCAGCCGTGTGCTTTCACCACACCCACCGCGGTGTGACCGTGCGCACCCTACCCGGTCGCGGCCGGTTGGGCACCGGGCGTGCCCGTGTGGTTCGATAAGGCCGCTGCCGACCGCGCCCCGGTAGCCCAACCGGCAGAGGCAATCGGCTCAAACCCGATCCAGTGCGGGTTCGAATCCCGCTCGGGGCACGCAGCACGAGAGCCCGGACCGCAGGAGCGGTCCGGGCTCTCGTCGTCCTCACGGCACCGGTCTCCCGGTGCCGTTGGTCACAGCCGTGGGGTCACTCGGCGACGGCGCCACCGTCACCGTGGGTACCCACCTTGTGCACGAGGATCGAGTTCGTCGTTCCCGGCACGCCCACCGGTGCACCCGAGACGATGACGACGCGGTCGCCCACCTCGGCCAGACCGTTGGCCTGCAGCGTCTGGTCCACCTGACCGACCATCGCGTCCACCGAACCCACCTCCGGCACCGCGTACGTGGTCGTGCCCCAGGTCAGCGCCAGGACGTTGCGCACCGACTCCTCGGGGGTGAAGGCCAGCAGCGGGATGCCCGAGCGCAGGCGCGACATCCGCTTGGCCGAGTCACCGGACTGCGTGAACGTCACCAGGTACTTGACCCCCAGCGAGTTGCCGATCTCCGCGGCAGCGCGCGTGATGATCCCGCCCCGGGTGTGCGGCGCGGAGCCGAGCGGGGCGATGCGCTCGCGCCCCATCTCCTCGGTGGCCTCGATGATCGAGGCCATCGTCTGCACCGTGAGGATCGGGTAGTCGCCCACGGACGTCTCGCCCGAGAGCATGACCGCGTCGGCGCCGTCCAGCACGGCGTTGGCGCAGTCGGATGCCTCGGCACGCGTCGGGCGCGGGCTCGTGGTCATCGACTCCAGCACCTGCGTCGCCACGATGACCGGCTTCGCGTTCTGGCGTGCCAGCTCCACGATGCGCTTCTGGACCAGCGGTACCTGCTCCAGCGGCATCTCGACCGCCAGGTCACCGCGGGCCACCATGAAGCCGTCGAACGCCGCGATGACCTCCTCGAGGTTGTCCACCGCCTGCGGCTTCTCGATCTTCGCGACCACCGGGACCACGCGTCCCTCGGCGTCCATGATCTTGCGGACGTCCTCGTAGTCCGCGGCGTTGCGCACGAACGACAGCGCGATGATGTCCGCACCCATGTGCAGCGCCCACCGCAGGTCGTCGGTGTCCTTCTCGCTCAGGGCCGGGACCGAGACCGCGACGCCGGGCAGGTTGAGCCCCTTGTTGTTCGACACCGGACCCGGCACCTCGACCGTGGTGACCACTCGAGGGCCCTCCACCGCGGTGACGCGCACGCGCACCTTGCCGTCGTCGATGAGGATCGGGTCGCCCACCCGGGCGTCCTGCGGGAGCCCCTTGTGCGTGGTGGAGACCAGCTCCCGGGTGCCCACGACGTCCTCGGTCGTGATGGTGAGCGTGTCGCCCTCGTTCAGGAAGTGCTTCTCGTCGCCACCGAACCGGCCCAGCCGGATCTTGGGGCCTTGCAGGTCGACCAGGACGGCGACGTTGCGCCCCGCGTCCTTCGCCGCCGCGCGCACACCGTGATAGACGGCCTCGTGCTCCGACTGCTCGCCGTGGCTCCGGTTGATCCGGGCCACGTCCATACCCGCGTCCACCAGCTCCCGGAGCTTCTCCGGGGATGCTGTCGCGGGTCCGATGGTGCACACGATCTTCGCTCTGCGCATGTCTCCAGCCTCGTCGTCGTACTGCCCCGGTACCGACCGGGGCCGTCCCGGACGCCACACGACGCCCGGGTTCGTGCTCATTCTCTCAGGGCAACGGTGCGCGGGCCCACCGGGGCCGGCAGCTCGGTGCTCCCCTGGAGGAACGTGTCCACGGCGGCCGCGGCCGCCCGCCCCTCGGCGATCGCCCACACGATGAGCGACTGTCCGCGGCCGGCGTCGCCGGCCACGAAGACGCCCGGCAGTGTGGTCGCGTAGTCGTCACCGCGGCGCACCAGGCCGCGGCTCGTGGTCTCGATGCCGGTCTGCTCGACCAGCAGGTCCGTCTCCGGACCGGTGAAGCCCATCGCGACGAGGACCAGGTCAGCCGGGATGTCGCGCTCGGTGCCGGGCTTCGGCACGCGACGTCCGTCGGCCAGGTACTCCGTCTCCGCGACCCTCAGCGCCCGGACCGCACCGTCCTCGTCGCCGAGGAACTTCACGGTCGAGGCGAGGAACGTCCGCTCACCGCCCTCCTCGTACGAGGTCGAGACCTCGAAGACGATCGGGTCGGTGGGCCACGGCTGGTGCGGCGGGCGCTCGGTCGACGGCTTCTTGCCGATCGCGAGCGTCGTCACGCTTGCCGCACCCTGCCGCAGCGACGTGCCGACGCAGTCCGAACCGGTGTCGCCGCCGCCGATGACGACGACGTGCTTGCCCTGCGCGTCGGGTGCGTCCTCGACGGGCCGGCCTGCCACGGCCTTGTTCGACGGCGTGAGGAGCTCCATGGCCGGGTGCACCCCGGCCAGGTCGTTGCCCGGGACCGTCAGCTCGCGGGGCACGGTGGCGCCCGTCGCCACCACGATCGCGTCGAAGCGGCGACGCAAGGCGTCCCACGTGATGTCCCTGCCGATCTCCACACCGGCGCGGAACCGGGTGCCCTCCGCCTCCATCTGGGCGAGCCGACGGTCGATGTGCGTCTTCTCGAGCTTGAAGTCGGGGATGCCGTAGCGGAGCAGGCCGCCGATCGCGTCGTCGCGCTCGTAGACGACGACGGTGTGTCCGGCACGGGTCAGCTGCTGCGCGACGGCCAGACCGGCGGGGCCGGAGCCCACGACGGCGACCGTCGAACCGGTGAGCCGCTGAGGCACCTGGGGGTGCACCAGCCCGCGCTCGAAGGCCTCGTCGATGATCGAGACCTCGATGTTCTTGATGGTCACGGCCGGCTGGTTGATGCCCAGCACACAGCTCGTCTCGCACGGAGCGGGGCACACGCGCCCCGTGAACTCCGGGAAGTTGTTCGTGGCGTGCAGCCGCTCGATCGCGTCCGCCCACTGGTCCTGCCGCACGAGGTCGTTCCACTCGGGGATCAGGTTTCCGAGCGGGCACCCCTGGTGGCAGAACGGTATGCCGCAGTCCATGCAGCGGCCGGCCTGCTCGGACAACCGACCACCGAGGAGCGGCTCACCTTCCTTCCGGTGCTCGTGCACGTCCTTCCAGTCACGCAGGCGTACCTCGACAGGGCGGTTCGGCGGGAGCTCACGCTCTCGAACCTTCAGGAATCCGCGCGGGTCAGCCACGTGCCACCTCCATGATGTGCTCCCAGAGGGAGGGGTCGAAGTCGTCGCCCTCGCCCAGCGGCGTCCCGGCGGACTCCGCCTCGGCCAACGCGGTGCGGACGTTCGCCCAGGCGGGCGGGAGGACCCGCGAGAAGCGTCCGCGCGTGGCCTCGTCCGCGAGCAGCTCGGCCGCGACGGGCGAGCCGGTCTCCTCGTGATGCTTCGCCAGCAGCTCCTGCACCCGCGCCCAGTCGTCGTCCTCGAGCGGCCCGACGACCAGCTCGCCGGCCGCGACCGCCGCCGGGTTCATCGCGACGTCACGCAGGTTCAGCACGTAGGCCACACCCCCGGACATCCCCGCGCCGAAGTTGCGGCCGGTCGGGCCGAGCACCACGACCTCTCCGCCGGTCATGTACTCGCAACCATGGTCGCCCACACCCTCGACGACCAGGGTCGCGCCGGAGTTGCGGACGCCGAACCGCTCGCCGACCCGGCCTCGGAGCAGCACCTCGCCGCTCGTCGCGCCGTAGCCGATCACGTTGCCGGCGATGACGTTCGCCGCCCCGTCGAGCACGGCCGCACGGTCGGGCCGCACCACGATCCGTCCGCCGGAGAGACCCTTGCCGACGTAGTCGTTGGCGTCGCCGAAGAGCCGCAGCGTCACCCCGCGCGGGACGAACGCACCGAACGACTGCCCCGCGGAGCCCGTCAGGGTCACGTCGATCGTGTCGTCGGGCAGTCCCTCACCGCGGTACCGCTTGGTGACCTCGTGGCCGAGCATCGTGCCGACCGTCCGGTTGACGTTGCGCACCGGGACCTCGATGCGGACCGGCTGGGCGTCCTCCAGCGCGGCCCGTGCCTGCGCGATGAGCTGCCGGTCCAGCGCCCTGTCGAGGCCGTGGTCCTGCTCGCGGGTGCGGTGCAGGGCCGACCCTGCCGGGTGCTCGACGCGCTCCAGCACCGGAGCCAGGTCGAGACCCGAGGCCTTCCAGTGGTCGACCGCCTTGCGCGTGTCGAGCGTCTGGACCTGACCGACCGCCTCCTCGACGGACCGGTAGCCCAGCGAGGCGAGGTGCTCACGCACCTCGGTCGCGATGAACTCGAAGAAGTTGACGACGAACTCGGGTTTCCCGGTGAACCGGCGACGCAGCTCCGGGTTCTGCGTGGCCACGCCGACCGGACAGGTGTCCAGGTGGCACACGCGCATCATGATGCAGCCCGAGACCACCATCGGCGCGGTGGCGAAGCCGAACTCCTCGGCGCCGAGCAGCGCGGCGACGACGACGTCACGGCCGGTCTTCATCTGACCGTCGACCTGCACGGTGATCCGGTCGCGCAGGTTGTTGAGCACCAGCGTCTGCTGGGTCTCGGCGAGACCGATCTCCCACGGGGTGCCCGCGTGCTTGAGCGAGGTCAGCGGGCTGGCGCCCGTGCCGCCGTCGTGCCCCGAGATGAGGACGACGTCGGCGTGCGCCTTGGACACGCCCGTCGCGACCGTGCCCACGCCGAACTCCGAGACGAGCTTGACGTGGACCCGCGCGCTGGGGTTCGCGTTCTTCGCGTCGTGGATCAGCTGGGCGAGGTCCTCGATGGAGTAGATGTCGTGGTGCGGCGGGGGCGAGATCAGCCCGACCCCGGGCGTGGAGTGCCGTGTCCGGGCCACCCACGGGTAGACCTTGGGTCCCGGCAGCTGCCCGCCCTCGCCGGGCTTGGCGCCCTGCGCGAGCTTGAGCTGGATGTCGTCGGCCTGCGTGAGGTACTCGCTCGTCACGCCGAAGCGGCCCGAGGCGATCTGCTTCACGCGCGACCGGCGGCGCGGGTCGTAGAGGCGCTCGGAGTCCTCGCCACCCTCGCCCGAGTTCGACCGGCCCTCGAGCTCGTTCATCGCGACCGCGAGCGTCTCGTGCATCTCCTGGGAGATCGCGCCGTACGACATCGCACCCGTGTTGAACCGCTTGACGATCTCGCTGACCGGCTCGACCTCGTCGAGAGGGATCGGTTCGCGGTCCGGGTCGAAGCGGAGCAGACCACGCAGGGTCATCAGGCGCTCGGACTGCTCGTCGACCCGCCGGGTGTACTTCCGGAAGATCTCCATGCGGCCGGTGCGGGTGGCGTGCTGCAGCCGGAACACCGTCTCGGGGTCGAACAGGTGCTCCTCGCCGTCACGGCGCCACTGGTACTCGCCGCCCGTGGTGAGACGTTCGTGCGGCGTGTGGTTCCCGGACGCCGGGTAGGCCTCGGTGTGGCGAGCCGCGGTCTCCGCGGCGATCACGTCGAGGCCGATCCCGCCCAGCCGGCTCGTGGTGCCGGTGAAGTAGTCGTCGACGAGCTCCTGGGACAGTCCGATGGCCTCGAAGACCTGCGCGCCGCGGTACGACATGATCGTCGAGATGCCCATCTTGGACATGACCTTGAGCACGCCCTTGCCCAGCGCCCTGATGAGGTTGCGCACGGCCTGCTCCGGGCCCACGTCGAGATAGCCGCGCAGGGCGAGGTCCTCGACAGTCTCCATGGCGAGGTAGGGGTTGACCGCGGCCGCCCCGTAGCCGATGAGCAGCGCGACGTGGTGGACCTCTCGCACGTCGCCCGCCTCCACGACCAGCGAGATCCGGGTCCGGGTGTGCCGGCGCAGCAGGTGGTGGTGCACGGCGCTGGTGAGCAGCAGGGACGGGATCGGTGCCCGCTCGGCGTCCGAGTCGCGGTCGGACAGCACCACGTGCGTCACCCCGGCTTCGATCTGGGCGTCGATCTCCGCGAAGATCTCGTCGAGCCGCGCCTGGAGTGCCGCGCCGCCGCCGGAGACCTCGTAGAGGCCACGCACGATGGCTGCCCGGAACTCACCCTCCAGGCGGGGGTCGCGGTCGATCCGGACGATCTTGGCCAGCTCGTCGTTGTCCAGCACCGGGAACGGCAGGTCGAGCTTGCGGGCGTGCACCGACGAGCCGTCCAGCAGATTGGGCTCCGGCCCGATGGTGGAGTCGATCGCCGTGACCAGCTCCTCCCGGATGGAGTCCAGCGGCGGGTTGGTCACCTGGGCGAACATCTGGGTGAAGTAGTCGAACAGCAGGCGCGGGCGCTTCGAGAGCACGGCCACGGGGGTGTCCGACCCCATGGCGCCCAACGGTTCGGTGCCCGTGCCGGCCATCGGCGTCAGGATGATCTTCAGCTCCTCGGCCGTGTAGCCGAAGGCACGCTGGCGACGCTGCACCGAGGCGGGCGAGTGAGCGACGTGCTCGCGCTCGGGCAGCGAGTCCAGTGTGATCGTGTGCTCGGCCACCCACTGGGCGTAGGGCCGCTGCGCGGCCAGCTGGGACTTGACCTCGTCGTCCTCGACGATCCTGCCCTGGTCGGTGTCGACCAGGAACATGCGGCCGGGCTCGAGCCGGCCCTTGCGGACGACCGTCGCCGGGTCGATGTCCAGCACACCGGCCTCCGAGCCGAGCACCACCAGGCCGTCCTCGGTGACCCAGTAGCGGCCCGGACGCAGCCCGTTGCGGTCGAGCACCGCCCCGATCAGCGTGCCGTCGGTGAACGTCAGGCAGGCCGGTCCGTCCCACGGCTCGATGAGGTTGGCGTGGTACTGGTAGAACGCCCGGCGCGCCGGGTCCATCTCCGCGTGGTTCTCCCACGCCTCCGGGATCATCATCAGCACGGAGTGCGGCAGCGAGCGGCCGGACAGGTGCAGCAGCTCGAGGACCTCGTCGAAGCTGGCCGAGTCGCTGGCACCGGGAGTGCAGACCGGCAGGAGCGGCTTCAGGTCGCCGAGGGCCTCGCTGGCGAGGGTGCCCTCCCGCGCCGCCATCCAGTTCCGGTTGCCGCGCACGGTGTTGATCTCACCGTTGTGCGCGATCATGCGGAACGGCTGGGCCAACGGCCACGAGGGGAACGTGTTCGTGGAGAAGCGGGAGTGGACCAGCGCGATCTCGGACGCGTACCGCGGGTCGGAGAGGTCGGGGAAGAAGGGCTCGAGCTGCGACGTGGTCAGCATGCCCTTGTACGTCACGGTGCGAGCGGACAGCGACGCCAGGAACAGGCCCAGCTCGTTCTCGGACCGCTTGCGCAACCGGTACGCCCGCCGGTCCAGCTCGATCCCGGCCAGCTCGCGCGCAGGGTCGGCGACGAGGACCTGACGGAAGGTCGGCATCGACGCCCGGGCGGTCGGTCCCACGAGGTCCGCGGTCACGGGCACGTCGCGCCAGGCGAGCACGTCGAGCTTCTCCTCGACGGCGATGGCCTCGAAGCGGCGCGCGACGGCGTCCGCCTCCGCCTGGTCCTGCGGAAGGAACGCCATGCCGATGGCGTAGCGGCCGGCCGGCGGCAGCTCGACGGCCACGACGTCCCGGACGAAGGCGTCGGGGATCTGGGTGAGGATCCCGGCTCCGTCACCGCTGTTCTCCTCGGCGCCCACCGCACCGCGGTGGTCGAGGTTGAGCAACGCGGTGAGGCCGGCGTCGACGATGTCGCGTCCCGGCGTCCCGCGCAGGGTCGCGACGAACGCGACACCGCACGCGTCGTGCTCCGTCGCGGGGTCGTAAAGGCCCTGCGCCTCGGGTGGCGCGACCCAGTGCTGCGGCGTGGTCATCAACACCGTCCTCCTGTGCGCCCGCACGCGGGCGCGTCTGCTTCAAAGGTGTTCGGGACGTCGTCGGCCCGTCGGACATGCCAGGCGACGCTCCCCGGGTGGGTGACCCGGTCGGCGCTGCCTCAGGCGCGCGGTGCCGGACCCTGGTCAGGTCCGGCGGCCGACGCTTCCGTGTCGGTCGTGTCGGTGTCCTCGTCGGCAGCGGCCTCGGCCGTGCCTCCGAGGTCACCGTCGGTCTCGTGTGCGGCCGGGTCCTCGGAGGAGCCCGGCAGCGAGACACCGTCCTCGCGACCGGGATGCAACCGGCCGACGACGACGAACGCGACGAGGGCACCGAGGCCCACGACGAGCGAGGTCCAGACGTTCAGCCGCATCCCGAGCACCACCTCGGCGGTGTCGATGCGGAGCATCTCGATCCACACCCTTCCCAGGGTGTAGATCGCGACGTAAGCCCAGAATACCCTCCCATGACCGAGCCTGTACCGGCGGTCGAGCCAGATGAGAAGAGCGGCGGCCGCCAGGTTCCACAGCATCTCGTACAGGAACGTGGGATGGAACAGAGTTCCCTCGGCGTACTGCAGACCGGTGGCCGGATCGACGGGCAGATAGGCCACGTCGATCTCGAGCCCCCAGGGCAGCTCCGTCGGCGCGCCGAAGAGCTCCTGGTTGAACCAGTTGCCGAGGCGTCCGATCGCCTGGGCGATCAGCAGGCCCGGCGCGAGGGCGTCGGCGAAGGTCGACAGCCGCACACCCAGCCGCCGGCAGCCGATCCAGGCGCCGACGGCGCCGAGCGCGACGGCCCCCCAGATGCCGAGCCCGCCCTCCCAGATGTACAGCGCGCTGACCGGGTCGCCGTTCTCTCCCCAGTACGGGTCGGGCGTGGAGAACACGTGGTAGAGCCGCCCGCCGACGATCCCGAACGGGACGGCCCAGAAGGCGATCTCCAGGACGTCGTCCGGGTCGCCGCCGCGGGCCTTCCACCGGCGCATGGTCAGCCAGGCCGCGACGACGATGCCCGCGAGGATCGCCAGCGCGTACGCCCGGATCGGCACGGGCCCGAGATGCCACGTGTGCTGGTCCGGGCTCGGGATCGAGGCCGCGAGCTGGCCGATGACGGTCACGAGGCTCCTTCGGTGGTGCGGGCGCGCGCGACTCCGGCCGCGAGCTCGCCGGTCACCTTACCGAGGGCGTCGAGACGGTCTGCCCACGGCTCGTCGGTCAGCAGGGTGCGGACCAGGGCCGAGCCGACGATGACGCCGTCGGCGTACCGGCCGACCTCGGCCGACTGGTCGCCCGTCGAGACGCCGAGCCCCACGCACACGTGGCGGGCGCCGGCGGCCCGGGTCGCGGCCACCAGCTCCTCGGCACGCTGCCCGACGGACTCCCGTGTGCCCGTGACACCCATCGTGGAGGCCGCGTAGACGAAGCCGCGGGACGCCCCTGCCGTCAGGCGCAGCCGCTCGGGCGTCGAGCTCGGTGCGACCAGGTAGACCTTGTCCAGCTCGTGGGCGTCGGCGGCCTCGACCCACTCCGCAGCCTCGTCCGGGATGAGGTCCGGGGTGATCATCCCGGCACCGCCCGCCGCGGCGAGGTCCCGGGCGAAGGCCTCGACCCCGTACCGCAGCACGGGGTTGTAGTACGACATCACCAGCGTCGGCACGCTGCCGCCCGAGTGCTCGGCGACGGCCTCGACGACCGTGAGCACGTCGCGCAGCCGGGCGCCGCCGGCCAGCGCAGCCTCGGCGGCCCGCTGGATGACCGGCCCGTCCATCACCGGGTCCGTGTACGGCACGCCGATCTCCACGACGTCCACCCCGGCGTCGACCATCGTCGTGACCGCCTCGACGGAACGGGCGACGTCCGGGAACCCGACCGGAAGGTAGCCGACGAGGGCGCCGCGCCCCGCGTCGGCGAGCTCGTCCAGCCTCGTTGCGGTCCTCGATGTCGTCACGATGCTCACTGGTCGCCCTCCGCCGCGTCGTCTTCCAGCAGCCCGAACCATCGGGCAGCGGTGGCCACGTCCTTGTCGCCCCGGCCCGAGAGGTTGACGAGCAGCACCTGGTCCGACCTGCCCGCCTCGGCGAGCCGACGGCCGACCCGCAGGGCGCCCGCCAGAGCGTGCGCCGACTCGATCGCCGGGATGATCCCCTCCGTGCGGCACAGGAGCTGGAAGGCCTCCATCGCCTCCGCGTCCGTCACCGGCTCGTACGTGGCGCGGCCGATGTCGTGCAGCCACGAGTGCGCGGGCCCGACGCTCGGGTAGTCCAACCCTGCCGAGATGGAGTGGCTCGGGCGGGTCTGCCCGTCGTCGTCCTGGAGCAGGTAGGACCGCGCGCCGTGCAGCACTCCGGGGGCGCCACCGGAGAACCGCGCCGCATGGCGGCCGGACTCGATGCCCTCTCCCCCGGCCTCGAACCCGTAGAGCGCCACGCCGTCGTCGTCCAGGAACGCGTTGAACAGGCCGAGGGCGTTCGAGCCGCCGCCCACGCACGCCGCGACGACGTCGGGCAGGCGGCCGACGCGCTCGAGGACCTGCTCGCGCGCCTCCTCGCCGATGATCCGGTGGAACTCGCGGACCATCTCCGGGAACGGGTGCGGTCCCGTCACGGTGCCGAGCAGGTAGTGGGTGTGGTCCACGTTGGTGACCCAGTCCCGCAGCGCCTCGTTGATGGCGTCCTTCAGGGTGCGCGTCCCGATCGTCACGGGGACGACGGTCGCACCGAGGAGCTCCATGCGCGCGACGTTGAGCGCCTGGCGCCGCGTGTCCTCCTCGCCCATGTAGACGACGCACTCGAGGCCGAGGAGCGCGGCCGCCGTCGCGGTGGCGACACCGTGCTGGCCGGCCCCCGTCTCCGCGATGACCCGCGACTTGCCCATGCGCTTGACGAGCAGCGCCTGCCCGAGCACGTTGTTGATCTTGTGGGAGCCGGTGTGGTTGAGGTCCTCGCGCTTGAGGAACACCCGCACAGGTGCTTCCCCGTCGGCGTCCGGCCCGGCGACGTGCGCCGCGAACCGCGGTACCTCGGTCAGCGGCGACGGGCGCCCGGTGTAGTCGCGGTGCAGCTGGGACAGCTCGGCGGCGAACCCCGGGTCCCCCTGAGCCTTGCGGAACTCCGTCTCCAGCTCGTCGAGCGCGGCGATCAGCGCCTCGGGGACGTACCTGCCGCCGAACTGCCCGAAGTACGGGCCCTGGACGTCGGCGAGCTTCTCGGTGACCTGATGGGCCAGTGTCTCGGTCAGCGCGTCTCGCACGGGCTGCTCGGGCTGCTCAGGCACAGGCGCTCCTTCGTGGCGTCGGGGTGTCAGATCGGTACAGCGGCTCGGGCCACGGCTCAAGGCTGTGCTGCGGGCCGTACCGACCAGAGCGCAGGGTGCTGCCCCGCCGCCACGAGGTCGGCGACCGAGCGGCGCGGCTCACCGTCGGTGACGAGGGCCTCGCCGACGAGCACGGCGTGCGCTCCTGCACGGGCATAGTCCATGACGTCGTGCGGACCCCGCACGCCGGACTCCGCGATGCGGACCACGTCGTCGGGGATCAGCGGGGCCAGCCGCGCGAACGTGTCCCGGTCGACCTCGAGCGTCTTGAGGTCCCGGGCGTTGACGCCCACGACGCGGGCGCCGGCGTCCAGCGCACGCCGCACCTCGTCCTCGGTGTGCGCCTCGACGAGTGCCGTCATGCCGAGCGAGTGCACGCGCTCCACGAGCGACGTCAGGACCGTCTGCTCAAGCGCTGCGACGATGAGCAGGACGACGTCGGCGCCGTGCGCCCGTGCCTCCCACACCTGGTACGGAGTCACCACGAAGTCCTTGCGCAGCACCGGCACGTCGACCCGTGCCCGCACCGCGTCGAGGTCGGCGAGGCTGCCGCCGAAACGCCGCTGCTCGGTCAGCACCGAGATGACGCTGGCGCCGCCCGCCGCGTACTCGACCGCCAGCGCGGCCGGGTCGGAGATGTCAGCGAGAGCACCCTTGCTCGGGCTCGAACGCTTCACCTCGGCGATGACGGCGACCTTGTCCTCGGACAGCAGCCGGCTGCAGCACTCGAGGGCACCCGGCACCTTGGCGGCGCGTTCCTTGAGCTCGTCGAGCGAGGTACGGGCCTGCCGCACGGCAAGATCCTCGCGGGCACCCGCGACGATGTCCTCCAGGACAGTCATGCTCTCCCCTCCCTCGGTCGTGTTGCTGCCATGGTAGGCCCGCCACACCCGCAGGCCGACCACCGCCCGAGGTACGAGACGGGCACGCCACCACGCCCACGCGGTTCACCCCGCGGCCCCACCCACATCGTTATGGCTCCGTGACGTCGGCGCCGCAGGCTCGGACACGACGGCGCCCGCACCTCCGGTCGAGATACGGGCGCCGTCCCAGCTGCTCCTCGCGCGGGCGGGACGCTTCAGTGCGACGTCGGTGCGCGCCTCGGCTCGACGCCGTCCTTGGCCTGGCCGTAACCCATGTTGCGCAGGACCACCCCGGCCACGCAGGAGGCCGCGACGATCACGAGGCCGGCCCAGAACAGCAGGAAGGGCACGCCCGGCAGGCAACCGACCGCCGACACGAGCGCACCGGCGATGATGCCGATCATGGCGGTCCAGGCCGCGACGGTGTGGCCGTGGTTGGTGGGCGGGACCGCCGTCGGCAGGTACATCGGCTCGGCGGGGCTGTTGTCGGTCATGGGCGGGCATACCTTTCGTCGCGTGGTGCTGAGGGTCAGACTACCGGTCGGCGGACGGGTCGGTGCCCCGCGAGAGGGCGTCCCAGTCGGCCTGCGCGTCGGGACCCCCGTCCACCGGCCCTGCGGCGACCCCCCGGCCGGCCGGGGGCCGCTCGTGCCGGCTGCCGCCGCCTGACCACGAGGACGTGCCCAGCGCGGCGAGCGCGGCCGCGACCACGACCGCACCACCGACCACCAGCGCCGACCACGGCCACGGCGTCACCTCGACGGGCGAGGTGAGCGTCGTCACACCCGCGGCGTCCGCGGCGGCCGACACCGCCGGCGCCCGCACGTCCCGGAGCACGGCTGCCGCACCGACCACGACCGTCACACCCGCCAGGCCGACCGCCGCGAGCGCGACCCATCGCGCCACCCGCCCCGCCAGCGTCGACGCGAGGGCGCCGGCCAGGACGACGAACGCGGCCGCGCTCACCGCCGGAGCCGCCGTCGTGCCGGCCACCTCGACCACGACCTCGGGTTCGAGCGCCGTCGCGACCGTGGTGCGCAACCACACCGGTGCGGACACCGCGAAGGCCGCCCCGCCGAGCGCCAGCAGGACCACGACGGCGCGAGACCTCGAGCGGATCGCGAGACTCATGCGCCCCCCAGGTCGGCGAACCGCGCGGCGAGCTGGACGGCCCGGACCGCCGCTTCCGCCTTGTTCCGGGACTCGGCGTACTCCAGCGCGGGCACGGAGTCCGCGACGATCCCGCCGCCGGCCTGCACCGAGGCGCGCCCGTCCCGCAGGAAGGCGGTCCGGATGGCGATGGCCATGTCCATGTTGCCGCCGAAGTCCAGGTAGCCGCACGTCCCGCCGTAGATCCCGCGCGAGGCGGGCTCCAGCTCGTCGATCAGGGCGATCGCCCGCGGCTTCGGCGCACCGGACAGGGTGCCGGCCGGGAAGGTCGCCCGCAACGTGTCGAGCGCGCTCGCCCCCGGCCTGAGCCGGCCCACCACCGTGGAGCACAGGTGCATGATGTGGCTGAAGCGGCGGGTGGACATGAACTCCACCACCTCGACCGACGTCGGCTCGCAGACCTTGACCAGGTCGTTGCGGGACAGGTCGACCAGCATGAGGTGCTCGGCCCGTTCCTTGGGGTCGGCGATCAGCTCGTCGGCGAGGGCGACGTCCTCCTCGACGGTCGCACCGCGCGGCCGCGACCCCGCGATGGGGTAGGTGGTCACGTGCTCCGCGTCGACCTTGACGAGCGTCTCCGGGCTCGAGCCCACCACGGCGAAGTCGCGGTCCCGGTGGTCGCGGAGCTGGAAGTAGTACATGTACGGGCTCGGGTTGATCGTGCGCAGCGCCCGGTAGACGTCCAGCGGGGCGGCCGGGCAGTCGAGGTCGAGGCGCTGGGAGAGCACCACCTGGAAGACCTCGCCGTCACGGATCGCCTCCTGGCCCGCGCGGACGGCGTCCTCGAACTCCTCGCGCGTCGACCGGAACTCGAGCTCGGGCTCGGCGACGTCCGGCGCCACCACGGTGCGCACCGGGGGGGCCGAGGCTGCCAGCCGGCGCGCCAGGGCGTCGAGCCGCTCGACGGCGTCCGCGTGCGCCTCGTCCACCCGCTCGTCCGTGCCGTCGCCGTTGATGGCGTTGGCCACGAGCCACACCGCGCCCGAGTGGTGGTCGATCGCGACCATGGCCGTGGCCAGCGACATCGCGACCTCCGGCACGTCGAGCTCGTCGGGCGCCGTCGCGGGCAGGGTCGGCTCCCAGTGCCGCACGATGTCCCAGCCCATCGCCCCGACGAACCCGCCCGTGAGGGGCGGCAGGCCGTCGATCGGCTCGGTGCGCAGCGCCTCGAGTGCCGCACCGAGGACGTCGAGCACGTCACCCTCGCGTGGGACGCCCGCCGGGACGTCCCCCCGCCAGAGCGCCCGGCCGCCGTCGGACAGCAGCGTGGCGCGCGACTCGACACCGACGAAGGACCAACGCGCCCAGGCCCCGCCCGCCTCGGCGGACTCGAGCACGAACGTCCCCGGCCGTCCCTGCGCGAGGGTGCGGTAGAGCCCGACCGGCGTGACGTCGTCGGCCAGGACACGCCGCACCACCGGGATCACCCGCCGGTCGCGGGCGAGGTCGCGGAACGTCTCCAGGCCCGGCCACGTGGCACCCCAGACGAGCTCGTCGGCCGTCGGGGCGGCGGCTCGTCCTGGTGCGGGCGTGGTGGTGGAGGGCGTGGTCACCGGTTCTCCTCGTCGTCGTCGGTGCGTTCGTCTGAGCGGGGCTCGTCGGGTCGGGAGCCGACGACAGCGGGCAGCTCGCCGCCGGCCTCGAAGCAGGTGCGCGCGCCGGTGTGGCACGCGGCGCCCACCTGGTCGACACGCACGAGCAGGGCGTCGCCGTCGCAGTCGATCGCGACGGACCGGACGTGCTGGAAGTGACCCGACGTGTCGCCCTTGCGCCAGTACTCCGCGCGGGAGCGGCTCCAGAACGTCACCCGCCCTTCGGACAGGGTGCGGCGGAGCGCCTCGTCGTCCATCCAGCCGAGCATCAGCACCTCGCCGGTGTCGTGCTGCTGGACGATCGCGGCGACCAGGCCGTGGTCGTCCCTCTTGAGACGGTCGGCGACGGTAGGCTCGAGCGTGGTCTGGTTCAGCACGGTGCCATCCTTCCACGCGTGCGGTCGTGCCCGCGGTGCGTCTCAGCGGGTCTGGGCGACCCAGCTCGCGTGCATCCGCGCATAGACGCCGCCGGCCGCCGCGAGCTCGGCGTGCGGGCCGACCTCGACGACGTGACCGTCGTCGACCACGACCACGAGGTCGCTCGCCTCCGCCGTCGACAACCGGTGCGCGATCGTGATCGTGGAGCGCCCGGACGTCAGCGCGTCCAGCGCCCGGGCGATCCGCACCTCCGTGGCGGGGTCGACGGCGGAGGTCGCCTCGTCCAGGACGAGGAGGTCCGGCGCGGCGAGATAGGCCCGTGCGACCGCGACGAGCTGGCGCTCGCCGGCCGAGAGGTCCTCGCCGCGCTGGCCCACGTCGGTGTCCAGTCCGTCGGCCAGGTCGGCGACCCAGTCGGCCAGCCCCAGCGCGTCGAACGCCGCCGCGACCCGCGCCCGCACCTCGGGCGACTCCGGGTCGGCGGGCAGCTCGCGCAGACCGTAGGCCGCGTTGGTCAGGACGGTCCCGTCGAAGAGGAACCCCTCCTGGGGCACGAGCACGACCCGCTCGCGCAGCCGTGCCAGCGGGATCTCGCGCAGGTCCGTCCCGTCCAGCTCGACCCGGCCCTCGGTGGGATCCATGAGGCGTGCGACGAGCTTGGCGATCGTCGTCTTGCCCGAGCCGGTCTGGCCCACGACGGCGACCTTGGTGCGGACCGGCAGCTCGAGGTCCACGCCGTGCAGCACCTCGGGACCGTCCGGGTACCGGTACCGGATGCCGCGCAGCGTGACCTGCGCGTCCCCGCGCGGGCTGACCTCGTCGTCGGCGCCGTCGTCCGCCGCGTCGGTGACGTCGAGCGGGGTCTCGACGACGGCCAGGACGCGACGCCACCCGGCCACCGCGTTCTGCAGCTCGTTGAGGATCTCGGTGGCCATCTGGACCGGACCGGTGAACAGCTGGACCAGGAACAGGAAGGCGATCAGCTCGCCCGCCGTCAGGCCCCCGCCGATGCCGAGGTAGGAACCGACCACCACGACCACCGAGAGGACCAGGTTGGCGAGGAACGTCCCGGAGGAGAAGACCATCCCCACCAGCGTCATCGCGCGCCCCTGGGCACGTCGCGCGGCCTCGACCGCACCGTCGATGCGTCGACCCGTGCGGGCCGCCACCCCGTAGGCCCGCACCGTCTCGGCGCCGACCACGGCCTCCGAGACGGCCCCGAGCAGAGCACCGACCTTCTCGCGGACCAGCGTGAACCGGCGGCCCACCGCCTTCTGGGCGAAGCGGATGACCAGGAACAGCGGGACGAAGCACACCCACACGACCACCGTCAGGACGGGTGAGTAGACGGCCATCAGCACGGTCGCCACCGCGAGCTGCAGCGTGGAGACCATGAGCATGATCCCGCCCCACTGCACGAACATGGAGATGGTGTCGACGTCGTTGGTCACGCGCGAGACCAGCGCGCCGCGGCGTTCGGATCCCTGGGAGAGGGTGGACAGGTCGTGCACGTGCCGGAAGGCGCGCACCCGCAGGGTCGCGAGGCCGGACTCCGTGGCCCGGAACAAGCGGACGTTGACCACCGCGGTGCACAGCCCGGCCAGGACGATGGCACCCGCGGCGGCGGCCGACATCAGCAGCACGCGGCTCGCGTCCGGACCGCCGTCGGCGAGGATGCCGTCGTCGACGGTGCGCTGCACCGCCAGGGGGACGACCACGCGCCCGGCGGCCGCCAGCACCGCGAGCGCGAGCGTGAGCCACAGGCCCTGCACGATCTGCGGCGAGATCTGCACCCCGCGGCGCAGGGTCGCGAGTACACCGAGGTCGCTGCTCGACGCGATCCGTGAGTCGCTCATCGCACGGCCTCCTTCTCGTCGTCCTCCCACGGCTCGTGGACGTCCACGCCCGCAGCCCGCTCGTCGACGAGCTCGCGCTCGCGCCGTGCGCTCTCCCGCTCGTAGGCCGTCGCGAGCTCGCGGTATCCGTCGTCGCGGGCGATCAGCTCGTCATGGCTGCCCACGTCCACGATCCTCCCGCCGTCGACGTGCACGACGACGTCGGACATCGTCACCGAGCTCATCCGGTAGGCCACCATCACCACCGTGACCGACCGTGCACCGCTGGCGGTCCTGGTGGTGAGCCCCGCGAGGATCTGCTGCTCGACGCGCGGGTCGACGGCGCTGGTGGCGTCGTCGAGCACGAGCAGGCGAGGTCGCCGTACGAGGGCGCGGGCGATGGCCAGGCGCTGCCGCTGCCCGCCGGAGAGGTTGGCACCCCGCTCGCCGAGCGGCGCGTCCAGGCCGTCGGGCAGGGCGCGGACCACGTCGTCGAGCCGAGCCAGGCGCAGTGCCTCCCAGACCCGTTCGTCGACCTCATCGGAGACCTCGTCGGCGAGCGTGACGTTCGAGCGCACGGTGTCCTCGAACACGAAGGTCTGCTGCGCCACGTACGCCACCTGCGCCGGGATCTCGCCCTCGGCGAGGTCACGCAGGTCCGTGCCGTCCAGGAGGACCCGGCCGCGGGTGGGGTCGCTCAGGCGGCTCAGGAGCGAGACGAGCGTCGTCTTGCCGGCGCCGGTGGAGCCGACGACGGCGACGGTCGCGCCGGGCGCCACGTCGAGGTTCACGGCGTCGAGGAGCGTCACGGTGCGACCCGCCGAGGGGACGTCGACGCCGACGTCCTCCAGGCGGACGGCCAGGCCAGCCTCTCCGACGGGCAGCGTGCCGCTGCCCGCGGACATCGTGCCGCGGGCGTCCAGCACCCGGCTGATCCGTTCGTACCCGACCAGCGCGCGCGGGATCTCGCCGAGCACCCAGCCGAACGCGCGAACCGGCACTGCCATCATCGTCAGCAGGTAGCTGGCGGTGACGACCTCGCCGACGTCGACGGCTCCGCTGGCGGCGCGCCAGGTGCCGACTCCCAGCACGAGCAGCGTGCCGAGGTTCGGCAGCAGCTCGATCACCGGGTCGAAGACCGCGCGGATCTGGCCGGCCCGGACGTTGGCGGCCCGCAGCGCGTCGGTCCGCTGCGCGAAGCGGCTCTCCTCACGGTCCGCCGACCCCATGGACTTGACCAGCAGGGCCGCCTCGAAGGACTCGTGGGCGACGTCGGCAACCTCGGCACGCAGCTGCTGGGCGCGCGTGACGGCGGGCGACATGTACCGCTGGAAGACGAGGTTCGCCGCGATGGCCGCCGGGATCACGACGAGCGCAGCCGTGGCCAGCCACGGGTCGATGGTGAAGAGCATCACGGTCGCGACCGCGATCATCACCACCACGCCCAAGGCGAAGGGGATCGGGTTGAACACGCCGGTCGCCGCCTCGACGTCGGCGCTCGCGTTGCTCAGCAGCTGCCCGGTGGGGTGCGACCGGTGCCACGACATGGGCAGGCGCAGGTACTGCCGGGTGACGCCACGGCGATGGTCCGCCTGGATGCCGGCCACGCCCCAGCCCGCCCAGATGCGCCGACCGGCCACCGACAGCGCCAGCGTCAGCGCGACGGCCGCCAGCACGCCGCCGGCGAGCCAGATGTCACCCCGCGCCGCCGGGTCACCGGAGATCGCCGGGACGACCACGGCATCGGTCGCCCAGCCCACCGCGCGGCTCACCGCTACGGTCGCGGCTCCGAACACGGCCGAGGCGAGCACGGCCAGCACGTACAGCCGCGGTTCGCTCCGCATGCCGCGCCAGACCAGCGCGGTGCCGCGGCGGAGCCGCGACCCGGTCAGGGTCGCCTGTCGGGCGGGTTCGGGCACAGCAGACCTCGCAGTCGTCGGGGATCGAATCGATCCTAGCCTCCCCCTCCGACAGAGCGTCCGCGGTCAGCGCACCTCGATGCCGGCCTCGCGCATCGCGGTCTTCACCTCGGCGATGGACAGCGTGCCGAAGTGGAAGACGCTCGCGGCCAGCACCGCGTCGGCACCGGCCCGGGCCGCCGCGACGAAGTGCTCCGGCATCCCGGCACCGCCCGAGGCGATCAGCGGGACGGACACCCGCCCGCGCACCGCGGCGAGCATCTCGAGGTCGAAGCCCGCGGTCGTGCCGTCCGCATCCATGGAGTTGAGCAGGATCTCGCCGGCGCCGAGACCGGCGGCCCGCTCGGCCCACTCCACAGCGTCGATCCCCGTCCCCCGGCGACCGCCGTGGGTCGTGACCTCGTAGCCGGACTCGGTGGTGGTGTCTCCCGTCACCCGGCGCGCGTCGACCGAGAGCGTCAGCACCTGGTTGCCGAACCGGTCAGCGATCTCCGCCAGCAGCTCGGGCCGGGCGATCGCGGCCGTGTTCACCCCGACCTTGTCGGCCCCCGCCCGCAGCAGCCGGTCCACGTCGTCGGTGGTGCGCACGCCACCGCCCACCGTGAGCGGTACGAAGACCTGGTCCGCGGTACGGCGCACCACGTCCACCATCGTGTCGCGCCCGGCCGAGGACGCCGAGACGTCGAGGAAAGTCACCTCGTCCGCACCCTCGGCGTCGTACTGGTCCGCCAGCTCGACCGGGTCGCCCGCGTCGCGCAGGTTCGTGAAGTTCACGCCCTTGACGACGCGACCGGCGTCGACGTCCAGGCACGGGATCACCCGTACGGCCACGGTCATGTGCTGATCACCCTTCAGTGGTCCGGTCCTCGGTCGCCTCGGCATCCTCGCCGTCCTCGGCGTCCTCTTCCGGGACGTCCTCGGCGACCTGGTATCGCGCGTCGAGGATGTCGACGACGTACACGAGCGTCTCGTCGGCCAGCTCGCTGCCGGTGCCACCGTAGCCGAGCTCCGGGGGCACGACGAGCATCACCTGCGAGCCGACCGCCTGCTCGAGCAGGCCCTGGTCCCAGCCCTCGACGAGCCGGCCGATGCCGATGGTCGCCGACTGCGGCGCCACCCCGGGCTCCCAGCTCGAGTCCACGACCGACCCGTCGCTCCATCGCACGGCCACGTAGCGGACGGTCACGACCTGGCCGATGTCGACCTGCGGCCCGGACCCACGGATCAGCGGCTGGACGACGAGCTCGCCGGGCGGCTCCGCGTCCGGGACGCGGACCATCGGCGTGCCGTCCGTGTCCCGCAGCACCCGCGGGTGACCCTCCTGCGGCTCGGCGTCGGTCCCCGAGGCGCGGGTGGGCAGCACGTCCACGACGAGCACCACGGGGACCTCGTCGTCCTGCTCGACCACCAGGACCCGCGCCCCGACCCGCTTGCCGCGCAGCGACTCGTACAGGTTCTGCCCCAACGACCCGGCGTCGAAGGTGTACCAGGCGGGAGCGTCGAGGTAGGTCGACGAGATGACGCTGCCGTCGCGGCCGTCCTCGGCGTACATGTGCAGCAGCACGGGGCCGCCGTCCTCGAGCGGCTCGCCCGAGCCCGGGCGCAACGTCCGCGAGCCGGAACGGACGATGTCGTAAGGCTTCGGGTAGTCCACGACCGGTGGCTCACCCTCCGGGCCCGACACGTCGACCGGCACCTGGGACGGCGCCGACGACGGGGTCAGGTCGTCCACGAGCGGCGACGAGCAGCCCGCGAGGGCCAGAGCCGCGCCGACGGCGCCGGCCACGAGGGTCGCGATCGGGCGAGGTGGGCGGAACGGCACCGGGACAGTCTGCCACGGCAACAGGGGCCGCCCGGGCTGCCCGGCGCCACCGCCTGGCGCCCGAACCGCGTCACATGGACTCGATGAGCCGTTCCACGCGTTCGTCGACGTTGCGGAACGGGTCCTTGCACAGCACGGTGCGCTGGGCCTGGTCGTTGAGCTTCAGGTGGACCCAGTCGACGGTGTAGTCCCGCCGGGCCTCCTGAGCGGCGCGCACGAAGTCCCCGCGCAGCTTCGCCCGCGTCGTCTGCGGCGGGACGGCCGTGGACTCGAAGATCTCGAGGTCGGTCACCACGCGATCGACCATCCCGCGCGCCGCGAGCAGGTTGTACAGGCCCTCCGTCCGCGAGATGTCGTGGTAGGCGAGGTCCAGCCGTGCGATGCGCGGGTCGTCGAGCGTGAGCCCGTGCTTGGCCTGGTAGCGCTCGATGAGACGCTTCTTGATGACCCAGTCGAGCTCACGCTCGACCAGCGTCAGGTCGCCGCTCTCCAGCGCACGCAGCCCTCGCTCCCACAGGTCGAGCACCTGCTTCACCTGCGGGGTCGCCTCGAGGTGCGACTCCACGTGCTCGCGGACCCGCTGGAAGTACTCCCACTGGAGGTCGACCGCGGTCGCCGACCGGCCGTTCGCGAGCTGGACCGGCTGCAGGCCCGACGAGTCGTGACTGATCTCACGGATCGCACGGATGGGGTTCTCGAGGGTGAGGTCGCGGACGGGGACGCCGGCCTCGACCAGGCGCAGCACCAGGTCGGTGGAACCCACCTTGAGCATCGTCGTGGCCTCGGACATCGACGAGTCACCGACGATCACGTGCAGCCGGCGGTAGTGCTCGGCGTCGGCGTGCGGCTCGTCCCGCGTGTTGATGATCGGTCTCGACCGCGTCGTCGCGCTCGAGACCGCCTCCCAGATGTGGTCGGCGCGCTGGGAGAGGCAGTAGGTGGCGCCACGCGGGGTGGTCAGCACCTTGCCCGCACCCGTGAGCACCTGCCGGGTGATGAGGAACGGCACGAGCACGTCGCTCAGGCGCGAGAAGTCGCCCTGCCGGCGCACCAGGTAGTTCTCGTGACACCCGTAGGAGTTGCCCGCCGAGTCGGTGTTGTTCTTGAACAGGTGGACCTTGCCCGGCAGGCCCTCGTGCTCCAGTCGCTGCTGGGCGTCGGCGACCAGACCCTCGAGGATGCGCTCGCCGCCACGGTCGTACGCCACGAGCTGGCGGACGTCGTCGCACTCGGCGGTCGCGTACTCCGGGTGCGATCCGACGTCGAGGTAGAGCCGCGACCCGTTGCGCAGGAACACGTTGGACGACCGGCCCCACGCCACGACCTTGCGGAAGAGGTAGCGCGCCACCTCGTCCGCGCTGAGCCCACGCCCGTCGTCGGCGGCGCACGTGACGCCGTACTCCGTCTCCAGGCCGAAGATCCGTCGTTCCATGATGGCCGCCTCTCAGTCGTCGCCGTCGGCCAGCAGATCGGCCAGCAATCCGCCGTGCAGGCGCCGGAAGGCGCGCCGGGGCCGGTCCCGCTCGAGCACCGCGACCTCGAGGCCGGATGCCGGGATGGCACGTTCCGAGCCCTCCGCCGCGACGGACCCGTCCGGCGCCACCGTGCCGAGCGTCGCCACGGCCAGCCGCAGCACCGCGCCGAGCTCCATGCCCTCCCGCCACGACTCACGCAGGCGCGTGGTGAGCTGCTCGGCCTGGCCACCCATCACGACGAAGCCGTGCTCGTCCGCCACCGACCCGTCGTAGGACAACCGGTAGACCTGGTCGTCCGCCGGAGAGGCGCCGACCTCCGCCACGACGAGCTCGACCTCGAGCGGCTTCGACTCCGTCGTGAAGACCGTGCCGAGCGTCTGGGCGTAGGCGTTCGCGAGACCGCGCGCCGTCACGTCCGAGCGGTCGTAGGAGTAGCCGCGCAGGTCGGCGTACCGCACGCCCGCGACCCGGAGGTTCTCGAACTCGTTGTACTTGCCGACCGCGGCGAAGGCGATGCGGTCGTAGATCTCCGAGATCTTGTGCAGCGCCCGCGACGGGTTCTCCGTCGCGAACGCGATCCCGCCCGCGTAGGCGAGCACCACGACGGAGCGGCCCCGGCCGATGCCCTTGCGCGCGAAGTCCGCCCGGTCCTTCATCAGCTGCTCGGGCGAGACGTAGAACGGCATGCTCATGCGTGCAGGTTCCCTTCGCTGCGCTCGGCGACAATCCGGCCGACGACGGCGGCGAGCGAGTCGTCGTCCACCCTGCGGTAGCCGTCGGCGGTCACGGTCGCCACGACCGGCCAGATCCTGCGGACGGTGTCGGGTCCGGCGGTCGCGCTGTCGTCGTCCGCCGCGTCGTATAGGGCCTCGACGGCGACCGAGACCGCGCCGTCGGCGTCCAGGCCGGCCCGCCACAGCTTCTTCAGCGCGCCGCGGGCGAAGACCGAGCCCGAGCCCACCGAGTGGTGGTCCCGTTCCTCGTACCGGCCGCCGGTCACGTCGAAGCTGAAGATGCGCCCGATCTGCTGGTCGAGGTCGTACCCGCCGAACAGCGGCACCACGGCGAGCCCCTGGAGGGCCATCGGCAGGTTGCCGCGGATCATCGTCGCCAGCCGGTTCGCCTTGCCGTCGAGGGAGAGCAACGAGCCCTCGATCTTCTCGTAGTGCTCGAGCTCCAGCTGGAACAACCGCACGATCTCGACCGCGATCCCGGCGGACCCGGCGATCCCCACGGCCGAGTACTCGTCGGCCGCGAAGACCTTCTCGATCTCCCGGCTGGCGATCATGCTGCCCATCGTGGCCCGGCGGTCACCGGCGAGCACCACGCCGCGGCCGCCCTGCGACGTGCCGAACGTCAGCGCGACGATCGTGGTGGCGTGCGGGGCGAGGTCCGCCGTCGTCGTGACGGCTCCCGTGCCGGCGGCCAGCCGCCTGCCCGGGAGCAGCTCCGGGGCGTGCGCGTCCAGGAACTCCACGAACGAGCTCGACCCCGGACGCAGGAAGGCGTCCGGGAGCCGGCCCGACGCGTCAGGATTCGTCGACACTCACTGCCCGCCCTTCTGCACGAAGCCACGCACGAACGACTCGGCGTTCGACTCGAGGACCTCGTCGATCTCCTCCAGCAGCGAGTCCACCTCCGCGTCCCGCTCGGAAGTCTGCGGAGCGACAGGCTCCGGGGCATCCGCGTCGTCGTCGGGCGTTCTGTCGTCCCGCTGCGGGTTGATGCGTTCCTGACCTGCCATGGTCCGCCTCCTTCGTGGTTCCCTGCGAGGGTGTGGTCAGCCTATGCCGTGACGGGGACGGCGCACCCGCACCGCTCACGTGTCGCCCCGCAGCCCTTCCAGCAGCGTGGCGGCGTCCGGGCTCGCGTCGAGCAGCGCACCGATGTGCGCCGCCGTGCCCCGCGTCGGGTCCAGCATCGGCACCCGCTGCAACGACGCCGCGCCGTGCACGTCGAAGATCACCGAGTCCCAGCTCGCCGCAGAGATCTCGTCCGGATACCGCTCCATGACCTCGCCACGGAACCAGGCCCGGGTGTCGACCGGCGGGTGGTGGACGGCGCGCGTCACCTCTTCCTCGGTCACCAGCCGCTCGACCGCACCCGCCGCGACCAGCCGGTGGTAGACGCCGCGCTCCGGTCGCACGTCCGCCCACTGCAGGTCCATGGCGTGCAGGCGGGGGTGGTCCCACGCCAGGCCGTCGCGGACACGCAGGCGGTCCAGCAGCCGCAGCTTGGCGACCCACTCGACCTCCCGCGCGCACGAGGCCGGGTCGGTGCCGAGCCGTCCCAGCACCGAGCGCCACCGGGCGACCACGTCGTCGGTGTCGTCGTCGGAGCCGAGCGCCGCGAGCGAGCGGTGCACCACGTCGACGTACCGCTCCTGGACCTCGAGCGCCGTCGCCGTCGTCCCGTCCGCGAGCTCCAGGGGCACGGTGAGGTCGAGGTCGCGCGAGACGCGCTGCACGTCGCGCACCGGGTCCGCGAGCCGCAGCGCGGCGAGCTCGGCGTGCGCCGGCACCCCCGCTCCGGCGAGCTCGTCCAGGTGTTCCGCCACCCACAGCACGAGCGACGTGGTGCCGAGCTTGAGGTACGTCGCGACCTCGAGGTGGTTGGCGTCGCCCGCGATGAGGTGCAGCCGTCGCCACCGCGTCCGGTCGGCGTGGGGCTCGTCGCGGGTGTTCACGATGGGGCGGCGCAGGGTCGTCTCCAGCCCGACCTCGGCCTCCATGTAGTCGGCCCGCTGGGAGAGCTGGAAGCCCGGGTCCTCGCCCGACGGCCCCAGACCCACGCGTCCTGAGCCCGTGAACACCTGCCGCGTGACCAGGAACGGGGTGAGCAGCTCGACCAGCGTGCCGAACGCGACGCCCCGGTCCACGAGATAGTTCTCGTGGGTGCCGTAGCTCGCGCCCTTGCCGTCGACGTTGTTCTTGTACAGGACCACCTCCGACCCCGGCACCTGGGCGAGGCGCCGGGTCGCCGCGAGCATCACGCGCTCCCCCGCGACGTCCCACAGCACGCCGTCGCGGGGGTTGGTGACCTCGGGCGAGGAGTACTCGGGGTGGGCGTGGTCCACGTACAGCCGCGCACCGTTCGTCAGGATGCAGTTCGCGGCGCTCGGGTCGTCGTACTCCTCGGTCTCGGGACGCTC
Organism: Isoptericola maris; assembly: GCF_048065335.1. Lineage (NCBI taxonomy): Bacteria > Bacillati > Actinomycetota > Actinomycetes > Micrococcales > Promicromonosporaceae > Isoptericola > Isoptericola maris. The sequence continues at coordinate 138,389 of NZ_JBLUNY010000001.1, read as the reverse complement.
GAGGTCCTCGGGGCCCGCCGTCGGTCCGGACGGCGCCGGCGCCGTGGGGTCGTCGGTGAGGAGCGACGGGTGCGCCGACGCGCGCTGGAGGTGGAATCCGCGCGCGTCCGCCAGCGGGTCCTCGTCGTCGTAGTCCCAGCGCGCCGGCGGGTGCCCGGGCCGGCCGTCCTGCACCGATGCCCGGTAGGTGGTCACCACCTGGGAGCTCATCAGCATCGGGTTGGCCATCGGGCGTCCCGGGGCCAGCACTCCGTACTCGGTCTCGATCCCCATCACGCGTCGCACGGTCACCACCCCAGCCTAGGCGTCCGCACGGCCACCCCGCTCTCCCGTCCACCGACGCACGGTGGACGGGAGAGCCGCGACAGCGCCGCAGGTCAGAGGTACTGACCGGTCGAGCTCACCGTGTCGATGGTGCGCGGGGTGGCGCTCTCACCCTTCTTCGTGACGATCGTGCGGATGAAGACGATCCGCTCGCCCTTCTTGCCGCTGATCCGCGCCCAGTCGTCCGGGTTGGTGGTGTTGGGCAGGTCCTCGTTCTCGTGGAACTCGTCCACGCAGGCGGACAGCAGGTGCTCCACGCGGATGCCCCGCTTGCCCGTGGCCAGCAGGTCCTTGATCGCGGACTTCTTCGCCCGGTCGACGACGTTCTCGATCATCGCCCCGGAGTTGAAGTCCTTGAAGTAGAGCGTCTCCTTGTCACCGCTGGCGTAGGTGACCTCGAGGAACTGGTTCTCCTCGTCCTCGGAGTACATCCGCTCGACGACCGACCCGATCATCGCCTCGACGGCCTGGCGCGGGTCGCCCCCGTGCTCCGCGACGTCGTCGGCGTTGATCGGCAGGTCCGCGGTGAGGTACTTGCCGAAGATCTCGGTGGCGCCCTCCGCGTCGGGACGCTCGATCTTGATCTTCACGTCGAGGCGGCCCGGCCGCAGGATGGCGGGGTCGATCATGTCCTCGCGGTTCGACGCCCCGATCACGATGACGTTGTCCAACCGCTCGACACCGTCGATCTCGGCGAGCAGCTGCGGCACGATCGTGGTCTCGACGTCCGACGAGAGCCCGGTCCCCCGCGTGCGGAACAGCGACTCCATCTCGTCGAAGAAGACGACCACGGGCATGCCCTGCGTGGCCTTCTCCCGGGCCCGCGCGAAGATCAGGCGGATGTGCCGCTCCGTCTCGCCCACGTACTTGTTGAGGAGCTCCGGTCCCTTGACGTTGAGGAAGAAGCTCTTCGCGCTCGGGTCCCCGCCACGCTTCTCGGCCACCATCGTGGCCAGCGACGAGGCGACCGCCTTGGCGATGAGGGTCTTGCCGCAACCGGGCGGACCGTACAGCAGCACGCCCTTGGGCGGGCGCAGGCCGTGCTCGCGATAGAGGTCGGGGTGGGAGAACGGCAGCTCGACCGCGTCGCGGATCTGCTCGATCTGCGGACCCAGGCCACCGATGTCCTCGTACGCGATGTCGGGGACCTCCTCGAGCACGAGCTCTTCGACCTCCGACTTGGGCACGACCTCGAAGACGAACCCGCTGCGCATGTCGACGGTCAGGGCGTCACCCACCCGCAGCGGCGCCCCGAGCACGGACCCCGCGAGCCGGACGACACGCTCCTCGTCGGCGCGTCCCACGACCAGGACCCGCTCCGGGTCGAGGACCTCCTTGACGGTCACCAGCTCGCCGATGCGCTCGTAGCCACCGGCCGCCACGACCGTCATGGCCTCGTTGAGCTTGACCTCCTGGCCCGGCGCCAGCGCGTCGAGGTCCAGGCCAGGACTCGCCTGCACGTGCATCTTGCGCCCGGAGGAGATCACGTCGACCGATCCGTCGTCGTGCCCCGCGAGGTACGTGGCGTACGTCCCGGGGGGCTTCGCCAGGTCGTCGATCTGCTTCTTCAGCTCGACGATCTGCTCGCGTGCCGCGCGCAACGCCTCGGCGAGCCGTTCGTTCTTGGCCGCGAGCAGCGCCAGCTGCGTGTCTCGGCCCGACGGCGCGGGCCGGTCGGACTCCGGGCGGACAGGGTGGTCAGTCATCGCGTCCCCTCTCGTGCGGCCCGGGCGGTGTCCTCCACCGGCGAGGAGGAACCCCCGAGACACAGCACACTAAGGGGCAACACCGCGATCGCGTCGGTCATTTCACGGACCGGTCGCCGTGTTCACACGATCCGGCCCTCGTCGTGACCAGCCTGTGACACGGCCGGGGCGCATCGTGGGCCGCGGCGGCTCACTCCTCGGGCGCCTGCCCGACCTCCCGCCGGACCCGCCGTGCCTTCTTGTCGGAGACGGGACGCTCGCCGAGGTCCGACTCCGTCCACTCCGCGTCGGTCGTGCCCACGGAGGACCCCTTGGCCGGCCGCCGCTTGCGCTCGGGCGGCTCGACGCCGTCCGCCAGCCGCCGGGCGGTGACGAGGAACCCCGTGTGACCGATCATGCGGTGCTGCGGGCGCACCGCGAGACCCTCGAGGTGCCAGCCGCGCACCATCGACTCCCATGCCGTCGGCTCGGCGAACCGGCCGTCGGCCCGCAGGTCCTCCGCGGTCCGCGAGAGCTGGGTGGCCGTGGCGACGTAGCAGATCAGCACCCCGCCAGGCACGAGGGCACGCGCCACCGCGTCGACGTTCTCCCACGGGGCGAGCATGTCGAGCACCACGCGGTCGACGGTGCCCGGTTCGACGACGTCGTCCACCCGGTCGGCGAGGTCGCCCACGTGCAGGTGCCAGGCGGGGTGCTCGCCGCCGAAGAAGGTCTCGACGTTGCCGCGGGCGATCGCCGCGAAGTCCTCGCGCCGCTCGATCGAGTGCAGCTCGCCCGCGTCACCGACGGCCCGCAGGAGCGACAGGGTGAGCGCCCCGGAGCCCACGCCCGCCTCGACGACGCGCGCACCCGGGAAGATGTCCGCCATCTGGACGATCTGGCCGGCGTCCTTCGGGTAGACGACCGCGGCGCCGCGCGGCATGGAGAGCACGTAGTCGCTGAGCAGCGGCCGGAGCGCGAGGTACTCGACGCCGGCGGTGTTGGTCACCACCCAGCCCTCCGGCCGGCCGATGAGGTCGTCGTGGCGGAAGTAACCCTTGTGGGTGTGGAACGTCGCTCCCTCGGCGAGCGTGATCGTGTGCATCCGGCCCTTGGGGTCGGTGAGCTGGACCTTGTCGCCGACGTGCAGCGGACCACGCCGCTCGTCGGCACCGGTGGCGGCAGTAGAAGTCACGAGCGCCGAGTCTACTGACGACTGCCGGGGCGCAACGCCGCGGCCACCCTCGCGACGTCCAGCACGCCGGTCACCCGGCCGTCGTCGACCACGGGGACGACCCTCGACCCGCCGGAGGTCCCGGCGAGGTGCTGCAGGAGCTCCGGTCCGGAGGCGTCGGCCCGGACGGCAGAGCCCGCCGGGAACGGCACGACGACGGCGTCCACGGTCGTGGCGGCGACCTGGTCCGCCGGGACCGCGGCCACCGCCCGGGGGTCCACCCAGCCGACCGGCGCGTGCGACCGGTCCACCACCACGACGACCGTCTCGCCCCGGCCCTCGGCCGCGCGCCCGACGTCGGCCACGCCGGAACCCTGCGTGACGAGGACGGCGGGTGTCGCCAGCGATCGCACGGTGAGGCCCGCGAGGGCCTCGCGTCGCCGTCCGGTCCGCATGGCCTCGGTCGCTCCGGACCACAGGAACGCCCCGATGAGCGCCGCCCACATGACCTGTACCACGTCGGGCCGGCTCCCGGACGTCAGCGGCCACAGGAGCACCCCGACCACCACGCCCACGCCGACGACGCGGCCGATCCAGCCGGCGACGACGGTGCCGCGGGTGCGTGAGCCCGTCGCCTTCCAGACCGCCGCCTCGAGCACCTGGCCGCCGTCGAGCGGGAGACCGGGCAGGAGGTTGAACGCGCCGACGAACGCGTTCGAGAAGGCCCCGGCGTACAGCAGGAGCGCCGGGACCGACTCGACGCTCTGCGCCTGGAACCCCACCCAGAAGGCGAGCGCGAGCGCGAGGTTGGTCAGCGGCCCGACCACGGCCACCAGCGCGGTGTCCCCCGGGCGGTGCGCACCGCCCGAGTAGGCGGTGTGGCCGCCCCAGAGCGTCAGGGCGAGCTCGTCGACGCGGTGCCCGCGGGAGCGCGCCACCAGCGCGTGCGCGACCTCGTGGCAGAACACTGAGCCGAAGAGGAGGAGCACGAACACGAACGACACGACCAGCACCCCGGGCGTGCCCATGGCGGGCGCCCAGAAGCGCACGGTGGGCGCGAAGAGGACGGTCAGGACGACGGCGGCGAGCAACCACGACGGCGTCACGAGCACAGGTGCGCCGGCGACGCGGCCGATCCGCCAGCCGGAGGAACGGGGAGGCACCGGCTCAGGCTATCGGTGCGGGCCTGTGGACGGCCCGCACCGGCGTCGGTGGCCGGCCGTAGGGTGGCAGCCATGACGACGACGGCGGACCGCACCCCGGACCCGGTGGCCACCCCTGCCGACGCCCCGGACGTCCGTGCGCGGCGCCCGCCGGCGCTCTCCCCCTCCCGGGCGGGAGACTTCATGCAGTGCCCGCTGCTGTTCCGGTTCCGCGCCGTCGACCGGCTGCCGGAACCGCCGTCGTCCGCCGCCGCGCGCGGCACGCTGGTGCACTCCGTGCTCGAGCGGCTGTACGACGCCCCGCTGGGTGAGCGCACGCGCGAGGCCGCCCTGGACCTGCTCCCGGGCGAGTGGGACCGGCTGGTCGAGGCGGAGCCGCGCTATGCGCGGTTGTTCCTGCCTGACGGCGACGCGGCGGACCAGCCGCTGGAGACCTGGCTGGACGGTGCCGGGCGACTCCTCGGCACCTACTTCACCCTCGAGGACCCGAACCGGCTCGAGCCCGAGGCGCGTGAGCTGTACGTCGAGAGCCAGCTCGAGGACGGCCCCCTGCTGCGCGGGATCGTCGACCGCCTCGACGTGGCCCCGAACGGCGCGATCCGGGTGGTGGACTACAAGTCGGGCCGGTCGCCGCGACCAGGGTTCGAGAACAAGGCGCTCTTCCAGATGCGCTTCTACGGGCTGGTGGTCTGGCGCGAGCGCGGCGTGCTGCCGAAGATGCTGCAGCTCGTCTACCTCGGTGACGGCCAGGTGCTGCGTGCCGAGCCGCAGGAGCGCGAGCTCGAGGTCACGGAGACCAAGATCCGCGGCGTGTGGGACGCGATCACCACGGCGGCCCGTCGCGGGGAGTTCGTGCCGCGGCCCAGCAAGCTGTGCGGCTGGTGCGCCCACCAGGACATCTGCCCGGAGTTCGGCGGTACTCCCCCGCCGATCCCCGAGGGCGCGCTGCGCGAACGCCTCGGCCTGGACCTCTGATCCCCGGACCACGGACGTCAGACGAGGTCGAGCACCTCGCCCGCGGCCAGCCGCCGCAGGAACGTCAGGTCGACGTCTGCCAGTGAGGCCGCCCGGCTGAGCCCTTCGCGAGCCTCGATCGGCAGGACCGCCTCCACGCCCAGGGTGCGCGTCCCGGCGGCGAGCGCGGAGGCGAGGCCCGCCGGCGAGTCCTCGATCGCGACGCAGTCGGACGGCCGGACGCCGAGCCGTCGTGCTGCCACGAGGTAGGGCTCCGGGTCGGGCTTGCCCCGCTCGACCTGGTCGCCCGTCACAAGAGTGACGAAGGCCCCCGGCACGTGGGCCGTGACGGCCTCGGCCAGCACCGCGTAGCTCATCGTCACCAGGGCGCACGGCACGCCGGCGGCACCGAGCACGTCGAGCAGGTCGCGCGCACCGGGGCGCCAGGGGACGTCGTCGCGCACCTGGGCGGTCACCCTGGTCAGCAGCCGGTCGACGATCTCGGGCACGGGCAGGTCCACCCCGGCCTCCCGGAGCACCCCGGCCGACACCGCCAGGGGATTCCCGACGAGCTGCAGGGCCTGCGCGTGGGTCCAGGTACCACCGTGCTCGGCGACCAGCTCCTGCTCGGCGGAGATCCAGTAGGGCTCGGTGTCGACGAGGGTGCCGTCCATGTCCCACAGGACGGCGGCGGGCAGCGTGGCAGGCGGGGCAGGATTCGGCACCGCACCATCGTACGGACGGCCCGCGGCCCCGGCGCACGACGACCGCCGTCGAGGCCGCTCGGCTGTATAGGGTTGTCGAATGAGCACCGAGCAGCCGGTCGGCCGCCACGCCGCACGTCAGACCGTCATGATCGCTGCCTTCGAGGGCTGGAACGACGCCGGCAGCGCCGCGACCGGCGCCCTCGAGCACCTGGCCGACGTGTGGGGTTCGTCACCGCTGCGAGAGCTGGACCCCGAGGAGTACCACGACTTCCAGGTGAACCGTCCGATGGTGACGACGGGAGCGGACGGGTCCCGGGACGTGACGTGGCCGACGACCACGGTCTCGGTGGCCGACCTGCCGGACCGCCAGGTCGTGCTCGTCCACGGCATCGAACCGTCGTTCCGCTGGCGGTCGTACTGCCGCGAGCTGCTCGACATCGCCGAGGAGCTCGACGTCCAGACCGTCGTCACCCTGGGCGCGCTGCTGGCGGACGTGCCGCACACCCGCCCGATCCCGCTCACCGCCACCACCGACAGCCCCGGCCTGCAGGCCGTTCTCGACGTCGAGCCCAGCACGTACGAGGGCCCGACCGGCATCGTCGGTGTGCTCCAGCACGAGGCGACGGCGCGCGAGCTCCAGTCGGTCTCGCTGTGGGCGGCGGTGCCGCACTACGTCGCGAACCCGCCGTCGCCGAAGGCGACGCTGGCGATCCTGGCACGGGTCGAGGAGCTGCTGGCCGCCACCGTGCCGCTCGGCGAGCTGCCGGAGGACGCCGAGGCGTGGCAGCACGGCGTCGACGAGCTGGCCAGCGAGGACGCAGAGATCTCGGAGTACGTCCAGCAGCTCGAGGAGGCCAAGGACACGGCCGACCTCCCGGAGGCTTCGGGCGACGCGATCGCGCGCGAGTTCGAGCGCTACCTGCGCCGACGGGACCACGGGCCCGGCCGGGGCGGTCCCGGCCACGGGAGCCCGGACAAGGGCTGACGCCGGCCCCGGGCCGGTCCGGCGGTTCAGACCGCCGGGATCACAGTCGCACCCCGAGGAGCGCATTGACCGCTCGGGCGACGACCCCGGGTGCGCCCTCCTCGTCGCCGGACGTGTCACGCCCCGGCGCCAGCGCCCGGTGGGCCCACTCGTCGACCGCCGCCACCGCCCGCGGCGCGTCGAGGTCGTCGGCGAGCGCCGCGCGGAGCTCCGCGAGCAGCGCGTCCGCCGACGGCGCACCGTTGCCGGAGACGGCGGCGCGCCAGCGGTCCAGGCGCCCTCGGGCCACCTCGAGCGTCGCGTCGGTCCACTCCCACTCGGAGCGGTAGTGCTGGGCGAGGATACCCAGGCGGACGGCCATGGGGTCCACGCCCTCGCGCCGCAGCGCCGAGACGAGCACGAGGTTGCCCCGGGACTTGCTCATCTTGTGACCCTCGTAGGCCACCAGACCCGCGTGGACGTGCGCCGTCGGCGCGGCGTCCGGACCGGCCAGCATGCGGGCGTGCGAGACCGACATCTCGTGGTGCGGGAACAGCAGGTCCGCGCCCCCGCCCTGGACGTCGAAGGGCAGGCCGAGACCGTCGCGCGCGATGACCGAGCACTCGACGTGCCACCCGGGACGCCCGGTGCCGAGGACGCCGCCGTCCCAGGCGGGCTCGCCGACGCGCTCGCGGCGCCACAGCAGCGGGTCGAGCGCGTTCTTCTTGCCGTCCCGGTCGGGATCCCCTCCGCGCTCGGCGAAGAGCTCCGCCATCGTCGCCTCGTCGAGGCCGGACACGGTCCCGAAGGCGGGGTCCGCGCTCAGGTCCGCGTAGACGTCGCCGAGCTCCGGTGCCGCGCCGCCGGCGCCCGGCTCCACGGGCACGCGGTACGCCGTGCCGTCGGCGAGCATCTGCGCCACGGCGCGGGCGATCGGCTCGACGTACTCGACCACGCCGGTCCACGGGGCCGGTGGGACCACGCCCAGTGCGGTCATGTCCTCGGCGAACAGAGCGGTCTGGTCACGGGCGAGGTCGCGCCAGTCGACCCCGGTGGCGTCGGCGCGCTCGAGCAGCGGGTCGTCGACGTCCGTGACGTTCGAGCAGTACGTCACCTGCTTGCCGGCGTCGGCCCAGGCACGGTGCAGCAGGTCGAACGCCACGTAGGTGGCGGCGTGCCCCAGGTGCGTCGCGTCGTACGGGGTGACCCCGCACACGAAAGACCGGGCCACGGCGCCGGGGGCCGGATCGACCAGCGTCCCGGAGGTGGAGTCGTGGACCCGGACGACGGGCCGACGACCGTCCGTGGGCGCGGGCAGCTCGGGGATCTGAGGGGAGGGCCAGGAAAGCACGGGGCCAGGCTACCGGCGTCAGCCGGTGGTCACGGCACCGGCGTCCGCCTCCAGGACGCCGGTGAGCAGCAGGACGACGACGAACGCCGCCAGGGCGTAGCGGTAGTAGACGAACGGCCGGTACGAGTACGTCGAGACGATCTTGAGGAACCCGATCAGGACGACGTAGCCGACGGCGAACGCGACGATCGTGGCGAGGAGGGTGGCACCCCAGCCGGCCGACCCCGGTGCGGGGTCGCCTCCCGCGGCCTTCGCGAGCTGGTAGAACCCCGAACCCAGCACGGCCGGGATGGCGAGCAGGAACGAGTAGTCGGCCGCCGCCTTGCGGGTGAAGCCCATCGCGAGCCCGGCGGTGATGGTGCCGCCCGAGCGGGAGACGCCCGGGATCAGGGCGAGCGCCTGGGCCAGCCCGAGCCCGATGGTCCGCCGGGGGGTCATGTCGTCGACGGGCCGCACGCGCGCCCCGAGCCGGTCCGCCACGTCCAGCAGCACACCGAAGACGACCAGCGTGACCACCGTGATCCACAGGTTGCGCAGCGACGTCTCGATCGCGTCGTCGAACAGCACGCCGAGGACGACGATCGGCACGGAGCCCAGCGCGATGTACCAGGCCATCCGCGCATCGATGTCGTGGGCCCCCATCCGGGCGCGCCAGCCGGACCCGTGGTCACCGCGCAGCGACACCCACCAGGCCACGCAGATGTCGCGGATCTTGCGGCGGTAGTACAGCAGCACGGCGACTTCCGTACCGATCTGCGACACCGCCGTGAACAGGGCTCCCGGGTCGGCACCGCCGACGAGCTCGCCCACGATGCGCAGCTGCGCACTGGACGAGACCGGCAGGAACTCGGTGAAACCCTGCACCAGACCGAGGAGGATCGCTTCCCACGCACTCACGGGCGGCAACACTACCCGCGCGCAGGAGCCCTCCGGCGCGGGACCCCCTGGTCGGGGGTCGGCGCCGGTAGGGTTCCGCGCATGGAACGACGGCAGGTGGGCGCCTCGGGACTGCGCGTCTCCACGCTCGGGCTGGGCACGATGACCTGGGGGCGGGACACGGACGCGGGGGACGCGGGGGCGATCCTGCGCTCGTTCGTCGACGCCGGCGGCACGCTGGTCGACACGGCCGCCTCGTACGGTGACGGCGACGCCGAGCGCGTCCTCGGGGAGCAGCTCGCCGGGTCCGTGCCGCGCGACGAGCTCGTGCTGTGCACCAAGGGCGGCGTGCGCCAAGGGCCCGCCGGCCCACGGCGCGACGCGTCCCGGGGGTCGCTCCTGGCGGACCTCGACGCCTCGCTGGTCCGCCTCGGCGTCGACCACGTCGACCTCTTCCTGGTGGCGTGCCCGGACGCGACGACGCCGCTCGAGGAGACGGTCTCGGCGCTCCGGCTCGCCGTCACCTCCGGCCGCGCGAGGTACGTGGGCCTGTCGAACTTCCCCGCGTGGGCGTCGGCGCGCGCCGCCACCCTCCTCGAGGCGGGCGACGGCATCGGGATGGCCGCCCTCGAGACCGAGTACTCGTTGCTGCAGCGCGGCGTGGAGCGCGAGGTCGTCCCCGCGGCGGAAGCCTTGGGCCTCGGCCTGCTCGCCTGGTCGCCGCTGGGCCGCGGCATGCTCACCGGCAAGTACCGGCGCTCGGTCCCCGTGGGCTCACGCGCAGCCTCGGACCATCTCGCCGACTTCGTCGGGCAGTACCTGGAGGACCGCGACGCCGCGGCGGTCGCCGAGGCCGTCGTCACCGCCGCCGACGGTCTCGGTCGGGCGCCGCTGGAGGTCGCCCTCGCCTGGCTGCTGGCTCGGCCCACGGTGGCGTCCGCCGTCGTCGGTGCCCGCACCCCTGCACAGCTCGAGGGCACGCTGGAGGCCGTCGACCTGGTCCTGCCGAGCGAGGTCCACGCGGCGCTCGACGACGTCTCCGCCGTCGTCCCCGGCTATCCCGAGCGCTGGTAGCCGGCCGGTTCAGCGCCCGCCGGGCACGTCGACGTCGAGCTCGCCGTCGTCGTCACCGTCCTCGTCGTCATCCTCGTCGTCGTCATCGTCGTCGTCGAGGTAGAAGGGCGTCACCTCGGTGTACACCTGCGCCAGGGCGTCCTCGTACACCTCGAACGCGTCGGCGAGCACCTCGTAGGCGTCGTCGACGGCCGGGTCCTCCTCGCCGCGGCGGGAGGACACGGCGTGGTAGTGCCCTTCGAGAGCGGCGACGAAGCGGTCCAACGCGGCACGCGGATCAGCGGTCATGCTCTGACGGTAGCGCCATACGGGGCACAATGGGCACACGAAATCGCCGGACGGTCACCTGGGAGGCGACGAATGGCATCGAGCTGGCGCAAGCACGGGCAGTACGAGTACCGCGTGCTCACGATCGACCGGGGCACGTCCGTGCCCGACGCGCGCAAGCTGCTCACCGAGGAAGCGGAGTACGGCCGCTGGGAGCTCGCCCGCACCCGCCTGTACCTGGGGGGCGAGCGACGGGTGTGGTTGCGCCGCAAGGTCATCCGGGCGACCTCGACCCTCTGAGATGGCCGGGTTCCGCAAGTCCCGCACGGACGCACCGGAGGGATTCTTCGCCACGGAGGCGGCCGGCCTGCGCTGGCTCGCCGTGGGCGGCGGACCTCGGGTGGCGCGTGTGGTCGAGGTCGGGCCCGGTCACCTCGACCTCGAGCGGGTCACACCGGCCACACCCACCGCGGACGCGGCGCGGGACCTCGGCCGTCGCCTGGCGGTGCTGCACGACGCGGGCGCCGACGGCTTCGGCGCGCTGCCGCCGGGAGCCGGTGCCGGTTGGGTCGGACCGCTCGACGACCCGCTGGAGATGGCGGCCGGATCGTGGACCGACTGGTCCACGTTCTACGCCGACGCCCGCCTGCGACCGGTCCTCGCGCAGGGCCGACGCCGCGGGGTCTTCGGGCCCGACGACGAGACCGCGTTCGAGCGGGTGTGCGAGCGGCTGCCCCGCCTCGCCGGACCGGCCGAGCCGCCCGCACGGCTGCACGGGGACCTGTGGTCGGGAAACGTCCTCTGGTCGGACGCCGGCGGCGCCACCGAGGCCGTGCTCGTCGACCCGGCGGCGCACGGCGGGCACCGGGAGGCGGACCTGGCGATGCTGGCCCTGTTCGGCGCACCACACCTGGACGAGATCCTGGCCGGGTACGCCGAGGTCCACCCGCTGTGCCCGGGCGCTGCCGGACGCGTGCCGCTCCACCAGCTCTACCCGCTGGCCGTCCACGCGGTGCTCTTCGGTGGTGGCTACGTGGCGTCGACGCGACGGTCGCTGGCCCAGCTGGGCGCCTGACGGCTCAGCAGGTCGCCAGCAGGCGGTCCAGGACCCGGGTGCCGAACTTGAGGGCGTCGGTGGGGACCCGCTCGTCGACGCCGTGGAACATCCCGGCGAAGTCCAGGTCGCCCGGCAGCTGCAGCGGCGCGAACCCGTAGCCGGTGATGCCGAGGCGGGCCAGGGACTTGTTGTCCGTGCCGCCGGAGAGCGTGTAGGGCAGCACGGCGGCGCCCGGGTCCTCGGCGTGCAGGGAGTCGACCATCGCGTCCACCAGGCCGCCGCTGAACGGCACCTCGAGCGACCGGTCGGTGTGGATCGGTTCGATCCGCACGTGCGGGTCGGCGAGCTCGCGCAGGACGCCCATGGCCTCGGCGTCGTGGCCGGGCACCGTGCGCATGTCGAGGGTCGCCGTCGCGGAGCCGGGGATGACGTTGGCCTTGTACCCGGCGTCGAGCTGTGTCGGGTTGGTGGTGTGCCGCACCGTGGCTCCCACGAACTTCGCGGCCGGCCCCAGCGCCGCGACGAGCGCGTCGACCTGGTCCGGGTCCGCGCCGCCCTCACGGTCGAACGGCAGCCCGGTCAGGTCGCTCACGCCCTTCAGCAGCCGCTCCACGGTGGGCGTGAGCGTGTACGGCCAGGCGTGCTTGCCGATCCGCGCCACGGCGGCGGCGAGCTCGGTGACGGCGTTCTCGTGATTGACCTGCGAACCATGACCCGCGCGGCCGTCGGCCACCAGCCGCAACCAGGCGAGCCCCTTCTCCGCCGTCTGGACGAGATAGGCCCGGCGTCCACCGACGTCCACGGAGAACCCGCCGACCTCGCTGATGGCCTCGGTGGCGCCCTCGAAGATCTCGGGATGGTGGTCGACCAGCCAGCGGGCGCCGAGGACGCCGCCCGCCTCCTCGTCGGCGAACATGCCGATGACGACGTCGCGGGCCGGCCGGCGGCCTTCTCGCGCCATCTGCCGCACCACCGCCAGGATCATGGCGTCCATGTCCTTCATGTCCACGGCGCCACGGCCCCAGAGCAGCCCGTCGATCTCCTCGCCGGCGAACGGGTCGACCGACCAGTCCGCTGCGGCGGCGGGCACCACGTCGGTGTGGCCGTGCAGCACGAGGGCGGGACGCGAGGGGTCCTGGCCGGCGAACCTCGCGACCACGGACGCCCGCCCGGGGGCGGACTCGAACAGCGCGGGCTCCAGCCCGACGTCGGCCAGCAGCCCGGCGACGAGCTCCGCCGCCTTGCGCTCCCCCGGTCCCTGGTTCTCGCCGTAGTTCGAGGTGTCGATCCGCAGCAGGTCCTGGCAGATGCCGACGACCTCGTCCTCGGCGGTGGGACGAGCGTCTCGTGCTGGAGATGGGCTGGGCTGGGTCACGGCCCCACGGTACCCACCGCAGGCGTCGGTGGCGGCATTCCCGAGCGTGCGCCCGGCCAGCGGACAGACGGAGCCTAAACGTTTAGGCCCTACAGCCGGAGGCTCCCGCTCGGGCAGAGTCTGCTTGTCCGACTACCGCAACGAGTGAAGGAGCTCGACATGCGAAGAATCGCAGCCCTGGCCGTCGCGGCGCTGGTGGGCGCCACCGGCCTCGTGGTGGCCACCGAGCCCGCCCCCGCCGAGGCCCACGGCGCCGAGGTGTTCCCCGGCAGCCGTCAGTACCTCTGCTACGTCGACGGCCTCACCGGTTCCGGTGCCGTGAACCCGCAGAACCCGGCGTGCGCCGACGCCTATGCCGCGGACGGCACGGCGTCGTTCTACAACTGGTTCGGCAACCTGGACTCGAACGGTGCCGGCCGCACCGAGGGGTACATCCCCGACGGCCAGATCTGTGACGGCGGCGGCAACGGCCCGTACGACTTCTCGAGCTTCAACGCCGTGCGGGACGACTGGCCGACGACGCATCTCACAGCCGGCGCGACGTACGAGTTCCAGCACAACAACTGGGCCGAGCACCCGGGACGGTTCGACGTCTACGTCACCGAGCAGGGCTGGGACCCGGGAAGCCCGCTGGCATGGAGCGATCTCGAGCTGATCGACACCGTGACCGACCCGCCCGCCACCGGCGGCCCCGGCGGGGAGAACTACTACTACTGGGACGTGGCGCTGCCGAGCGATCGCAGCGGCGACCACATCATCTTCACCCACTGGGTGCGCTCGGACAGCAACGAGAACTTCTACAGCTGCTCCGACGTCGCGTTCGACGGCGGCAACGGTGAGGTGACCGGGATCGGTGGCGACGGCACCGACCCGGAGCCCGAGCCCGAGGCCTGCCCGGACGAGGCGCCCGCCGTGCCGGGTGACGTCATGGCCTCCGACATCCGCGCCACCAGCGCGCACGTCATGTGGGGCATGGCGCCGGGCGGCTGCGTCACCGGCTACGACGTCGTCGACCCGGCCTCGGGTGACGTTCTGGCGGCCACCGACGGCTCGCCGATGGTGGACCTGACGGGTCTGGACCCCGAGACCACGTACGAGGTCGCGGTCCAGGCGCGCAACGACAACACGGGCGAGGTCTCGGCGACGACGGCCTCCACCTCGTTCACCACCGCTGCCGAGGAGGACGACGAGGAGCCGCTGCCCACCGGCGACTGCACCGCCGAGGTCAGCGTGGTCAACACGTGGAGCGGCGGCTTCCAGGCCGACCTGGTCGTGACCGCAGGATCCGAGGCCCTCACCGGCTGGGAGGTCACGGTGGACGGTGCGACCGTCGATCAGGCGTGGAGCGCCGAGGTCTCCGGCAACGTCTTCACCAACGCGAGCTGGAACGGCAGCCTCGCCGCGGGCGCCTCGACCTCCGCCGGGTTCATCGGCAGCGGGGACGCGAGCTCGCTGAACGCGGTCTGCTCGGCAGCCTGAGCAAGCCAGATCCACCGGCGCCGGTCTCCTGCCCGCACCCTCGTGCGGTCAGGGGGCCGGCGTCGCCGCGTCACGCCCGTTGTGCGACCCAGGCGTCGAATGCCTCCCGGCTCGAGCGAAGCGGCACGTAGCCGAGAACCTCCTTGAGACGGATGTTGTCGAGCACGGGCCGATATCGCAGGAAGCCGACGCGCTCCGGGCCATGGACGGTCAGACGCAGGGCCCTGCCCACCCGCAGTGCGCCGGCCAGCACGGGCGCCGGGACGTCGAGCGTCCGCCTGCCGAGCCGGGCGGCGATGTCCGCGATCGTCATCACGCCGTCGCCGCACACGTTGAACGCCCCCGTGGCTCGCCCGGTGGCGCCGGCGACGATCGCTCCGGTGACGTCGTCGACCCAGGCGAAGACGAACGGGCTCTCGCTCCCCCGCACCCGGAGCAGACGCGGCGCGTCCCACAACGCCGTGATCTGGTTGGCCACCCCCGGCCCGAGGATCGTGCCGATCCGCAGGACCACCTGCCCGAGCCCCGGGTGCTCCGCACGGAACGTCGCGAGCATCTCCTCGACGAGCCGCTTGTGCCGGGAGTACGTGAACTCGTCGTTGCCGCGCAGCGCGTCCCCCTCACGCAGTGGTACGGGGTTGTCGGCGTGATACCCGTAGGCGGCGCCCGACGACGAGACCACCAACCGCTCCACGCCGCCGGCCACGCAGGCCTGAAGCACATGGCGGGTGCCGTCGACGTCGACGCGGCGCTCGTCCGCCTCGTCCAGGGTGCCCGGGTTCACGATCGCCGCGAGGTGCACCACCGTGTCGATCCGGTGGTCGACGACGGCCTGCCGCACCGCCGGCGCATCGGTCACGTCGAGCGTGACCTCCGTGACGCCGTCGGGCACCCGGGAGGCCGGACGCAGGTCGGCGGACACGACCGCTGCCACGCCGTCGTGCGCCGCGAGCGCCGCGACGGCGTGGGAGCCGAGGAAGCCCGAGCCCCCCGTGACCAGGACGCGCCTCATGCTGCCGCCCCCTGCGTCGTGCGGACCCTGCTGCGTCGTGCCCACACCGAGGCCAGCGCCAGGCCCGCCACGATGTCCCAGATGCCCCACCAGCCCGCCACGACGGCCATGCCGCCGATCCCGTCGAAGAAGGCGAAGACGAGGCCGAGCCCGAGCCCGGCGTTGCGGATACCCACCTCGAAGGTCACCGCCTTCACCTCGCGGACGCCGAGGCGACCGGCCCGCCCGGCGAGGTAGCCGAGAGCGAGCGCGACCGCGTCGTGCAGGAACACCGCCAGCAGCACCATGCCCACGTATGCGACGAAGACGGAGAAGTTCCCGGCCAGCGCCGCCACGATGAACCCGACCAGCGCCACCAGGCTGACCCAGCGCACCGGACGGTGCACACGGTCGGCTGCCGCGGGCCACCTGGCGCGGAACAGCAGCCCGACGGCGAACGGCAGACCGATGACCAGCAGGATGTCGAGGAGCATCGCGCCGGCGTCGAGACGGACGTCGGTCAGGATCTCGCGCGCCGTCGGATGCAGGCTGCCCCACAGGGCGATGTTCAACGGCATCGCCACGATGTACAGCGCGTTGCCCACCGCGGTGAGCGACACCGACAGCGCCACGTTGCCGCCCGCGCGGTGCGTGAGGACCTGCGAGACGTTGCCCGGAGGACAGCAGGCCACCAGGATCATGCCCAACGCGATCGAAGCCTGGACGCCGAGCACGAGCGTCAGGACGAAGGTCACCGCAGGCAGCAGCACCAGCTGCGCGACCAGCGCCAGCACCGCGGCGCGCGGCGCACGGCGCAGGGACCGGAAGTCGGCCGGCGAGGTGTCCAGCGCGATGCCCAGCATGATGAGGCCGAGCACCACGCTCAGCGCCACCATCGAGGCCGGTGAGAAGTCCACGGCGACGTCGTCGATGTTCATCGCGTCGACCCTGTCAGCTCGTCGGCGAGCCGGCGCACGGTCCGGCGGTAGGCGTCCTTGTTCACGTAATAGCTCATACGCTCCAGCCCGAGGTAGCGGTACCCGCCGGTGAGGTCGGGCCACGGCTCGCCGAGCCGACGACGGAACGCCTCGGCCCGCCGTCCGGCGGCTGCGTCGCCCTCGTCCCCTGCGGCCTCGGCAGCGAGATAGCGGGCCACCAGGTCGGCCTGCTCGGCCCGGCCCTGCCAGCCGATGCCGGAAGCCTCCAGCATGCCGACGACGAACAGCCCGTTGAGCGAGGGCGGCACGATGTTGCAGAAGAGTCTCGGCGCGGTCCCGGAGCCCGGTCCGGACCACGCCAGGTGCGCCGGGTCGAGGAACCGGTAGTCGAGCCGGTAGCCGGTGGCCAGCAGCACGACGTCGTACCGCCCGGCGGTGCCGTCGACGAAGTGCACGGTGTCGCCGTCGAAGCCCGCCACGTCCGCCCGCACGCGCAGGTCCCCCTGCCCGGCGTGCTGCAGGACCAGGGAGTTCACCACGGGGTGCGACTCGTAGATCTTGTGGTCGGGCGCCGGGAAACCGAACCGCTGCGGGTCACCGTTGAGCAGCCTCAGCAGCCTCGAGTCCACGGCCTGCTTGATCCGCGCCGGCAGCGGCCGACCCTGGTTGAGGGTGTCGGTCGGCCGACCGAGCAGGTAGCGCGGGACGAACCAGTAACCGCGCCGCACCGACACCTCGACCGCCGCGGCGCGGTGCACGGCGTCGACGGCGATGTCGCAGCCGGAGTTCCCACCACCCACGACCAGCACCCGCTTGCCGTCGAAGACGTCGGCGCTGCGGTACTCGCTCGAGTGCAGCAGCTCGCCGGAGAAGCGTCCCCGGAAGGTCGGTACGTTCGGCTCGGCCAGCGTCCCGTTCGCGACGACGACGTGCGAGTACCGCTCCACGCTCGTGCCGCCGTCGGGCCTGGTGGCGACGACCTCCCAGCCGCGTGCCCCCGAGGCGTCGCCGTCCACGGGTTCGACCGCGGTGACCCGTGTGCCGAACCGGTAGTGCCGGCGCAGGTCGAAGGTGTCCGCGTACGTGCGGAAGTAGCGCAGGAGCTCACGATGGGACGGATAGTCTGCGTCGCAGTCCATCGAGAGCTCCCAGAACTCGGTGGTGGTCCGCGAGGAGATGAGGTGCGCCGACTCGTAGACCGTCGATCGCGGGTTGTCGATGTCCCACAGGCCACCGACGTCGTGGTGTGCCTCGTAGCCCACGAGGTCCAGGCCGGCCCGGTCGAGAGCACGGGCAGCGGCCAGACCGGACGGCCCCGCACCGATGACGGCGGTGCGCCGCGGGGTCATCGCCCGGCTCCCGGCACGGGCGCCTCGGACGGCCACGGCTCTGCCGGATCACGCGGGTCGTCGGCCAGCAGGGACGCCATCCACGAGTCGCGCAGGACGCCGCGCTGCATCCCGTAGCGGCGCAACGTCCCCTCGAACCGGAAGCCCAGCCGCCACGCCACACGCCGCGAGGGCCAGTTCCCCGCGTACGCCTGCCACTGCAGGCGGACCAGCCCCAGCCCCTCCTCGCTGAGCGCCCAGTCGGCAGCAAGCCGTGCGGCTGCGACCGTGAGGCCGCGGCCGCGAGCCTCGGGGGCGGTCCAGTACCCGATCTCGCCGGAACGGTCGGCACCGGGATCACCCGCCCTGACGCTCACCCCCATCATGCCCAGCACCGTGCCGTCGACCTGACCGGGCGGGCGCACCGCCCACGTGAACATCGTGTCCCGCGCCCACCCGTCCGCGACCATCCGCGTCACGAACCCCTCCGCGTCCTGCCGCGTGTAGGGCGAAGGCACCGTGGTCCAGGCGGCGACCTCGGGGTCTGTGCACGCCTCGGCCACCTGATCGATGTCCGCGAGGGTGGGGACGGACAGCGTGACGTGCGCGTCACGGAGGACGAACGGTTCCATGCGCGCATACTGCCAGGCCCGCACGGCCCGGGACGAGCGCCCGTCAGTCAGGCTGCGGTGGTTGTGGAGGCATCTGCTCCTCGGCGACGTCACCCTCGGGGTCGACCGCCACGGTCTGCTCGACCGTCGCCGGCGGGTCCGGTCTGGACTCGTCCCCGCCGGCAGGCGGCAGCAGGACGGGAGGGCTGCCGCGGAGGGTGGAGAAGACGGTCCAGACGACCGCGACGAGCGGGACCGCGACGACGGCGCCGAGGATCCCGGCGAGCACCGTGCCGGAGAGCACCGCCACCGCCACGACGACCGGGTGCAACGACACCTGCTTGCCCATGATGAGCGGCTGCAGCACGTGCCCCTCGAGCTGGCCGATGGCCGCGATGCCCAGCGTGACGATCAGCGCCGTGACGAACCCCTGGGCGGCGAGCGCCACGACGGCGGCGATGATCATGGCCAGGGGCGCACCGATGATGGGGATGAACGCGCCGATCAGCACGAGGACCGCCAACGGGGCGGCGAGCGGCACACCGAGGATCTGCAGCAGGACGAAGGCGAGGACACCGTCGATGAACGCGATGATCACGGTCCCGCGTGCGAAGCCCGAGAAGGTGTACCACCCGGCTCCCGCCGCCTCCTGCCACCGGCGACGCTGCCGGGCGGGCACCTGGCCGAGGAACCACCGCCACATGGTGCCGCCCGAGTAGACGAAGAACACGGTGCAGAAGATCGCCAGGGCGAAGACCATGAAGCCCTCCACCACCGAACCGGCACGCTCCGCCGCCTGGCCGGCCAGGTTCTGGGCGTTGTCGCCGAGCCACTCCTGCCCGGCGTCGATCCACTCGTTGAGCTGCTCGCCCGTGATCGACAGACCGAACGGCAGGTTCTGCAAGGAGTCGAGGATCTGTTGCACACCGGTGTCGAACTCACCGGCGAGACGCGTCCACTGCCCCGCCACCGAGGCCACGACGTAGGCCATCAGACCGCCGAACACGACGACTCCGCTCAGGAGCGCCAGCGCGGTCGCCAGCGCCCGGGGCATGACCCGGGCGTAGAGGTCCGCCAACGGTCGGAACACGGACGTCAGCACCAGCGCCAGGAAGACCGCGACGAAGACGACACGGACCTGCGCCGTCGCGAACACCACCAGCGCGACGGCCACCACGACGGCCACGAGCCGCCATGACCAGCCGCCCGCCGTGCGCAGCCACTGCGGGACGTCCTCCGTGGGCTGTCTCACGACCGCTCCCTCCGCCTCGGGTGCTGCCAGTGTGCTGCCCCGGGCCGCTCAGTGCACGGAGAACCCGCCGTCGACGTGGATCGACTGGCCCGTCACGTACGACGAGGCCGCGCTGGCCAGGAACACGGCCGGGCCGGCGAAGTCGTCCGGCACCCCGTTCCGGCCGACCAGGGTGCGGTCCGCGAGCGCCGCGACGCGTCCGGGTTCCCGCTGGAGGCGCCGGTTGAGCGGTGTGAGGACGAATCCGGGCACGAGGGTGTTCGCCGTGACCCCCCACGGCGACCACGCCTCCGCCTGGGAGCGCGCGAGCGACTCCAGGCCGCCCTTGGATACGCCGTAGGCGCCGCTGGCGACGAACGCCCGGTGCGCCTGCTGGGAGCTCACGTGGATCAGGCGCCCGTAGCCCCGGTCGGCCATGCCCGGACCGAACCGCTGCCCCAGCCAGAAGGGTGCCTCGAGGTTCACCGTCATCGTGGTGTCCCAGACGGCCTGGTCGATCTCGTGCATCGGCGGGCGCAGGTTCACCCCCGCGCTGGAGACCACGACGTCGGGCTCGCCGAAGGGTTCGACCACGCCGTCGACGACGGCGCGGATCCCCTCGCGGGTGGACAGGTCGCCCGGGACGGCTGCGGCCCGACACCCCGAGCCGGTGAGCTCTGCGACGGTGTCGTCCAGCGCGGCACGTCCGCGAGCCACGACGACGACGGCGGCGCCCGCCCCCGCGAGAGCCGTGGCGATCGCCCGGCCGATACCGGAGGAGCCGCCCGTCACGACGGCGGTACGGCCGTCGAGCGAGAAGAGGCCACCGGGGATCGTCATCCGCGCAGCTCGCGCGCGAAGAAGGCGGCGGACGCCGCCACCACGTCGGCCTTCGCCTGCGGGTCGTCCTGATCGGGCCGGACGAATCCGTAGTGGCCCGCGGTCGGGGCGCCCACCGTGCCGCCGTCGGCCCCGGGGATCAGCTCGGTGTAGCGCAGGCCGTTGCCTGCCGGTGGGGCGATCTCGTCGGCGGCCGTCCAGCGCACCGCCACGGGGACGTCGACCGCCGCCAGGCTCTCGGCGGTGATCAGCGGCCCGACCGACGGGCAGAGCAGGAAGCCCGCCCGCACCCGGGGGTCCCGAAGGTCGGCCGCGGCGAGCCCGACCCATCTCTCGGCGTCGGACTCGTCGTAGCGGGTCGCCAGGTCCTCGGCGACCCCGGGGTACTCCGGTGTGGGCGGCGACTCGATCTGGCCGGTCACCAGCGCCCGGTAGGCGTTGGCCGACACCCGCGCGCCGCACACCGCCGCGGCGGTGTAACCCCCGAACGAGAAGCCGCACGCGCCGACGGGGCCCCGTGCCTCGAGGTGGTCGAGCACGAAGGAGAGGTCGCGGGGACGCTCCCACCACCAGGCGAAGCCCTCGGCCAGATAGCCGTCGTGGTGATTGTTGCCGTGGTGGTCCACCGCGGCGACGTCGAACCCGGCGTCGTGCAGCCCGGCGACCCACCACGCGAGGTCGTCGGCCGCCCCGCCCGTGCCGTGGGACAGCAGCACCAGAGGGGCCTCCGGCATCGCGGAACGCCACACGTGCACCCGCACGGGGCGCTCGGCGTCCACGTCGAACGCACGGCGGGACGAATCGGACAGGTGCAGCGTCTGCGGTGTCACGGGGCCGATCCTGCCACGGACGCCGGGGCGTCCACGAGACCCGTCCACCCTCGTCCCAGGTCCCCTCGGCCTGATGCCCACGCTGCGGATGATCACCTCGACCCTGCCGCCTCGCCGTGCAGCAAGCCCAGTCGCACGTCCTTGAGCTGTCGACGAGAGGTGACGCCGAGCTTGCGGAAGATGTTCCGCAGGTGGGCCTCGATGGTGCGAGGGCTGAGGAACAGCTGTGCGCCGGCTTCTCGGGAGGTGGCGCCCGTGGCCACCAGTCGCGCGACGTGCAGCTCTTGCGCGGTGAGGGCGTCGGTGGGCCGGGGGTTGCGCTTGCGGGCATGCTCGCCGGTAGCGCGCAGCTCGCGGGCGGCGCGCTCTGCGAACGCTTCCGCACCCATGTCCGCCAGCAGCTCATGGGCGGTGCGCAGCTGTTCGCGGGCGTCCAGGCGGCGGCCCTCGCGGCGCAGCCACTCGCCGTAGACGAGGTGGGTGCGGGCGAGATGGCCGGTCATCGTGCTGCGGCCGAGCTGTCCGATGCTCTCGAGATAGTGCTCCTCGGCGCCGGGACCCGACGTGATCAGACCCCGTGAACGGGCGGCGAGCCCCAGCGCCCACGGGGTGCCGCTGGCTCGTGCTCTCGAGCCGAGCTCGTCCGCTGCCTCCAGGGCCTGCTCCGGCCGGCCGGCACGGCATGCCGCCTCGATGAGTTCCGGCAGCGCCAGGTTGCTCGGATTCAGGGCGTCCGACTCGCACGCGCGCGCCGCAGCCTCCTGCGCGGCGGTGTAGTCGCCCAGACCGTTGTGCAGCACCGCCAACGCGTACTGCGCGAGGGACACCTCGGTGCCGCGCTCACGTTCGGCAGCGTCCTGGGTGACGGTCGTGTAGATCTCTACGGTCTCGTCCGGACGGCCGCGCCAGGCAGCGAGGACGAGCTGCGCGTCAGGCAGCGGAACGGCCCCGGTCGCGGCGGCGATCGCTGACTGCTCGGCGGCCAGCTCACCGGCGCGCTCGAGCTCGCCGCTGACCGTCATCGCGACGGACTGGAACAGGAGCGCGGCGGGGAGGGTGACGAGCGCACCGGCGTCGCGAGCGAGTCGTACGTGGCGCGTGGCCAACGCATGAAGGCTCGTGTCGTCGAAGAGCACGCTCGCGGTGCGGCTGGCGTGCGACAACCAGCGGCGATCGTCGTCACCCCGGGCGCGGCCCGCGCGGAACTCGTCGGCGCGGAACGCTTCCAGTGCGCGGCGCAGTACGGGCACACCCGCCGCGTAGCCCTGGGTGAAGATCGTCACCATCCCGTCGAGCAACAGGTCGGAGGGCCCCGGCGGCCCGGGTGCGGGCGGCGCTGCCCGGGCTGCGTGGGCGACCTCACGCACCCCGTAGCCAGGGCTCCCACCCGTGATGATCGCGGCATCGAGAGCGTGCAGATAGGTCTCACGGGCCAGCGCGACGTCATGCGGCGTGAGCATCCGAGCCGCGTCCAGCAGCATCCGAGCCGCGTCGCCGTGACGTGTCACGTGGAACTCGATCCGCGCCCGCAGCAGTGCGAGGCGGGCTCGCTGGAACGCGTCCAGCGGCTCGACATCGACCAGCGCCAGCAGCTCTCGAGCGTCCTGGGACGCTCCGGCCTCGTGCAGCGTCGAGGCGGCCTTCAGTGCGCGTGCCGTACGGCGCGCTGACGACGGGGTCAGCTCGAAGGCGTGCTGCAGGAACGAGGCCGCGGCGGCCATACCCCCGCGGGAGCGGGCCCGGTCGGCTGTGCGCTCCAGCTGGGCGGCGACGTCCTCGTCGGCGCCCAGCGCCGCCTGCGCGCGGTGCCACGCGTACCGGTCCGGGTCGGCCTGCGGATCCGTGGCGGCAGCAAGTGCCGCGTGTGCGCGACGACGGTCCGGTGGTGTGGCCGTGTGGTAGACCGCCGACCGCACCAGCGGGTGCCGGAACCGCACCCGGAGACCGATCTCCAGCAGGCCGACCTCTTCCGCGGGCGCAGCCGCGGAAGACGGGATCCCCAGCTCGGCGGCCGCGCGCCACAACATCGCTGCGTCGCCGGTCGGCTCGGCCGCGGCGACCAGCAGCAGCTGCTGCGTCTCGGTCGGCAGGTCCCGCGAGCGTTGCCGGAAGCCCTCCTCGATGCGGCGGGGAACACTCATGGCGTCCGGCAGCCCGAATCCACCGGCCAGTTGCGCCAGCGGCGCGCTCCGAGGGAGCTCCAGCAGCGCCAACGGGTTGCCGCGCGCCTCGGCGACGATCCGGTCGCGCACCCTGGCATCGAGCGGAGTACGGACGGCTGCGGTCAACAGCTCCTGCGCGTCGGCCTCACCGAGCCCGTGGAGGCGGAGCTCGGGCAACCCGGCGAGCGGGTGGGTCTCACTCCTGGTGTGCTCTCGCACCGCGAAGATGAGTGCGACGCGTTCAGCCACCAGGCGCCGAGCCACGAACGCCAGAACCTGCGCGGATGCCCGGTCCAGCCACTGCGCATCGTCGACGAGGGTCACCAACGGCCTGTCCTCGGCTACCTCGGCCAGCAGGTTGAGTGTCGCCAGCCCGACCAGGAACTTGTCCGGCGTCGCGCCACCGTGCAGCCCGAACGCTACGCCCAGAGCGACCTGCTGCGGATCGGGCAAGGCCCCCGCACGATCCAGCAACGGCGCGCACAGCTGGTGCAGGCCGGCGAACGCGAACTGCGTCTCGGACTCCGCACCGACCTGGAACTCGACCTGGAACCCTGCCGAGGCCGCGGTGTGCCGAGCGTGCTCGAGCACCGCGGTCTTCCCGATGCCTGCCTCACCACGCACCACCAGCGCACCGCTCCGCCCGGCCCGCACCTCGGCCAGCACGTTCTCGACGGCCTCGCGCTCGGCACGTCTGCCCAGGAGGTCCACCAGGTTCGCCTCCACCCTCCGGGTACGCGCCGGTCGAAGTGATTATCACCGATGCGCATCGCGGCCGCCAGGATGCCAGCAGCAGCCCGGTCAGGGGGCGTCGTGGAGCTGAGCGAACCGCCAGGCGATGTCGGTGGCGTCGGGGCCGGCGGTGTCCGTGAAGATGCCGGTGGCGCCGGGGGTGGACCAGGCGTGGGCGAGCTCGTCGGCGTACACGTGCTCGATCAGCACCTGACCGTCCGGGTCACGGTAGGCGGTCCGCTCGTACGCGTAGCGGTCCCCGGCGGCCGGGTGGACGACGGTGTCGGCGACGAGCTCCGGTCTGCCGTCCAGCGCGTCGTCGACGACCAGGTCGACGACCGTGCGCCAGTGCTCCACCAGCCGCTCACCGACGACGGTCGGCACGACGTCGTCGCTTCCGCCCTGCACGATCAGCAGCGGCACGGCGCGGGCCCGCTCGCCCATCTGCGCCCATGCCTGCCGTCCGGTGACCGACGGCGGAGTGGCGTCCGGGTCGTCCGGGTCGACCTGGTTCAGCCCGTACTCGCCGCCGGCCACCGAGGTGACGGTGGCGAACACGTCCGGGTAGGTGACACCGAGGATCACGGCGGTGCCCGCGCCGGAGGAGGCGCCGGAGACGTGGACGCGCCCGGGATCGGCGCCGTAGCGTTCGACGACGTCGCGGGCCACACCGGCCAGCAGCGCCGCCTCACCGCTGCCCCGGACCTGGTTGCGCGGGTCGTCGGAGTTCCAGCAGTTGATGCTGTTGGCGAACATGCGCTGGGTCGGGTAGACGACGATGAAGCCCTCCCGGTCGGCGAGCGTGTCGAACTGGGTGGATCCCTTCATCGAGTTCCACCCGTACCCGGTCATCCCGCACCCATGGACGGCCATCATCACGGGCAGCGCGGTGCCGCCGTCGTGCTGCGGCGGCAGGTGCACCTGGTAGGGCTGGCGGGTGCCGTCGGCCGCCACGTGCACGTGGTTGTGGTCGTCCTCGCCGTTCCACCACGGCAGGCCGAGCTGGAACACCAGGGTGAGCACCGTCACGGTCGCCGCCAGGACCCCGACGACGCCGCCGACCACCCACGGCCACCGACGTCGGCGCCGGCGGACGGCGGGCTGCTCGGGCCCGCCGTCGGGCGCAGAGTCGGGTGGGCCCGGGTGAGCGACCGGGGTCGCCGGGCTCATGCGTCCCGACGGCGCAGCAGCAGCCCGGCGAACGCGAGCAGCACCGCCACCCAGCCGACCAGGACGAGAGCGGAGCAACGCGCCGACGCGGTGCAGCGGGTGACGAAGGCGCGCGTACGGCGTGCCGTCCACGGTCACCCGGCCGCCCGAGGGGTGGTCGAGCCCCCCGATCATCCGCATCGTCGTCGACTTGCCGGCGCTGTTCGGGCCGAGGAACCCGGTGACGGCACCGGGACGGACGGCGAAGTCGACGCCGTCGACCGCCGTGGTGGCGCCGTGGCGTTTGGTCAGGGACTCCGCCACGATCACGAGCGGTCCCGGTCGCTGTTGTGCATGGCAGCATGCGACACCGTGTTCCCGCCACAGAGTCAAGGAGCTTCGTGACGGCGCGGTCACGGCGGCGCCGCGGTCACGCCAGGTGGAGGTCGCGCAGCTCGCGGCGCGAGGTGATGGCCAGCTTGCGGAAGATGGCCCGCAGGTGCGCCTCGACGGTCCGTGGGCTGAGGAAGAGGTGCGCGGCCACCTCGCGAGAAGTAGCGCCGGTGGCCACCAGGCGAGCCACGTGCAGCTCCTGGGCGGTGAGGTCGTCGGCGGCCTTCTCCGTGCGCCTGCGCGGATGCTCGCCGGTGGCGCCCAGCTCGCGGGCGGCGCGGGCGGCGAACGCGTCAGCTCCCATGCGTGTCAGCATCTCGTGCGCGGTGCGCAGCTGCTCGCGCGCGTCCTGGCGCCGTCCTTCGCGGCGCAGCCACTCGCCGTAGACCAGGTGAGCGCGGGCCAGGTGGGTGGCCATCCGGCTGCGTGCTAGCTGGTCGACCGACTCTCGGTAGTGCTCCTCGGCGTCCGACCCGGTGCTCAGCAACGCCAGCGACCGTGCGTGCAGACCCAGCCCCCACGCGGTGCCGCTCGCCTGAGCCCGCTCCCTGAGCTGTTCCAGCGCCGCGCCCGCCTGTGCCGGCTCGCCGGCACGGACGCCGGCCTCCACGAGCTCAGGCAGCGCGATGCTGGCGAAGGTCAGCTCCCCGCGCTCCACCGGCGCTCTCGCGGCGGCGAGAGCCTCGCCGTAGTTCCCGAGCCCGTTGTGCAGCGCTGCCATGGCGACGTCGGCCAGCCCGAGCGTCGCGCCCTCCCCCCTCCGCGTCGCCTCGGCCACCATCGTGGCGTGCAGCGCGGTCGTCTCTGCCTGGCGCCCCTGCCAGGCGGCGAGGATGAGCCGGGCGTTGGGCAGCGGCGGAGCGCCGGTCGCACCCCGGATCGCGCTCTCCTCGGCGATGAGCTCGTCCGCACGCCCCAGGTCGCCCGTGAGCACCAGCACCGAGGACAGGGCGTTGAGAGCCGCCGGAAGTCGCGAGAGCGCCCCGGCCTCGCGGGCGAGGCGCGCGTCGAGCTCGGCGAGCACGTACACGGTGTCGTCGTCCCACAGCGTGGCCGCGACCTGGCAGGCCAGCCACAGCCGGCGGCGGCTGCCCTCGTCCAGGCCGACGCCGCCGGCCAGCCCTTCGCCGCCGTCCGGCCCTTGGGGATCGATGCCACCGCGCAACGTGTCGAGCGCCCGGCGCAACGTGGGCACGCTCGCGGCGTACCCGTGGGTGAACATGGTGGTCAGCCCGTCCAGCAGGAGGTCGACCGGCCGAGCGGGCGACGACGTCGGGGGCGCCGCACGGGCGGCGCGCGCGACCGCCGCCATCGTCCCGTCGCCCCCGAGGCGCCCGGAGTGGAACGACGCCTCGAGCGCCTGCAGGTAGGTGTCGCGGGCAAGCTGCGGGTCGAGCGGGGCCAGGGTCCTGGCAGCGTCCAGCAGCATCCCCGCGCCGTCGCTGCCGCGCGTGGTGTGGAAGGCGATCTGGGCGCGGAGCAGCTTGAGGCGCCCGCGGCCGAGGGCGTCGAGCGGGCCGGCCGCGGCGACGGCGAGCAGCCCGGTGGCGGCCTGGGACTCGGCGGCCTCGTGCTTGGCCTGCGCGGCGTCCAGCGCCCGGGCAGCGCGGACGGCCGGCTCGGGCGTCAGCGCGGCCGCCTGCTCCAGCAGGGCTGCCGCAGCGGCCACCCCGCCCCGGGCGTGCGCCCGCCCCGCGGATCGCACCAGCTCTGCCGCGACGTCCTCGTCGGTGCCATGGACCGCCTGCGCCCGGTGCCAGGCGCGACGGTCGGGGTCGACGTCGGGGTCGGTCGCCTCGGCCAGTGCCTGGTGGGCCCGACGGCGGTCGTCGCCCGTGGCGGCCTGGTAGACCGCGGAGCGCACCAACGGGTGGCGGAAGCGCACCCGGGTGTCGATCTCCACGAGACCGGCGTCCTGCGCGGGGTTCGCCGCCTCGCGAGCGATCCCGAGCCGGGAGGCGGCGTGCCACAAGAGGGTCGTCTGCCCGGTCGGCTCCGCCGCCGCGACCAGGAGCAGGAGCTGGGTCTGCGTGGGCAGGCCGTGCGCACGTCGTCGGAAGGTCTCCTCGATCCGGCGCGGGACGTCGAGGGCGTCGGGTCGCTCGAACCCGCCCGCGAACCACGCGGAGTGCCCGTTGCCGGGCGGCTCCAGCAGGGCCAGGGGGTTCCCGCGCGCCTCCGCGATGATCCGCTCGCGCACGCGCTCGTCGAGCGGCGACGGGACACCGGAGGCCAGCAGCGTGCGGGCCTCGGGTTCCGCCAGCCCGCCCAGCCGTAGCTCTGACAGCCCGACCATCGGGCTCGGCATCCCACCGCCGTCGTCACGGACCGCGAACACCAGCGCGAGCCGTTCGGCGCCCACCCGGCGGGCGACGAACTCGAGCACCTGGGCAGACGCCTCGTCCAACCACTGCACGTCGTCCACCAGGCACAGCAAGGGCTGCTCCTCGGCGACCTCCGCCAGCAGGTTGAGCACAGCCAGCCCCACCAGGAACCGGTCCGGCGCCGGGCCGGTCGCCTGCCCGAACGCCACCCCCAACGCCTCGCGCTGGGGGTCGGGCAGCACGCGCACACGCTCCAGCGCGGTCGCGCACAGCTGGTGCAGGCCGGCGAACGCGAATTGCACCTCCGACTCGGCGGCGGTCGCCCGGTCCACCCTGAACCCGGATGCCACGGCCGCGTCACCAGCGTGCTCCAGCAGCGCCGTCTTGCCGATGCCGGCCTCGCCACGCACCACGAGAGCCCCGCTGCGGCCCGCACGCGCGTCCGCGAGCAACTGCTCGACGACCGCCACCTCGGTGCGCCGTCCCAGGAACCTCACCAGCTCCGCCTCCGTCCGCTCGGTCCGCCGTCGCCGCAGACCGGATTCGAGCCAGCCCCCCTGGAGGTCATTGTCGCCGATCCGAGGCACGGCGACCAGAGGGGTCACCTGACGGGCGCAGCGACCAGAACACGGCGGTCCGACGGCACCAGGTGGTCGCCGTCGGTTCGAAACCGACCCTGCCGGCCGGCCGCACGACGTCGCGTCACCGGACGTTCGTGCCGGCGTCCTTGCCGATCCAGCCCAGGTGGGTGTGCGTGAACGTGTCAGCCAGCTTCAGGCCGTACCCGAGCGCCCGGTCGAGGCCCACGTGGAAAGCCCAGGCGAGTGCGACCAGAGCCAGCCACCGAGACAGCGTCGGAGCACCGGCACCGGCCGCAAGCCCCGCGACGGCCAGGCCCAGCGGCCAGACATAGGTGTGGACGGCGTTGTAGGTCGCGGCGCCGGCGGCCGGCGACCGCAGGTATCCGACCATCGACAGGTCGAACACCAGGAAGACAGCCAGGGGGAACCACCACAGCCCCGGCTCGATCGCGAGCGTCCCGGCGACCGCCAGCACGACCACCAGACCGTTCTCGATCCGCTCGATCGTCGCCGGCCGCAGGCCGCCGCGCGCAGCGCCGTCGGTGGTGGTGCTCAGGTCCGTGTCACTCATGGAGCCATCGTCGCCGACCGCACGTGCCCTCGCGTCGGTGATCTTTACGTACGCGAACGGAGCGGGCTGGGTCTCCGGGTCCCGATCGGGTGACCCGGCCAACCGGCCCGCTCACCAGGCCCGCTCGGCGGCGCGCACCACTCCCCTGCCCACGGCGGCCACCAGCTCGGCGTGATCGGCGTCCGTCTGCTCGGCATAGGCCCGCCCGAAGCCGAGGATCCCGTCGGCGAAGGCCGGCCCTCGTCCCATGTACGCCGCGATCGCGGCCGGGTCACCGCTGCGCGCGTGGGACTTGGCCAGGGCGTGCCCGCAGGCGAAAGCGAACTGCGGCAGGTAGCCGGAGACCTGGTCCCCGCGCGGGATGATCTTCATGTCGCGGAACTGCCGCACGTAGTAGTCGAAGCCGTCGACGCGCATGTGGCCGAGGAAGATGTCGCTGGCGGACTGCATCAGACGTTGGCCCACCACCACACGCTCGCCGTGGTTCGAGAACTCGCTCGGACCGAGGAACTCCTCGTACACCGACGCCGTGGCCTGCTTCGCCTGCGAGAACAGCGGCTGGCGCCCGCTGTCGCCCTCCAGCAGGTGCAGCCAGACGCGCATCCCGACGCTCCCCACGCCGACGACCTGACGCACGGAGTCGACCCGGGTGTAGCGGCCGACCAGACGGCGCAGGTGGGCCGGGATGGACGCCAGGTACGTGTCGTAGACCTGCTCGTACGCGACGACCCGCTGCTCGCGGGTCAGGCCGTCGTCCACGCGCTTCATGGGGTCCAGGATGATCCGCCGCCGTCCGCCCTCCTCGGTGACGAGCTGCTTGACCGCACCATGGTGGGTCCGCTTCCGCGACTGCTTCTCGATGATCCGGACGGCGGCCTCGGCGTGCTGCGAAGACAGCCGCTTCAGTGGCACGTCAGGCGGGATCCGGTCGTACCAGACGTCCAGCTCCCCCATGCGCGCATACCGGCGCATCGCCGTGCGGTACCCCTCCACGGCGGCGGCCGCCGAGCTCTCGTCGCACCCCGCAACGAGCCGTTCCGTACGTGCAAGGACGTGCACGCTCGTCACGAGGCGTTTCAGGTCCCACTCGAACGGCCCCGGGAGGGTCTCGTCGAAGTCGCGCGCGTCGAAAAGCAGCTGCCGCTCCGGCGACGCCCAGAAGCCGAAGTTGAGGACGTGCGCGTCACCGCACATCTGGACCATGAGACCCGAGTGGGGCGCGGTCGCGAGGTCGGCGGCCATCACGGCCGCGGCGCCGCGCAGGTAGGCCCACGGCGACGACGCCATCCGCGCATACCTCAGTGGCAGGAGCTGTGGGTCACGGACCCCTTCCTGCGCACGCAGCCGGTCGACGGGTCGCTGGTCCCGCACCCGCGGGTCCCAGTCGGCCGCCCGACGGCGCGGCGCCCGCTGGCGTGCGGCGCGACCGTCCCGCTCTGTCGCGCCGACCTTGTCCGTAGAACGCTCCCGGGGCTGCGCCTCGACGGTCATGCGTCGGCCTCGTGCCTCGCGGGCGGAGCACCGTGCTCGTCCACGTCGTCCCGCGAGACGGGGACCTCGCCGATCTCGTCCACGACCGTGACCCGACCGCCCTCGCCGGGGTCGGGGTCCGGGACGATCACCTCCGGATCGACCAGGTACACGTCCCGACCGTCCAGGGTGAGCCGGCGCACGAGCTCGAGGAGCATCCGGCGCGAGACGTCGTCGAGGGAGTAGACCGCGGAGACGTCGACGACGACCCTCGGCTCGGCCGGCGGGTGCTCCATGACCTCCCGGACGAACCGCTCCGCCCCGGCGAACCGGATCCCGCCCTGCAGCCGCAGGACGCGGACAGCCTCGCCCGCGGTGCCGCGGACGCGGTTGGACCGCACGACCGCGCGCGCGGCGGGCGGCACCTCCATCACGTGCAGCCCCATGTCGGAGGAGAACCGCCCGAACAACGACACCCCTCGGACGCTGTTGCCGTGCGCGTCCAACCGGGGCGAGAAGGTCGCGATGCCGAGCTGGCCCGGGAGAGCGCCGATGAGCCCGCCGGCGACGCCGCTCTTGGCGGGGATGCCGACCTGCGTCGCCCAGTCCCCCGCGGCGTCGTACATCCCGCAGGTAGCCATGACGCTGAGCACCTGCCGGACCACTCGCTCGCCGACCACGCGCTCCCCCGAGAGCGGGTTGACCCCCCGGTTGGCGAGCGTGGCAGCCATCATGGCCAGGTCCCGCGCCGTCACGAGGACCGAGCACTGCCGCAGGTACCCGACCACCACGTCCCGCGGGTCCTCGGTGAGGATCTCGTGGCTGCGCAGCATGTGCGCGATCGCCAGGTTGCGGTGCGCGTGCTCCATCTCCGAGGCGCACGCCGCCTCGTCGACCCGCAGCCGTCGGCCCGCGAAGGCCGAGAGACCGTCGATCACGCGCTCCACGCGTGCGGCGGGGGCCGACCCTTCCGGGCCGGCGAGCGCGTGCGCCGCGATGGCGCCGGCGTTGATCATCGGGTTGAGCGGACGTCCGGTCGCGTCCAGGGAGATCTCGTTGAACGCCTCACCGGACGGTTCGACCCCGACCTTGGCGAGGACGGCGTCGAACCCACGGTCGAAGAGTGCCAGCGCGTAGGCGAAGGGCTTCGAGATCGACTGGATCGTGAACTCCACGTCGACGTCGCCCGCACCGTAGACCTCTCCGTCAATGGTGGCGAAGACGGCGCCGAGCCGATCGGGATCCGCCGCCGCGAGCTCGGGGATGTAGCTTGCGGTCTGGCCCGAGTCGTCCGCTGCCACGCTGGACAGCGCCCCTTCCAGGTAGTCGGGGATCATCGACTGCATGTGCTCACCTCCGTGGGTGCCCGGTCCCGCGCAGCGTCCGACGTCACGCTATGCCGCGGCACGGCGTCCTGCAGGGCAGGTGGGCGGTCACGGCCGGTGCCGGACGGCGAGGGTCACCGCGGACAGGTCCGCGCGCGTCGGCGTGCGGAACGCGCCGCCCGCGGCGACGAACTCGTCGCCGTGCCGGGCCAGGTGGCGGCCGAACAGCGGGCACACTGGCACGATCGTGAGGCCGTGACGGATGCTGTCCGCGAGCGCCTCCGCCAGCAGGATCTTGGCCAGTCCTCGTCCGGCGAAGTCCTGGTCGACCTCGGTGTGGAAGATGATGCGCTCACGGTCCGAGTCGGGTGGGTCGATGAACTCCGCCCTGCCGGCGACGGGTCCGTCGTCGACCGTGATCGTGTAGGCGCTGACGGGGTCGGCGAGCTCGACCCCGACGGTGACCCCCGCACCCGTCGTGTCCGTCAGTGCTTCAGTCATGCGACAACCTCTCCTCGGTGTTCTGACCGTGGTGTGCCCGGCACGGTCCTGGTGCCGTACCGTCCGCGCATCATCTCGGGACGCCAGCCCAGTGGACACCGTGTGGTCGGAACACGGTCAACCGGGCCACGCGGCCTCCCGATCGCGCGGCTCGTCGGCCGGCACGGGGGTCGCCGGACTGCTGGTGAGGGCGCGCAGGTTCTCGACGTCGACGTTCGCGCCGAACGCAGGGGTCCCGGGCTCGAGCCGAACTCCCGCCGCGAGCTCGCCGATGGCGAGCGCGTCGAAGCCGAGGGCGTCGACGAGCTCCGACACGACGGCGAGGTCCGTCGGCGCGTCTCCGGCCACGGCGATCGCCTTGCGCCCCGGACCTGCGGGACGCGCCTCGCCCTCCAGGTCGTGGTAGCCCATGTGGTTGAACGCCTTGACCACCCGCGCGCCCGACAGGAACTGCTGGACGGCCTCGCTGGAGGAGGTGTCCGGCGGCAGGACCGCCTCCCGCGGCCCGTCGATCTCCCACCAGTGGTTCATCGCGTCGACGACCAGCTTGCCGTCCAGCTCCGCGACGGGGAGGTCACGGTGCCTGCTGAGCGGCAGGGCCAGCACCACCAGGTCGGCGGCGTCCGCTACCTCGGCGGACCACGCCGCGGTAGCGCCGGGGGTGAGGACCTCCGTGGTCAGGGCGATCTTCTCTGGGTCGCCGGAGCCGGAGATCAGGACCCGGAAGCCGGCGGCCACGGCCAACCGGGCCAGGACGGTACCCACCTTCCCGGCGCCCAGGATCCCGATCGACGTCGTAGGCGCGCTCATCGTGCCGCTCCTGCCGCGACCGGCGTCTCGGCCAGGAGCTCGCGGACGCGCGGGATGACCTGCGTGCCGTAGAGCTCGACCGAACGCAGCCGCGCGGTGGCGGAGACGGTACCGGCGGCGGAGTAGATCAGGTCGAACCGGCCGGCATCCAGTGCTCGGACCGCGTGGGCGATCTTGGCCGCGACCGTCTCGACCGAACCGACGTACAGCGATCCGCCGGCCACCTCGGCGTCGAACTCGGACCTTCGCAGCGGCGGCCAGCCGCGCAGCGCGCCGATCCGGTCGCGGATCTCCCGGTAGCCGGGGTAGAACAGCTCCTTGGCCTCCTCGTCCGTCGCGGCGACGAAGCCGGGCGAGTGCATCCCGACCGGCTGCGGGTTCGTGCCGAGCTTCTCGTGGGCTCGCCGGTACAGGTCCACGTAGGGCGCGAACCGGTCAGGGGCGCCACCGATGATCGCCAGCATGAGTCGGAACCCGTAGTGGGCCGTGCGGAGCACCGACTGCGGCGTCCCGCCGACGCCCACCCACGTCTGGAGCCGGCCCGAATCGGTCTTCGGGAAGACGTCGGCGTCGTGCAGCGGCGCACGGGTCGTTCCCTGCCAGGTGACCGGCTGCTCGTCCAGGAGCTGGTGGAAGAGGTTGACCTTCTCCTCGAACAGGATGTCGTAGTCCTTGAGGTCGTACCCGAACAACGGGAAGGACTCGGTGAACGAACCTCGGCCCAGGATCACCTCGGCGCGACCGTGGGAGAGTGCATCAACGGTGGCGAACCGCTGGAACACGCGCACCGGGTCGTCCGAGGACAGCACCGTCACCCCCGAGGCGAGCCGGATGCGCTTCGTCGCCGTCGCGATACCGGCCAGCACGGTCTCCGGGCTCGAGATCGCGTACTCGGGCCGGTGATGCTCCCCGAGCGCGACCACGTCGATCCCGACCTGGTCGGCCAGGACCGCCTCGGCCACCGCCGCGCGGATCGCCTCGCCGTGCGAGACGATCTCACCCCGGTCGTCACGCGGCCGGTCCCCAAAGCTGTCGATGCCGAACTCGATCTGCGAGACGTCCATGGTCTTCCACTCCTTCGCGGTGAGGTTGCGCCGGGCGCATATGATTCACGTGTCAACAACCGAGGAGGGTCCGTGATTAGTCCACGACGGCGACAGGTCCCCACGCACGACGAGCTCGCGGTCTGGCGGGCGCACGTCGAGACCTTCGAGATCGTGCGTGCTCGCATCGAGGCCCGGCTCCACGAGGACTCCCAGCTCTCGGGCGGGGACTACCGGGTGCTCCTCGCGCTGAGCGAGGCGGAGGGTCGCGCGATGCGGTCCTCCGAGCTCGCCGCGCACATCGAGTGGGAACGCAGCCGCCTGTCCGGGCACCTCGGCCGCATGGAACGACGGGGCCTGGTGCGTCGCGAACCCTGCGCGGAGGACGCCCGAGGGTCATGGGTCGTGCTCACCGACGAGGGCGAGCTCGCCTTCCACGCCAGCACGATGCCCCACCTGCGCGCGATCAAGGAGGAGTTCGTCGACGCGCTCTCACCGGAGCAGCTCGGCCACCTGGGCGACGCCGCGGCAACGATGCGCCACCACCTGGGGCTCGACGCCCGGCCCTGACCCGCCCTGATGGAGAAGTTCGCTCGCAGCCCTTGACACGGTCCTTACCACAGGGTCTGTGCTTGGTAGATCACCCACCACCACGGGAGATCGGGTGGTCGTCCGCCAGGAGCAGAGCTTCGTCGGGCGACTCACCGGGGTCCGCTCGTCCCGTTCGAGATGAAGAACGAGGTCCCACCATGGCATTGCCCCGTCAGCGTGTTGCCATCGTCACCGGCGCCGGGAGCGAGCACGGCATCGGCTTCGCTGCGGCCCGTCTTCTCAGCGCCGCAGGAATGCGTGTGGTCGTCACCTCGACGACCGGCCGCATCTTCGACCGCGTCGACGAGCTGCGAGCCTCAGGCGGCGAGGCGGAGGGAGTGGTCGCCGATCTCAGGGACCAGAGCGGCGTCGACGCCGTCGTCGGACACGCGAAGACCACCTACGGCAACGTCGACGTACTCGTCAACAACGCTGGGATGACGTCGATCTCCGACCGGGATCCAGCCGGCGCGGTCGCTCGCTGGCACGCATCGCTGGAGCGCAACCTGACCACGACGTTCTTGATGATCCGCGCGGTGGTCGCAGAGATGCAGTCCGCCGGTTACGGCCGGATCGTCAACGTCTCGTCGGTGTCGGGACCGGTTGCCGCCTACCCGGGCGACGTCGCGTACCACGCGGCCAAAGCAGGAATCGTCGGGCTCACTCGAGCGGTGGCGATCGAGACCGCTTCGCGCGGTGTCGTGGTCAATGCCGTCGCGCCGGGGTGGATCGACACGGCGTCAGCGTCGAGCCGCGAGTCCGCCATGGGCGCGGCGACGCCCGTCGGGCGCTCCGGCACTGCCGACGAGGTCGCGCACGCGATCGCCTTCCTCGCCGCGGACGGCGCGTCCTACATCAGCGGTCAGCTGATCACCGTCGACGGGGCCAACTCGGTCAGTGAAGAGCGCGGGATCTGAGCCCCGCGCCGACCAGCGACCGAGGCGAGACACATCCACCGAGGCGGATTGCCCGGACTCGGCAGCGACGGGGAGCGCAGGAGCCCCACGGGGACACCGCCATCGGTGAGCCTGCCGATGCGCCTCCGGGTCGAGGCGGGCCCGGCTCAGCAACCGCTGTGCACTGCGACCTCCAGGTCGAGTCCAGGGCCCGGCAGTGGAGGATCTGGCGCAACTTCCCTGGTGAACTTGTCGAACGAGATGGTGCCACGCCGGATCCTCGACCTCGACGACCTCGACACCCGAGACGCCGTCACACGCGACCCGGCCATCATGATCGATGAGGACCAAGTCGTCCTGATCGACGAGTACCAGCACGCCCGGTCGTGCTCGACGCCATCACGGCGAAGCTCAACGCCTCAGGGCACCCCGGACTGTTCCCCCTGACCGGCTCCGCGCGCCACGAAGCGCTCCCGCGGGCCGCCCAGGCCCTCACCGGCCGGCTAACGACCTGATCGTCTGCACTGGGACGGCAACGCCGTCATGCACTGGCCCGTTCGCAGGTGGCACCGCAATCACAGAGTGTGAGCAGTCGGGTCTGCCTCCTCGTCAGGGCTGCAGGGCGGTCATCAGATCAGCCGCGCGGTGCGGCGCCGTGCTGAAGACGACGAGATGGGTCGCGGCACCGGTGGCGAGCACGGGGCGCAGCTGGGTGAGGTCAGCGTCGGCGGCCGACACCGTCGTGCCGCTCGCAGCAGGAAGCGCGCTCACATCGATCAGCTCGGCGGCGCCCAGGCCGCGCCAGATCGAACCCAGTCCCACCCGCGGGGACAGCGCGTCGGCGACCGTGATGTCCTCCGGCTCGGAGCCAGGCTCCAGGCGACGCAGAACCCCGGGCAGCCCGGACTCCAGTCCCCAGGTGACGTACTCGGTGAGAAACTCCACCGCCTCTGCACCAGCCTGCCGCACCGCTGATGTCGCCAGCAGCCGGCGCGCGCCGGACACCGCCTCCGCCTCGGCAAGCGCTTCGGGCACCTCGTCGACGAGCTGCCGTACTGCCTCTTGGTCTTCTGCCTCGATGGGCGCGAGCGTCACGGCACGGGACACGGCGCGCAGCGCCGAGGCGTCGTTCGCGCCGAGGGGGAGCACGCGCCACCCGATCTCACCCTCGAGGTTCGCGGCAACAAGGTTCCCCTTCAGCGCGTCGAGTGCGTGTTCCGCGTCGAGGCGCACCTCGCTGCGGCGCGCGTCGACCTGCGAGTAGCTGATGACCCAGTACCGAGCGGTCGCGATGACCTTCCGAATATCCACGGGGAAACTCTCCCACCTCGTCCAGCGCTGTCGCGCGTACGAATGAGCGTGCCGACGCCGATTTCGGTCGTCGAGTTGTCGAGCTCTGGGCGATGAGCAGAGTGCAGGACAAAGGTTGCCGGCACCAGCTCGCCCGACGCCGGCGCCACCGCAGGACCCGGCGCTACTCCGCACCCTCGTGGAGCACGTTCTCAGGGCGGGAGGCAGCCCGCTCAGCGGCACCGCCGGGTGCCATCACCGAACGACAGGAGGCCGACGCCAACAACTGAACCGAGCACCGCCCAGCCGGGCCACAACGTCCCCTGAACGACAGAAGGCCCCCTGGTTGTGGACCCGGGAGGCCTTCGTCGTCGCTGTCTCAACGAGTGTCCGGAGGGGGACTTGAAACCCGCGCGGGTGTACGCGGGACCAGCGGCGATGGCCGCTGAACAGCGCAAACCCAGTCATCGATGGCCCTCACCGGGCTCTGAGTGGCCCTCACGCGTTCCCGACGGGAACGCCGAACCGCTCACGATGGCTGCGCCGGTGTTCGGACCACGGCACATTGTCGGGCCCGTCGACAGGCTGGTACCACTATTGGTACCGTCATCTCGTGACGAAGCACGACAAGCGACTGGCCCAGATGCGGAACAGTCCGACCAACGTCAGCTTCGACGACCTCGCCAGCGTGTGCGAGCACTACTTCGGCGAGCCGCGGCAGCGCGGCTCGTCCCACCACGTCTACAAGACATCCTGGCCGGGCGACCCCGGGTCAACATCCAGAACAGCAAGGGCCAGGCCAAGGCGTACCAGGTCCGACAGGTCCTCGAGGCGATCAACAAGCTCGAAGACATGAGCTCCACAGAGGAGGAACAGTGAGCGTCGCAGAGCACTACACCTACCGCGTCGCGTGGTCGCCCGAGGACCAGGAGTACGTCGGCACCGTGCTCGAGCTGCCCTCGCTCTCCTGGCTCGAGCCCGTGTCCGACGCCGCCTTCTCCGGCATCCAGCAGCTGGCGCGCGACGTCGTCGCCGACCTTGAAGAGTCGGGCGAGCCCGCCCCCCAGCCGCTGACCGAGCGCAGCTACTCCGGCGAGTTCCGCGTGCGGATCCCACCGCGGACCCACCGCCGCCTGGTCGAGCAGGCAGCCGAGGAGCGCATCTCGCTCAACCGTCTCGTCTCCGACCGTCTCGCCTCAGCCTGAGACACGACAGAGCCCCGGCCCCGAGGCCCCACCTCGGGACCAAGGCTTCGCGCTGTCTCGGATCGAGCTCGCGCACGGCGGCATCCCTACCGGCCACCGGTGGGCAAGCCAGGTCAAGCTGACACCCGTCCGTGCAGCAGTCCCGTGCGCGGTGGCTCTCCATGGTTCCGAGCGGCTCTGGAGCGTTCCCCGCGGGAACGTTGGATCCGATGTCCACCTCGTCCGGTCGGCGAACCACATCGGCGGCCACATCCTGACGATCGGGATCGTGAGTTACACTTGTGTACACAGTGATACACAAGGAGGCGGCCATGACGACGACCAAGGTGGGGATCCGCGAGTTCCGCTCGAGCCTCGCTGACTACATCGCCTCGGACTCCCCCGTCGCCGTGACACGTCACGGGCAGACGGTGGGGTTCTTCATCCCGGCGAAGGCTGACCTGTCGGCGGACGTCGCTGCGCTCCAGTCGGCAGCAGCGAAGCTGGACGCGTTGATCGACGAGCAGGGTCTGGACGTCGATGACTTGATGGACGACTTCAAGACCGCTCGTCGAGAGGCGAAGCGGTAGTGCAGATCGATCGCAGCATCGTCCTGGACGCGAACATCCTCATGCGCGCCGTGCTGGGCAAGAAGGCGCGCCTACTGATCACCGAGCACGCCGGACACGTCGCGTTCTACACTCCGCAGGTCGCCTACGACGACGCTCGCCGACACCTGCCGGCCGTGTTCACGAAGCGTGGCTGGAACGCGGAGCAACTCGCTTCAGCCCTCACCGTCCTGGACGCGCTCGAGCCGGTGGTGCATACGGTCGAGGAGGATTTCTACGCCGCCAAGCAGAGCGCGGCCCTGGCACGGATCGAGAAACGCGACCCGGACGACTGGCCGTTCCTCGCCGTCGCTCTCTTGCTGGACTGCC
This sequence comes from Isoptericola maris, assembly GCF_048065335.1. Lineage (NCBI taxonomy): Bacteria > Bacillati > Actinomycetota > Actinomycetes > Micrococcales > Promicromonosporaceae > Isoptericola > Isoptericola maris. The sequence goes on along the minus strand of NZ_JBLUNY010000001.1, from coordinate 99,210 downwards.
CGGTGTGGACCGAGGACAACGACTTCTTCGGCACCGGCGTACCCATCTGGACCACCGACCGGGTAGAGATCTACCTCGCAGAGAGCGAACCGGAGCGCAACCACTAGGCAATCCAGCGTCCGACGGGACCTCGAAGCGACCGACCAGTTCGAGGACATGGACTCCACGAAGGAGGAACAGTGAGCGTCGCAGAGCACTACACCTATCGCGTCGCGTGGTCGCCAGTGGATCAGGAGTACGTGGGCACCGTGTTCGAGCTGCCGTCGCTCTCCTGCCTAGAGGCCGTGTCCGACGCCGCCTTCTCCGGCATCCGGTAGCTGGCGCGCGACGTCGTCGCCGACCTCGAGGAGTCGGGCGAGCCAGTCCCCAGCCGCCCTACGCACGCCCCTGATTCGGCGAGCTCCGCGTACGGATCGTGAAGGTGTGCCGAAGCGGCGGTCACCGACGAGCAGGGGCTCGTCGAGGTGGCGTGCCGGCTCCCAGGCACGTCCGCCAAGCTTCGGCCTGGGGCGGCGCCAGTCCCCCTCCGGACAGCGCTCCAGCCTGGGAGAACGCCGTCAGGCAGGGCAAGGTGGACGCCGGTGGGAACAGCAAGGGGAACGGGGAGTGCTCCCACGGGAGCACCAAGGGAACATCTCGAACCGAGGATGCAGCCGGGAACGACAAAAGACCCCCCGGTTGTGGACCCGGGAGGCCTTCGTCGTCGCTGTCTCAACGAGTGTCCGGAGGGGGACTTGAACCCCCACGCCCGATAAAGGGCACTAGCACCTCAAGCTAGCGCGTCTGCCATTCCGCCACCCGGACAGGTGGACCTCCGCGGGCCGCACGGCCCGTTTCGGTGCGGTGAAAAACATAGCACGAGAGGTGCCCCGACCTGCAATCCGTCCCGCCGTGGCGCAAGTCACGTGGCGGGCCTAGCGTGGGACGCCATGGACCGGCGCATCGAGGACTACGGCATCGTGGGAGACCTCCGCACGGTGGGCCTGATCGGTCGTGACGGGTCGCTCGACTGGCTCTGCCTGCCGGACCTCGACTCCCCCGCCTGCTTCGCTGCGCTGCTCGGGGACGAGCGACACGGCTTCTGGCGGGTGGCGCCGGCGTCCGGCGGGCCGTGCACCCGGCGCCGCTACCGCGGCGAGTCGCTCGTGCTGGAGACGGAGTGGGAGACGCCCGAGGGCCATGTGCGAGTGACCGATCTCATGCCGCCCCGTGGCGACGCGGCCGACGTGGTGCGCATCGTGGGCGGGCTGCGTGGGCGCGTCACCGTGGAGAGCCTGCTCGTGCCACGCTTCGACTACGGCAGCGTCGCTCCGTGGATCAGCGGGGCCGACACCGTCCTGGCTGGGCACGACCCGAGCATCGATATCGTGGCAGGCCCGGACGCCCTCCATCTCGCCGCCCCCGTCAGGGCCGACGTCGCCGACGGCGCGGTCCTGTCCCGGTTCGAGGTCGCCGCCGGTGACCGGGTCCCGCTCGTCCTGACCCACCACGCCTCGCACCTGCCGGCCCCGGCCCCGGTCGACGCCGCCGAGTCCTTGGTGCACACGCTGGACTATTGGGCGGACTGGATCGGTCAGACCCGCTACGACGGCCAGTGGCAGGAACCGGTGCGCCGATCCCTGATCACCCTGAAGGCTCTGACGTTCGCCCCGACGGGCGCCATCTCCGCCGCGGCCACCACCTCGCTGCCGGAGCAGCCGGGCGGCCCTCGCAACTGGGACTACCGGTACTGCTGGCTACGTGACGCCACCTTCACGCTCATCGCGCTGCTCGGCACCGGGCACACCGCGGCGGCACGCTCGTGGCGGGACTGGCTGCTCCGAGCCGTGGCCGGCGACCCTGCCGACCTGCAGATCATGTACGGCCTGGACGGGCGCCGCCGGATCCCGGAGACGACGCTCGAATGGCTGCCCGGATTCGCGGGCAGCAGACCGGTGCGGACGGGCAACGGTGCCGCCGGCCAGCTCCAGCTCGACGTGTGGGGCGAGACCCTCGGCGGGCTGCACGTCGCCCGGGCTGCCGGGCTCACCGAAGACGTCGACTCGTGGCGCCTGCAGAAGCTGCTGCTGGACTTCCTCGAGGGGCACTGGGAGGACCTGGACAACGGCCTGTGGGAGGTGCGGGGGCCCCGCCGGCCGTTCGTGCACTCGCGCGTGATGGCCTGGGCCGGGGTCGACTCCATGGTGCGCGCCGTGGAGAACTACGGGCTCGACGGGCCGGCCGACGAGTGGAAGGTCCTGCGCGAGATAATCCGCGACGACGTTCTGGGCAACGGGTACGACGCCGAGCGCAACACCTTCACCCAGTACTACGGCTCGACGGGGCTGGACGCGTCGCTGCTGCTCATCCCACGCGTCGGTTTCCTGCCGTGGGACGACCCACGCGTGGTGGGGACCGTCGACGCCGTGCAGCGCGAGCTCGGGCGTGACGGGCTGCTGCTGCGCTACCTCACGCACGCCGACGACCACGTCGACGGGCTACCGGGCGGTGAGGGCACCTTCCTCGTCGCCAGTTTCTGGCTCGTCGACGCGTTGTACGGCATCGGACGCCGGGCGGAGGCCCGCGCCCTGTTCGAACGGCTCGTCGGCCTGCGCAACGACCTGGGACTCCTCTCCGAGGAGTACGACGTCGAGTCGGGCCGCCAGCTCGGCAACTTCCCGCAGGCGTTCAGCCACCTCGGGCTGGTCAACTCCGCCCGCATCCTGTCCGGCATCGCTGCTCCGGGGGCGCAGGCGGTCGGCCACACCCCGCCTGCCGACGTCCGCTAGCGTCGCGCCATGACGAACGAACGGCAGATGGTCCGCGAGTTCCACGAGGCCTTCGGCGTGCCCGTCAACGACGGCGTCCCCGACCTCGCGCTGCCCGAGGACCGGCTGCGCCTGCGATACCGGCTCGTCGCCGAGGAGTTCGCCGAGCTCACCGGCGCCGTCCTCGGCCAGCGGGCGCGCGACGTCGTCGAGCAGGCTGTCGCCACGGTGGTGGACGGCCCCACGGACGGGGCGGACCTCGTCGGGACCGCTGACGCGACCGGCGACCTGCGGTACGTCCTGCACGGACTCGAGCTGGAGTGCGGCATCCCCGGCGACGAGGTGTTCGCCGCCATCCACGCGTCCAACATGGCCAAGCTCGGTGCGGACGGCCACCCGGTGCGGCGCGCCGACGGCAAGGTCCTCAAGCCGGAGGGATGGCGTCCCCCCGACGTCGCGGGCGTCCTGGCGGCGCAGCGGTCGAGGAGCGTCGGCGGCTCCGTGTAGCGTTCCTCCGGACCCGGACCAAACGGTCATCGGGAGCAGACCGGACGAAGGAGCACGCACACCATGATGGGTGGGCACCACGCCGCCTCGGGCGCGGCCGCCTGGGTGGCCGTCACCGCCTCGACGCCGATCGCGTTCGGCTGGTACCCCGTCTCGGACGTGGGTGTCATGACCGGCGCGCTGGTGTGCGCGGGAGCCGCGCTGCTGCCCGACGCGGACCACCACAACGGGACCATCTCGCACTCCCTGCCACCGGTGTCGGAGGGCGTGACCAAGTTCGTGGCCACAGTCTCGGGTGGGCACCGCAACGCGACGCACTCGATCGTCGGCGTCGCCGTGTTCACCCTCATCGCCTGGGCGATGGGCCTCGTGACCGTCCGTACCGAGCAGTTCGGCGAGGTGCTCATCGGGCCGGGGATCATGGCGGTCCTCCTCATCGCGTTCGCCGTGCGGGCGCTCAAGCTCACCGGCCAACGGCGGTGGTGGACGTGGAGCCTGTCGGTCTCCCTGGCGGCGTTCGTCGCCGTGTTCGCCCCCGAGGAGTGGTACTGGATGCCGTTCTGCGTCGGCCTCGGCTGCGCGGTGCACATCGTCGGGGACATGCTCACCACCCGCGGCGTCCCGCTGCTCTGGCCTGTGCGGATCAAGTCTCCACGCTGGATCCGGCGGCACCGGTGGCTGCCGTTCGACGACATGTGGAGCCCACGGGGCAACATCTCGGTGCCGCTGCTCGGCGACGCCGGATCCTGGCGCGAGTGGGCGCTCATGACCCCGGTCAGCGCCTACGCGGTGCTCGGTGTCGCGTGGGCGATGCTCGACCAGATGGGCTTCGACACGGCGTCGGCCTGGAGCTCGGCGACCGAGCTCGTCCTGTCGGCCGGCGAGTCACTGCTGCCCTCCTGAGCGCCGTCGGCTCCGGTCCCGTCCCTCAGGAGCCGGACTCGAGGAGACGGCGATCCGTCTCGAGCCGGAGCATCGGTTCGGTCGTGACCGTGCCGTGGCCGGGCACCAGCACCGCCGCCCGGGCGACGTACGGTGTCAGCCGGTCGAGGCCGGCACGGTAGCTCGCGACGTCCGTCCGGCCGGTGATCTCGTCGGCCGGCAGCGGCGGCTCGGCATCGCTCAGCATGTCGCCGGCGAGCAGCACCCGGCTGTCCGGGAGCCACAGCGCCGCGTGGCCCGGGGCGTGGCCGTCGTGCTCGACGACCCGTACCTCCGGCAGCAGGCCGCCGAGGTCGGGGAGCGTCGCGCGATCGCCGTACGACTCCACCCGGCCCAGCAGGTCGAGCACCCGGGGGGTGTGGTCAGATCCGCCGTAGCGCGCTGCGTCCTGGCGGGCCTCGGCCAGCAGCCGGTCGCGCTCACGCAGCGCTGTCCGTGCCGTCGTCGGGGTCGCCCATCTCCACGCACCGTCCAGGCCCGGGGGCCAGAGCAGGTGGTCGTGGTGGGCGTGCGTCGCGAAGCCGGCCAGGACGCGCGCACCGAGGCCGGCGACCTCTTCGGCGATGGCCGCGAGCTCGACCGGATCCCATGCCGGGTCGACCAGGAGCGCGGCCCTGCCCTCCGCCGTCCGGTGCCCGAGGACCAGCGTCGAGGTGGTGGCGAGACGCCGGCTCGTACGGACCAGGACGCCGTCGGCGACCGGCTCGAATCCCATGCGTCCACGGTAGCGGCGGATATTCGCTGGACGGCACCGTGAGGCGCTGGCAGCCTCGTGGTGAACGGCGCAGCAGGTGCGCCCGGCGGAACGGGGGGCAGAGGCCATGGACACCGTCGTCACGCACGCCCGGCCGGCGTCTCCGGCACGGGCGACCGCCACCCCCTGCTGAGGAGCCGCCGTCGGCCGCTCCTTACTCCTCGAGGAGCCTTCCGTGCACCAGCACACCCCTGACACTCTCCTGACCCCGCCCTCTGTCGAGCCCGGGCCCGACCAGCGCTGGTCGACCTGGTCCGCCGTCGCCAAGGGCCAGCGCGGACCGGACCCGCGACCCGACTGGGTCGTGGTGGCCGATGCCGCGCTCGACACCGAGCTCGGCGTGCTCAAGACCGGCAAGGAGGCCGACGTCCACCTCGTCGAGCGTGCTGTGCCGGACGATCCCCGCCGGCACAGCCTGCTCGCCGCCAAGCGCTACCGCGGCCGGGAGAACCGGCAGTTCCACCGGGACACCACCTACACCGAAGGCCGGCGGACGCGACGCACCCGTGACCAGCGAGCCCTGGAGGACCGCCGGTCCGCGTGGGGCCGTGCGGTCGCGGCCACGCAGTGGGCCGACGCCGAGTTCTCGGCACTCTGCCAGCTCTGGGAGGCCGGCGCGCCGGTCCCCTACCCCGTGCAGGTAGACGGCACGGAGCTGCTCATGGAGTTCGTGGGCGGGCGGTCCGACGACGGCGCGTACGAGGCGGCGCCCCGGCTCGCCCGCGAGCGCCCCAGCCCCGAGGTTCTCGCCGACTGGTTCGACCAGCTGCACCGGGCCATGGGCGTCCTCGCCCGGCTCGGGTGGGCGCACGGCGACCTGTCGCCGTACAACATCCTCGTGGACGGCGCTGACGGCGCTGAGGGTGGACGGATCGTGATCATCGACCTGCCCCAGGTCGTGGACCTGGTCGCGAACCCGTTCGGCGCCGACCTGCTGCACCGCGACTGCCGCAACGTCTGCGACTGGTTCGCCGCACGCGGGTTGGACGTGGACGCCGACGAGATCTTCGCCGACGTGTTCGCGCAGGCGTGGTGAGACGACCGACGTCGGAGACCGGCGGCCGACCTGGCCCGGGCACCTGGTGCCCGGGCCAGCCCGGCTCCCGGACTACCGCAGCGGCGTGAAGTCTCGGCTGCCGATGTGCGTCGGGCGCGGTGCCGGCGCGGCGTACGGCTCCGTGAGCGCGTTCTCGACGCTGTTGAACACCAGGAAGATGTTCGAGCGCGGGAACGGCGTGATGTTGTTGCCCGACCCGTGCATGATGTTGCAGTCGAACCACAGCGCCGAGCCGGCCGGACCGGTGAACTGGTCCACGCCGTGCTTCCACGCGAGCTCGGTGATGGCCTCCTCGCTGGGCACGCCGATCTTCTGCTCCTTGAGCGAGTCCTTGTGGTAGTCCGCCGGGGTCTCGCCCACGCACGGCACATAGCTGCGGTGGGAGCCCGGCATCACCATCAGGCCACCGTTGTAGGGGTAGTTCGGTGTGAGGGCGATCGAGCAGCTGACGGCGCGCGGAGCCGGCATGCCGTCCTCCGCGTGCCACGTCTCGAAGTCCGAGTGCCAGTAGAACCCGGTGCCCTTGTAGCCCGGCATGTAGTTGACCCGGGTCTGGTGCAGGTACACGTCCGAGCCCAGGAGCTGGCGGGCACGGTCCAGCAGCCGGGGGTCGCGGCTCAGGGCGTCGATCTGCTCGCTGAGCTTCGTCACCTCGAAGATGGAGCGCACCTCGCCCGAGGCACGCTCGGTGACGACGCGCGGGTCGCCCTGCAGGGAGGTGTCGGACGAGAGCCGGTCCAGCTCGGCGGTGTACTGCTTCACTTCGTCCGGGGTGATGAAGTCCTGCAGGATCGTGAACCCGCGCTGCTCGTGCGCCTCCAGCGCGGCGGTGTCGAACGGGCCGTCGTCGGCCGTGCCCCACACCGTGGGGTGCTGTCGTTCGACGACCTCGCCCGGCTCGGCGAGCCTGCTCGGGTAGAGGTCCGTCGTGGTGTCGATCGTGGCGGTCATGGGTCATCCCTTCTCCCGGATCGTCCCGGGATCGCGGCGTCTCATGCTCGCGTGCGCTCGGGCTCGTCGGTCGGCGAGGACCCGAGCGCGCGCACGTGGCCATCGGAACGCGGATCGGTGCCCGGTTGCAAGTCGGCAGGCCGGACGGCGCGTCCGGCCGGCCAGCCCCCGACCCCCACGCTGTTGTCCGGGGCGCCGTCACCGGGCGGCAGCAGGAGGTCCAGCTCGCCGGCGGTGGGCACGCGCACCGACTCCAGGGCCGCACGGAGCAGCTCCGGGCCGACACCTGTCCCGGACACCCGCACGACCTCGACCGGTCCGTCCCCCACCGACCCGTTCATCGTGAGCACCGGCAGGTCGGGGCACGTGGCCGCCGAGAGGTCTCCCGGGACGGCGGAGAGCATGACCGCGTCCCCGGTGGAGGCATCCGAAAGGACCGCGGAGTAGCCGTCGGCGCCGTGCGCGCCACCGGCGTGGGAGATCGCCTCGAGGCCTTCGACGTCGATCGTCAGCACGTACCCGGGGACCACGCCGTAGTACCTCGCCCGCTCGGCGACGACCGCCGGACCCGCCTGCGTCCTGCTCAGCCGCCGACGAGCTCGCGCCGCAGCCACCAGCGGGGCAGCCTGCCGCTCGTCGCCGCGGTGTCGCCGACCCGCTCGAACCCTTCGGACTCGAAGAGCCCCACGGTGCCGACGAACGCCGCGCTGACCGGGATCCTGACTCCGGGGGCGGCCTCGACGGGGAAGCCCTCGACGACCTGGCCGCCCTGGGACCGCGCGTGCTCCACCGCGCCGCGCAGCAGGGCACGCGCCACGCCGCGTCGCCGGTATCCGGGGCGCACGACGAAGCACATCACCACCCAGGTCGTCGGCCAGTCCGCCGGTTCCCCGCGCGGCAGGACGCGCGAGCGCTGCAGGGATCCGACGGCGGATCGCGGCGCGAGACCGACCCAGCCGACCACGGTCTCTCCGGGCGCGCCGGGGGCGTCCGGGTCGTCGAGGTAGGCCAGTAGCCCGGGCGGCTGGTGCGCGCACAGCTCGCGCAGGTGCTCCTCGCGACCGTCGGTCGGCAGCCCGCTCGGCATGCGCCAGTGCAGGCACCAGCAGGCCTGCTCACGCCCTCGCGGGTTGAGCATCCTCGTGACGTCGTCGAACCGGCGCTCGGTCGCGGGTTCGACCCTCACCTCGGCCATGTCCCGAGCCTAGGGCGGAGCACCGACACCGAGACGCTCCGCCGCGGGAGAACCCTCCTCGGACGCCGCGGTCAACGGAAGTCTCGCGACCGGGTCGCCACCGGCAGCCGCAGGGCCGCGAGGTGCTCCGCGAGCAGGTTGACCGCGCCGTCGGCCCGCTCCACCCGGCCGCGCACGACCATCGCCGGCGCGCCACGGGCCACCGTGCGGAACCGCCGCCACAGGCCTGGCGTGCAGATGACGTTGAGCAGCCCCGTCTCGTCCTCCAGGGACAGGAACGTGACCCCGCCCGCCGTCCCGGGACGCTGCCGGTGCGTGACCACCCCGCCGACGGCGACCCGGCGGCCCGGCTCCGTCGTGATCGCCTGCTCCACGGTCAGCACACCCTGACGGTCCAGCCCGGCGCGCACGTGCTCCAGCGGGGAGGTGGAGTCGGGGGTGACGCCGGTGGCCCAGGCGTCCGCGACGTCGATCTCGAGAGGGCTCATCCCCGGCAGCGGCGGCGCCTCGACCCCGGCGACGACCCCCTCCAGGGTGCCCGGCCCCTCCTGGCCGAGCGCGCCGGCCGCCCACAGCCCTTCCCGCCGCGTCACGCCCAACGACTCCAGCGCCCCGGCCGTGGCGAGCGCCTCGAGCCGGGCGGTGGACAGGTCGACACGGCGCACGAGGTCCCGCAGGTCACGGAACGGACCTCCCTCGGCACGCTCGGCCGCCGTCTGCTCCGCCACCTGGGTGCCGAGACCCCGCACCGCCGACAGCCCGACCCGGACCGTGAGCGCCCCGGCCCCCGTGGCCTCGACGCCCGCCAGCGCCGCGGAGGCGTTGACGTCCGGTCGCAGCACCGTCACCCCGTGCCGGCGGGCGTCCGCGATCAGGGACTGCGGCGAGTAGAAGCCCATCGGCTGCGCCGCCAGCAGCCCCGCGTAGAACGCCGCCGGGTGGTGCACCTTCAGCCAGGCGGAGGCGTACACGAGGAACGCGAACGAGTACGCGTGCGACTCCGGGAACCCGAAGTCCGCGAACGCCTTGAGCTTGTCGTAGATCACCTCGCGCACGTCCGGCGGGACGCCGCGCTCGGCCATCCCCTCGAAGAGCCGCTCCCGCAGCGCCTCCATGCGCTCCACGGACCGCTTGGAGCCCATCGCCCGGCGGAGCCGGTCCGACTCGGCCGGGGTGAACCCTGCGACGTCGATCGCCATCTGCATGAGCTGCTCCTGGAACAGCGGCACACCCAGGGTCCGCTTCAGCGACGGCTCCAGCAGCGGGTGCAGGTAGGTCACCGGTTCCCGCCCGCGCGCCCGCTCGATGTACGGGTGCACCGAGTCGCCCTGGATGGGGCCGGGCCGGATGAGGGCGACCTCCACGACGATGTCGTAGAAGCAGCGCGGCCGCAGCCGGGGCAGCGTGGCCATCTGGGCACGGGACTCCACCTGGAACACCCCCACGGTGTCCGCCGCGCACAACAGGTCGTACACCTGAGGGTCCTCCTCCGGCAGGGTGTGCAGCTCGAGACGCTCCCCCGTGTGCTCGTGGACGGACTCGAAGGCGTACCGGATCGCCGTGAGCATCCCGAGGCCGAGCAGGTCGAACTTGACCAGACCGGCGTCGGCGCAGTCCTCCTTGTCCCACTGCAGCACCGTGCGGCCCTCCATCCGGGCCCACTCGACCGGGCAGACCTCGATGACGGGGCGGTCGCACATGACCATGCCGCCGGAGTGGATGCCGAGGTGCCGCGGCAGGCGCAGGAACCGGTCCGCGAGATCGATCACCTGCCCGGGGATCTCCCCGGTCTCCTCGGCCGACGGCGGCACCTGCGCGGGCACGACGTCGTGCCCGTCGTCGGCCCGCCGCACCTCGCCGGCGTCGACCGCCAGCGGGTCGACGACCCGGCCGGACCCCTGGTGCCCCCACTGGGCGGCGACCCGGGCCTTCTTCTCCTGACGCCGGGTGGCCGGCGCGCCGTCGGACGCGCGGGCGTCCCGGGCCTTCGCGTCCGCCGCCGGGCTGGTCGGGTCGGGGCCGCGCAACGACCCCCACCGCTCGATCGACGTGGACCACGCGTCCTGCTGCCCGGCGTCGTACCCGAGCGCGCGGGCGGCGTCGCGCACCGCAGACCTCGGCCGGTAGGAGATGACGTTGGCGACCTGGGCGGCGTGCGTGCGGCCGAACCGGGAGTAGACGTGCTGGATGACCTCCTCGCGCCGCACCGACTCGATGTCGATGTCGATGTCCGGCGGCCCGTCCCGCTCGGGTGCGAGGAACCGTTCGAACAGCAGGCCGTGCCGCACCGCGTCGACCGCGGTGATCCCGAGCGCGTAGCAGACGGCGGAGTTGGCCGCGCTCCCCCGGCCCTGGCACAGGATGCCCTCGCGCCGGCAGAACTCCACCAGGTCGTAGACGACGAGGAAGTACCCCGGGAAGTCGAGCTGGTTGATGACGCGCAGCTCGTGGTCGATCTGCTCCCACGCACCCGGGACCCGCTCAGCCCCTCGCGCGCCGTACCTCGCCGTCGCGCCACGCTGCACCAGCTCGCGCAGCCAGCTCGCCTCGTCGTGGCCGTCCGGCACCGGGTAGGGCGGCAGGTTCGGCGCGACGAGGTGCAGGTCGAACGTGCACTCGGCCGCCAGCTCGGCGGCGGTACGCACCGCCTGGGGATGCCGGGCGTGCAGGCGCAGCATCTCCGCACCCGACCGCAGGTGCGCCGTCGGGCCGCCGGGCAGCCATCCGTCCATGCCGTCCAGCGAGGACCGGGCGCGCACGGCCGCCAGCGCCCCCGCCAGGTCGGCGTCGCGCGGGCGGGCGTAGTGGGCGTTCGTCGTGGCGACCAGCGGCAGGCCCGCCTCCGTCGCCAGCGTGGCGAGGGCGGAGTGCCGGTCGGCGTCCCGAGGATCACCGGTGGCCGTGATCTCGACGGCGACGTTGTCCCGGCCGAAGGCCGCGACGAGCCGGTCGAGCTCTGCCCGCGCCGCCGCCGGACCGGGCGGTCCGCCGTCCGGGGCGACCTCCTCGAGGGCGCGGCGCACGGCACCCTTGCGGCACCCCGTGAGCACGAGCCAGGGCCGGACCGCGGGGCCCCCGAGGGGGCGGAGCGGGTCGGGGGGGTGGCCCTTGACCCCGGCGTCGAGGTGGGCCGTCGCGACGGCCCGGGACAGGTTCCGGTAGCCGTCGGCGCCGCGCGCCAGGACGAGCAGGTGGGTCGCACGGGGGTCCGGGACGCCCGTCGGCGGGTCGAGCACCGGCGCACCGCCGGGGACGGGGGCCTCGAGGTGGAGCTCGGCACCGAAGACGGTGGGCAGGCCGACCGACCGTGCGGCCTCGGCGAACCGCACGACGCCGTAGAGCCCGTCGTGGTCGGTGAGCGCGAGCGCCTGCAGCCCCAGCCGGGCCGCCTCGGCCGCCAGCTCCTCGGGGTGGGAGGCGCCGTCGAGGAAGCTGAACGCCGAGTGGGCGTGCAGCTCCGCGTACCTCGGCTGTTCAGTCATACTTTTCCTGACCGAGCCTGCGGCTCCGCTCCTGGCGCGCTCCTCGTTCCTCGGACCCCACCTTCCGCTGCACCTCCGGCTCAGTCATAGACAGCCTCCGTCTGCCACGCGCCGTCGAGCTGGGCCAGCAGGAGCCCGCGGCCGTCGTCGAGCACGACCTGCAGGTAGACGCGGCGACGACCGCCGTCCGGCGCCCACCACCGCTCGGCGAGCGGCCACGGACCTGCCCAGCCCACGACCTCGTGCACCTCGGTGAGCCCGTCCTGCTCCCAGCGCACCAGCGCGGGATCACCGCTCGCGGCGAGCCGGACGTCGACGACGACGGCGCGGCCCGTCGCGTCGAGCACGCAGGCGGGCGCCGGGTCGGGCAGCAGGACGGCCGGTGCCGGGCTCGGCAGCGCGCCGGGCCACGGCAGGCCGGGATCACGTTCCAGGGCTGCCTCCTCCCCGAAGGGCACGAGCTGGACCCTGCTGCGGGCGTCCCGCCCACCCTGGAGCCGCACGGTGAGCACGGCCTGGGAGCCCAGCAGCCCTTGCACGCGCCCCAGCGCCTGGCGGGCGCGGGCGTCCTCGCCGGCGTCGGCGCCCCACAGGCGCGGCTGGTGCGTCCCGGCCGGCGCGACGTCCTCGGCCCCGAGCGTCAGGTGCACCAGCGGGGCGACCTCCGGCGTGCCGTCGGTGCCAGTCCGGCGCAGGGCCGAGGCCGTGAGCCAGCCCTCGAGCTGCCAGCGCACCCGGTCGGTGATCCGTGCGGCGCTGAGCCCGCCGGTCGCGGCGGCGTCGGTGCGCCACAGGCGCTCGAGCTCGCCCTCGGTGGTGCGCGCGGTGATGCGGAGCCGTCCGCAGGACGACCCGCGGTCGGTCAGCAGCGTGTGCAGCTCGGTGGCCAGCCGCCGCGCGGCGAAGGCCGCGACGTCCACCCGGTCGGCCGGGGGGTCGAGCTCGGTCTCGACGGCAAGGTCTTCCTCGATGCGACGACGGGCCGGCGGACGCTCGTCCTCGCCGCGGGCCAGCCGGTGCGCCCAGGTCCCCAGGTCCCCGAACCGGCCGGCCACGCTCGTGGCGGGCAGCGCCGCCAGGTCGCCGAGCGTCTGCAGCCCGAGCCGCCACCACAGCCCCGCCGCCTCGCGCACGGTGGCCACGGCACCGGCCTCGCAGACGGCGTGCACCAGCTCGCCCACCGGCCGCCCGGCCAGGTAGGCCGCGGACTCCCCCGGCGGCACGACGGCGTCGGCGCGGGCGGCGAGGACGGCGGCAAGCAGCCCGTCGGCCACCCCGACCTGGCACTCGTGACCGGTGCGCGCGGCAACGGCGGCCTCGAGAGTCTCCGCGAGCGCCCGCTCGGAGCCGTGGTAGCGCGCGGCGCCGTCCGCGGGCAGCAGGAGCAGTCCGGGGCGGGCGACCTCGATCCCCGCCACGACCGTCTCGGCCGCCTGGGCCACCGGTTCGAAGGCGCGGGCGTCGCGGGCGTCGTCGACCTCGAGCAGCTCCAGGTCGGGGCAGCGCCCCTGGGCCTGCCGTCGACGCATCCCGCGGCGCACCCCGGCGGCGCGCGCGACGGCGGAGGTCGCCACGACGCTGCGTCCCGCCGTCGAGCCGCCGCGCGAGCGGGCGCCGAGGACGGCGGCCGGCACGTGGGCGTCGAGCTCCGCGGCGGCCAGTGCGGCCACGACGGGCCAGTCCGGCACCCAGAGCACCGCGGTGCGGGTGCTCATGCGATCCTCAGCCGGGGTTCGCGACCGGCGGCGGGCGCGGTCGGCGCGGACGTGGCCGGGATGTCACCGCAGACGGGCACCTCGACGTCGATCTCCACGGGCCGGGCCGCGGACCCGCGCCCGGTGCGCAGCACGGACAGGGTGCGTCGGCGCAGCCACCCGGCACCGGCGTCGGTGCCTGCCCAGGCCCCGCCCCGGGCGTCGAGCACGACGTGCGCCCCGGGCCAGTGCCCCGTGGAGACCAGGACGGCGCCGCGCTGCCGGGTGCGGGCGGCGAGCCGGCGGCGGTCGGCGGGCAGCAGGGCGGCGCGCGGGCCGACGACGACCACGTCCATGCCGTCGAGCAGCGCGGCGAGCACCGCAGGGGCGTCCGGGCCGGGGTCGGGGACGACGGCGGTGCGCTCGAGCGAGATCCCGGCGTCGTCCGCGGCGAGCATCCCGACGGCCGGGGCGCCCACGAAGGCCACCCAGGCGCCGTCGTGCGAGGTGGTGGCCAGCAGGGTGAGCAGCAGGCTGGTGGAGCCCTGCACGGTGAGGACGCCGCCGCTCGGCAGCCCGCCGCCCGGCAGGAGCGGAGCGAGCGCGGGGTGGACCGGGCGGGTCGGCGACGGGTCGACAGGAGCGCTCGGGGCCTCACGGGCGGGCACCGGGGACGACGGCGTGCCGGGCGACGTACCGGATGCCGGGGCCCGCTGCGGGCGGCGGACGAGGCCGTGCTCGGCGGCCCGCAGCGCGGCCAGCGCGCGGGCGTGCCGGTCGTCGTGGGCCGTCCGGTGCTCTCGCGCCTCGGGACGGACCTCGGGGACGACGCTCATGCGGCCTCCCTCCCGGCGGTCGAGCTGTCGGTCTGGACGTCCGGCAGAGACTCGAACACTTGTTCGAACCTGGGATCAGTACACGCCCGCGCGCGACCGGTGTCAACCGCGCTGCTCAGCGCCTCGGAACTACTCCGAGGAGTTCCGCCGTCAGGCGGTCGACCTGTACGAGTCGACGCCCGGGGCGACCTTCAAGGCGATCGCTGCCGATCTCGGCATCGCTCGCGGCACCTTGCAGAACTGGGTGAAGGCTCTTGGCACTGGCATCTCCGGGACGACCTGCGGGGCGCTCGTCGACAGGGCTGCTCCGGTACCGTGGACTCCAGACGACCAGCGGAAGGAGGCCGACGATGAGCACGCTGCCCGACTGGATGATCCCGCCTCGCCCCGAGGGCTGGTTCGCGGCCGACCTCGACGACCTTCCCGACGCGCCCCGCCACACCGAGCTGATCGACGGGAGCCTGATCTTCACGATGTCGCCACAGCGCCGCTGGCACATGGAGGTCGTCGACGCGCTGCGCAGCGCGCTCCGGGCACAGGCCCCCGAGAACTACCGGGTCGATCGCGAGATGACCGTCGTGCTGGACGAGCGCAACCGCCCCGAGCCGGACGTCATCGTCTCGACCTCACCGTACAAGGGCGACCAGACCTGGATCCCGGCCGAGACGGTCGAGCTGGTCGTCGAGGTCGTCTCCCCCGAGTCCGCCGAACGTGACCGGCACATGAAGCCGCTCAAGTACGCGGCCGCCGGCATCCGCAGCATGTGGCTCGTCGACGACGAGGACGGCGCACCGGTCGTGTCCGTCTACGAGCTGGACGCCACGACCGGCGCCTACACACGCACACAGGTCGCCCGCGGCTCCCTGCGCACGCCGTTGCCGTTCGACGTCGAGATCGATCTGGCCACCCTCACCCCGTAGGTGCGCGTCGACGCACTCACCCTTTCCAGGATCGACACTTCACCGGCAGGGCGCCAAGCCCTTCAGGTGATGCGGGCCGCGGCACGTCTTCCACAGATCTGATCCGGGGGTAGCGGCGACAGATCCCTCCCGGCCATGGTCGCAGGCATGGGAATCCGCTACTACGCGTCCGCATGGCCCGCCGACGATGCCGAGATCGTCGTCCACGAACCACGCCTCTCGCTGCCTGATGATCCGTTCTTCGCCGCATGGAGCCGACTGGGCGACCCTGAGGCCAGCCCGAACCTGCTGTACCTCGACAAGGCCTGGCCGGAGTTCCAGGACCTCACCGGCCCGCGGCGCGGACGGCCCGCGCGTCCGTCCTTCCGTCTCTTCGAGGGGCACATGACCCACGTCCCGATGGGGTCGATCCCCTGGCTGCGCACCATCGAACCCGCCGGGGTCCGCACCGCGTCTCAAGACCTTGCGACGATCACCGACCGCGACATCGACCAGTACGCTTCCTCCGACGACGAGCCCGAAGGGCACCTTCGATACCGTCGCACCGACCTCAAGAACTTCCTGGGTCAGGCTCAGACGTTCGTCGCCCAGGCCGCAGACCGTGGCGACGGCATCGCCTACATGATCGGGTGACTGCCGGCGTCCTTCGACCTGAGTGCGGCGTCCAGGGCCGCCACCGCCGTGCCCCACGGGATGCGTTCCTGCTCCAGGCGGACGTCACCCAGCTCTGCCAGCGCCGCGAAGGCATCCGCTTCGATATCGGTCAGATGCTCAGGGACCGCCCGACGGGGCCGAGGCTCGGGAACAGCAAGATCGAGGTGCTCTGTCAAGGTGGTCCGGTCCATGAGGATCGACCGTGCCTGCGGCAGGTGGCTCCGCACGGCCGACAGGATCTTCAACCCATCGGTGTCGATGTCACCCCAGTAGACGATGTCGGCCGCCGCCACCCAGCCGGTGCGATGCAGGTGACGGGCCGCATACCCCTGGCCGTGCACGGCGACCACGCCCGCGCGGTCCGGCAGGGCCAGCAGGGACTCCAGGTTCTCCACCACGACAACGACGCGCGGTGCGACGGCGAGACCGGCCAGCTCGGCCACGGGAGCGGTGACGTCGCGCAGACCGCTCGGCGCGAGTGCCGGGTCGAGAAACCGAACCCGCAGCTGCACCGGTCGCTGCGCCAGGTCGAGCCCGGCGCGCCCGGTCGCCGCGGCATACAGCGGGTCGACGATGCGGCGATGGCGCTCCAGCCACTTGGTGTCGACGCCGCGCACCGGCACCTGGCGGACGAACAGCCCGGCCGTCTCGTGCTCCAGCACCCAGCCGAGGACGCCGACCAGGCGCTCTGTGTCGGCCGGGTCGAGGTCGACGACCATGCCGAGTACGCGCCGGACGGCGTCACGGGCGGCATCCCGGTTCGGTGCATCCTTGTCCGCGGCCGCCCGCAGCAGCCCGAGCAGCGCCGAAGCGCACGCAACGGCCCGCTTCCAGTGCCTCGAGCGCCCGGCGAACCGGGCGACGGCACCTGGCGTACCGAGACGCAGCCGGTCGGGCACGGTCTGGGTGCCCAGGCTGGCCCAGCGTCGCGACGCCCACACGACGTGACCGTCAGCACGACCGTGCGCGTCGGCATCGCTGCCCGGGTCGGCCTCACGCCACGCGGCGATCCAGGAAGCGGTGCCGGTCGTGTCGGCGAGCGCCGCGCGCTCCGACGGCGGGTGCAACGGGCGGTCGATGAGCCATTCGGATGCTGGTTCGCCGCCGGACTCGGGCACGACGCCCGCATCGACGCCGCACTCCGCGTCGACGTCGACCACGGCCCATGCGGCGAACCGCCTGTCGTAGACCTTGGCGGCCGCCCGCCGCGCGGCGCCGGGGTCGGCCCTGCCCGTCACGACGACGGGGGTACGTCGTCGAACGCCACCGCGGACACGCTGGACTCACGTGAATCGGCACACTGGACGACGGCGATGCCGCCGACGTACTCCTCCAGCGTCTGCAGCAGCTTGAGCGGGGTGGCCAGAATCATGTGGAAGCCGAACTCGCGGAAGATGTCGAGCGCCATGCGGGTGAAGGCCGCGTCGGCCTTGTCGAACGCTTCGTCCATGACCACCGACCCGAACGACGGGACCGATTCGGCGTCGCGGGCGAGCTGGTAGCGCAGCGCGGCGGCGAGGCAGAACACGACGAGCTTCTGCTTCTGCCCGCCCGACCGGCCGGCTCCGGAGTCGTAGACGTCGAGCTGCGTACCCTCGGCGTCGACCTGCACCCCGGTGAACCGCACGTGCCGCCGCGTGTCGAGACACAGGGTCTGCCAGGTCCGGTCCGCGGACTCCGACGACCCGAGCCTGTGCATGACCCGGGCGAGCACCTCGAACCGGCGCTCGGCCTCGGCCCGGTCCTCGTCCTCCCCCAGCGCCCCGGACGCGATCGTCGCCAGATCGCGCAGGAACTCCTGCACCGCAGCGGGTTTGGCGTCCTCCACGGAGATCTGCAGGTAGGAGCCGGGGGCGAACTCGCTGCGCATCAGCGAGGAGTTGATCGGTTCGACACGACGCTTGATCTCGGCAGGGGCACGGCGGATCTCGTTGGCGAGCAGGCCGATGTTCTGCTGCGACTGCTGGCGCAGCATGTCGAAGAAGCGGTGCTCGAAGTCCGGCAGCCGGTCCGCACGCAACGTCCCGAGCAGCTCGAGGAACCCGCCGCGATCCTCGACGGTCGCCGTGAGGTCTCCGGTCAGGGCGGGCCAACGCCGCGCGAAGTCCCCGGCGATCTGCCCGATCGCGACCTCGGCCGCCGCACGGGCCCGGGTCGCCTCCGCGGAGCGCCGGGACAGCTCCTGGCTGACCCGCCGCGACACGGCGTCGATCGAGGCGTGCGTCACCCGTCGCGTGCTCTGGTGCTCGTAGAAGACGGCCTCCAGCCGGGCGTGGACCGACGGCGGCACCTCGTGGTGGTCGACGGCTTCCATCTCGCGGATCGCTGCCGTGAGGTGGTCGAGCCCGGCCTGCGCGGCGGCCAGGTTCTGCGCGGCGGACTGCTCGACTGCGAGCGCCTGACCCGCAGTCTCGACGGCAAGGTTCAGCAGGTGCTGGGCGGAGCGTAGATCGCCCTGCGCGGCCAGCAGCGCCGCGCGTGCCTCCCGTGCCGCCGTCAGCTCGGTTTGCGCGGCATCGACGTCGAGGGACGACCAGGCGACGTCGTCGAGTTCGGCCAGGACTCGGCGTCGCGCCTTGACGGACTCCTGGGCGCGGCCCAGCTCACCGAGCGCTACGTCGGCCTGACCGACCTGTTCCTTCGCCGCGCGCAGCAGCTCCAGGTAGTGGTCGACCTTGTCGGCGTTGTCGAAGCCGAGCAACCAGCGCGAGCGGTCGTGGACGGCGAACCGGTCGTCCTTCTCGAAGGAGCCACGACCCCGCCGCACCTGCCCGGTACGAGTGACGGCGCGTTCGTGCTCGGCCAGCTCGTCCGGACCCTCCACGCAGGCGTAGTCGAAGCGCCGGGCCAGCTCCCGGTGCAGCCACGCCTGCATCGGGGAGTCCGCGACCTGGACGCGGTAGACCAGTGAGTCGTCCCCGGACGGTCGCCTGGGCGGCTCGACGGCGGCCGGGACCGCCTCGTAGCGCAGGCGCGTCCCGAGGTGGGTGGCGTCGACCGCGGCGCGCACGGCGGGCAGGTGCGCGGCGGGCACGAGGAGCACGGTGGCGAGTGGGCGCAGGACGCGCTCGATCGCTCCGGTCCAGTCCGAGTGCTCGGGGCGCACCTGGAGCAGCTCGGCCGCGAACGGCAGGGCGGATGCGGGCAGTCCGGTGGCGCGGCAGATCAGCTGACGGGCCGTGGTCAGGTCGTGGCCCATGTTGGAGCGGTTGCCGCGCAGCGCCTGGATCTCCCGTTCGATCCGGTGCAGCTCGCCGGCCGCCGTCGTCCGCGCCGTCCACAGCTCCTCGGCGCGGGCCTGGTGCTCGGCGTCGGCGGCGTCGGCGTCGGCGGCCTCCCGTTGGGCGGCTCGCTGCAGCTCGTGCAGGTCCTCGGCCGACGTCGGGGCCGCGATGCCGACCCGGTCCAGGTCGCGCGCCAGCCGGTCCCGCCCGCGGGTGACGACCTGTAGCGACAGTTCCTGCGCCTCGATGCGAGTCGTCAGTGCCGACAGCTCGGCACCACCACGATCGTCCACCGTGCCCTGAGCCTCCCGACGCCGCAGGTCCGCCTGTTCGCGCCCAGCGCGGGCGGCGTCGCGGGCGATCGTCGCCCGGGCGACGTCGTCCGCGGCGGTGTCGGCAGCCTGCCGGGCCAGGTCCAGCTTCCAGGTCTGGGTGAAGTCCTCCAGCGCGGCGGCCAGCTCGTCGGCGTCGCGCTGGGCCGCACCGGCGTCGTCGTAGGACGTCGAAGCATCCGGCAGCCGATCCAGCACGGCGATCTGCTCGCGCGCCTCGACCACGGCCTGGTGAGCCCGCGACAGGTCGGTGAACTGTTCGACGGCGCGGTCGCGGGTGGCGAACGTCGCGGGCTCGTCCAGCATGAACGTGCGGAACAGGTCGTCCAGGCTGCCGAGGTTCTTCGCGGACTGCGTCTTGTGCAGCAGCAGGACGGCGCGGTCGCCGCTGATGCCGAACAGCCGCGAGTACCGGGCGACGAACCGGGAGTGCTCAGCGTCGACGTGCGCACCGGGCAGACGCTTCTTGAGGCCCCGCACGTCCAGGCCGGACGAGACCAGGTCCGCCACGTCCAGCACGTCCACCGGTTCCGGGCTGAGCACGTGCACGTCCTGGACGTCCCCGAGGCTGTTGGCGCCGCGCTTGACATGGAACAGCTTGATCAACGTGGCCGTCCGCGGTGCGCCGTCGGCGTCGTGCGTCCCGTCGCCGTAGCGCAGCGCGATCGCGCTCCAGGTGGCGCCGGGTCTCAGGTACTGCGTGGCGATCTCCCCGGTGTCGGCGTCGGTGCCGCGGCGCCAGGCGCCCCGCACGTACGACAGCACGGTGCGGTCCCCGGCCCTGGTGGTGGCGTCCGCCGCGGCGGCGTTGAAGCGGGTCTTGCCCCGCGGGGTCAGCACCGCCGTGATGGCGTCGACCAGCGAGGACTTGCCCGACCCGGACGCTCCGGTCAGCAGGAAGCCCTGGCGAGCCACGTCGATGCGGTGATGCCCGTGGAAGGTGCCCCAGTTGACCAGCTCGACCCGTTCCAGGCGCCACTGGCCCGGGTGGGGCGTGGGCGTCAGGGCCGCGTCGACCGCAGGGGCAGTGGTCGTCTCGCTCACGGCCGGCCCTCCGCGTCGTCGTCCAGCAGTCGGCTGTACTCGGCGCGGACCGCCGCGATCTCCTCCGGCCCGAAGATGAGCCGCAGAACCGGGGAGACCTCGTAGCGGCCCGTGGTGGAGGTGGCCAGCAGGATGTTCTGCTTTTCCAGCTTGGTCCATGAGGCGTTGATCCGTTTCGCGAACCCGGCCTCGTCGGTGGATGCCGCGGCGCGGTAGGCGTGCAGGTGCTCGAACACCTCGTCACGACCGACGATGACCCGGCCAGCACCACCAGACCGGACGAGCTCGCCACGCAGGTGCAGCAGCAGCACCGTGTCGATGAAGGTCAACGGCAGCGTGCGCACCACCTGGGGTGCCGTCCCCGCATCGGTCTGTGCCCCACGCACGAACGCCACCCCGAGCGCGGGGTCCACGACCAGGTCGAGGAACAGGTCGGCCAGGCGCGAGCGGATCGCCGGCGTGTCAGCCACGAGCGCGCGCCAGATCGCCGAGTGCCGCTCCGCGGAGACGTACGGTCCCTTGACGAGCGCGGTCAGCGCGCGGCGCGAGTCCTCGCGCAGGGTGCCCGGGTCGCCGTCCCACAGGGGCTCGACGGCGGGCGGGCCGGCGCCGTCGTACGCCCCCGGCGCCGCGAGAGTGGTGTCGAGTTCGGTCATGTGAGCGGCTCCTCGAACAGGTACTGCGGAAGGTGGGCGCCACGCCGGGGGCCCGGGCTCACCGGCTCCCAGGTGACGCGCTCGGTGCGGTACTCACCGGTGCGGGTGCCGTGCTGCTCGGCAAGCACCAGCAGCCCGACGACGGAGGCCACGCCCTGCGTGGCGGGCCGGTCGGCGAGGACCTCGGCGATGGTGGACGGACCACGCACGGCAAGGACGTCGTTGACGTTGCCCGTGAGCTCGGCCAGGTCGATCTCCGACGCCCGCACGGCGGCGCGCAGCGCGGCCAGGTCGGCCTCTTGTGGTTCAGCGCTGGTCACGACTTCGACGGTCTCGGAGTCGGCCGGGTTGTGCAGCCGCATCCCGGCCAGCCGCGAGACGCTCACCGCGGTCAGGTCGAGCTCGACGTCGAGCTTCCGGTACGGGGCGACGTCGCCCGACAACCGGTGCGCCATCGCCACGGTCTCTCGGACGAGCCGGTGCACGCGGCGGTCCTCGGCGAGCTCCTCGGACTGCACGAACCGGCGCAGGCTCCGGCTGAAGGACGTCATCACCTGGTGGATCTCGCCGCCCGCGTCCTGCAGGGCGGGCAGCAGCCGGCGCAGCTGGTCTCGCTGACTCGCATCCAGGCGGCGCGCGAACGGCCTGGTGACCACATCCTCGACGTCGGCCTCGAACGCGGCGGTGCGTTCGGCGTCGAGCACAAGGGCGTAGAACGCGGTGAAGGTGCGTCCGGCATCGGACTCGGCCAGCAGGTCGACGCCACGGAAGACGTCGTCAAGCACCGCACCGCGCGAGCTCGGTTCCTCGACGAGCTTGGTGCGCACGTCCCGGTTGAGGTGCTCCAGTGCGCCGCGCACGCGCGCGAAGTCCTCGGGGATCTCCGCCGTCAGGGCGAGGATGTCCGCGGCCGCCTCGGCCGCGCGGTCCTCGGGCAAGGTGTCGTCCTGCCCCGCCAGCAACCCTGCGATCTGCGCGTCGATGCGGTCCCGCTCGCGCTGCAAGGCGGCGATGCGGCGTGTGGTGTCCGGGTCGGTGTCCACCGCCAGGCGGTGCAACCGCTCGACGATCGTCGCCAGGCGCGACTCGGTGGCACTCGCCCGGGGCGCGGCGAGCTGCTCGACGAAGCGCACCGCGGTCAGCGCCGCCTCACTCAGCTCGAACAGCTCCTCGCGGGCCTCGCCCGGACGGCGGACCAGGTACCCGGCCGTGAGCCAGTCGCGGCAGTACTGGGCGCCCGTGCGCGGTACCTGGAAGCCGTGGTTGCGCAGCTCCGCCAGGTCCGCGTCCACCGCCTCGAACAGTTCCGGAGCGGGCATCCGACGCCGCTGGTCCCCCAGGTGACCGCCCAGGACGGCGAGCGCCACCGGCGCGTTGTCGCCGCGCAGCAGCGTCCACGCTCCGGTGCCGGACAGCCGGCGCATGGTCAGCGTGTCGCCCAGGATCGTCACGGCGATCAGGGTAGGCGGAGCCGCCGACAGCGGCTACGCCGGCCCACACCGTGACGCGCCTTGGCCCTGGTCGGGAGGACGCCGACGCCACGCCACTCGGGGCACAGTCACGGCCCGAGCAGGCTCAACGGGACGACGGCCACACCGTCGCCTCGCCGATACGCCGCGGGCCCGGTCGTGACGACGATGCGAGCGACGAGGTCCTCGCCCATCTGCTCGAACAACCAGTTGAGGTGGCGGACGTCGTGATCGTCGGCCGCCTGGCCGAGCTTGACCTCGATGGCGATCGCACGTCCGTCGCCCGCATGAAGGACGAGATCGATCTCCCGCTCACCGCGATGCATCCGCAGATGGGAGACCTCGAGCTCAAGTGCAGCGGCGTAGGTGCGGATGCTCTGGACGACCAACGACTCGAAGAAGGTGCTGAAGAGAGGACCGTCCCTGAGCGAGTCCTGCGCCCCTCCGAGAGAGCGTCCCTCGATCAGCCGGCCTGCGCTCAACTGCAACAGGGCAGCCGCCAGAGCCGGATCGGCCAGGTGATGCTTCGGCACGCGACCCAAGCGGTTCAGACGGATGGTTCCGGGATTCCAGGCAGGCACCTCATCGAGGAGCCACAGCCGCTGGAGGACGTCACGGAAGTCATTGATCGTCGTCCGGCTGGGTGGCTGAGCGCGGTCGACCGCGGCCGCGATGGCCTCGAAGGTAGCGGTCGTCGATGTCGCGGCCGCGTAGGCGCGGAGCCACTCATGGAGAGACCTCGGACGGCGGCGAACCCCTCCGAGCTCAGGAACCTCGTGCTCCAGCGCGTGGGACACGTAGTCAGCGACGGCCCTGCGGCGAACCGTCGGTGGTTCTGCCCTGATGCCGGGAAAACCCGAGTCGACGATCTCCCGGGCATAGTCCGCCAATGTCACGTCAGACCTGCCGGAGATCTCGTCGCCACCCTCCCAGATGTCGCGGAGCGAGACCGTGGCCATGCCCGGGTGCCGTTCCGCGAACGACAACGGCCGCATCCGCAAGCGGATGAACCGCCCCGCCCCGGAGTGGATGTGGGTATCGCGCGGATTCGCGCTCCCGGTGAGGACGAACCTCCCAGGCTGCGGGTCGTCATCGACGATCCGGCGCACGGCATCCCAGACGGGCGGATCGCGCTGCCACTCGTCGACGAGGACCGGAGAATCGAGCCCGGCCAGATAGCGGCGCCGATCCGCCGAGACGATCATGCGCGTGTCCGGATCGTCGAGGCCCACGACACTCGCCGCAACCCGCGCCGCGCTGGCTGTCTTCCCGACGGCACGAGGGCCCTCGATCGCGATCGCACGAGTACCCCCGAGCATCTCTCGCAGGGTGTCGTCGACCACGCGGGGAAGGTATGCCATCGATGCCTCCTGACCAGGCTATACAGACCCTATTGGACAGATGCGTAGTATTCTACTGGTCAAACACGCACCGTTCTACCGAACATGCACGCTGCGATCTGGCGAACAAGCACGCAACCCACCCAGCGACGCGAGCGCCCAGGTGCGGCGACTCGTGGTCGTCACACACCTGCGACGGCGTCCAGGTTTTCTCCATACCGCGCGGTCGGTATGCTGTGAGGAGTGCCCGTTCCCGGACACCCGACGACGAGGAGGTCGTACCGTGCAGATCATCGGCGCCGTGCTGGAACGCTGCGGAGCACCCGCACCTTGGGCCGAGTCGCGCCCGCTCACCGTCGGGCCGCTCGAGCTCGACCCGCCCGGACCCGGCGAGATCGCCGTCCGCATCGAGGCGGCCGGCCTGTGCCACTCGGACCTGTCCGTCGTCGACGGCAACCGGGTGCGCCCCACGCCGATGCTGCTCGGCCACGAGGCCGCCGGGATCGTCGAGGCCGCGGGCGACGGCGTTGGCACCGGGCTCGACAGCACCGGGATCGCCGTCGGCACCCGCGTCGTCATGACCTTCCTGCCCCGCTGCGGGGAGTGCGCGGAGTGCGCCACCGACGGCCGGCTGCCCTGCTCCGTGGGCTCCGCCGCCAACGCGGCCGGCGAGCTCGTCGGCGGCGTGCGCCGCCTGCACCGCGACGGCGCCGACGTGCACCACCACCTCGGTGTGAGCGCGTTCGCCACCCACGCCGTCGTGTCGGCCACGTCCGTGGTCCCCGTGCCCGACGACGTCCCCGCCGACGTCGCCGCGCTGCTCGGTTGCGCGGTGCTCACCGGCGGCGGCGCCGTGCTCAACGCGGGCCGACCGGCCGCGGGCGCGACCGTCGCCGTCGTCGGGCTCGGTGGTGTCGGCATGGCCGCACTGCTGGTCGCCCGGGCGCTCGGGCACGAGGTGGTCGGCGTCGACACCGTGCCCGCCAAGCTCGACCTCGCCCGTGAGCTGGGCGCCCGCGCCCTCACCCCCGCCGAGGCTCTCGACGAAGGTCTCCGTGCCCCCGTCGTGGTGGAGGCCGCCGGGAACCCCCGCGCCTTCGAGACCGCCTACGCCCTGACCGCCCCCGGCGGCACGACCGTCACCGTCGGTCTGCCCGGCCCGGACCAACGCGCCAGCATCTCCCCGCTGAGCCTGACCGCCGAGGCGCGCACCGTCGTCGGCTCCTACCTCGGCTCGGCCGTCCCGAGCCGCGACATCCCCCGCTACGTGGAACTCTGGCGAGCAGGACGACTGCCGCTGGAACGACTCGTCTCGGCCCGCATCGGGCTCGACGAGCTGCCCCGCGCGCTGGACCGCCTCGCCGCCGGCGAGGAGCTGCGCCAGCTGATCACCTTCGACGAGAGGAAGACCGCATGACCTCCCCCACCGCACGCGTCGCGATCGTCACCGGCGGCGCCCGCGGCATCGGCGCCGCCACCGCGGCCCGACTCGCCTCCGACGGCTACGCCGTGGCCGTGCTCGACCTGCTCGAGGACGTCGCCGCCGAGACCGCCGCGAAGCTCACCGCGGACGGTCACCGCGCGATCGGCGTCGGCGTCGACGTCGCCGACGAGGAGTCCGTCACCGCCGCCGTCGAGCGCGTGGTCGCCGAGCTCGGCGCGCCGACCGTCCTGGTCAACAACGCGGGCATCCTGCGCGACAACCTGCTGTTCAAGATGTCCACCGACGACTGGGACGCCGTGCTCGGGGTCCATCTGCGTGGCGCGTTCCTCGTGACACGCGCCGTGCAGAAGCACATGATCGACGCCGGCTGGGGCCGGATCGTCAACCTGTCCAGCACCTCCGCGCTCGGCAACCGCGGCCAGGCCAACTACGCCGCCGCCAAGGCCGGCATGCAGGGCTTCACCAAGACGTTGGCGATCGAGCTCGGCAAGTTCGGTGTCACCGCCAACGCCATCGCGCCCGGCGTCATCGCCACCGACATGATCGCCGAGACCGCCGAGCGGGTCGGCGTGCCCCTGGAGGACTTCCTGGCGCACATGGCCAAGGAGGTGCCCGTGGGACGCGTCGGGCAGCCCGAGGACATCGCCGCCGCGGCGTCGTTCTTCTGCTCCGAGGAGGCCTCCTTCACCAGCGGCCAGGTGCTGTACGTGGCGGGAGGTCCGCGAGCATGAGCGACGTCATCCAGATCGAGAACCCCGCCGCGCTCGCCGACGCCGTCGGCCAGAAGGCCACCGGCGAGTGGTTCGCCGTCGAGCAGCCCCGCATCACCGCGTTCGCGGACGCTACCGAGGACCACCAGTGGATCCACCTGGACGCCGAGCGCGCCGCCGCCGGGCCGTTCGGCGGCACCATCGCCCACGGATACCTCACCCTGTCGCTGCTGCCGAAGCTCACCGGCGAGCTCGTCGAGGTCGGACAGACCGCGATGGCCGTGAACTACGGCCTCGACAAGGTCCGCTTCCTCACCCCGGTGCCGGCCGGCGGGCGCGTGCGAGCGACCGTCGAGATCACCGGCGCTGAACCCGCCGGGCAGGGCATCCGGCTGGCCTCCACCGTCACGATCGAGCTCGAGGGCGCCGAGAAGCCCGCGCTCATCGCGCAGACGCTGGCGCTGTACGTCCCGGAGGCGTGAGAGTCCGTCCTGCCCGACCCGGATCGGGTCGGGTAGGATGACCCCCCCCATGCCACACCTCCCACAGCCGGCCCCCCGCACCCGTGAACAGCGCCTCGTCGACACCCTGGCCATGCTGCGGAGCCCGGCCCGCGACGCCTGGGTCGCCACGGCGTCGTCAGACGACGACGGCGCGGTACACCCATACATGGTCCCGCTGTCGCTGGTCTGGCTGGACGGACAGGTGGTCCTGGCCCTGCCAGGATCGTCCCGCACGGCGCGCAGCATCGCCGCCACCGCCACGACCCGGCTCGCTCTGGGCGAGACCCGCGACGTGGTGCTCGTCGACGCCGTGCTCGATCAGGCCGTGCCGGTGGCGGACGCGCCGGCGGAACTCGCCGAGGGATATGCCGCCCAGGCGGACTGGGACCCCCGCAGGGACCCGGACGGCTACGTCTACCTCGTCCTGCGACCGCTACGGATCCAGGCGTGGCGCGAGGTGGACGAGATGACTGGGCGGACCCTCATGCGCGACGGGGACTGGCTCTGAGGCGAGCGTAAATCCGGCGACATCGGCGGTCGTTCTCGTCAGGATGGCGGAATGGAAGCGGTCGAGGTCGTCGTCGCCCACAACCAGCGCGCGACCCTGCGCGTCGGCAAGACGTTCCTCAAGGTCGACGGCGACCCGGCGCACGCCGAGGTCGAGATGCGGGCCATGGCGATGGCACCGGTCCCGACCCCGGCGGTCCTCTGGTACCAAAGGCCCGTGCTGGCGATCGCCGCCGTGCCCGGCACCGCGCTCGGTGCTCTCGGTGAACCGTCCACGGCGTCACCTGCGGCGTGGGCCGCGGCAGGCGCCGCCGTCCGGAGGCTGCACGACGCGCCGTTGCCACCGTGGCCGGGCCGTCAGCCCGACGACGTGGCGGCGGATCTCGACCGGGAGTGCGCGTGGTTGCTCGCCCACGCCGTCCTGCCCGCCGAGACGATCCGGCGCAACCGCGAGATCGCCGAGGCCGCGCTGCGGCCGTGGGAACCGGTGTTCGTCCACGGCGACCTGCAGATCTCCCACGTGTTCGTCGACGACGACGAGGTCACCGGCGTCATCGACTGGTCCGAGGCGGCGCCCGGCGACGCCATGTTCGACCTCGCCACCCTCACGCTCGGGCACGAGGAACGCGTGGACGACCTGCTCGCCGGCTACGGCGACGGCGCGGACCGGGGCGCGATCCGCGCCTGGTGGTCGCTGCGTAGCCTGCTGGCGTCGCGCTGGCTGATCGAGCACGGCTTCGACCCGGACGCCCCGGGCTGCGAACTTGACGTGCTCAGAGCGCGGACGCGGGAACTCGAGGGCCGGTGATCGGCACGACGTCCAGCCCGTGCCAGCGATCGCGATACCCGCCTCAGACGCGTTCGAGCACCATCGCCATGCCCTGTCCCCCACCGACGCACATGGTCTCCAGCCCGTAGCGGCCGCCGGTCGCTTCCAGACCGTTCAGGAGCGTGGTGGTGATGCGAGCACCGGTCATGCCGAACGGGTGCCCGACGGCGATGGCCCCGCCGTGCACGTTGAGCTTGGCCTCGTCGATGCCGAGCTCGCGGGCCGACGGGATGACCTGCGCGGCGAACGCCTCGTTGATCTCGACGAGGTCCATGTCGTCGATGCCGAGCCCGGCCCGCGCGAGCGCCTGACGGCTCGCCTCGACCGGACCGAGCCCCATGATCTCCGGGGACAGCCCGGTCACGCCCGTGGACACGATCCGGGCGATCGGCTGCAGGCCGAGCTCCTCGACGACGCGCCCCGAGACGATGACGAGCGCCGCGGCGCCGTCGTTGAGCGGGCAGGCGTTGCCTGCCGTCACGGTGCCGTCGGGACGGAACACCGGGTCCAGCCCTGCCAGCTTCTCCACGGTGGTCCCGGGCCGCGGGCCGTCGTCGGCGGCGACGACGCTGCCGTCCGGCAGGGTCACCGGGGTGATCTCGCGCGACCAGAAGCCGTCCGCGATCGCCTGCTCGGCACGCTGCTGGGAACGGGCCGCGAAGGCGTCCTGCTCGGCGCGGCTGATGCCGTGCACGGAAGCCAGGTTCTCCGCCGTCTGCCCCATGGCGATGTAGGCGTCGGGCAGCTCGCCATCGGCGCGCGGGTCCGTCCAGACCGGCACCTCCCCGACGGCACGCTTGGCCGTGCGCTCGGTGGCCCCGGCGAAGCGCGGGTTCTCCAGGTCCTGGCCCTCGATGTAGTCGCTGGAGCCCTTGACCATTCGGCTGACGGACTCGGCGCCGGCGGAGACGAACACGTCGCCCTCGCCCGCCTTGATGGCGTGGAACGCCATGCGGGTGGACTGCACGCTGGACGAGCAGTAGCGGGTCACGGTGGTGCCGGGCACCCCGTCGAGCCCGGACAGCACGGCGACGATGCGGCCCATGTTCATGCCCTGCTCGCCGCCCGGCAGCCCGCAGCCGAGGATGAGGTCGTCGATACGCGTCGGGTCGAGCGACGGCACCTTGTCGAGTGCCGCGCGGACCATCTGTGTGGCGAGATCGTCGGCGCGCATCTCACGCAGCGACCCCTTGTAGGCCCGTCCGATCGGCGAACGGGCAGTGGCCACGATGTAGGCCTCGGTCATGATGTGGATCCTTTCTCAGACGAAGGCCGCGTGGCCGGTGATCGAGCGGCCCACGATGAGGTGGTTCATGTCCCGGGTGCCCTCGAAGGTGTAGACGGCCTCCGCGTCGGCGAAGTAGCGCACCACGCCGGTGTCGAGGGTGATGCCGTTGCCGCCGCAGACCTCGCGGGACAGGGCGACGGTCTCGCGCATGCGCGTGGTGACGAACGCCTTGGCCAGCGCGGCGTGCTGGTCGCGCTGGGTGCCCTCGTCCTGCATCTGCGCAAGGCGCACGCACATGCCGAGGCTCGCCGTGATGTTGCCCAGCGCCGTGGCGAGCTTGTCCTGGACGAGCTGGTACGAGGCGATCGGGTTGCCGAACTGCTCGCGCTCCTTGGTGTACCGCACGGCGGCCTCGTAGGCGCCGATCATGGTGCCCAGCGCCTGCCAGGAGACGCCGTCGCGCGTCACACGCAGCACGTTGGCGAGGTCCTTGAAGCTGTCGATCCCCTGCAGGCGGTCCGACTCGGCGACCTCCACGCCGTCGAGCGTGATGTCCGCGTTCTGCACGATGCGCAGCGACTGCTTGCGCTCGATCTTCGTGGCGGTGAAACCGGGCGTGCCCTTGCGCACGATGAAGCCCTTGACCTGGTCGTCGGCCGTGTCCTTGGCCCAGACGACGACGACGTCGGCGAACGTGGCGTTGCCGATCCAGCGCTTGGAGCCGTTCAGCACCCAGGTGTCGCCGTGGCGGGTCGCGGTGGTGCGCAGCCCCCGGGCGGTGTCCGAGCCGGACAGCGGCTCCGTGAGCCCGAAGGCGCCGATGAGGTCCCCGCGCGCCATCGGCGGGAGCCACTGCTCGCGCTGCTCCGGCGAACCGCCCAGACCGATCGAGCTCATCGCCAGGCCGCTGGAGACACCGATGAAGGTGCAGAAGGAGGAGTCGACACGAGCGAGCTCCATGCCGACCCAGCCCCGGAAGACGGCGGAGTTCTCGAACTGGGCCGTCTCCGGCCAGGCAGCGCCGACGGAGCCGAGCTCCGCGAACGGCTTGAAGAGGTGCACCGGGCACTCCGCGCGCTCCCAGTAGTCGTCCGCGAGAGGCCGCACCTGGCTCTCCATGAAGTCGCGGACGCGGCCCACGGCCTCCTGCTCGACGGGTGTCAGGAGGTCCTGGAAGCCGTAGAAGTCCGCGTCCAGGACGCCCGGCACGGTGAGGCCGGCAGGGGCTGCCGGGGTGGTGAGGGTCATCTCTGCTCCGATCAACGTCGATCTGTGGCGTCAGTGTGCATCATTCTGCCAGATGTTGCACGCACCTCGGTCGGCGGCGCTAGGCTGCCCGCATGCTGACGACGACCGCGCAGATCGCCTCCGTGGGCCTGCAGGCCGCACCGACCAGGCTCTCCGCGCGCCTCGAGCCCAGCGTGCACGGCGACGCCCTGCGCACGTTCGAGCGTGCGCGTGAGACGTTCGTCTCAGGTCAGCGCATCGACATGGGCGGCCTCGCGGCAGACCTGGGCGTCGACCGGACCTCGGTGTTCCGCTGGGTGGGCAACCGCGACGCCCTGCTCACCGAGGTGCTGTGGTCCCTCGCCGTCCCGACGCTGCTCCAGGCCGAGCGCGCCGCCCACGACGCCGGCGGCGCCGAGCACGTGGCCGCGCTGCTCTCCCGGTTCGCGACGGACCTGATCGAGGCGCACTACTTCCGCGTCTTCCTGACCCGCGAGCCCGCCCGCGCGCTGCGGCTGCTCACCACCAAGGCGAGCCCCATCCAGCAGCGCTACCTCGCCACGACCGAGTGGCTGATCCGCACCCACCTGGGTGACCAGCCGTTCGACGGCGCGATCGACCCGCACGCTCTCGCCTACCTGTGCGTGCGCGTGTCGGAGTCGTTCACGTACGCCGACCTCATCACGGGCGAGCCCCCGAGCCCGGACGCCGCACGCTCGGCCTTCCGCCACCTGCTGCGCGTGGCCTGACCGAACAACCGAGACCACACACAGGAGACCCGATGCCCCGCGTCCACCACCCCTTCGCCCTGCGCTGGAACGACAACGACCAGTACGGCCACGTCAACAACACGGTCTACTACCAGGCCATGGACACCGCGGTGAACACGTGGATGATCCGCGAGGCGGGCCTCGACCCCGCCGGGGTCGTCCGCGGGTACTGCGTCGCGTCGTCGTGCGAGTTCACCGCGCCGGTGGCCTACCCGGCCGACCTGGAGGTCGCGATCGGTGTCGAACGCCTCGGGACGACGAGCGTGACCTGGGACCTGCCCATCCTGCTCGCGGGCGACGAGAAGCCCGTAGCCGTCGGCCGGTTCACCCACGTGTTCGTCGACGCGACCACCGAACGCCCCGTCCCCGTCCCCGACGGGGTCCGCTCCGCCGTCGAGCAGCAGCTGCTCTCCTAGGCGTCCCCGACCGCGACAGGGACCTCCTTGACGCCCAGCGCCTGGCCGAAGAGCTCGCCGGCGGGCTCGAATCCCATCCGCCGGTAGAAGCCCTCAGGCCCCTCGTCGCTCCGGAACCAGAGCACCGTCACCCCGGTCCCGCCCCCGCCGCGCAGCCTCCGCCACGACGGCGTCGCAGTCGTCCACGAAGCGCGGCCACGCCGTCGGGGTGGCGGCGGCCTCCTCGAGAGGCTCGAGCACGGTGGCGACGTCGGGCGACCGGCGCCCGGTTCGCTCACATACCGACCGCGCGGTATGCTCCTCGCACCCGGCACCGACGTCGGGCCTGAGCAGGAAGGCGAGGTCATCGATGACCGACGTGCCCGGCCTGGACCGTACCGGCCTGAGCACCTGGCTGGCACGCGAGCACCCCGAGCTGGCGTCCGGCCCCGAGAGCCCCTTGACCGCCGAGGTCATCGCCGGCGGACGGAGCAACCTGACGTACCGGATCGACGGTGCCGCGCTGCCCCTCGTGCTGCGCCGACCACCGCTGGGCCACGTGCTCTCGAGCGCGCACGACATGCGCCGCGAGCACCGGGTGATCTCCGCCCTGGGCACCAGCGACGTCCCGGTGCCCGCCACCGTGGACGTCGTCGACGACACCGAGCGGTGCGAGGTCACCGGGACGACCTTCTTCGTCATGGAACGGGTCGAGGGCGAGGTGCTGTCCCGTCCCGAGCAGAACTCCGGGTTCACGGCCGCAGGCCTCTACCGGCTCGGCATCACGCTCGCCCAGACGCTCGCCGACCTGCACACCGTGGACCCGAGGACGGTCGGCCTGGCTGACTTCGGCCGACCCGACGGGTACCTCGCCCGGCAGCTCACCACCTGGCGCCGGCAGTACGACGCGTCCCGGTCGCGCGACCTGCCCGCCCTGGACGAGCTGCAGGAACGGCTCGCGACCCACGTCCCCGACTCGGGGCGGACCGGCATCGTGCACGGCGACTACCGGCTGGACAACGCCCTCGTCAGCGGCACGCCCGACCGCCCCACGATCGCCGCGGTGCTCGACTGGGAGATGGCCACCCTCGGTGACCCGCTGGTCGACCTCGGCCTCCTCGGGCTCTACTGGGACATCCGCTCGCTCTCCGCGGGAGCGGTCGCCGCGAGCGCCGTCGTCCCCGACGTCGGCTACCCCACCTTCGACGAGCTCGTCGACGCCTATGCGGCCCGCACCGGGACGACGCCGCCGGACCTGTGGTGGTACCGCGCCTTCGCCGCGTACAAGCTCGCGGTGATCCTCGAGGGGATCCACTACCGCTACCGCGCCGGCGAGACCGTCGGCGACGGGTTCGACACCATCGGCGACCTCGTCGCCCCGCTCGCCGCCGACGGCCTCGCCCGTGCGGCGGCCCGACCCAGGAGCACCTGATGGACTTCTCCCCCGACACCCGCACCGCCGAGCTGACCGAGCAGGTCCGCGCGTTCGTGCACACCCACGTGCTGCCGGCCGAGCCGGTCCTCGACGCCCAGCTCGCCGCGAGCCCCGACGACTGGACCTTCCGACCTGTCGTCGCCGAGCTGCGCGCCAAGGCGCGCGCCGAGGGCCTGTGGAACCTGTTCCTGCCGTCCGAGCTCGGTGCCGGGCTGACCAACCTCCAGTACGCCCCCCTGGCCGAGCTCACCGGCTGGAGCACCCGGCTCGCACCGGTGGCGCTCAACTGCTCCGCCCCGGACACCGGCAACATGGAGCTCCTGGAGAAGTTCGGCACGCCGGCGCAGCAGGAGCGCTGGCTGGCCCCGCTGCTCGAGGCGGACATCCGCTCCGCGTTCTGCATGACCGAGCCCGACGTCGCGTCGTCGGACGCCTCGCAGATCGGCACCCGGATCCGGCGCGACGGCGACGAGTACGTGATCAGCGGTCGCAAGTGGTGGTCGACCGGTGCCATGAGCCCCGACTGTCGGTTGCTCATCGTGATGGGCAAGACCGACCCGCAGGCCTCGCGGCATCAGCAGCAGTCGATGATCCTCGTCCCGCGCGACACGCCCGGGGTGCGGATCGTCCGTCCGCTCACGGTCTTCGGCTACGACGACCGCGACCACGGCGGCCACGCCGAGGTGGTGTTCGACGACGTCCGCGTCCCGGTGGAGAACCTGCTCGGCACCGAGGGCGGGGGCTTCGCGATGGCCCAGGCCCGCCTCGGCCCGGGGCGCATCCACCACTGCATGCGTGCTCTCGGCACCGCCGAGCGAGCGGTCGCCCTTGCCGCCGAGCGCGCACGGAGCCGCTCGGCGTTCGGCGTGCCGCTGTCCGAGCAGGGCGTGGTGCGCCAGTGGGCGGCCGAGGCCCGCGTCGAGCTGGAGGCGCTGCGCCTGCTCGTGCTCAAGACCGCGTGGCTGATGGACACCGTGGGGAACCGGAAGGCGATGACGGAGATCCAGTCGATCAAGATCGCGGTGCCGCGCGCGGTCCAGCAGATCCTGGACCGTGCCATGCAGATCTTCGGCGCGGCCGGCCTCTCCGCCGACCAGCCCCTGGCGGAGATGTTCGCCGGTGCGCGCGCCCTGCGCATCGCCGACGGCCCCGACGAGGTCCACCTGGCGTCGCTGGGCAGAGCGCAGCTCCGCGCCTGACCCGCTCGCACCACGACGACGGCCCGCCTCCCTCGAGGGAGGCGGGCCGTCGTGCGCTGCCCGGAGAGGCCGCGTCAGGTCACTCGACCGGGATGCCGTCGTCCTCGAGCGCGATCTGCTCGGGCTCGATCGGCGTCACGGACTCCCCCTCGAGGCGGTAGGTCGTCCCGACGAAGTCCTGCACGCCGCCGTCGACCATGGTGATCCCCGCGGCGTCGTACCCGGCGTGGTTCTCGGCGGAGTACGCGAGCGGGACGATCCCGTTGCCGACCAGCTCACCGGACTCGAGCACCTCGACCAGGGCCTCCCGCGTCGGGTCCTCGCCGGCCTTGGCGAGCGCCTCGGTGAAGGCGTACGCGACGCCCATGCCGAACACCGTGTTGCCGTCGAACGACGCTCCGTCGTTGTACTCGTCGTTGATCTGCTGGAAGAGCTCCACCCACTCACCGTCCGGGCTGAACGGCAGGTAGTTCACAGACACGAAGCCCTGGAGGAGCTGGGGCGCGACGTCCTCACCGAGGAACTCGACGAGCGTCGGGTAGTCGCCCCCGGCCGAGGAGGCCATCCAGGTGGGCATGAACCCCATCTGCGCGGCGGTGCCGACCGCCAGGGCCGAGAAGCCGTTCACGGTCGCGAGCATCACGACCTCGCAGCCGGCCGACTGCAGGGCACCGATCTGCGCGGTGACGTCCTGGTTGGAGGTCTCGTACGTCTCGTACGCGGCCACTCCGTCGTCGCCGAGGACGATCTGCGCACCGGCGAGCATCGTCTCGCCGTAGTCGTCGTCCTGGCCCAGCAGGCAGACCTTCTCGTCGGGGTGCTCGTCGCTGGCGTACTGGGCGAGCGCCGAGCCCTCGACGAGGTAGTCCGCGTTGTAGCCGAAGGTGTAGGGGTAGGCCTCCGGGTCGTTCCACGCGGTCGACCCGGAGGACACGAACAGGTCCGGGACCTCGTTCTGGTTGAGGAAGTCGAGCACCGACGAGTGCGTCGGGGTCCCGAGTCCGTTGAGGACGGCGAAGACGTCGTCCTGCTGCACGAGCTCGCGCACCACCGTCTGCGTGTTCGCCGGGTTGTAGCCGTCGTCCTTGACGATGTACTCGATGGAGCGGCCGTGGACACCACCGTTGGCGTTGACGTAGTCGAAGTACGCGCTGGTGGCGGCGGAGATCGAGGAGTACCCGGCGGCGGCCGGGCCGGTCAGCGGCTGGTGGGTGCCGACGGTGACGGTGTCCTCGGAGACACCGGGTGTCGCCTCGTCGGCACCGCCGCAGGCGGACAGGGTGAGGCCGACGGCGACGGCACCGGTGGCCGCGACGACGGTACGAGCGCGGTTGCGCGGTGTGGTGTGAGTGGTCCGCATGGGAGTCACCTCTCTGTGAGTGATTGCGGGGCGTGCTGGTCGGACCGCCGGCGGAGCCGCGCGGACAGGGAAGCGAAGCGTCCGGCGAAGGCATGAGACAGCCCGCCGGGCCAGACGACGGTGACGAGGACGAGCAACGCTCCGAAGACGAGGACCACGAGGTTCCCGGAGAGCCGCTGCTCGAGGTCGGCGGGCAGGCCCACCGACGTGGTGAGGGTGTCGATGAGCCACGGCAGCAGGACCACCAGCACGGCGCCCACGGCGGCTCCCCCGATGCTGCCGAGCCCGCCGATGACGACGGCCACGAGCAGCAGGAGCGAGAAGGCGAGGTCGTAGCCCCCCGGGCTGACCGTCTGAGTGGCGATCGCGAGCACCGCACCACCGAGACCGGCCGAGAGCGCACCCGCGACGAAGGCGTTCGTCTTGACGCGGCCGGGTGAGATGCCGGCCAGGCGTGCGGCGACCTCGTCGCCGTGGACCGCCCGCATGCGCAGGCCGGCCTTCCCGGACCGCAGGACGGCCAGCGGGGTGACCGCGACGGCCGCGACGAGGACGGCGATCCACGCGTGCCACTGCTCGGTGCTGAACAGCACCGGGGCGAGCCAGTCCGGGACGGGTTCGAAGGGGACGCTGCGGCCCTGGTCGCCGCCCAGGCCGGGGACCTGCGAGGCGAAGGCCGGCAACGCGATGACGAGCGCCAGCGTCAGGCCTGCCAGGTATGGACCGCGCAGCCGTGCTCCGGCGAGCCCGAGGAGCCCACCGACGCCTCCGGCGACGACCACCGCTCCGAGGATCCCGAGAGCGAAGCGCAGGATCCCGCTGAGGTCCGCCTCGGCGGCGAGTCCCGCGGCCAGGGCGTAGCCGTAGCCGCCGCAGGCCATCAGGACGGCATGGCCGAGGGAGAGCTGTCCGGTGAGGCCCACCAGCAGCGTGAGCCCGGCCGTCGCGCAGAAGACGGCGGCGACCACGGCGAGCTGGTAGTTCCGGTACGAGTCGAGCAGGAACGTCGCGGCCAGCGCGAGAACGGTGAGCGCGAGTGCACGCAGCACGATCCCGCGGGTCCGAGAGCTGATGATGGCGGTCATGCGGTTCGCGCCTCCTTGGCTGCGAAGATGCCGCCCGGCCGGACGAGGAGGACGACGGTGAGCAGGACGAGCACCGCGATCGGCGCGAGCCCGGCGCCGAGGAACCCGGTGACCAGGCTGATGAGGATCCCGACGACGATCCCGCCGACGAGCGCGCCGCTCGGCGAGTCGAGCCCGCCCAGCACCGCCACCGTGAAGGCGTGGACGAACAGGATGTCCGCGCTGTGGGCGTTGAGCCCGAGCTCGGTGGGGACGAGGAGCAGCACGGCGAGGGCCGCGACGCCGGACGACAGCATCCAGCCCAGGGTGATCATGCGCGGCACCCGGACCCCCAGCAGCCGGGACACCTCCGGCGCCATCGCCGACGCACGCATCTGCAGCCCGAGCGTGGTGCCGTTGAAGAGCAGGCCGAGGGCGGCGACCACGCCGAGCGCGACGAGGAGGATGAACAGGTCGTAGGGCGAGAGCACGGCGACGCCGCCGACGGTGAACGGCTGCTCGCTGAAGGGCGCGGCCATGGGCCGGTGCTTCGGGCCGAAGATGATGCTGATGGCGGACTGGAGGATCATCACCAGCCCGATCGCCACGATCATGCCGGGCAGCGGCGTGCCGCTGGGTACGAGCCGGATGAGCCAGCGTTCGACGACGGCGCCGACGAGCGCGCCGGTGACGAGCGCTGCGGCCAGGCCGAGCCAGAAGGATCCGGTGGCCTGGGTCACGGCGAAGGCGACGTAGACCGCGACGATCGCCATGGCGGCCTGGGCGAAGTTCACGATGCGGGCCGCACGCCAGATGATGACCAGCGACAGGGCGAAGAGCGCGATGACGAGGCCGCGGGCGAGGCCCGTGGCGAGGAGGAAGGCGAGACGATCCATCAGAACCCCAGGTAGGCGTGCCGGAGGGCAGGGTCGGCGGCGATCTCGGCAGCCGGGGCGTCGGCGACGATCTCCCCCAGGCCGAGCACGACGCCGCGGTCGGCGATCGAGAGTGCGCTGGTGACGTTCTGCTCGGCGAGCAGCACGGTCAGCCCGGTGCGTCCCGCGGTGTCCCGCAGGATCGAGAACAGCTGGGCGACGACGCGCGGCGCGAGGCCGAGCGACGGTTCGTCGAGGAGCAGCACGCGCGGGCGGGCGACGAGAGCCCGGGCGAGGGCGAGCATCTGCCGCTCGCCGCCGGACAGCTGGTGGCCCATGCTGCGCCGGCGGCGCGCGAGCGGCTCGAAGGTCTCGTACACCTCGGCCACGGCGTCGCGCCGTGCCGCGCGGCCCGGGATCTTCCAGAGCGCGCCGAGGTGCAGGTTCTCCTCGACCGTCAGCTCGGAGACGACGCTGCGACCCTCGGGCACCTGGGCCAGCCCTTGCCGGACACGGTCCTCGACGCTGAGTGCCGAGAGATCCTGCCCGTCCAGCTCGATCCGTCCCGCGCGCGGCGGGACGAGGCCGGAGATCGTCCGCAGCAGCGTCGTCTTGCCGGCCCCGTTCGCACCCAGCAGCGCGACGACGGCGCCGTGGGGGACCTCGAGGCGCATGCCGTCGATCACCGGGGCGCCCGCGTAGCCGACCGTGAGGCCGTCGACCGCGAGCATCGTGCGCGTCGTCGTGGACGCGGGGGTCTCGGTCGGGGTGGTCATGCCGCAGCCTCCAGCCCCAGGTAGGCGGCCTCGACGGCCGGGTCGGACCGCACCTCGTCGGGTGTCCCGCAGGCCACCACCCGCCCGAAGTCGAGGACGACGACGCGGTCCGCGACGTCCATGACGAAGTCCACGTGGTGCTCCACCAGGAGCACCGAGCAACCGTCCGAGGAGAGCCCGCGGACGATCTCCGCGAGGTCGTCGATGTCCTCGGCACCCAGGCCGCCGGCGGGTTCGTCGAGGAGCAGCAGGCGCGGCCGCGTGACGAGCGCCCTCGCCAGCGCGACACGCTTGCGCTCCGGGTACGGCAAGGCGTCGACGGGTGTGCCCGCCTGCGCCGACAGACCGAGCCGTTCAAGCACCGCCGATGCCGCCTCGGCGGGCGAGACGGACGGCCTTTCAGGACCGACCAGCGGCACGAGCACGTTCTCGAGGACCGTCATCCCGGCGAACAGGCCGAGTCCCTGCAGGGTGCGCGAGACACCGCGCGCGGCCAGCCCGGTCGGGGCCGTGGGCGCGGGCCGGCCGTCGATGCGCAGGTTTCCGGCGCGGGGCTTCACCAGCGAGCAGACGGCGTTGAACACCGTCGTCTTGCCGGCGCCGTTCGGACCGATGAGCGCCACTGTCTCGGTGTCGCCCACGGTGAAGCTGACGTCGTCGAGCGCGGTGAGACCACCGAACGCGACCGTGAGTCCGTCGACCTGGAGTCGCGGAGTGTTGCTGGACATCGGCACCTCTTCGTGTCGGGTGCGTCACACACTAGCGCATAAACCGACTGGACGGTATGTCATTCTGACAGTTGTTGCACGGCTGTGACGTGGGTGGCTCAGGGACAGCGTCTGCGCAGGTCAGAGCGCAGACCAGAAGGTCAGAGGTGGCCCACGCCGTTGATCATGCCGCCGTCGACCACGATCTCCGCCCCGGTCACGTAGGCGGACGCCTCCCCGGCCAGGTAGAGCACCGTGCCCGTCAGGTCCTCGGCACGCCCGTCCCGTCGCAGCGGGATCGGCAGCCCGGACGGGTCGATCTTCGCCGTCATCTCCGTGTCGATGAAGCCCGGGTGCACCGAGTTGACGCGGATCCCGTCCGCGCCGAGCTCGACGGCCAGCGACTTCGTCAGACCCCGCACCCCGAACTTCGAGGCCACGTAGCCGTGCAGGTGGGTGCTGCCGCGCATCCCCTCGACGGACGAGATGTTGATGATCGAGCCGCGGCCCGCGGCCTTCATCGCCGGGACGACCGCTCGGCAGCCGAGATAGGTCCCGGTGAGGTTCACCGCGATGACGGCGTCCCACTTCGTGCGTGGGTAGTGCTCGATCGGGCCGGCGTTGGCGATCCCGGCGTTGTTGATCAGCACGTCCACGGCGCCCCAGCTCGCGACCGTGTCGTCGACCACACGCGTCCAGCCGTCCTCGTCGGTCACGTCCAGGACCGCGAACCGGGCACGCTCCCCCAGCTCGTGCGCGAGCGCGGCCCCCTCCGTCTCCAGCAGGTCGGCGACGAGGACGCGAGCGCCGGCGTCGTGCAGCGCCCGGACGTAGGCGGCGCCGATCCCCCGGGCACCGCCCGTGACGATCGCGACGCGGTCGGTGAGGTCAGTGGTCACGGTGCTCCTTCGCACGAGTGGATCTGGGTGGGCCGAGCCGGGTCAGGCGGCCACGCGGACGACCAGGCGCCCCGTCGTGGCGCCCTCGGCGAGGCGGCGGACCGCGTCAGGCGCACGGTCGAACGGCACGACGTCGGCCACGACGGGCACCACGGCGCCCGAGCCCGCCAGCCGGGTCAGCTCCGCGTGCGCCGCGTCGACGAGGGCGGGATCGCGCTGCTGGTAGAGCGCCCAGTGCAGCCCCAGCACGCCGTAGTTCTTCACCAGCGCGTGGTTCGCGCGGACCGGGGCGACCTCGCCGCTCGCGAAACCGACGACGACGATCCTGCCCTCGAACGCGATGCACTTGGTCGACGCCTCGAACGACGCGCCACCGACCGGGTCGAAGACCACGTCGGCGCCGGCGCCGCCGGTCAGCTCCTTGACCTGAGCTGCCAGATCACCGGAGCGGACCAGGACGTGCTCGGCCCCGGCCGTGCGGGCGACGTCGGCCTTGGCCTCGCTGCCCACGACACCGATCACCATCGCACCGGCCGCCGCGCCGAGCTGGCAGGCGGCGGTGCCCACGCCGCCCGCGGCGGCGTGGACGAGGAGCGTCTCGCCGGACGCCAGCCCCGCACGGCGGTGCAGCCCGAACCAGGCGGTCTGGTAGGCGATGGTGAGTGCTGCGGCCTGGGCGTCGTCGAGCGAGTCCGGGGCGAGCCGGCACGACTCCGCCGGCAGCACCGCGAACTCGGACAGCACCCCGATGGCCGACCCCACGACGCGCTGGCCCACGGCCACGCGGCCGGAGCGGTCGACCCCCTCGCCGAGCGCGACGACATCGCCGCACAGCTCGATGCCCGGCACGAAGGGCAGCTCCGGGCGCACCTGGTAGGTACCACGGGCGAGCAGGACGTCGGGGAAGTTCACGGCCACGGCACGGGTGCGGACGAGCACCTCCCCCGGCCCGGGCTCGGGGCGGTCGACCTCGTCGAGGCTCATGACCTCGGTCGGTTCGCCGTTGCGGGTGACGCGCCAGGCGCGCATGGTCTCGGTCATCAGTTCTCCACGGTGATGCTGCGCAGGAAGAGGTCGGTCAGCTGGTTCGCGACCTCTGTCTTGGTCTCGGGACCCGACGGCGAGTACCAGTAGGACAGGTAGTGCACGTCGGAGAAGAAGTGGGCGATGAGCACGGACCGCGGGACGTCGGTCCGCAGGGCTCCCTCGGCCTGGCCCTGGGCGATGAGCGCGGCGAACTCGTCGTGGTACTCGCGCCGCCGCTGGATGACGTCCTTGCGCCGAGGGTCCTTGAGCATGTGCATGCTCCGGAAGAACACGGTGCCCTCGGCCAGCAGGTCGATGGAGGTCTCGACGACGTCGACGCACACCGTGCGCAGGACGTCCGTCGTGGCGCCACCGCGCGCGACGATCTCCTCGAGGTGCCGCTTCTGCAACGACAGCATGCGGTCGTAGATCGCGAAGAGGAGATCGTCCTTCGACTGGAAGTAGTGATACATGGCGCCCTTGGTGACGCCGGCGGCCTCGACGATCTGCTGGACGCTCGTGGTCGCATAGCCCTGGGTGGCGAAGAGGTCGAGGGCGGCCTGCAGGACCGAGTCGGCGACGTGGGTGGTCTTCATGGGTCCATCCTTCACCCGACGGGCACGATGGACGCGCCACCGTCGATCCGGAGTGTCTGGCCGGTGATCCAGGCCGCGTCGTCGGAGAGCAGGAACGCGATCGCCCCGGCCACGTCGTCGGGCACACCGAGGCGGCCCAGGGGGTAGCCGGCCGCCACGTCGTCCTCGCGCCCCTCGTACAGCGCACGCGACAGGTGCGTCTTGACGACGGCCGGGGCGACGGCGTTGACACGCAACCGGGGCGCGAGCTCCTGGGCGAGCTGTCCG
This sequence comes from Isoptericola maris, assembly GCF_048065335.1. Classification (NCBI taxonomy): domain Bacteria; kingdom Bacillati; phylum Actinomycetota; class Actinomycetes; order Micrococcales; family Promicromonosporaceae; genus Isoptericola; species Isoptericola maris. The sequence goes on along the minus strand of NZ_JBLUNY010000001.1, from coordinate 57,589 downwards.
GTGAGGTTGATCAGCGCGGCCTTCGAGACGCCGTAGAAGGCGATGTTGGGGCTCGTGGAGGTGCCGGAGATCGAGGCGGTATTGACGATCGACGACCGGAGACCGGCGGCGACGGCGTCGCGCGTCCACTCGAGGGCGGCGACCACGTTGACGTCGAGGATCTTGCGCACGACCGACGGCTCCACCTCGAGCACCGGGCCCCAGGCGGGGTTGATCCCCGCGTTGTTGACCAGGTGGTCAAGGCGCCCGTACCGCTCGACCACGTGGGCGAAGACCTGCTCGCGGTGCGCGGCGTCGTCGACCTTGCCGGCGACGGCGGAGGCGTTGTCAGCGCCGAGCGCCGCCACCGCCTCCTCGAGCGCCTCCGGCTTGCGCCCCGTGAGCACGACCTGCCCGCCCTCGGCCACGAGCCGGTGCGCCACCGCGAGGCCGATGCCCCGGCTCGCGCCCGTGACGAGCGCGACCTTCCCTGCGAACCTGCGCACCGCGCCACCTCTCGAACGTCGTCGTCGATCTCGCGTCGCGGCGTCGCGACACGGGGCCAGCCGTACCGGCCGGTCGGTTTGTTGGATTGACGCTACCACGGACCGCGGACGCCGAGCACCCGTCGCGGCACCCGTTTCAGCACCCGGGTCGCCGTCTCGGCCGCGTTGCCGCGAGCCGCGGTCACCACCACAGTGGTGGCATGGACTTCACCCGCCCCGTGCCCCCCGACCCCTACTCGCTCCTGCCCGTCCCCGCGACGTTCGAGCTGACCAGCCCGGAGGTCTCGCCCGGCGAACCGATGTCGTCGGACCACGCGGTCGACGGCGGCAACATCTCGCCGGAGCTGTCCTGGTCCGGCTTCCCCGCGGCCACGAGGTCGTTCGTGGTGAGCTGCTTCGACGCGGACGCCCCCACGCCGTCGGGCTACTGGCACTGGCACGTCCTCGATCTGCCGACCTCGGTGACCTCGCTGCCTCGCGGCGCGGGAGCGGCCGACGGCTCGGGCCTGCCCGACGGCGCGTTCCAACTCACGTCCGACGGCGGCGCGCAGGGCTTCGAGGGCGCCGGCCCCCCTCCCGGGGACCACGCGCACCGCTACATCTTCGCCGTGCACGCCCTCGACGTGGACTCCCTGGAGCTGACGCCCGAGAACACGAACGTCCACGCCGCGTTCAACGCCTACTTCCACACGCTCGCGCGGGCGACGCTCACCGGGACCTACCAGCGGTGAGCGGCACGACCGGTCCGCGACCGGCTCAGCACTCGGCGCGACCGCGCCGCCAGTAGCCCATGAAGGCCACGGACCTGCGGTCCACGCCCTTGGTGCCGACCAGGTAGCGACGCAGCGTCTTGATGACGCCCGCCTCGCCTGCCAGCCAGGCGTACAGCACCGTGTCCTGCGCCAGCGGCCTGCCCGAGGCGTCCACCGGCACCTCCCAGAGGATGCCGTGGTCGACGTCGACGTCCTCCAGGTCCGGAGTCGCGGGCGCCTCGCCGGCCGTCGCCCGCACGCCCATCGCCAGCATGCGGTCGGCCGCCTCCTGGACGGCGGGCACGAGGTGCGTGCCGTGCTCGGCCTCCTCGCGAGCCAGCCAGGTGACCCGCACCCCGGCCGGCGCAGCGAGGGTCCAGCGGTCCTCGCGGTGCGGAACCTCGAGGAACACCTCACCGACGGCGTCGGCGGGCAGCGCCTCGCAGATCGAGGCGATCGCGGGCACGGCCGTCTCGTCACCGGCCAGCAGCAGCGCGTGGTTCGTCGTCGGCGGGGCGAACTCGCGGCCACCGTGAGCGCCGCTGTGGGCGGCGTTGGGCCCGAGGATGACCAGGGGCGTGCCGGGGCGAGCACCGTTGGCCCAGCGGGATGCCGGACCGGTGTCCCCGTGCAGGACGATGTCGACGTCGACCTCGCGCAGGTCCGGCCGCACCGCGCGCACCGTGTAGGTGCGCAGCGGGTTGCGCCGCTCCTCGGGCAGCTCGCGCCAGGAGGTGAACCAGTCGGGGCTCTGCCGGTCGAGGTACTCCCACCCACCGCACGGGGCCGGGAGCAGGAACTTGACCCGCTGGTCGGCGCCGTTGTCCGCGAAGAGGTCCAGGTCGGCGCCGGTGAAGGTGATGCGGACGAACGACGGGCACAGGCGCGTGATCCGCTCGACCTCGACGTCGAACATGCGCCACGGCTGCGGCGCGACGACGCCGGTCGGTTCGGTCACGGTAGCCACAGCGGCGCTCTCAGTCACGCAGGCCAGCCTAACCTCACTTGATGCGCCCGCGGCAAGCTCCGTGACCGGGATCACAGGGGTCGACGACGGGTCGTCAGCCCTCGGCCGCCTCCCGGCTCGCTCGCTCCTGGGCCATACGCCGCAGCGTGACCAGCAGGGGGTCGGTCAGCAGCGTGCCGAGCACCACCTGGCGCAGGGCGTCCGCCGGCTCGCCGCGCACGGTGGACAGGTCGGCCGCCGCGACGCGGTCCGCTGCCGCCGCGAGCGCCCGGAGGTACCCGTCCGAGACCGCAACCCCGGCGGCGTCGGCGGCCCGGAGCTGTTCGCCCAGCCGGTCGACGAGCAGCGGGTCGTCGCACCACCCGCGCTCCGCCACGAGCTCGAGGACGCGCCGCCTGGCCTCGTCGTCGCCCACGGCACCCGGCTCCTCGCGCGACATCCCCTCACCCTCGGCCGCCACCAGCGCGTGGTGCGCGGCTCCCAGCAGGCCGTGCCTCGACATCGGCGGATCATCCAGCGCCGCGAGGACGTCGCGGACGGCGGCCAGGCTCAGCCCGGCCGACTCGGTGAGCGCCCGCACCAGCCGCACCCGGGCCACGTGCACGTCGTCGTAGTCCGCCTGCGTGCGCGACGTCGCCGCCCCGGGCGGCACCAGACCTTCGCGCAGGTAGTACTTCAGCGTGGCCACCGGCACTCCGGTCGCTGCCGCGAGCCCTGAGATGCGCATCGGTCCTCCCCCACCTCTTGACATTGGAGAGTAACACTCTCCAATAATGGAGAGTCTAACTATCCAAGGAGACGTCATGGTGGACCTCACCACGCACGACCACGACGGCGACCTCGCCGTCTTCCTCATCGGCGCCCGGATCAACAAGCTCTGGCGGCCGGACGCCTGGTGGCCGGCCCTGGCCGCCATGAGGCCGATGCTCCGCGAGCTGTACCAGGACCCGGACTCCGGGTTCCTCGGTGCCACCACGCTGGTCGGGGCGCGCGGCCCCACGATGGTGCAGTACTGGCGCACCGTCGAGGACGTCTACCGGTACGCCAACGCCGACGAGCGCCGGCACCGCCCCGCGTGGCTCGAGTTCTACCGCCGCGCCACGAAGGTGCCCGGCGCGGTCGGCGTCTGGCACGAGACCTACTCCGTCCCGGCCGGCGGCCACGAGACCCTCTACGCCGACGTCCCCGGAGCGATGGGCCTCGCGTCCGCCACCGGCGTCGTCCCTGCGGCCAGGCGTGGACGCACCGCCCGCGAGCGCCTGCGCCACCGGTCCGACCGTCCGGCCTGACCGAGCGCGGGGCGAGGCCGGAGCCACGAGGCGGTCCGCCTCATGAGCGGGTCGCCCAGAACGCCACGGCCGACGCCGCCGCCACGTTGAGCGAGTCGACGGCGCCGGCCATCGGGATCTTCACCACCCGGTCCGCGGCCGCGACGGCACCGCGCGACAGCCCGTCCCCCTCGGCGCCGAGGACGAGCGCGAGACGCTCCGGCGGGTCGGCCGCCAGGTCGTCCAGCGAGACGGCGTCGTCGGCGAGCGCCAGCGCCGCCACCGTGAAGCCGTCGTCCTGGAGGTCGTGCAGGCCGCCGGGCCACGTGGCCAGCCGCGTCCACGGCACCTGGAACACGGTTCCCATCGACACCCGTACCGACCGGCGGTACAGCGGGTCGGCGCACCGTGGAGAGACGAGGACGGCGTCGACACCCAGGCCCGCCGCCGCCCGGAAGATCGCGCCCACGTTGGTGTGGTCCACGATGTCCTCCAGCACTGCCACGCGCCGCGCCCCGGCTCCCCCGCGTGCCCCGGCGACCAGCTCGTGCACGGCCGGCAGCTCGGGGCGGTGCATCGCGGCCAACGCACCACGGTGCAGGTGGAACCCGGTGATCTCGCGCAGCACCCGCTCGTCGGCGACGTAGACCGGGGCCTCGGGGTGGGCGTCGAGCACGTCGGCCATCGAGTCGAGCCACTTGTCGGCCATGAGGAACGAGCGCGGCCGGTGCCCCGCGGCGAGAGCCCGCCGGATGACGTTCGAGGACTCGGCCATGAACAGTCCCTCGGCGGGCTCCCGCACGGTGCGCAGCTTCACGTCGGTCAGGTCGGTGTAGTCGCGCAGCCGCGGGTCACCGGGATCGGTGACACGGACGACGGCGGGACGAGGGTCGGCGGGCGAGGTCACCCGGGGATTCTCTCAGCCCGCCAGGCGCACCTGCGCCGTCTGCTCCCCCGCCCGGTCGAGGCTCAGCGCCGCCGCGTCGCCGCCATCGGGCAGCGAGACCTCGTAGTCGCCGAGGAACCCCTCGACGCGGACCCGTCCGGCGTCGTCGGTGCGCAGCGTCATCGGTGCGTACCACCACTCGCCCTTGACGAGGGAGCGCAGCCGGTCGTAGGACGGCTTGGGCGACCCGTCCGCGCGCAGCAGCCCGCCGGGAGCACCCAGCCACATGCCGCGGTCCCCGAGCCCCCAGTAGTTGACGACCTCCACCGCCGGGTGGCTGAGCAGGGTGCGGTAGTGCCGCTCCACCTCGTCGGCCTGACGCTCCTCCCCCTCCGGGGTCGACGGCCAGGACTCCACCTGCCAGTCGTTGAGGTCGACGACGTGCTCCGGCATCACCTCGCCGGACAGCAGCGTGCTCTCGGTGAGGTGGATCGGGATGTTGTACCGCGCGAACCGCTCCAGGATGCGCAGCGTCTTCTCCTCGCCCCAGTAGCCCTGGTGCATGTGCGACTGCAGGCCCAGCCGATCGATCCGGATGCCCGCCTCAAGCACCGCCTCGATGAGGCACTCGTAGGCCGTCGACATGTCGAAGTCGTTGAGCAGCAGGGTGGCGCCCGGGTTGGTGGCCCGCGCCTCGTCGAACGCCATCCGGATCGTCTCCACGCGGCCCTTGAGCCGCGCGAGCGGCGTGATCGCGTTCTCCTCGGCGGTGAACACCGGCATGATGACGGTCTCGTTGATCGCGTCCCAGGTGTCGATGAACCCGGCGAAGTCGCCGACGTCGCGCCGGATGCGCTCGCGCTGCAACCGTTCGACCTCGTCGAGCGGCCTGCCGAGGAGCCACCGCGGCTGCACCGTGTGCCACACCAGCGGGTGCCCCTTGACGGTCACGCCGCGGTCGGCGAACCAGCGGGCCGCGGCCAGCGTCTCGGCCGTGCGGGGCGCGCCCTCGGCGGGCTCGAACGTGCCCCAGTAGAACGGCAGCGTGGCGATGTTGAAGACGTCGAGCCAGCGGTCCGCGAAATCGTTGTCGTAGGCAGGGTCGGCAGAACGGCCGTTCGCGTGGTCCACGAGCTCGAAGCCGATGCAGCCGAACCCGAACGCGTGCCGCCTCTGGGCCACGACGACGTCGGTGCCGGCCAGCGGCACGCCGTCCGGCCCGGTGACAGTCACCTCCGCCTGCGCGCGCCGGTGCGCCAGGGAGGGGTCGGGCGTGTGGTCGGTGGGTGCGGTGAAGAGAGTCACACGACCATGGTGCCGCACCACGTCACGACCGCTCGAACAGCCTCAGCGTGAGATCGCGCCAGACCTGGGTGCCGATCCCGCCCGGCGCACTGTCGAACACGTGGTCCGCCGCGGGCAGCAGGACCAGCTCCCGTGCGACGCCCGCGCCCGAGAGCACCGCGGCGAGCTCCTCCGCCCCGGCCGCCGGCACGAGATGGTCGGCCTCCCCGGCGACCATCAGCGTCGGCGGGGAGTCGGGCGTCACGTGCTCCGCCGGCGTGATCGCCGCGTACCGCTCCGGGTACTCCGACGGCGACCCGCCCGTGTACTGCTCCGTCAGCTCGCGCCCCCGGCTGCCCATCACGGGGTCGGTGTTCCCGTGGAGGCCGCCGGGCGAGGCCACGGGGTACAGCGTGCTGACGGCGGCCACGGGCGGCACCGTCCCGTCGCACGCCGGGTCCAGGTCCCCGGCGGCGGCACGGAAGGCGACCTCCAGCGCGAGGTTGCCGCCCGCCGAGTCCCCGGCGAGGAACACCCTGTCGGCGTCGCCCCCGTGCTCGGCAGCGTGCTCGCCCACCCACACCAGCGCGCAGGCCACCTGCGGCTCCACGGCGTCCCACAGGTGCCGGTCGTCGCCGGAGAGCGGGTAGTCGATGCTGACGGCCAGGTAGCCCTGGGCGGCGAACCAGGCCGCGTGCGACGCCGTCGTCGTCTGCGACCGCTCGCCCGCGACCCAGCCACCACCGTGGACGAGGACCACGACCGGCGCCTCACCGGCCGCCCCGCCCTCCGGGAGCCACAACGACAGGTCCTGCGGCTCGCCGTCGGCCTCGCCGTACCGGGCGTCCAGGTCGGCCTCCGTGTCGCCCGGCGTGAACCGGAAGAGCTCGGCGATCTGCACCCCGACCGCGTGCTCCTGCGCGACGCGCAGCTGCTGGGTGACCACGACGAACGACAGCGCCGCCGCGACCAGCCCGCCCGCCACGGCCACCACCCTGGTGACCGAACCGCGACGCAGGAGCGCCACGGTCGCGCACACCGTCACCGCCAGCCCGGCCACGACGAGCCACGGGGCCCAGGCCGCGGCATACCCGCCGACCTGCCCGAGCCACGGCACGCCCGGCAGCAGCGCCCCGGCCGCCGCGACGGCGAGCAGGACGGCGGGGACGACCAGGATCCCCACCGTGACGCTCGGACGGCGGGGTGCGTCCCGCCCCGTGCCGCCTCGTTCGCCGGTGGACGGTCCCGACGCATGGTGGGGGCGGTGGGCGATCACGGGCCCACTCTGGCACGCCACCGCTGCCCGGCGCATCAACCCGGAGCACGTCGCCGGCCGGTGAGCGAGCTGTCCTGCGTCTCGGTCCTCTAACGTGCACCGGGTCGCCCAGGGCCAGGGCCAGGGCGTGGGCGGACGACTCCTGGACGCGGCCACCGAGTGGATCCGCGGCACCGGACGCACCTCCGTGCTCGACGAGGACGACCGCGACGGCGTGGCCCACGCCGTCTACCTGCGCAAGGGCTGGCGGATCGTCGGTGAGGCACGGTTCGACTGGCAGCAGGCCGGCGCTCCGCCGGTCCGGCTCATGGTGCTGCCGTCCTGACGTCCTGGACCGCCTCCGACTCCTCCACGACCGGAGCCACGAACTGGCTCGCGTAGAGGCGGGCGTAGGCACCGTCGGCGGCGAGCAGGTCGTCGTGGTCGCCCTGCTCGACGATCCGGCCGTGCTCCATGACGACGATGACGTCCGCGTCGCGGATGGTCGACAACCGGTGCGCGATGACGAACGCCGTGCGCCCCGAGCGCAGCGCGTTCATCGCCTGCTGCACGAGCACCTCGGTCCGGGTGTCGACAGAGCTGGTCGCCTCGTCGAGCACGAGGATCTCCGGGTCGGCGAGGAATGCCCGGGCGATCGTGAGCAGCTGCTTCTCCCCCGCCGACAACGCGGTGCCCTCGTCGTCCAGCACGGTGTCGTAGCCGTCGGGCAGCGTCCGCACGAACGGGTCCACCGAGGTGGCCCGGGTCGCCTCGAGGAAGGTCTCCGTCGAGACCTCCGTGCCGTCGCGGACGCCGTAGCGCAAGTTCTCCTCGATGGTGCCCCGGAACAGCCAGGTGTCCTGCAGCACCATGCCGATCCGCGAGCGCAGCGCGTGGCGGGTCAGCTCGCGGGTGTCGACGCCGTCGAGCGTGATGCGACCGCCGTCGATCTCGTAGAACCTCATGAGCAGATTCACCAGCGTGGTCTTGCCGGCGCCGGTCGGACCCACGATCGCGACGGTCTGTCCCGGCTCCGCGACGAGGTCGAGGTCCTCGATCAGCGGCTCCTGCGGATCGTAGGAGAAGGAGACTCCGGAGAACTCGACCCTGCCCCGCACGTCGGTCAGCTCCCGGGCGGGGACGGGGTCCGGGTCCTGCTCGGGCGCGTCGAGCAGCTCGTAGACCCGCTCGGCGGACGCGACGCCGGACTGCAGCAGGTTCATCATCGAGGCCACCTGGGTCAGTGGCTGGGTGAACTGCCGCGAGTACTGGATGAACGCCTGCACGTCGCCGATCGACAGCTGCCCGGACGCCACCCGCAGCCCGCCGATGACGGCGACCAGGACGTAGTTGAGGTTCGCCAGGAAGCCCATCGAGGGCTGGATGGTGCCCGAGATGAACTGTGAGCGCCGGGTCGCGTCGTAGACCGCCTCGTTCTCGCGGGCGAAGGTCCGTGCGGCGTCCTGCTGGCGGCCGTACACCTTGACCAGGGCGTGGCCGGTGAACATCTCCTCGACGTGAGCGTTCAGACGGCCGGTCGCCGCCCACTGCTCCACGAACTGCGGCTGGGACCGCTTCGCGATCGCCATCGTCAGCACGACCGACAGCGGCACCGTGACCAGCGCCACGAGGGCCAGCACCCAGGAGATCCAGAACATCATCGCCAGGACGCCGACGACGGTCAGCAGCGACGTCACGAGCTGCGCGAGCGTCTGCGTGGTCGACTGCGCCACGTTGTCGATGTCGTTCGTGACGCGGGACAGGATGTCGCCACGAGCCTGCTTGTCGACATGGCTGAGAGGGATCCGGTGCAGCTTGGCCTCGACGTCGTCACGCAGCCGGCGCACCGTGTTCTGCACCGCGACGGTCATCAGCCGGGCCTGCAGCCAGCCGAAGGCGAACGCCCCCACGTAGATCAGGACGACGACGACGAGGATCTGCGCGAGCCGGTCGACGTCCACGCCCTGGCCGGGCACCACGTCGCCCATCGCGGCGACCATGTCCGCCTGGGAGTCGTCGCCGGACGCACGCAGAGCCGCGACGGCCTCCTGCGTGGTGGTCCCCGCAGGCATGGTCCGGCCGAGGAGCTGGCCGACGAAACCCTCGAAGATGACGTTCGTCGCGTCGCCCAGGATCTTGGGGCCGGTCACGGTCAGCGCGACCGAGACCACCCCGCACAGGGTCAGCAACACGACCCGGGCGCGCTCGGGACGCATCGTGGTGGCGAAGCGCCGCAAGGAACCGGAGAAGTCCATGGGCTTGGCCGTCGGCATGCCGGCAGCCGCGTGCGGGTGGCTCATGCTGCCTCCTCCAGGGACATCTGCGACGTGACGATCTCGGCGTACGTCTCGTTGGACTCGAGCAGCTCGGTGTGCGTGCCGCGCCCGACGATCCTCCCGTGGTCGAGGACGAGGATCTGGTCGGCGTCGCGGATCGTCGCGACCCGCTGCGCCACGACGATGACCGAGGCGTCCGCCGTCCGCGGCCGCAGCGCCGCACGCAGGCGCGCGTCGGTGGCGTAGTCGAGCGCGGAGAACGAGTCGTCGAAGAGGTAGATCCGCGGACGGCGGATCACGGCGCGAGCGATGGCGAGGCGCTGCCGCTGGCCGCCCGAGAACGTCGTGCCGCCCTGGGAGACGGGCGCGTGCAGACCCTCGGGCAGCGCCTCGACGAAGTCGCGGGCCTGTGCCACCTCGAGCGCGGCCCACATCTCGGCCTCGGTCGCGTCGCCCTTGCCGTACCGCAGGTTGTCCGCGACCGTGCCGGAGAAGAGGAACGCCTTCTGCGGCACCAGCCCCGTCAACGACCCGAGGTCGTGCAGCGACAGGTCCCGGACGTCCACACCGTCGATGCTCACGCTGCCGCCGGTCACGTCGAAGAGCCGCGGCACGAGGTTCAGGAGCGTCGTCTTGCCCGCTCCGGTGGAGCCGATGATCGCCGTCGTCCGCCCCGGCTCCGCGGTGAAGGTGAGGTCGTGGAGCACCGGCTCGTCCGCTCCGGGGTAGCCGTACTCCACCGAGGCGAAGCTCACGCGCCCCCGCGGGCCCTGGTCGCCCGCGAGCGACGCGAGCGCGACCGGCTCCGCGGGCTCGACCACCGTGGACCGGGTACCGAGCACGTCGCTGATACGGCCTGCGGCGACCGCGGCCCGCGGCACCATCATGACCATCATCGTGGACATCATGACGGCCATGAGGATGAACATGATGTAGGACAGGAACGCCATCAGCGAGCCCACCTGCAGCTCGCCGGCGGAGACCTCGCCGGCACCGAACCAGAGCACGGCGACCTGCGAGAGGCTCATGATGAGCATGACCGTGGGGAAGGCCAGGGCCATGAGCTTGCCGGCGCCGAGCGAGACGTCGTAGAGGCGGGTGTTCGCCGCGCCGAAGCGTTGCGCCTCGCGCTCCTCGCGGACGAACGCGCGCACCACGCGCATCCCCGTGATCTGCTCGCGCAGCACCGCGTTGATGACGTCGATCCGCGCCTGCATCCCCCGGAAGTACGGGACCATCCGCCACATGATCAGGCCGACGGCGGCACCCAGGATCGGCACCACGACCAGCAGCAGCCGCGACAGCGTCGGGTCCTCGCGCAGCGCCATGACGACGCCGCCGACCATCATGATCGGCGCCATCACCATGACCGTGAAGGTCATGAGCACGACCATCATGACCTGCTGGACGTCGTTGGTGGTGCGGGTGATGAGCGACGGCGCCCCGAACCCGTCCAGCTCCCGGGCCGAGAACTGCTGCACGGAGTCGAAGAGGTCCCGGCGCAGGTCCCGGCCGAGCGCGGTGGCTGCCCGGGCGCCGAGGTAGACGGCACCGATCGCACAGAGCACCTGCGCGAGGCTGACGGCGAGCATCCAGCCGCCGGTCCGCATGATGTAACCGGTGTCGCCCAGCGTCACGCCCTGGTCGACGATGTCCGCGTTGAGCGAGGGCAGGTACAGCGATCCCAGCGTGGCGACGAGCTGCAGGAGCAGCAGGAGCACGACCGCGCCCTGATAGGGGCGGAGGTAGCGGCGCACGAGCGCGACGAGCATCAGGCCTCCGGGCTGTCGGACGAGGTGACAATGCCGTGGACGAGCGCGTCGGCGATGACCTCGACCGACGGCGCGGGCATCAGGTGGTCGACTCGGGCGTGGGTCCCGGCGATGCTCGCCTCGACGAGGGCGACGGCGACGTCGACCGGGACCCGCAGCCGGTGGGCGTCGGGTGCCAGGACGTCGGTGAGCCCTTCGATGGTCGCTTCGCGCTGCTTCTCGCGCTGCTCGGCCAGTCGTGCACGAAAATCGCGCACCTGGGGATCGGTGGCGCCGTCGCGAGCGCCCGGACGGTGGTGCAGCACCCGCAGGATGCCCATCCAGCGCACCGCCTCCCCCATCCGGCGCCGCCCGAGCTCGATCACCTCGGCCAGGCGTGACGCGAGCGGCAGCGTCCGGTCGATGTCCGCGAGCTCGACGCGGGTCTGGTCGGCTCCCGAGGCGCGGTGCAGCCCTTCGACGGCGACGGCGCCGAGGAGCGAGTACTTGTCGCCGAACGCCCGGAAGAGGGTGCCCTCGGCGACGCCCGCCGCGCGGGCCAGCTCGCGGGAGGTGACGTCGACGCCATGCTCGGCCACGACCGGCAGCACGGCGGCGATGATCGCCGTACGGCGCTCGTCAGGGTCCATCCGGGGGGCGCGCGTCGGAGCAGGGTCGTTCACCGCGACAGCGTAAGTGAGTGAGTCCTCACTCCGCAAGCGACGCCGTCGCAGGGCGACCTTGCCCGGGCACGACGGAGCCCCGCCGCCCACGAGGGACGACGGGGCTCCGCGGGCCGCTGGACGGCCGTCGGCTCACTGCTGCGGTGCCGGCGGCGTGCCCTCGTCCTCGGCGCCGAGCGTGCGCGGCGCCGGCGGGGCGGGCGGGGCCGGCGGCTGCTCGCCGACCGGCCGCTGCCCGCGCTCGACGTTCGGCTCGAACGGGGCACCGGACCGCGTGCCGGAGCTCGTGGCGTCCGCCGTCGCGGCCTGCGCCTGCCGGCGGGCCTCGGCGAGCGCCTCGCCCGGGTCCTGCAGGCCCGACTGGCCGAGCGCCGACCGTACGGCGGCGCTCACGCCGCTGCCGCTGTCGTCGTCCGACGGTTCGGTGGGGATGCCGGGGGTGCCGGGCGTCCCGCCGAAGCCCTTGGCGATCGAGCCGAGAGCTGCGGTGAACTCCGTCGGGACGACCCACAGCTTGGAGGACGAGCCGTTCGCGATCTCCGGAAGCATCTGCAGGTACTGGTAGGCGAGCAGCTTGGGGTCGGGGTTGCCCTCGTGGATGGCCCCGAACACCTGCAGGATGGCCCGCGCCTCACCCTCGGCGGTGAGGATCGCCGCCTGGGCGTCACCCTCGGCCTTGAGGATCTGCGACTGCTTCTCACCCTCGGCGGTGAGGATCGCCGACTGCTTGACACCCTCGGCCGTGAGGATCGTGGCACGACGGTCACGCTCGGCGCGCATCTGCTGCTCCATCGCGCCCTGCACGGAGGCCGGCGGGTCGATGGACTTCAGCTCCACACGGTTGACGCGCACGCCCCACCGGCCGGTCGCCTCGTCCAGCACACCGCGCAGCTGGCCGTTGATCTGGTCACGGCTGGTCAGCGTCTGCTCGAGGTCCATCGAACCCACGACGTTACGCAGGGTCGTGACCGTCAGCTGCTCGATACCGCTGATGTAGTTGGCGATCTCGTAGACCGCGGACTTCGGCTCGGTCACCTGGAAGTAGATGACGGTGTCGATGCTGACGACGAGGTTGTCCGAAGTGATCACCGGCTGCGGCGGGAACGAGACGACCTGCTCACGCAGGTCGACGCCGGCGCGCACCTTGTCGATGAAGGGGATCAGCCAGTGCAGACCCGGCTCGAAGGTCTTCTGGTACCGGCCGAGCCGTTCGATGATCAAGGCCGTCGCCTGCGGGACGATCTGCACCATCTTGAACAGCGTCACCACCACGAAGATGACGAGCGCGATCAGGACGATGTAGCCGATGATTGTTCCTGGATCTTCCACGAGTTCTCTTTCCGTTGGAGGACGCCGTCGTCAGACGGATCCGTCGGCGTTCTGGCTCGTCGCCCCGGCCGGCGCGACGACCGCCGTGGCTCCGTCGATCTTCACGACGCGGACCTCGATGCCCTCGGGCACGAGACCCGAGCTGTTCGGCAGCCCGTCGTCGACCAGCCGCGCGGACCAGACCTCGCCGGAGAGCTTGACGCGCCCCCCGGTCTCGGTGACGTCGGAGACGACGACGGCCATCCTGCCGACCTGTGCGGCAGCGTTCGTCTCGACGAGGTCGGTCCGGCGTCGCAGGTTCTGCAGCAGCCACGGCCGCAGCGTGATCATCAGCAGCACCGCGACGACGCACGCCACGACGATCTGCAGCCAGAACGGTCCGCCGGCGGCCGCCGTGACGCCGCCCGCGACGGCACCGCCCGCGAGCATGATGAAGACGAGGTCGAGCGAGAGCATCTCGACGACCGCGAGGACGAGCGCCCCGCCGATCCACCACAACCAGCCGTCCATGGCCCTACCTCCGCGGTCGCCGTCTGCTTTGCTCTGAATTTACCAAATTTTCGCCGGATCGGGCAGCGGCTCAGCGTCGAGCAGGTCGTGCCGCCCGGGCGAGCCAGCGGCCGCCGCCGTGCGCCACGAGCAGGTCCATGCCGAAGGCCCGCGAGAGGTTCTCCGACGTGAGGACCTCCTCGAGAGGGCCGGCCGCCTCGACCTTGCCGTCCCCGAGGAGCAGCAGGTGCGTGAAGCCCGGCGGGATCTCCTCCACGTGGTGGGTGACCACGACCAGCACCGGGGAGGACTCGTCCCCCGCGAGCTCGGCCAGCGCGCCGACGAGCTCCTCGCGCCCGGCGACGTCCAGCCCGGCGGCCGGCTCGTCGAGGAGCAGCACCTCCGGGTCGGTCATGAGCGCCCGGGCGATCTGCACGCGCTTGCGCTCGCCCTCGCTGAGCGTGCCGTAGCGGCGGTCCGCGAGGTCCGCGACGTCGAACGCCCCGAGCAGCGCCAGCGCCTGCTCGGTGTCCAGCTCCTCGTACTCCTCGCGCCAGCGGCCCGTGACGCCGTACGCGGCGGTCACGACGACGTCGCGCACGGACTCGTGGTGCGGGATCTTATCGGCGAGCGCCGACGACGAGAAGCCGATCCGGGGACGCAGCTCGAAGACGTCGACCTTCCCGAGGCGCTCACCCAACAGGTCCGCGGTGCCGGACGTCGGGTGCGAACGTGCCGCGAGGATCTGCAGCAGCGTCGTCTTGCCGGCCCCGTTGGGACCGAGGACGATCCAGCGCTCCCCCTCGGAGACGGTCCAGTCGACGGAGTCGACGATCGTGGAGGTGCCGCGTCGGACGGTGACGCCCTGCAGGTCGAGTACCGCGCTCATGGTGCCCGACCCTACCGGAGCGGGGAGCCCACCCGGCCCACCGTGGACCGCCTCGCCGAAGCGGTCCACGAGGCGTCGCGACAGGCGCCGAGGCACGTCAGGCGTCTATCGTGCGAGGCGTGAGCGAGACCACCACCCTGCCCCGCAGCGTCGTGCTGGCGTTGTGGCTCCAGGCGCTCGGCGCGTCGCACGGCCTCGCGGTGCGTTCGGTGACCGACGACGACGAGCCGCACGCCGTCCTCGGCCTGCCCGGCGCCGAGGCCGAGCAGGTCACGCTGAAAGAGCTCGTCGCGACCTTCTCCGACGGGCCCCGGGAGGTCTGCGCCGTCCTGCCCGCACCCGGCGACCCCTCCGGCGTGCCCGCGGCCGCCACGGCCGCCGCCACGGAGTCCGGCGAGTGCCTGCTCGTGACCACCTCCGCCGGTTCCTGGGCGGCCGTGCCCCGCGTCACCGCGTTCGGCACCACTCTCGAGCCGGGGCACCTGGTGTCGTGGCAGGTCGTTGAGGTCCCCCCGTGGTCGACCCTCGTGGCCGGCACGCTCGGCTCGCTCGCGGACGCCGAGCGCGAGCTGCGCGGCAGCCTCGTCGTCGCGACCGACGCCCTCGACGCGCTCGACGTCTCCCGGTGGCGCGACGACGCCGCCGACGCGATCGAGCGGGTCCGCAGCTCGAGCACGTCCGGCTGGCCCGTCCCCGACCTCGACGGGCGCCGCGCCCGCGTCATGCAGCTCGCGACCCGCCTGCTGGCCATCGTGGACCTCGCGACCGACGACGACGGCGCGGCAGTCAACCTGTGGCAGATGGACCAGCGGTCGACGGCGCTGCGCGAGGTCGAGCGCACGGCCCGCCGCGCGCTGAGCGCCGCGACCTACGGTTCCGTGCCCTGAGGCGCGGCGCCCCGGACCGTCACGGCCCCTCGAGCACCGTCCGGTAGACGTCCATCGTGCGCTCGGCGATCGACGCCCAGGCGAAGTGCTCCTCGACCCGCCGGCGCCCCGCGGCACCCATCGCGGCGGCACGGGCCGGGTCGCCGACGACGGCGGTCAGGGCGGCGGCCAGGTCGTCCACGAACCGCTCGGGGTCCAGCGGTGTCCCCGTACCGTCGTCCGCCTGCTCGATCGGCACGAGGACGCCGGTGACGCCGTCGTCGACCACCTCGGGGATGCCGCCCGTGGCCGTGGCCACCACGGGCAGGCCCACCGCCATGGCCTCGAGGTTGACGATACCGAGCGGCTCGTAGACCGACGGGCAGGCGAACACCGTCGCGGCGGCGAGCACCGCGCACAGCTCCTCCCGGGGCAGCATCTCCTCGATCCACACCACACCGGCCGCCGCTCCGCCCCCGCGCGTGGCCCGCAGCTCGTCCACGAGGTCGCGGACCTCCGCCATGATCTCCGGGGTGTCCGGGGCGCCGGCGCCGAGGACGACCTGCACCTCGTCCGGCAGCCGGGCGGCCGCCCGCAGGAAGTCCGGCAGGCCCTTCTGCCGGGTGATGCGCCCGACGAAGACCACCGCGGGCCGGGTCGGGTCGATGCCGTGCTTCCCCGCGACCCGCGCCACGACGTCGTCCGGCGGACGCACCCAGCCGTCCAGGTCGATCCCGTTGTGGACCACGTGCACCCGGTCGGGGTCCAGCTCGGGGTAGCAGCGCAGGATGTCGGCCCGCATGCCCGCGGAGACCGCGACGATCCCCGCCGCGCCGAGATAGGCGGTGCGCTCGGCCCAGCTCGAGACGGTGTAGCCGCCCCCGAGCTGCTCGGCCTTCCAGGGGCGCAGCGGCTCCAGCGAGTGCGCCGTGACCACGTGCGGGACACCGTGCAGCATGCCGCCCAGATGGCCGGCCATGTTCGCGTACCAGGTGTGCGAGTGCACCACGTCGGCGCCCGCGACGTCGTCCGCGATCGCCAGGTCCACCCCCAGCGTGCGCAGCGTCGCGTTCGCCCCGGAGAGGGTGGCCGGCTCGTCGTAGCCGGTGACGTGCTCGACGCCGGGCCGCGGCCCGTCGAAGCAGCGCACGCGGACGTCGGCGTGCCTGCGCAGGACGGCGGACAGCTCCGCGACGTGCACCCCGGCGCCACCGTAGACGTGGGGCGGGAACTCGCGGGTCAGCAGGTCGATCCTCAACGGGTGGCTCACGCACCTCAACGTAGCGCTCCCGGCCGCGTCGCGCGGCATCCGCCGCCGCGAGGTCCTAGGGTCGGGGCATGGCGTCGTCACACCCGCGGGTCCTGGCCATCGTCCTCGCCGGCGGAGAGGGCAAGCGACTCATGCCGCTGACCTCCCAGCGCGCCAAACCAGCGGTCCCGTTCGGCGGGATCTACCGGCTCGTCGACTTCGCCTTGTCGAACATCATCAACTCGCGCTACCTGCAGGTCATCGTGCTGACGCAGTACAAGTCGCACTCCCTGGACCGGCACATCTCCAAGACCTGGCGCATGTCCTCCCTGCTCGGCAACTACGTGTCCTCGGTCCCGGCGCAGCAGCGTGTCGGCAAGCACTGGTACCTGGGCTCGGCGGACGCCATCTACCAATGCCTGAACATCATCGACGACGAGCGTCCCGACATCGTCGTGGTGGTCGGCGCGGACCACGTGTACCGCATGGACTTCTCGCAGATGGTCGACGCGCACGTGGAGTCGAGTGCCCGCGCCACGGTCGCGGCGATCCGCCAGCCGATCGCGCTCGCAGACCAGTTCGGCGTCATCGACGTCGAGCCCGAGGACCCCACGCGGATCCGCGACTTCCTGGAGAAGCCGGTGGCGCCTGTCGGCCTGCCCGACTCCCCGCAGGAGGTGCTGGCCTCCATGGGCAACTACGTCTTCGACGCCGACGCCCTCGTCGAGGCGGTCACGAAGGACGCGGCGGACCCCGACTCCCGGCACGACATGGGCGGCGACATCGTCCCGGCCTTCGTCCGGGAGGGCACGGCCGGCGTCTACGACTTCATCCGCAACGACGTCCCCGGTTCCACCGACCGGGACCAGGCGTACTGGCGTGACGTCGGGACGATCGACGCGTACTTCGACGCGAACAAGGATCTCATCGCCGTCCAGCCGGTCTTCAACCTGTACAACGAGGACTGGCCCTTGTACACCGGCTACACCGGTCTCCCGCCGGCGAAGTTCGTCCACGCGGGCCCGGGCCGCCTCGGGCACGCCGCAGACTCGATCGTCTCACCTGGTGTCCTCGTCTCCGGCGCGACGGTCGCAGGGTCCATCCTGTCCCCGGGCGTGCACCTGCACTCCTGGGCGACGGTCACCGACTCCGTGGTGATGGACGGCGTCCAGGTGCACCGGCACGCCCAGGTGCACCGCGCCATCCTCGACAAGTTCGTGGTGGTGGACGAGCGCGCCCGGATCGGTGTCGACCACGAGGAGGACCGGGCCCGGGGCTTCACCGTCACCGACTCGGGGATCACCGTCGTCCCGAAGGGTTCCCACGTTGCCTGACAGCGCCACCGCCGCGCCCCGACCAGAACTGTCCGGCCGACCGCGTCGTCGACGACTCGTCGTGACCGACGTCGACTCCACGTTCGTCACCCAGGAGGTCATCGAGCTCATCGCCGAGCACGCCGGCACCCGCGACGAGGTCGCCGCCGTGACCGAGCGCGCGATGCGGGGCGAGCTCGACTTCGCCGCCTCGCTGCGTGAACGCGTCGCCACGCTCGCCGGCGTGCCGGTGTCCGCGCTCGACGCGGTGCGCGAGGCGGTCATCCTGACGCCGGGTGCGGCCGAGCTCACCGCCGAGGTGCAGCGCCGCGGGTGGGAGCTCGCTCTCGTCTCCGGCGGGTTCGCCGAGATCCTGGCTCCGCTCGCCGCGCCGCTCGGCATCACCCGCTGGCGCGCGAACCGGCTCGAGGTGGCCGACGGCGTGCTCACCGGCCGGACCGTCGGCCCCGTCGTGGACCGGGCCCACAAAGAAACCACGCTCCGCGAGTGGGCGGCCGAGCTGGGGCTCGGCATGGCGGACACCGTCGCGGTGGGCGACGGCGCCAACGACCTCGACATGATCGGGGCCGCCGGGATCGGTATCGCGTTCGCCGCGAAGCCGCTGGTGCGCGAGCAGGCGCCGTACAGCATCGACGGGCCGCGGCTCGACGAGGTGCTGCGCATCGTCGACGAGGTCGACGCCGCCGCTCCGGTCGCCTCCCCGCAGGACTAGCTGCCCGAGCGCCTAGCTCGGGCGGCCGACCCGCAGCAGCGTGGCGGACCGCTTGCCCCACTCAGCCCACGGCTGCTTGAGGGCGTGCAGCACCGAGTAGGTCGCGGTCGGCACCCCGACACGGACCTGCGCGAGAGCGGCGTCGTCCGACGACGTGTCGGCGAGATAGGCGGCGGTGGCCGCCATCGTGGGCTCGTGCCCGATGACCAGCAGCGTCTTGACCCGCGGGTCGACGCCCCGGACGAGCTCCAGGACGTCACCGATGCTCGCCGCGTAGAGCTCGTCGCGTACCTCGGCCGCCAGATGGTTGCGCTCTCCGTGGTTGCCCAGGTGGGCTCGGGCGAGCTCCCAGGTCTGGCGGGTGCGCAGCGCGGACGAGACGAGGGTGAGGTCCGGGACGATCCCCGCCGCCGTCAGGGCCATCCCGACCCGACCGGCCTGCTTGCGCCCGTTCAACGCGAGCGCGCGATCCGCGTCGAGCACGGTGCCCTTGCCGGGCTCGGCCTTCGCGTGCCGAAGCAGCACGAGCCGACGTCCCTTGTCCGGGACGGCGACGGCGTGCTTCGGCTGCTTCACGGGACCTCGCTCACTGACCCATCGCGTGGACGCCGCCGTCGACGTGCACGATCTCGCCCGTCGTCGCCGGGAACCAGTCGGACAGCAGCGCCACGACCGCGCGGGCCGCCGGCTCTGCCGTCGTCTGGTCCCAACCGAGTGGCGCACGGCGCGGCCAGGCGTCCTCCATGGCCTCGAAGCCGGGGATGGACTTGGCGGCGGTCGTGCGGATCGGGCCCGCCGAGACCAGGTTGGCCCGGATGCCGGACGGCCCCAGGTCCCGCGCGAGGTACCGGTTGGCGGACTCGAGCCCGGCCTTCGCCACACCCATCCAGTCGTAGACGGGCCACGCGAAGCCGGCGTCGAACGTCAGGCCGACGTACGCCCCGCCGTCCGCCATCAGCGGCTGGGCCGCCGTGACGAGCGACTTGTACGAGAACGTCGAGACCTGCACCGCGGTGGCGACGTCGTCCCACTCGGCGGACAGGAAGTTGCCGCCCATCACGCTCTGCGGCGCGAACCCGATCGAGTGCACGACGCCGTCGAGCCGGTCGGTGTGCTCACGCACCTGGTCGGCGAGCGAGGCGAGGTCCTCGGAGCTCGTCACGTCGAGCTGGACGACGGGCGCGGTGACGGGCAGCCGCTTCGCGAACGCCTGGGTCAGCTTCATCTGCCGCCCGAAGGACGTCAGGACGACCTCGGCACCCTCCTCCTGCGCGAGCCGCGCGGCGTGGAAGGCGATCGAGCTGTCCGTCAGGACGCCCGTGATGAGCAGCTTCTTGCCGTCGAGCAGAGCCATGGTGACCTTTCAGTGAAGTTCTGGTGGGAGCGTATCGGGCCGTGCGCCCGAGGGACAGTTCAGTGGCCCATGCCCAGGCCGCCGTCGACCGGCACGACCGCGCCGGAGACGTAGGCCGCGGCGTCCGAAGCGAGGAACTCCACGACGCCGGCGACCTCGTCGGGGGTCGCGAACCGGCCCGCGGGGATCGACTCCCGGTACTTCTTCTGGGTGCCCTCGGGCAGCGCGGCGGTCATGTCGGTCTCCACGAAACCGGGGGCGACCACGTTGGCCGTGATCCCCCGCCCCCCGAGCTCACGGGTGATCGACCGGGCCATGCCCACCAGGGCGGCCTTCGTGGCGGAGTAGTTGACCTGGCCCGGACCGCCGTACAGCCCGACGACCGACCCGATCAGCACGATGCGCCCCGACCGGGCGCGGATCATGGGCTTGGAGGCGCGGCGCACGCACCGGAACGTCCCGGTGAGGTTCACGTCGACGACCTGCTCGAACTCGTCGTCGCTCATCCGCATCAGGAGCTGGTCGCGGGTCACGCCCGCGTTGGCGACCAGCACCGTGGGAGCGCCGAGCTGCGCCTCGATCTCGCCGAAGGCGGCGTCGACCGCCGCACTGTCCGTGACGTCCGCCACGAAGCCGTGGACGCCCTCAGGCAGGTCGCCGCCCCGGTAGATCGTCGCGACGACGTCCCCTGCGGCGACGAATCGCTCGGCGATCGAACGGCCGATGCCGCGTGCGGCCCCGGTCACGACGACCACACGGCCGGATGCTGCCTGCTCTGCCACGGATGCTCCTCTCGACGACGGACCCTGCGGTCCGGGTGCACGGCGGTGCGCCTGTGCGACCGTACCCCGGTGCCGTGCCGGTCCCGCGCTGACGGCGAGGCACACGTCGCCGAACGGGATTGTCGGTTTCCTCCAAAGACCGAGCAGCGCGGGTGCAGCCGTAGACTGGACGGGTGAGCACGCCCCGGCCCCACGAGGTCACCTCGATCACGGGCGTCCCGGCAAGCCTTGCCGAGGACCAGCGGAGACGGCTGCGCCAGTACCTGTTCCAGATGGGTCTGAGGATCGTCCTGATCCTGGCCGCCGCGCTCCTCGTGGACGGCTGGCTGATGTGGGTCTGCTTCGCCGGCGCCGTCGTGCTGCCCTACTCCGCGGTGCTGCTCGTCAACGCCGGGCGCGACCGGTCGACGCGCGACTCGTCGGCGGTGCAGCCCGTGCAGCCGTCCGAGATCGAGGCCACGCCGACACCCCTCGACGATCCGGGCCCACGCGTGGTGGACCACACCGACGACACGCCGTCGGCGGCACCCGACGGCCGGAAGGACGACTGATGGACGTGCTCGGCCTGGGCGCCGACCCCGTGACCGCCGACGAGCTCGTGTGCTCGGCCAAGGGATGCCGCGCCGACGCGCGCTGGGGCCTGCTGTGGAACAACCCGCGCCTCCACACTCCCGAACGCCGCAAGGTGTGGCTCGCGTGCGACGACCACCGTGAGCACCTCGAGCAGTTCCTCGGCGCGCGGTCGTTCTGGAAGCAGACCGTCCCCGTCGGCGAGCTGGAGCACGTGTGAAGCGGACTCGTCGGCAGTGGGCCACGCTCGGTCTCGCAGCGGTCCTGCTCGCGGGCCTGTGCGTGCTCGCGGCGTTCTGGCAGTGGCACCGGTACACCGACCGGCAGGAGCAGATCGACCTCGTCCAGGTCAACTACGCGGCGGCGCCCGTGCCGCTGGAGGAGCTCGTCGCGACGCCCGGAGCGACCCTGACGGCCGACGACGTGTGGCGGCCCGCCGTGGTCGTCGGTGAGTACGACCCGTCCGGGACGGTGCTGCTGCGCAACCGGCCCGTCAACGGCACCCCCGGCTTCCACCTCCTGGTGCCGCTGCGCACCGAGCTCGCCGGCGAGCCCGTGGTGATCGTCGTCGACCGCGGGTTCGTCCCGCTCGGCGCCGACGCCACCGAGCCGGCGTCCGTCCCCGCTCCCCCGGACGGCGAGGTCGCCGTGACGGTCACGCTCCGGGCCGACGAGCCCGCGGCCGACCGCGGCGCCGAGGCCGGGACGGTGTCGCGCGTCAACACCGCGCAGGTCCTGGCGGCCGGGCCGGCCGACGGACCCGCGTCCGCAGACCGGACCGTCGGCGCGTACGGGCAGATGCGCAGCGAGGCCCCGGCCGCCGACGAGGCGCTGGTGCCGGCGCCACGCCCGGACACCGACCCCGGCTCCCACCTCAGCTACACGTTCCAGTGGGCGATCTTCGCGCTCGGGGCAGTCGGCGGATTCGTGCTGCTGTGGCGGCGCGAGACCCGAGCGGCCACCGTCACGGCCGGCGAGCTCATCGCCGCCGCGGACCCGGAGGGGTCCTCACGTCCGCGCCGCGAGCGCCGCCCGTCCCGCCGGGTGGACGAGGACCACGAGGACGCGCTCGTCGACGCGGCGCGACCCGGCCCTCAGGCGAGGGACACGAGCTCCGCGTAGTCGTCCGACCAGAGGTCCTCGTCGCCGTCCGGCAGCAGCAGCACCCGCTCCGGGTTGAGCGCGTCGACGGCCCCGTCGTCGTGGGTGACCATGATGACGGCGCCCTCGTAGGTGTTCAGCGCGCCGAGGATCTCCGCGCGTGACGCCGGGTCGAGGTTGTTCGTGGGCTCGTCCAGCAGCAGGACGTTGGCGCTGGAGACCACCAGCGTGGCCAGCGCGAGCCGCGTCTTCTCCCCGCCGGAGAGGACGTGCGCCGGTTTCTCGGCGTCGTCCCCGCTGAAGAGGAAGGACCCGAGGGTGGTGCGCACCTGGGTGTCGGTGAGGTCCGGGGCGCTGTGCCGCAGGTTCTCCACGACGGTGGCGTCCATGTCGAGCATGTCGTGCTCCTGAGCGTAGTAGCCCATCTTGAGCCCGTGACCCGGCAGCACCTCGCCGGTGTCGGGAGTCTCGACGCCGGCCAGCAACCGCAGCATCGTCGTCTTGCCCGCACCGTTGAGCCCGAGGATCACCACCCGTGACCCGCGGTCGATCGCCAGGTCGACCCCCGCGAACACCTCGAGGGAGCCGTAGCTCTTGGACAGCTCCCGGGCGGTGAGCGGCGTCTTGCCGCAGGGTGCCGGCTTCGGGAACCGCAGCGCCGCCACCTTGTCGGTCTGGCGCTCGCCCTCGGTGCCGGCGAGCATCCGCTCGGCGCGCTTGATCATGTTCTGCGCGGCGGTCGCCTTGGTCGCCTTGGCCCGCATCTTGTTGGCCTGCGCCAGGAGCGTGCCGGCCTTCTTCTCGGCGTTCGCGCGCTCGCGCCGGCGACGGCGCTCGTCCTGCTCGCGCTGCGCGATGTACGGGTCCCACCGCAGGTTGTACTGGTCCAGCTCGCCGCGGTTGGCGTCCAGGTGGAAGACCTTGTTCACCGTGGCGCGCAGCAGCTCCACGTCGTGGGAGATCACGATGAACCCGCCGGAGTACGACTTGAGGTAGTCGCGCAGCCAGACGATCGAGTCGGCGTCCAGGTGGTTGGTCGGTTCGTCGAGCAGCAGCGTGTCGACCCCCGAGAACAGGATCCGGGCGAGCTCGACGCGTCGGCGCTGACCGCCGGAGAGCGTATGCAGGGGCTGGCCGAGGATGCGGTCGTCGAGCGCGAGGTTGCTCGTGATGCGGTGCGCCTCCGACTCGGCCGAGTAGCCGCCGGCGGCGAGGAACCGCGTCTCCAGCTTCGGGTAGCGCTCCATCGCCGACACCTGGACGTCGGCGTCCTCGCTCGCCATCTCCTTCTCCGCCTGACGCATCTTCGCCACGATCTTGTCGAGGCCGCGAGCGCTGAGCACCCGGTCCATCGCCAGGACGTCGAGGTCGCCCGTGCGCGGGTCCTGCGGCAGGTAGCCGATCTCGTTGCCGCGGGTGATCGTGCCCCCTGCCGGCAGGGTCTCGCCCGCGAGGGTCTTGGTGAGCGTGGTCTTGCCGGCGCCGTTGCGGCCGACCAGGCCGATGCGGTCGCCCGGAGCCACGCGGAACGTGGCCTCGTGCAGCAGGACGCGGGCGCCGAAGCGCAGCTCGACGCCGTGGGCGGTGATCAAGGCAGGGGTGTCCTTCAGAAAGTGGGTGCGGGATCAGCCGCCAGTCTACGGGTCGCACGCTCCCGGGTCCGCGGTCTGGGTCACACGACGCCGCTCGTCGGTAAGGTTCCCCCGTGAACTCCTCCGACACGCCCCGGGCGCGAGCCGTCGTGCAGCCGTTCCAGCACCGCGCCGCCGTCCGGTGAGCGGGCCGGCGCCCCGCCTGCCGCGGGTGACGGCGCTCCTCCTGGCGGGCGCCACGGTGGCGGCCGGGCTCGCGGGACGGGCCTGGCTGCCCGGCGACGTCGGCGGCCCGCTGGGCGACGTCCTGTACGCGATGCTCGTCGTCTGGCTCGTCGTCCTGGTGCTTCCGCGCGCACCGCGGGTCGTGGCGTCCGTGACCGCCCTCACGGTGTGCACGGCGATCGAGCTGTCGCACCTGACCGGGATGCCCGGGGAGCTGCTCGAGCGCGTCCCCGCCGCGCGGTTCGTCCTGGGGACCGGCTTCGGGGCGGCGGACCTTGCCTGGTACGCGCTCGGAGCGTTCCTGGGCGGGGCGCTGCTGGCCCTGCTCAGCCCTCGGGCGCCGGCGGTGGACGAGGCGCTGCGGCACGTGCGTGCGGACCGGGTCGGGGGCTCCGGACGGCGCGCCGCGGCCATCCTCGTTCCGCTGGCGCTGGTCGGCGTGCTCGTCGCCGCAGGTGTCGGCGTCGGGCGGAGCCTGTCGATCGAGGCGCAGGAGCTGGCCGCGCAGGTCGACGTCGCGCGGAGCGAGCTCGCCGACTCCGCGGACAGGGTGGCCGACGACGGCGTCCGGTCGCAGCTGTCCGGCGTGATCGACGAGGCCGGGACGGTCCTGGAGGGCCGCCCGGTCCTCGACCGGCGGCCGGGTGACGCCGCTCGCGCCGGTGACCGGCTCGAGCGAGCCGTCACGACGGTGCACGGGTCCCGCCGTGCGTTCGCGACGTCCGAGGCGGCGGAGGTGCGCGAGACGCTCGGGCCGGTGCAACGCCGGGCGGAACGCATCCTCTCCGCGACGGACGAGCTCGCCGACGCCGGCCGAGGGGCCGACGAGACGGCACGGTCCGACCTGCGCCACGCCCTCGACGTCGCCGCCGACACGCTCGGCACCACGCAGGCGGACCGTCTCGCCGAGCTGCCGCTGGCCGACCTGGAGAGCATCGCCGGCACGCTGGCCACGCACCGCGACGACCTCGACGTGGCCACCACCGACCTGATGTCAGCACAGGACGCCGCCGTCTGTCCCGAACCGGACCAGGTCTGGTTCCCGGAGGCCGGCAAGCTCCCCGCGAAGCGGCTCGCGCCCATCCCCTGGGCGCCGGAGCACTCGGTGCGCGCGGACCTGGTCGACGGGCTGGTGGCTCTCGACGAGGCGTTCCGGGCGGAGTTCGGCGAGCACCTCACCGTGAACTCCGCGTACCGCTCGTACGAGGAGCAGGTCGCGGTCTACGACCCCGACGATCCGAACCCTCTCGCCGCTCCCCCGGGCTGCTCCAATCACGGGCTCGGTACCGCCGTCGACCTCAGCATGGGCCCGGAGAGCTTCGACGGCGCCCGGTACGCCTGGATGAAGGAGCACGCCGAGGACTACGGCTGGACCCATCCGGCCTGGGCGGAGCCGGACGGGCGGCTCCCGGAGGCCTGGCACTGGGAGTCTGTCGAGACTCCGCTCGGCTACTGACGGCGGGCAGGTCCGGCGCCCGCACGTCGTACGGTGGTCCGGTGACCGCCGCCCGGGACAGGACCCTGCTCGTCGCGTTGCTGTGCGCCGTCAACGTCGGCGGCACGGGCAAGCTGCCGATGAGCGACCTGCGCGCCCGGTGCGAGACGATCGGGTTCACCGACGTGCGTACGTACATCGCCAGCGGGAACGTCCTGTTCACCACGGGCCTCGGGTCCGACGGCGCACGAGAGGCCCTCGAGAGCGCGCTGCGTGAGCACGCGGGCAGACCGGTGGGTGTCCTGGTCCGGACGCCGGACGAGCTCGTCCGGGTGCGGGACCGCAACCCCTTCCCGGACGCCTCGCCGAGCCGCGTGGGCGTCATGTTCCTCGACACCTCGCCCACCGACGGCACCGCCGAGGGTGCGACGGGCAGGGCCGACGAGGAGATCGTCCTCGGAGACCGGGAGGTCTACGTGCACTACCCGCACGGGATGGGCAGCAGCCGCCTGAGGGTACCCACCGGCACCGCCCGCGTCACGACCCGCAACATGAACACCGTGGCGAAGCTGGCCGGGCTCGCGGCGGGGCGTTCGTAGCGCCCTCCGCACGGCGGCGGAGCAGGTTCCCGAAGGTCGTTGACACGGCCTGTGCACCGGCCTACTTTATCGGTACACCACCCGGTCGGGTGACTCGAGGAAGAGGCACGGTGACAGCTCCACTGCTAGGCGCGAGGGCGCGTCGACTCACGCACGACGACGCGCGCCGACGTCACCACCTCAGCGGCGTCCGACACCCGTGGCGCACCGGCATCGACGCGACGCAGCACCAGCTCCATGACGCTGCGGGCCATCGAGTCGTTGTCCGGGTCGACGGTGGTCAGCCGCGGCACGAGATAGTCGCCCTCGTCGTCGTTGTCGAACCCCACCACCTGGACGTCCTCGGGGACGCGGCGGCCCAGGTCGGCCAGGGCGCGCAGCACGCCCATCGCCGCAGCGTCCGTCAGGACGAAGACGCCGTCGAACCGCACGCCCTCGCGGTGGAGCCGCATGATGACGTCGTAACCGTCCTTCGTGGTGAACGAGTCCGCATCGACGACGAGCTGCTCGTCGACCTCGATCCCCGCGTCGGCATGCGCCTGCCGGTAGCCGCGGGTGCGCAGCGTGGGCATGCTGTCGACGCCGCGGTCGGGCCGCCCGCCGACCAGGGCGATCCGGCGGGCACCTCCTTCGATCAGGTGGGCCGTCGCGAGGTCGGCGCCACCCACGTTGTCCATCATCACGTGGTCGAACGGGCCGGCCAGGTGCCGCTCGCCGAGCAGGACGACCGGCACCTCCACGCCGGCACCGATCAGGTCCGCGGTCTCGATCTGGACAGGGCTGAACACCACCCCGTCGAACGGGCGGAGGCGCTCGGGAGAGATGGCGTCCAGCTCCCCCTCCCGGCTCGCCCCCGTGCGCTCGATGATCACGTGGTACCCCCGCGCCCGCGCCAGCGTGTCGAGACGTGCCGCGAGGTGCGCGTAGTAGGGCCCGTCGAGATGCGGGACCAGCAGGCCGATCGCGCCGCTGCGACCCGCCCGCAGGCGCCGCGCCGTCACGTCGACCGTGTAGTCGAGGCGGGCGACGGCGGCGAGCACCCGTGCCCGGGTCGCCTCGCTCGCTCCCGGGCGTCCGTTGATCACGTTGGACACCGTCATCTTCGACACCCCGGCCTCACGGGCCACGTCGCTCATCTTCACCACGCGCCCATGATGCCCGTCCGGCTGACCGATCGCTGCCCCCGTCGTGGAGGGACCACACCGTCGTGAGACAGATCCTGTACTCGAAGAGGCTCGCCCCGTACCTCTTCATCCTTCCGTTCCTGGTCACGCTGGCCGTGTTCTGGATCGTCCCGATCGGGAGATCCTTCGTGATGAGCTTCCAGGAGGTGCTCTACGGCCAAGCCACGTTCATCGGCACCGACAACTACGAACGGCTCTGGCGGGACCGAGTCTTCTGGCAGGCGCTCTACAACAGCATGCGCTACATGATCCTGACGATCGTGCTGCTGGTCCCGATCCCGATGGTGCTCGCGGCGGTCGTGAACTCGAAGCTCGGGAACCCACGCGTGAAGGCCTTCTTCAAGGCGTCGTTGTTCGTCCCCGCGCTGACCTCGGTCGTCGTCGCCGGCATCGTGTTCCGGCTGATCTTCGCCGAGTCCGACTCCGCGATGATGAACCAGGTCGCCGAGTTCTTCGGCTTCGGTCCGGTCCGCTGGCTGCGCGAGGACATCACCGGCCTCGTCGCTCTCCTCGCACTCGCGCTCTGGCGATGGAGCGGGGTGAACACCATGTACTTCCTGGCCGGGATGCAGTCGATCCCGACCGAGTACTACGAGGCCGCGTCGATCGACGGCGCGAGCAAGTTCCAGCAGTTCCTCCACATCACCATCCCGAACCTCAAGCCGACGATCGTCTACGTCGTGACGATCAGCGTGTACGGAGGGCTCGCGATGTTTCTCGAGAGCTTCATGCTCTATGCCGGGAACTCGTCGCCGAACAACCAGGGCCTGACGGTGATCGGCTACCTCTACCGCAAGGGCATCGAGGAGAACGACCTCGGGTTCGCCTCGGCCGTCGGGGTCGTGCTGCTCGTCATCGTCATGACGATCAACCTCACGTACCTCATCGCCAGCGGGACGTTCAAGAAGGAGGCCGCGTGATGGCTGCCCAACCACCCACCACGGTCCGCGGGGGATCCGCACCCCAGGAGTCCGGCACCGGCTCGACCCCGCCGGACCGGACGACCGCCGGCCCACGACGCCTCTCGCCGCGGGCCGCGACGTGGATCCAGTCCGGGTTCCTCCTCCTGATCGCCGCGATCGCCCTCGTGCCGCTCGTCGCGATCTTCATCGGCACCTTCCAGGACGGCAACGACGTCATCCGCCGAGGCATGACGTTCGACGTCGACGTCAGCACCCTCAGCCTGGACAACTACGTCCTGCTGTTCACCGACTCGGGACCGTACTTCCGCTGGTTCGCCAACACGCTCCTGCTGACGGTGGCCCAGGTCGCGGGCACGCTCCTGGTGAGCTCCTTCGTCGCCTACGGGTTCGCGATGTACCACTTCAAGGGCAAGACGCTGTCGTTCATCATGGTGCTCCTGCTCATCACCGTGCCGTTCGAGATGCTCATGCTGCCCCTGTACGTCCAGGTGAACGACATGGGTCTGGCTGACACCTACCTCATCATCGTGCTGCCCTTCCTCGCGGCCGCCGTGACGATCTTCTTCTTCCGGCAGTACTTCCTCGGCATACCGAAGGAGATCCTCGAGGCGGGTCGCGTGGACGGCGTGACCGAGTTCGGCATCTTCTTCCGCCTCGTGCTCCCCATCAGCAAGCCGGCCATGGCAGCGATGACGATCCTCAACGGGATGCTCTGCTGGAACAACTTCCTGTGGCCGCTCCTCGTGCTGCGGACACCGGAGAAGTTCACGTTGCCGATCGGTCTCAACACCCTGCTGACTCCCTACGGCAACAACTACGAGCTCCTCATCATCGGAGCCTTCTTCTCGCTCATCCCGATCCTCATCCTCTTCCTGGCATTCCAGCGATTCTTCATCGAAGGAATCACCGCGGGGGCCGTCAAGGGTTGACCTCCCGCCCGACCGAACGGAGAAAGTTCATGACCACACAGCGAACGAAGATGTCCGCGCTCGTCGCAGGGCTCGCCGTCGCCTCGCTCGCCGCCTGCAGCGGCGGCGGCAGCGGTGAGGCCGCACCGACCCAGAACTCCGACGGTTCCACGAACCTGAGCATGTGGACGTTCGCGGACGTGCACGCCGCGTACTACGAGGAGATGGCCGACCAGTGGAACGACGCGAACCCTGAGCAGGAGATCAGGCTGGACGTCACCGTGTACCCCTACGAGGACATGCACAACAAGCTCCAGCTCGCCGTCAACTCGGGCGAGGGTCTTCCCGACGTCGTCGACATCGAGGTCAACAAGTTCGCCAGCTTCGTCAAGGGGTCGACTCCCCCGCTGGTAGACCTGACCGAAGCCGCGGCGCCGTACGCGGACGACGTCGTCCAGGCACGTCTCGACCTGTACAGCAAGGACGGGAAGGTGTACGGCTTCCCGACGCACGTGGGCGCTTTCGTCGCTTTCTACAACACGGAGCTGCTCGAGGGCGCCGGCATCGACTACACCACGATCGAGACGTGGGACGACTTCCGTGAGGCCGGTGCCGAGTACAACGCCGCCACCGACAAGGCGTTCGGCGTCGCCAGCACCGGCGTCAACTTCGTCGAGCCGCTCATCACGGCCCAGCTGGGCGGGGAGTTCTTCGACGCCGAGGGGAACCTGCAGGTGAACAGTCCTGAGGTCGTCGAGGCACTCTCCATGGAGCAGGAGATGCAGGACGCCGGCGCGATCTCGACGATCCCCGGTGGCAGCCCTGACTCCGAGGAAGCCTTCGGCGCCATCAACAACGGCGACTACGCGGCGATCGTGTACCCGGCGTGGTACACCTCCCGGTTCGTGGACTACATGCCCGACCTCGAGGGCAAGGTCGCCATCGCGCCGGCGCCCGTCATCGAGGGCGGTGCCGCGCAGACCATCGGTGGCGGTGGCACGGGCGCCTCGGTACCCGTCGCCTCCCCGAACCGAGACCTCGCGTCCGACTGGCTCGCGTTCGCCAAGCTGTCGCCGGAGGCCAACGTCGCGGTCTGGGAAGTGCTCGGCTTCGACCCGGTGAACATGGCCGTCTGGGAGGACGAGGCCGTGACCATGAATCCTGACAACAAGTTCAACCAGTACTTCCAGACCAACCTGTTCGAGGTCCTGAACGAGGTCAAGGGCGGGATCGGGCACCTCGACTCCTTCACCGATCCGAACTGGCCGAGCGTCGACAACACGTTCCGCACCGTCACCCTCAACGAGATCTTCGAGAACGGCGTGCCCGCGCAGGACGCTCTCGACCAGACGCAGTCCGACCTGCAGAACGAGCTCGGTCAGTAGTTCCCCGACCTGCGTCACCAGCGTTCCCCGCCCCGTTCCCGGAGGAAGCCTCATGCTGCCCACATCTGTCACCGTCGATCCGGCCTTCGTCGTCGGGCCTGTGCGTCGTCGCACGTTCGGTTCGTTCGTCGAGCATCTGGGTCGGTCGGTGTACACCGGGATCCACGACCCGGAGCACCCGAGCGCCGACGGCGACGGGTTTCGTGGTGACGTGTTGGAGCTGATCCGGGAGCTCGGGATCTCCACCGTGCGCTACCCGGGTGGCAACTTCCTGTCCGGGTACCGGTGGCAGGACGGGATCGGTCCGGTGAAGGACCGGCCGCGTCGCCTGGACCTGGCGTGGCACTCCACGGAGCCGAACCTGGTCGGGGTGGACGAGTTCATGCGGTGGGCGGCCAGGGCCGGGGTGGAGCCGATGATGGCGGTCAACCTCGGCACGCGGGGTATCGCGGAGGCGCTGGAGCTGCTGGAGTACTGCAACGTGCCCGGTGGCACGGAGTGGTCCGAGCGGCGCCGCGCGAACGGTGCCGAGGACCCGTACCGGGTCACGATGTGGTGCCTGGGCAACGAGATGGACGGGCCGTGGCAGATCGGGCACAAGACCGCGCACGAGTACGGGCGCCTGGCCGCGGAGACCGCCCGGGCGATGCGGATGATCGACCCGGGCCTGGAGCTGGTGGTGTGCGGCTCGTCCAACTCGGCCATGCCCACGTTCGGCGCGTGGGAGCACACGGTCCTGACCGAGGCCTACGAGCACGTCGACCACGTCTCGGCGCACGCCTACTACTACGAGTCCGACGGCGACCTCGCCTCGTTCCTGGCCTCCGCGGTCGACATGGACCACTTCATCGACGCCGTGGCCGCCACCGCGGACGCCGTGCGCGCGGCGGGCAAGCACTCGAAGCGCATCAACATCTCCTTCGACGAGTGGAACGTGTGGTACCAGCAGCGGGCCGAGTCCCGCCCGCCGTCCGGCGACGACTGGCCCGTGGCCCCGGTGCTGCTCGAGGACCGCTACAACGTGGCCGACGCCGTCGTGGTCGGCAACCTGCTCATCAGCCTGCTGCGCCACACCGACCGGGTCCACGCCGCCTCCCAGGCCCAGCTCGTCAACGTCATCGCCCCGATCATGACCGAACCGGGCGGACGAGCCTGGAAGCAGACGATCTTCCACCCCTTCGCACTCACCTCCCGGTACGCCACCGGTGACGTGCTGCGCCTGGCGATCGACTCACCCGTCACCGAGACGGCCCGGTTCGGCGAGGTGGCCGTGCTCGACGCCGTCGCCACCCACGACCCCGCCACCGGCGAGGTCGTCCTCTTCGCGACCAACCGCTCGGTGAGGGACGACGTCGTCCTGGACGTCGACCTGCGGGGCTTTCCCGGCCTCGCCGTGCTGGAGGCGCTGACCCTGTCCAACCCGGACCACACCTGGGCCGCGACCGCCGACGACGACACCACCGTGGTCCCGCGCCCCAACACCACCGCCAAGATCGCCGACGGCCGGGTCCGCGCCGAGCTACCGCCCGTGTCCTGGACGATGATCCGGCTGGGGAGGGCATGACACCATCCCGGCGGGGCGGCACCGGGACGGGTCCGCCGTGGTCGCGTCCCGGCCGGGCACTGGATCAGATCTGCACGGAACCCGTGGCGAGGAGCACGGCGCCGACGACGGCGAAGGCCGCGACGACGACGAACGTCACCAGGCCCGAGGTGGTGAAGATGCTCGCACGTTGCTCGCGACGCGCGACGTAGTACAGCGCCGTGGCGGGTGCGAGCAGGAGGCACGCGAGGAACACGAACACGTACCCGGCGGCCCAGATGAGGAACAGTGTGTAGACCGTGGAGATGATCGCCACCACCAGCTCGCGGGTGCGGAGACCCTCCGAGACGTTGCCGTACCCGTCGCGGCGCAGCGCGATCTTGACCGCGTAGGCGCTGGCCAGGGCGAACGGGGCGAGGGCGAGCGCCGCCGTCAGGTCGAGCGTGAAGTCGAGCGCGTCGCTGACGAACTGCACGGCGAACAGGATGAGCGTGACGAAGATCGAGGTCCACAGCACCGCGTTCTGCGGCACCTCGCGTGCGTTCAACCGGGAGAAGTAGCGCGGCAGGTCCTTGTCCTTGGCCGCCGCGTAGACGACGTCGGCGGCCAGCAGCTGCCAGGCGAGGTACGCACCGAGCACCGAGACGATGAGGCCGACCCGGATGAGCACCCCGCCCCACGGGCCGACGGCGTCCTCCAGCACGCCGCCGACCGACGGCTGCGGGAGAGCCGCGATGTCATTCTTGGGCAGGACACCGTAGGACAGGATGGAGATGCTCGCGAACAGGGCGAGCACCGACAGGAACCCGAGCACCGTGGCCCGCCCGACGTCGCGTCGCTTCTTGGCGTACCGGGAATAGACGCTCGCACCCTCGATGCCCAGGAACACGAAGACGGTGATGAGCATGGTGCCCTGCACCTGCACGAACAACGACTCGCCGCCGGGCACGTCGTAGCCACCGGTGAGGTTGCCGACGAAGACGTCCCAGTCGAAGAAGAAGACGACCAGGACCAGGAAGAGCGCCAGCGGCACGAGCTTGGCGACCGTGACGACCGCGTTGATCGCGGCCGCTTCCCTGACGCCCCGGCGGATGAGGAAGTAGAAGCCCCAGACGGCCGCGGCAGAGATGAAGAACGCCGTCCACGTGTCGCCGTCGCCCAGGACGGATCCCAGATCCGGGAAGAGCTGCGACAGGGTGGTCATGATGAGCACCCAGTAGAAGGCGTTGCCCGCGCACGCCGAGGCCCAGAACCCGACGGCCGACAGGAAGCCCGGGTAGACACCGAAACCCTCGCGGGCGTACACGTAGACGCCGTTGTCGAGTGCGGGTTTGCGGACGGCGAGGGACTGGAACACGAAGGCGAGCGTGAGCATGCCCAGCCCTGCGACGGTCCAGGCGATGAGGGCACCGTAGACGCCCGTCTCGCTCGCGAACCGAGCGGGCAGCTGGAACACCCCGGCCCCGACCATCGAGCCGACCACCATCGCGGTCAGGGCGGGAAGAGTGAGCTTGTTGGCTGTAGCGGCGCCTTCGGCAGTGGAGGTCATCGAGGCCTTCTCGTCCCGGACGGACGTCGCGCACGCGACGTGGGGGCTCCAGTCCCCCGACTCCACTTGCCATCGTTATCACGCGCCGGCGTCCACCGCAGCCTGGAGACGCCTCCAGGTGGCGGTGGACGTCGGGTCCTGCGGTGCGGCCGCCGCCAGGTCGAAGACCCGGCCGGGACGGGCCCTGGACTCAGACGTTGAAGCCGAGCATGCGGAGCTGCTCGCGGCCGTCCTCCGTGATCTTCTCCGGACCCCACGGCGGCATCCAGACCCAGTTGATCCGGTGCCCGGTCACGAGCCCTTCGAGAGCCTGCGCCGACTGGTCCTCGAGGACGTCGGTCAGCGGGCACGCCGCCGAGGTCAGGGTCATGTCGATCGTGGCGTGGTTGTTCTGGTCCACCTCGACGCCGTAGACGAGGCCGAGGTCGACGACGTTGATCCCGAGCTCGGGGTCGATGACGTCGCGCATGGCCTCCTCGACGTCGGCTGCGGTCGTCGCGCCCGGCGTCGGACCAGCCGGCGCGGCCGTCTCGGTCGTGTTCTCAGTCATCGGTTCCTCCGGTCGGGTCGGCCAGCGCGCCGCTGCGCGCCAGCGAGTCCTTCAGCGCTGCCCAGCCGAGCAGCGCGCACTTGATGCGGGCGGGGTACTGCGAGACGCCGGTGAACGCCTCGCCGTCGCCGAGCGACTCGAGCGCCGCCTCGTCGTCCAGCCCCTTGCCGCGCGAGGCCATGAGCGCGTGGAAGGTCGCGTCGAGCTCGCGGACGTCAGCCAGCCCGCGGCCCGTCACGAGCTCGGTCATGACGGAGACCGACGCCTGGGAGATCGAGCACCCCTGACCCTCCCACGACACGCCCGAGACCACCGCGCCACCAGCACCGTCCGCCACGACGTCCACGCGGAGGGTGACCTCGTCGCCGCACGTCGGGTTCACCTGGTGCGACTCGCCCCGCAGGTGGCCGTCGGCAGACTCGGCCAGCCCACGGCCGTGCGGGTGCTTCGCGTGGTCCAGGATGACCTGCTGGTACATCTGCTCCAACGAACCGCTCATGCGTCCTCCCTGCTCACTCTGCACCGAAGAACGCTCGCACACCCGTCAGCGCTTCCCGGAACGCCGTGATCTCGTCGACGGTGGTGTAGACCGACGCCGAGGCACGGGCCGTCGCCGCCACACCGAACCGCCGGTGCAGCGGCTGGGCGCAGTGGTGGCCGACCCGTACGGCGATACCGCGGTCGTCGAGCACCTGGCTCACGTCGTGCGCGTGCACGCCGTCGACGACGAACGAGACGACCGCCAGACGGTCGGTCGTGTCCGTCGGCCCGACCACGCGCACGCCGGGGATCTCGGTGATCCGCAGCAGCTCGGCGGCCAGCTCGTGCTCGTGCCGGGCGACCCGCGCCATGCCGAGCTCGTCGAGCCACTGCGCGGCCACACCCATGCCGACGGCCTGGGCGACCATCTGGGTGCCGGCCTCGAACCGCTGCGGTGGCGGCGCGTAGGTGGCGCCCTCCATCGTGACGACCTCGACCATGGACCCGCCCGTGGTGACCGGCGGCATCGCCTCGAGCAGCTCGCGGCGAGCGTAGAGTGCTCCCACACCGGTCGGCCCGAGCATCTTGTGCGCGCTGAAGACGGCGAAGTCCACCCCGACGGACCGCAGGTCCACGGGCAGGTGCGGCACCGACTGGCAGGCGTCGAGCACCGTGTACGCGCCGACGCGCCGGGCGGCGGCGACCAGGTCGGCCACGGGGCCGACGGCACCCGTCACGTTGGACACGTGGCCGAACGCCACGATCCGCGTGCGGTCGGTGATCACGTCGTCGACGTCGGACAGGTCGATCCGGCCGTCGTCGTCCACCCCGAACCAGCGCAGCACGGCGCCGGTGCGGGCGCACAGCTCCTGCCACGGGACGAGGTTCGCGTGGTGCTCGGCCTCGGTCACGACGATCTCGTCACCCGGCTCCAGCCGGAACCGCTCGGCAGCCGCCCCCCCGCGGCCGGCCGTAGCGTTCGAGAACGCGTAGGCCACGAGGTTGAGCGCCGCCGTCGCGCCCGACGCCCAGACGATCTCGCCGTCGTCGGCCCCGACGAACGAGGCGACGGCCGAGCGCGCGGACTCGAACGCCTCGGTGGCCTCCTCCGCGAGCTGGTGCGCGCCGCGGTGCACGGCGGCGTTGCGCTGCTCGTAGAACTCGACCTCGGCCTCCAGCACCACGTTCGGCTTCTGCGAGGTCGCCGCCGAGTCCAGGTAGACCAACGGCTTGCCGCCCCGCACCGTGCGCCCGAGCAGCGGGAAGTCGGCCCGCACCGCGGCGAGCTCGCTCGCGGTGAGGGCCTCGGCCTGGGCCGGGCGCACGGTGTCGGCGGCGGTCATGGTCCGCTCCGTCAGGCCGACGCCGTGGCGCCGGTGGTCAGGAAGCGGTCGTAGCCCTCGTCCTCGAGCCGCTCGGCGAGCTCGGGGCCGCCCTCCTCGGCGATCCGGCCGTCCACGAAGACGTGGACGAAGTCCGGCTTGATGTAGCGCAGGATGCGCGTGTAGTGCGTGATGAGCAGGACCCCGACGTCGGTGGTGTCCTTGGCGCGGTTCACGCCCTCGGAGACGACGCGCAGCGCGTCGACGTCGAGGCCCGAGTCGGTCTCGTCGAGGACCGCGAAGCGCGGCTTGAAGAGCTCCATCTGGAGGATCTCGTGGCGCTTCTTCTCACCGCCGGAGAAGCCCTCGTTGACCGAGCGCTCGGCGAAGGAGCTGTCGATGCGCAGGTTCTCCATCGCGCCCTTGACCTCCTTGCCCCAGGTGCGCAGCGCCGGGGCCTCGCCGGAGATGGCGGTCTTGGCCGTGCGGAGGAAGTTCGCCACCGACACGCCGGGGACCTCGACGGGGTACTGCATCGCGAGGAACAGGCCGGCGCGGGCGCGCTCGTCGACGCTCATGGCGAGGACGTCCTCGCCGTCGAGCGTGACGGTGCCGGACGTCACCTCGTACTTGGGGTGGCCGGCGAGGGCCGAGGCGAGGGTCGACTTGCCGGAGCCGTTCGGCCCCATGATGGCGTGCGTCTCACCGGACTTGATGGTCAGGTCGACGCCGCGCAGGATCGGCTTCGGCCCTTCCTTGGTCTCGACGCTGACGTGCAGGTCGCGGATCTCCAGGGTGGACATCAGTGGTTCTCCAAATGATTCGAAAGTCTCGGGACGAGAGAAGTGGGGGTCAGGACGCGACGGCGATCGGGGCGTCGATGTCGACGAGGACCTGGTCGCCTTCCACGGTGACCGGATAGACGGGCACCGGCCGGGTCGCGGGCAGCTGCAGCGGCTTGCCGGTGCGCAGGTCGAACTGCGAGCCGTGCAACCAGCACTCGACCCGGCAGCCCTCGACCTCGCCGTCCGACAGCGACACCGCTCCGTGCGAGCAGATGTCGCTGATCGCGTGGAAGTCGCCGTCGGCGTCCCGGACGAGTGCGACGGGGACGGTGGCCCCGTTCGCGTCGTCCAGCTCGACGAGCTTGGCCTCCTCGGGCTCGAGGTCAGCCGTCGTGGCGACGATCTGCTTGGTCACGACGTCACTCCGCCGCGGCGGGCACGCCGGTGATCACGCTCATGGACTTCTCGAGCTCGGCCTCGATCGAGGCGAGCAGACGCTCCTCGACGGACTCCACACCGATCTCGTCGATGAGCTCCGCGAAGAAGCCGCGCACCACGAGCCGGCGTGCGTCGACCTCCGGGATGCCGCGAGCCATCAGGTAGAAGAGCTGCTCGTCGTCGAACCGGCCGGTCGCCGACGCGTGGCCGGCTCCCGCGATCTCGCCGGTCTCGATCTCGAGGTTCGGCACCGAGTCCGCCCGGGCCCCGTCGGTCAGGACGAGGTTGCGGTTGAGCTCGTAGGTGTCCGTGTTCTCGGCCTCGGCCTGGATGAGCACGTCGCCCACCCACACCGTGTGCGCGCCCGAACCCTGCAGCGCCCCCTTGTAGGTCACGCGCGACTTGCAGCTGGGCACGGCGTGGTCGACGAACAGGCGGTGCTCCTGGTGCTGGTCCGCGTCCGCGAAGTACAGCCCGACCATCTCGACCTCGCCGCCCTCGGCGGTGAACGTCGCGTCGGGGGTGATCCGCACGACGTCGCCGCCGAAGGTCACCACGACGTGCTTGAGCCGTGCGTCGCGGCCGATCGTGGACCGGTGCGCCGCCGCGTGCACGGCACCGTCGGCCCAGTCCTGCACGGAGACGAGGGTGAGGTGCGCGCCCTCGTCGACGACGACCTCGACGGTCTGGTTCAGCAGCGCGTCACCACGGTGGTCGATGACCACGACCGCCTCGGAGTGCCGCTCGGCGTGCACCAGCAGGTGCTGCGCCGTCGCGTCCTTCGAGACGCCGTCGATCCGGACCGACGTGACGTCGGAGGCGACCGCCTCGGCGGGCACCGTCACGACGGTGGCCTCGGCGACGGCGTTCCAGGCGCTGACCGCGGTGCGGTCACCGGGCTTGCCGGCCTTGCCGAGGCGCGCGTCGTCACGGGCGACCGTCTCGACCTTGACCTCGGGGGCGGCCTCGACGGCGACCGTGACGCCGTCGGCTCCGAGGGTGTCCGCGAAGAGCGGCTGGAGCCGGGAGACCGGCGAGAAGCGCCACTCCTCCTCGCGCCCCGAGGGCACGGGGATGTCCGCGAGGTCGAAGGAGGTCACCCGCTCGGCGCGGCTGCCGGCGGGAACC
Source organism: Isoptericola maris (assembly GCF_048065335.1). Classification (NCBI taxonomy): domain Bacteria; kingdom Bacillati; phylum Actinomycetota; class Actinomycetes; order Micrococcales; family Promicromonosporaceae; genus Isoptericola; species Isoptericola maris. The sequence continues at coordinate 19,261 of NZ_JBLUNY010000001.1, read as the reverse complement.
ACTCCGTGGGAGTGGGCGCCGTCGGCCGCGGCGCGCGAGTGATCGGTGGTGCGATCGGTGGTGGCAGTCATATCAGCCGACGGACCCTTCCATCTGCAGCTCGATGAGGCGGTTGAGCTCGAGCGCGTACTCCATGGGCAGCTCGCGCGCGATGGGCTCGACGAACCCGCGCACGATCATGGCCATGGCCTCGGTCTCGTCCATGCCTCGGGACATGAGGTAGAACAGCTGGTCGGCGCTCACCTTGGAGACCGTCGCCTCGTGCCCCATGGACACGTCGTCCTCGCGGACGTCGACGTACGGATAGGTGTCGGACCGGGAGATCTGGTCGACGAGCAGCGCGTCGCAGAGCACGTTGGAGGCCGACGCCTCGGCACCCTCCAGCACCTGCACCAGCCCGCGGTAGGACGTGCGCCCACCGCCGCGCGCGACGGACTTCGACACGATCGACGACGACGTCCGGGGCGCCGCGTGCACCATCTTGGCGCCGGCGTCCTGGTGCTGGCCCTCGCCGGCGAAGGCGATGGACAGCGTCTCGCCGCGGGCGTGCTCGCCCAGGAGGTAGATCGCCGGGTACTTCATGGTGACCTTGGAGCCGATGTTGCCGTCGACCCACTCCATCTGGGCACCGGCCTCGGCCGTGGCACGCTTGGTCACCAGGTTGTACACGTTGTTCGACCAGTTCTGGATGGTCGTGTACCGCACGCGGGCGTTCTTCTTGACGACGATCTCCACCACGGCGCTGTGCAGCGAGTCGGAGGAGTAGATCGGCGCGGTGCAGCCCTCGACGTAGTGCACGTAGGAGCCCTCGTCGGCGATGATCAGCGTCCGCTCGAACTGGCCCATGTTCTCGGTGTTGATCCGGAAGTAGGCCTGCAGCGGGATCTCGACGTGGACGCCCGGCGGGACGTAGACGAACGACCCGCCCGACCAGACGGCCGAGTTGAGCGCCGAGAACTTGTTGTCACCGGCGGGGATGACCGTGCCGAAGTACTCCTGGAACAGCTCCGGGTAGTCGCGCAGGCCCGTGTCGGTGTCGACGAAGATGACGCCCTGCTCCTCCAGGTCCTCGCGGATCTGGTGGTAGACGACCTCGGACTCGTACTGCGCGGCGACGCCGGCGACGAGGCGCTGCTTCTCCGCCTCGGGGATGCCGAGCCTGTCGTAGGTGGCCTTGATGTCCTCCGGCAGCTCCTCCCAGCTGGTGGCCTGCTTCTCCGTGGACCGCACGAAGTACTTGATGCGGTCGAAGTCGATGCCGGTGAGGTCCGCGCCCCAGCTCGGCATGGGCTTCTTGCCGAAGAGGCGCAGCGCCTTGAGCCGGGCCTTGAGCATCCACTCCGGCTCGTCCTTCAGCGCGGAGATGTTGCGCACGACGGCCTCGTTCAGGCCACGCTCGGCGACGGAGCCGGCCTCGTCGGTGTCGTGCCAGCCGTACTCGTAGGAGCCGATCGACGCGATGATCTCGTCGTCGGAGGGCCTCTCGGTCTGTGCCTCTGCCGCCTTGGTGGCGGCGTCCTGGGTAGGAGCGCTCATCGTGATCCTTCCTGCGTGCCGCCGGGGCGGCCGGCGGGGTGGGGGGGAGTCAGCGGGATGTTCGTGACGCAGGCGTGCGCGCCGCCTGCGAGGGTGGCCAGCCGCTGGACGTGCGTGCCGAGCAACTCCGAGAACGCGCGGGCCTCGGCCTCGCACAGCTCGGGGAAGTCCTCGGCGGCGTGCTGCACGGGGCAGTGGCCCTGGCACAGCTGGACGGTGGGGACGACCGGCCCGACGACGGGCCGCACCGAGGAGGCGTAGCCGTCGGCGGAGAGCAGGTCGGCGAGCTGGTTTGCCCGCTCCTGGGGGTCGCTGGCGGTCAGTCGTGGCGCGTAGCGGCGGACGACGGCGTCGTTGCGCTCGGTGGCGAACGCCTCGACGGCCTCGTCACCGCCCGTGCGACGCAGGTACCGCATCACCTGGGTGGCGAGCTCCGAGTCCTGCTCGCCGAGCTCGGCCTGCCCGGCAGGGCTGACGACGTAGTGCCGTGCCGGCCGGCCGCGGCGGGCCGGCACGGCTCCCGTGCCGCCGTCGTGCACCGTGATGGTGCCGTCGCGCTCGAGGCCGGCCAGGTGACGGCGCACGGCCGCCTGGGTGAGCCCGAGCACGTCGGCGAGGCGACCCGCGGTGACCGGGCCCTCGGTCGCGACGAGCGCGAGCACACGACGGCGGGTGCCGTCGCTCTCCGCGTGCGGGGTGTGCGCAGCAGCGTGCGCACCCCAGGGTGCCTGGGTGGTCGTCACGTGCTCACCTCCGTCGTCGATATAGATAACATCCTTGTTGCGTAATCAGGGATGTCAAGCAAGGCATGCCTCACCGAACCCGGGAAACCGCAGGCTGGCGCACATCGTGCGACGCAGGTCACACACGTTTCACCGGCTCTTCACCGGCGCGGTTCAACCCTCGACGACCTCGCCGTCGATGACGGCGCCCCCGGTGGGTCCCTGCGTCCCCAGCCTCCGCAGCTTCATCCCGAGCGTGACCAGGGCGGCCCCGATCACGACGGCGAAGATGCCGACGATCACCGACATCACCTCGACGGTGCGACCCGGGTTCGTGAAGCAGACGACCGCCAGCGCGACGAACAAGAGACCCGACAGCAGGGTCCACAGCCACGACGTGCCGCCCCGGGACCGCATGGCGAAGGCGCCGACGATCTGCAGCAGCCCGAAGACCAGCGCCCAGACCGCGATCAGGACGAGAACGAGCCCGAGCGCCAGGCCCGGCAGGAACAGCAGCACACCGCCGAAGACGACGGCCGCCACGCCGATGCCGACGTTCACCGACCCGGCCTGGCTCCCGCGCCGACGCAGCCCGTCGACGAGCGAGACGACGCCGTCCACGACGACGAACGCTCCGAAGACCTGCACGAGCAGTCCCGGGGTCTTGTCCGGCAGGAGGATCGCCAGCAGCCCGAACCCCACCGCCAGCACGCCACGGACCACCGGCCAGTACCAGATGCGACGCGCCAGCGACGCGAGGTCGGCCGGCTGGGTGAACGGGGAGAAGGTCATCGTCACTCCAGGTGTCTCGAAGCGTCCGTAGAATCTTCTGGTGCCCACCACCGATACGCCACCCGGCGTCGCCGTCGACGTGCGTCGACTGCGCAAGACCTACGGCGGCCGTGACGTCGTCGACGGCCTCGATCTGCAGGCTACCGCCGGTGCCGTCACCGCGGTGCTCGGCCCGAACGGTGCCGGCAAGACCACCACGGTCGAGTGCTGCGAGGGCCTGCGCTCCCCCGACGCTGGAACCGTGCGCGTCCTGGGGCTCGACCCGGTCGCGGACGCGGCGGCGCTGCGCCCTCGGGTCGGCGCCATGCTGCAGGACGGCGGCCTGCCGACCGGCGTGCGCGCGATGGAGATGCTGCGCCACGTCAGCCGGATGTACGCCGCCCCCCGCGACGTCGACGAGCTCGCCGAGCGGCTCGGGCTGCATGCCTTCGCCCGCACCACCGTGCGGCGGCTCTCCGGCGGCCAGCGGCAGCGCCTCGCGCTCGCCGCCGCCGTCGTCGGAGGTCCCGAGGTCGTCTTCCTCGACGAACCGAGCGCCGGGATGGACCCGCAGTCACGACGCGCCGTCTGGGACCTCGTGCGCGAGCTGCGTGCCGACGGCGTCGCCGTCGTCCTGACGACCCACCTGATGGACGAGGCGGAGGACCTGGCCGACGTGGTCCACGTCGTCGACCACGGCCGGGTCATCGCCTCGGGCGACGTCCCGGCGCTCCTCTCCGACGGCGCCTCCGGCAGCGCGCCCCAGGTCCGGTTCGCCGCGCGCCCCGGCCTGGCGGTCGGCGCCCTGGCCGAGCGGCTGACCCGCGGTGCGCCCGACGGCGGCTGGTCGGCCACCGAGCCGGAGCCCGGCGAGTACGTGGTCACCGGCGCCGTGGGACCGTCGACGCTCGCGGAGCTGACCGGGTGGCTCGCCGAGCAGGACACCCTGACCACACGCCTCACCGTGGGCCGCCGCACCCTCGAAGACGTGTTCCTCGACCTCACCGGACGGCACCTGCGATGACGATCTCCTCCCCCGCCCCGGCCCACCGGCGTGTCGCTGCGCAGGCCGCGTTCGAGACGCGGGCGATCCTGCGCAACGGCGAACAGCTGCTCGTGACGATCGTGATGCCCGTCCTGCTCCTCGTGGGGCTGGTGCGCACGTCGGTGGTCGGGCTCGACACCGGCGGCGTCGACCGCGTGGACTTCGTGACGCCCGGGATCCTCGCTCTGGCGTGCGTCACCACGTCCTTCACGTCGCAGGCGATCGCCACCGCGTTCGACCGCCGCAACGGTGTGCTGCGGCTGCTGTCCACGACACCGCTCGGTCGCGGCGGCCTCCTCGCCGGCAAGGTCCTCGGGGTCCTGGCGGTCCAGGGAGTGCAGGTCGCGGTGATCGGAGTCGTGGCGCTCGCCCTCGGCTGGCAGCCCGAGCTCTCCGGCGTCGTGCCCGCGATCGGGCTCGGCCTGGCGGGCACCGCCGCGTTCACCGCGCTGGCCCTGCTGCTCGCCGGCACCCTGCGCGCCGAGGGCGTGCTCGCCGTCGCGAACCTCGTGCTGGTGCTGCTTGTCGTCGGCGGTGGGCTGATCGTGCCGCCCGCCGAGCTGCCGGGCCCGCTGGCTCCCCTCGCCACCTTCCTGCCGTCCGGCGCGCTCGGCGAAGGCCTGCGTGGTGCGCTGCTCGGCACCGGCGTGCCGCCGCTGAGCGTCGTGGTCCTGCTCGCCTGGGCCGCCGCCCTCGGGGTCGGGGCGCGCAGGCTCTTCCGCTGGCACTGACCGGTGGACGACCGATCTCACAGCCCGACGCCGCCCGCACGGGCCGGTGCGGCGCCGTCGGCCACTATCGTGGTGCCGTGAGCACGCCCGCGCCCGCCACCCCTTCCGACACGACCTCGGAGTCCGCCCCGCCACGTGCCGGGCGCGCCGACCCGCTCGCCCGGTTCCGCGGGTGGACGCGCGGGATCCTGATCGCGAACGTCGTCGCACAGATCGGCATCATCGTCACCGGTGGCGCCGTGCGGCTGACCGGGTCCGGGCTCGGCTGCTCGACGTGGCCGCTGTGCGAGCCGGGTCAGTTCACCCCGGTGTTCCACGAGGCGGCCAGCTACCACCCGTTCGTCGAGTTCGGGAACCGCACCATGACCGGCGTGCTCGCGGTGATCGCGCTCGCAGTGCTGCTGCTCGTGTGGACGGACCGGCGCCGGTCGGACGCCTACCGCCGGCTCGGCGTCGTCCCGCTGGTGGGCGTGGCCGCGCAGGCCGTCATCGGCGGTGTCGTCGTCCTGCTCGACCTGCACCCCGGCTGGGTCTCCCTGCACTTCGTGGTGTCGGCGGCGCTCGTGTGGTGGTCCGCCTACCTGCTGCACCGCCACGGCGAGGGCGACGGTACCGCGCAGCCGGTCGGCTCGGGTGCCGTGACGCTCGCCGGCCGGGTTCTCGGGGTGCTCGTGGTGCCCGTCGTCGTGCTCGGCGTCATCGTCACCGGTGCCGGTCCGCACTCGGGCGACACCGAGGTCGGGTACCGGCTCGCCGTGGACCCCCTGGCGATGACCCGTGCGCACTCGACGTCCGTCTGGCTGTTCGTCGCCGTGCTCGCCCTGCTCCTGCTCCTCCTGCTGCGCCAGCCCGCCGGCGACCTCGTCCGGCGCGCACGCCGCGGCGCCTGGCTGCTGCTGGTCGTCACGCTGGCCCAGGGTGCCGTCGGCTACACGCAGTACTTCACCGGGCTCCCCGAGCTGCTCGTGGGCGTGCACATGCTCGGTGCCGGGCTGCTGGTGTGGGCCACGGCGAACGCCGTGCTGCGGCTACGCACCCGCTGACCGTCAGTCGGGCAGCTCGCCCCGGCGGTAGGGCCACGGCACGTCGACGTCCCGCAACGACGCCCACCCGTCGGCCCGGCTCGCTGCCGCGGCAAGGATGCCGACGACGGCGGACGGGTTGTGCAGTCCGCCGGCCAGGGTCCGCTCGACCGCCTCGTCCAGGGGAACCCAGCGGGTGACGATCTCTGACTCCTCGCCGGTGCGCGTGTGGCGGTCGGCGTGCGGGACCTCCCGCACGTCACGGGCCAGGAAGACGCGCAGGGCCTCGTTGCTCGCCCCGGGCGTCGTGGCGAAGTCGACGAGCACGTCCCAGCGCCCGGCGGTCAGGTCTGCCTCCTCGGCGAGCTCGCGGGCCGCGGCCTCGACGGCGGGCTCGCCGACGACGTCGAGCAGGCCCGCGGGGATCTCCCACATCTCGGCACGCACCGGGTGCCGGTACTGCCGCAGGAGCAGCACCCGGTCGTGCTCGTCGAGCACGACGACGGCGACCGCGCCGGGATGGTCGAGGTACTCGCGGGCGACGACCCCGGCATCACCGAGGTCGACGTCGTCCTGCACGAGGTCGAAGATCCTGCCCTCGTGGACGGTGGTGCGACGCACGACCCGTCGCGGCGCGACACGGTCCTCGACGCGTTCCTCGTCCGGCCGTCGTGCCGTCACGCCGGCGCGCCCTGGCGCACCAGCGCCGCGGCCACCAGACCGTGGAACAGCGGGTGCGACCGCGTCGGCCGCGACTTGAACTCGGGGTGCGCCTGCGTGCTCACGTAGTACGGGTGCACGTCGGCGGGGAGCTCGACGAACTCCACGAGCGTGCCGTCGGGCGACGTGCCGGAGAACCGCAGGCCGGCCTCCTCCAGCTGGTCGCGCACGGCGTTGTTGACCTCGTACCGGTGGCGGTGACGCTCGGTGACCTGGGTGGAGCCGTAGGCCTTCGACACCACGGACCCCTCGGCCAGCGCCGCCGGGTAGTCGCCCAGGCGCATCGTGCCGCCCAGGTCGCCGTCGCCACCCACGATGGCGAGCTGCTCGGCCATCGTCGCGATGACCGGCGACTCGGTGTCCGGCTCGAACTCGGTCGACGAGGCGTCCGCCAGGCCGAGCACGTTGCGCGCGTACTCGATGACCATGGACTGCAGGCCGAGGCAGATGCCGAGCGTGGGTACCAGGTTCTCCCGCGCCCAGCGCAGGGCACCGATCTTGCCGTCGATGCCGCGCACGCCGAAGCCGCCGGGCACGAGGATCGCGTCGACGCCGTCGAGCGCCTCCTGCGCCCCCGCCGGGGTGCTGCAGTCGTCCGCAGCGACCCAGCGGATCGCGACCCGCGTGTCGTTGTCGAAACCACCGGCGCGCAGCGCCTCGGTCACCGACAGGTAGGCGTCCGGCAGGTCGATGTACTTGCCGACCAACGCGATCTCGACCTTGTGCTCCGGCTCGTGGACGCGCTCGAGCAGTCGGTTCCAACCGCCCCACTCGACGTCGTGGAACGGCAGGTCGAGACGCCGCACGACGTAGGCGTCGAGGCCCTCGGAGTGGAGCACACGGGGGATGTCGTAGATGCTCGGGGCGTCCGCCGCGTTGACGACCGCCTCGTTGTCGACGTCGCAGGACATCGCGATCTTGCGCTTGATGCTCTCGGGCACGATGCGGTCCGAGCGCAGCACGATCGCGTCCGGCTGGATGCCGATCGAGCGCAGCGCAGCGACGGAGTGCTGCGTCGGCTTGGTCTTCAGCTCGCCGGACGGCCCGATGTACGGCACCAGCGAGACGTGCAGGAAGAAGCAGTCGTCGCGGCCGAGCTCGTGGCGCACCTGCCGCGCGGCCTCGAGGAAGGGCTGGGACTCGATGTCACCGACCGTCCCGCCGATCTCGGTGATGATCACGTCGACGTCGGGGCCCGCCTGGTCCCGCATGCGCAGCTTGATCTCGTCGGTGATGTGCGGGATCACCTGCACCGTGTCACCCAGGTACTCGCCGCGGCGCTCCTTGGCGATCACCCGGGAGTAGACCTGACCGGTCGTGACGTTCGACGAGGCCGGCAGCTCGATGTCGAGGAAGCGCTCGTAGTGCCCGATGTCCAGGTCGGTCTCGGCGCCGTCCTCGGTGACGAACACCTCGCCGTGCTGGAACGGGTTCATGGTGCCCGGGTCCACGTTGAGGTAGGGGTCGAGCTTCTGCATCGTCACCCGCAGCCCGCGGGAACGCAGCAGGCGGCCCAGGGAGGAGGCCGTGAGGCCCTTGCCGAGGGAGGACGCCACACCGCCCGTCACGAAGATGTGGCGCGTCTGGTGCGTCGCACCGGCGCGGCTGGAGGAGCGGGAGGACGTTCGGTTCACGGAGTCAGCCACGGAACTCCATGCTATCCGAGAGTTCGCGCCACGGCGTCCGGGACTCGCCCGTCCCGGGGTGGGATGCGGCACAGAGGGTAGCCCGTCAGAGGCGGGCGGCACGCCGTCCGACGGCGGCGAGGCGAGCACGCACGGCGCCGTCCGCCAACGCCGCGGCCAGCAGCACCACGGCGGCCGCGATCAGGCCGGCGAGGAGCCCGAGACCCACGTCCGCGGCGAACCAGCCGAGCTCGAGCGGGGTCTCGGCCGGCGCCCCGTCCGCACCGGTCGGGTCCACCGGGGCCGTGCGGTCCGCCACCGGGACGCACCAGCGCCCGAGCAGAGCACCCACGGCACCCGCACCGAGCGCCACCGCCGCGGTCCGGACGACGCCCGACACCGCCGCCGCGCCGACCGCGCGGCGCACGGCCACGAACAGAGCGACACCGGCCGCCGTCATGCCGACGGTGGTGGCGCCCCCGAGCCAGGCGAGCACGTCGCTCCTGGTGCCACCGGCCTCCCCGGAGAACATCGGGACCGCCAGCGACACCCCGACGGCGACGACCAACCAGCCGGCGGCTGTCGCCACGACGGCGGCCCGGGCGGCGTCGACCGCGTACAGCAGACGAGAGAGCTGCAGGATCAGCGCATAGCCCAGCAGCCCGGGCGCCATCCAGGCGAGCGCCGCGGCGAGCCCGTCCGCGTTCGGGCGGGCGATGCCGTCGAACACGTTCTCCACGAGCGGCGCAGCCGCCACCAGCGCGGCGGCACCCGCCACCGAGACGACCACCAGCACGCGGGTCGTCGACGAGACCAGACGCGCCAGGTCGTCGCGCCGTCCCTGCGACGCGAGCTCGGCGAACCGCGGGAACGCGCTGGTCGCGATGGGGAAGGCCAGCACGGCGTACGGCAGGAAGTACACGTTCTGCGCGTAGAGGAAGATCGTCCAGGTGCTGTCCCCGCCGGCCTCGTTGCCCGCCTTCATCGTGGCGAGCAGCGCGAGCTGCTGGGCCACCAGTGCTCCGATCCCGGCGGAGGCGAGGCGTGCGGCACGGCGTCCCTCGCCGGCCGGGAACCGCAACGTCGGCCGCAGCCGGAGCCCGGACCGGGCGACCGGCCAGACCAACGGCAGCGCCAGGAAGGCGACTCCCGCCGTCATCCCCCAGGCCAGCCAGCCCAGCGCCTGCGACGACAGCTCGGCCACGTCCTGCTGGTTGCCGTCGGCCAACGCCCCGAACCGCCAGTACACCCCGATCACGACGAGGCTCGACACCAGCGGGGAGAACGCCGGCCAGAAGAACCGGTTGTGGGCCTGCAGCATCCCGCCGAGCACCACGGCGACCCCGTACAGGGGCACCTGCACCGCGAACACCCTCAGGAAGTCGACGGCGACGGCGACGTTGACCGGGTCGTTCAGACCCGTGAGGCGGACCAACGGGTCGGCGAGGAGCGCGACGAGCGCACCGAGCGGGACCAGCACGACGAGCGTCCAACCGAGCAGCGCCGAGGCCGTCCGAGAGGCCTTCTCCCGGTCACCTCGCACCAGGAACCCGGAGAGCAACGGGACGACGGCACCGGCCAACGCACCACCCGCCGCGACCTCGAACAGGACGTTCGGCAGGAAGTTCGCCGCGTTCAACGGCCCGTCCACGCCGTCGGTCCCGACGAAGTGCGCCTGAGCGAGCCAGCGGCCGAATCCCACGACCCTGCTGGCCAGGGTCACCACGGTGATGAGGACCGCCGCACCGGCGACCGCCGTGGCGGCGCGGCGACCGCCCGGCATGCTCACGCCGTCGGACCCTCGTCCGAGGCCGCCTCCAGGTCATGCGGCGGCGCGACGGCCGGCGTGCGCCCCGCCTGGTCGATCCGACGCAGCCACGGCGTGCGCTCGATGACGGCGGAGAAGCTGACCCGCTCCGACGCCAGGGTCAGGCCCACGACGGCGGCCAGCGCGACGGCACGCACCGGCCGCGGCGCGGACAGCGCCCACCGGGTCCCCACGAACGCACCCAGAGCGTTCGCTCCGGCGTCGCCGAGCATGTCACGCGCACCGAGGTCGGCCGGTGCCGCCGCCGCCGAGGCGCCGAGCAGCGCCCCCGTCTGCCCGCCCGAGCCGGTCAGCACCGGCGCGGCGAGCAGGGCGGAGGCCTTCAGCGCCCTGCCGGGTCTCAGATCGAGCAGGTTGACGAGGTTGGCCGTCCCGGCGATCAGCGCCCCGTTGACCGCGACGTCGGCCGCGTGCCCGAGGACGCCGCCCCGCCGGCGCGTCCCGACCGCTGCCGCCACGAGCGACGTCGCCCCGATGCCGACCACCTTCAGGCCGCCGGTGGTCAGCCGGCCCTGGGCCAACGCCCCGAGGTGCCCCCGCAGACCCTTGGCACTGTGGGTGGTGTCCTCGGCGAGGTCGTCGAGGATCCCGAACACCCCGGCCCCCGCGCACGCCAGCACGGTGGCCGCCCGGTCGCGCGGCCCGCCGCCCGCGACGGCGGCACCGGCCACGAGACCGGCGGCCACTGCGGGGCCCTCCAGCATCGACACCGGCTCACCACCATGGTTGGTGCGCGTCCAACGCTCCGCGCCACCAGGCGGTGCGGCGTCCAGCGCCCTGCGCGCCGCCCGCGTCACCGCGGCAGCGACCACGCCGGCGACGAGCGTCCGTGCGATACCCATCAGGAGTCACCGCCGGAGTCGCCCGAGTCGTCGGCCTCGTCGTCCGGGCCCGGCAGGTCGACGGCCGGCGGCACCACGGCGGCGTCCTCCTCGAACCCGTACTGACCCACCTCGCCCGCGATCTGGGCGGCCAGGGCGAGCGGCACGTTCAGGCGCATGACCTCGCGCTCGGTGCCGCTGACGGTGCTCACTCGCGCCACGACGTCGTCGTCGGCACGGACGTCCGAGACCAGGTCGCCGTCCGCGGCCGTCGGCCCCGCGACCACGACGTCCTGCGCCGTCGCCTGGAGCGCCGAGACGAGCGCCACGACGTCGACGTCCTCGGGCTCCTCGGAACCGGCTCCGTCAGCCGTCGCGTTCTCGTCGGCAGCGGCGCCGCCGAGCAGCAGCACGGCGTCGGCCGGTCCGGACGGTTCGAACCGGGACTCGACGAGTCCGACGCGCAGCATCAGCTCATACAGCTCCATGGAGCGCTCACTGCGCGCCGACGGCATCTGCTGGTCCGCCTCGGTCATCGCCAGACCGAGGACCGCGCCGAGGACCTCGGCCGTGCCGGCCTCCTCGTCGATCGCGTCGGCGACGTGCTCGCGCTGGCCGTCCGCGACCGTCCCCCGCAGCACGGAGTCCTCGGCGGAGCTCCAGGCGTCGGTGAGCGACGCCTGGGCGACGATGCGTGCTCCGGCGTCCTCCAGCCGGCTGACGACGTCGACCTCGAGCGTGTCGGCCGTGCCGCCGGCGTCGACCACCGCGACGGTGACGCCCGTCAGCGAGCCGTCGACCAGCTCCGCCCCGGCGGCCAGCGCATAGGCGTTCTGGTCGGCCAGCTCGGACTCCGTCTCGACCAGGATCTCGCGCAGGTCGGTGCGCTCGGACCGCAGGGCCTCCACCTGGTCGGTGAGCTGGTCACCGATCGCGTTCTGCAGTGGCCCCGCGCCCAGGATGATGCCGACCGCGAGCGCGACGAACACGGAGATCAGCGAGACGAGGTGGTAGCGAAAATCGATCACGGCGTGCGGGTACTCCTTGGTTCAGGGGTCGCGATGGGTCAGCCGCCGAAGAGGCTGCCGACCCACGAGACGATGTCGTCGATCTGGGCGCCCACGAGTCCGAAGGCGGTCTGTCCGGCCGCCGTCGACCACAGGGCCGCCAGCACGGCCCCCACGCCCGCCAGCGACAGGAGCGTGAGCTGAAGGTTCGAGATGCGGGTGCGGTACAGGCGGGACACGCCCTTGGCGTCCACCAGCTTGCCCCCGACGCGGAGCCGGGTGAGGAAGGTGCTCGCCATGCCCGCACGGCCCTTGTCGAGGAACTCCACGAGGGTGGCGTGGGTGCCGACCGCGACGATGAGCTCGGCGTCCTTGTCGTCCGCGAGCAGCATGGCGATGTCCTCGCTGGTGCCCGTCGCCGGGAAGACCACCGGGTCCACGCCGAGCTCGCGGACGCGTTCCAGGCCCGGGGCGTCGCCGGTCCGGTAGGCGTGCACGACGATCTCCGCACCGCAGGCCAGCGCCTTGTCGGACACCGAGTCCATGTCCCCGACGATCATGTCCGGACGCCAGCCGGCGTCGAGGATCGCGTCCGCACCGCCGTCCACCCCGACCAGCACCGGCCGGTTCTCCTGGATGTAGGACCGCAGCATCGCCAGGTCCTCGCGGTAGTGGTAGCCGCGCACCACGATGAGGACGTGCCGGCCGGCGAACCTGGTCCGCACGTCCGGGACGCCGACGCCGTCGAGCAGCAGGTCCCGTTCACGGCGCAGGTAGGTCATCGTGTTCTCGGCGAACCGCTCGATCTCGTCCGACAGCCCGTCCCGGGCTGCGGCGAGGGCGGTCTCGACGGTCTCGGGCGTCTGTCGCGTACCGGTGGCCCACGGCTTGCCGTCGACGAGGACGGCGCCCTCCTCGACGGCGACGCGAGCGCCCTCGTGGATGTCCATCACCTCAGGGCCGAGCCCGTCGACGAGCACGATCCCCGCCTCGAGGAGGATGCCGGGGCCCGCGTTCGGGTAACGGCCGGTGGTCGACGGCGCGGCGTTCAGCACCGCCGACGGACGTGCGGCGACGAGGGCCTCGGCCGCGACACGGTCGATGTCGGCGTGGTCGATCACGGCCACGTCACCGGCGGAGAGACGCTTCGTGAGGTCCTTCGTACGTGCTCCGACGCGAGCCGGACCGCAGTGCTCGGTCGCGTCGTCGCTGGTCTCAGGGCCGCGGTCGGCCCGGCGCAGGGTCAGTCTCATCGGGGCTATCGTCCCACGACGGAGGACTCGATGAGCTCGACGGCGTGGCGACGTGCTGTCTCCGAGTCGTCCTGGCCGGAAAGCATGCGCGCCAGCTCACGGACCCGCTCGTCGTCGGACACCGCCCGGACACCGGTCACGGTCGCGTCGCCGTCGTCGCCGGCCGACTTCGTCACCACCAGATGGGTGTCGGCGAACGCCGCCACCTGGGCGAGGTGCGTCACCACGACGACCTGGGTGCTGCGCGCCAGCGACGCGAGCCGGCGGCCGACCTCGACGGCTGCCCGGCCGCCGACGCCGGCGTCCACCTCGTCGAAGACGAACGTCGGCAGCACCGTGTCGGCGGCCTCGTCCGCGGCCGTGGCGAGCGCCACCTCGACCGCGAGCATCACCCGGGAGAGCTCACCGCCCGACGCACCCTTGCCGAGCGGCCGGGCCGGCGCCCCGGGGTGCGGGACGAGCAGGAACGTCACCTGGTCCGCGCCCGCCGGCCCCGGGTCCGCCGCGGACACCTCGATCTCGAGCCGCGCACCGCTCATCGCGAGCCCGGCCAGCTCGGCGGTGACGGCGGCAGCGAGCTGCCCCGCGGCATCGGTCCGGCCTGCGGTGACCCGCGCGGCCAGGTCGGCCACCTGCTCGTCGAGCTCGGCGACCCGCTCCCGCATGCCCTCGAGCCGACCGCCGCCGTCGTCGAGGTCGAGCAGACGCAACCCGGCGTCCGACGCCCACTGCAGCACCTCGTCGATGCTGCTGCCGTAGCTGCGTGTCAGCGTCCCCAGCTCGGCGAGCCGGGCGTGGGCCGTCTCCAGCGCCGCGGGGTCGGCCTGGAGGTCGGCGACGTACCCGGACAGCTCGGTGGCGATGTCCGCGAGCAGGTAGCCCGCCTCCGCCAACCGACGCGCCGGGTCCTCGAGCCCGGGGTCGTCGGCCACGACGCTCTCGAGCGAGCGGCGGGCGCGTTCCACCGCGTGCACGGCCGACCCCTCGGTGTCCATGTCCTCACCGGCGACCGCGTCGTGGGCGAGCTGGGCCGCCTGACGCAGCTGCTCGGCGTTGCCCAGACGCGCGACCAGCGTCGCGAGCTCGACGTCCTCGCCCGGCTGAGGATCGATGCGCTCCACCTCGGCGAGCCCGAGCCGCAGGAGCTCGGCCTCGCGCGCCCGTTCCGCCGCACGGGAGGTCAGGTCGTCGATCTCCGCCTGCAGGGCCGCACGCTCGGCCCATGCCGCGCGGTGCTCGACCAGCACCGCCGCGTGATCGGCCCCCGCGAAGCGGTCGAGGGCGGCCCGCTGCTTGGCGGGGGTGCGCAGACGGAGCTGGTCGGACTGCCCGTGGACCGTGACCAGGTCGTCCGCGATCTCGGCGAGGACGCCCTGCGGCACCCCGCGCCCGCCCAGGTGCGCCCGGGACCGGCCTCCGGCGACGGTCCGCAGGACGACGACGGAGCCGTCGTCGTCGACGGTGCCCCCGGCGTCGTCGACCCGGCGCGCCGCGGCGGGATGGCGGGCGAGGTCCCACCTGCCCTCGACCACGGCACGGTCCGCACCTGACCGGATCGTCCCGGGGTCGGCCTTGCCTCCCATGAGCAGACCGAGCCCGGTGAGGACCATCGTCTTGCCGGCACCGGTCTCACCGGTGATGACCGTCAGGCCCGGGGCCAGCGGGACGCGGGCGGCGCGGATCACCCCGAGGTCCTCGATCGCGATCTCCTCGAGCACCCTCATGCCTCCTTGTCGTCCTGGTCGTCCTGGTCGACGGCGTACCGCGCCGCCCGGCGCGCCGCCGCTTCACCCGCGGCCTCGCGCCAGCCGATGACCGGCAGGTTGAACTTCGAGACGAGCCGGTCGCTGAAGGGCGCGTGCGCCAGCCGCGCGAACCGCAGCGGCACCGCCCCTCGCCGTACCTGCACCCTTGTCCCTACCGGGAGGTCGATGCTGCGCCGCCCGTCACAGGTCAGCACCGCGGGCAGCGGGCTGCGCGCCAGCACGTCGACCGTGAACTCCGAGCGCGGACCGATCACCAAGGGACGCGAGAACAGCGCGTGGGCGGAGAGCGGCACCAGCAGCACCGCGTCCACGTCCGGCCACATGATCGGCCCGCCCGCCGAGAAGGCGTGGGCTGTCGACCCGGTCGCGGTGGACACGACCACGCCGTCGCAGCCGAACGAGCTGACGGGGCGCTCGTCGACGGCGATCGCGACCTCGATCATCCGGTCCCGCTGCGCCTTCTCCACGGTGGCCTCGTTGAGGGCCCACCCGGTGACCGGCTCGCTCTCCCCCGGCCGGTGCACCACGACGTCGACGACGCTGCGCTCCTCGACCACGTACTCGCGCGCGGCGACCCGGCGCACGGCGTCGTGGAGGTTGTCGCGCTCCGACTCGGCGAGGAAGCCCACGTGGCCCAGGTTGACCCCGAGCAGGGGGACGTCGGTGCCGTGGGTGAGTTCGGCGGCACGCAGGATCGTGCCGTCACCACCGAGCACCATCACGATCTCCGACTCGGCCACGCCCTCGCGCACCCGCGTGGCCGACATCTGGTCGCCGAAGGTCTCGGCGAGATCGTCGTCGTGCAGGGCCACCTCGAAGCCTGCCCTCTCCAGCTCCGCCACCGCCTCGGCCATGGCGGCGACGGCCTCAGGGCGGCCGCCGTGGGTCACGATGAGCACGCGACGGGTCATGACGCACCTCCGGAGACGCCCGCCGGCACCGGGACCACCGGCGGAAGGCCCCCACCGCCGGGCTGCCAGTCGACAGCGGCTCGCGCGGCTTCCGTCAACGCGCTGCGGTCGACCGGCGCCGCGTCCGCCCGGCGCATCCAGCAGAAGTACTCGCGGTTGCCGCTGGGGCCCGGCAGCGCGCTCGGGACGACGCCGAGGACGGTGAGGCCCGCGGCTGCCGCCGACGCGGCGACGTCCACCACCGACCCGACGTGCAGGTCGGGGTCGCGGACGACCCCCCCGTTGCCGAGCCGGTCACGACCGACCTCGAACTGCGGCTTGACCAGCAGCAGGGTGAACGAGCCACGTGCCATCACCCCGGCGACGGCGGAGACGACGAGCCGGAGCGAGATGAACGACAGGTCACCCACGACGACGTCCGGTGGCGAGGCCAGGTCGTCGACCCCCAGGTGTCGCACGTTGAACCCCTCGCGCACCGTCACGCGCGGGTCTGTCCGCAGCGCCGGCACGAGCTGGTCGTGGCCGACGTCGAGCGCCGTCACGTGCGCGGCGCCGCGCCGCAGCAGCACATCGGTGAAACCTCCGGTCGAGGCGCCCAGGTCCAGGCAGTCCCCGCCCGGCAGGCGGTCGGTCAGCTCGCGTCCCGCGGGGTCGCCCGCGAGAGCCTCGAGGGCGCTCGCGAGCTTACCCCCGGCTCTGGACGCGTAGCCGGGGTCGTCAGGATCAGGTTCGACGACCAGTGCACGACCGGACGGTACCGGGGTCGAGGACTTGGCCACGACCGTCTCGTCCATCCGGACGCGGCCGGCGGCGATCAGGACCGAGGCCTGCTTGCGCGACCGGGCCAGGCCACGCCGCACGAGCTCGGCGTCGGCACGCTCGGGCATCAGTCACCCGCCTCGTCGTCCGCCGGGCCGTCGTCGAGTCGCGCTCGCAGGCGGTCGTGGACCGCCTCGAAGCGTGCGACGTGCTGGTCGGTCGAGAGCTCGTCCAGGCCGTCGAGCGGCGCAAGAGGTGACTCAGGACGTTCCGGTGCCGGCGCGCGCGGCGCTTCCGCGTCCTGCGACATGTCCCCTCCTCGCTGCTCGTCCGTCCCGGGGCAACGCTA
Source organism: Isoptericola maris (assembly GCF_048065335.1). NCBI lineage: Bacteria > Bacillati > Actinomycetota > Actinomycetes > Micrococcales > Promicromonosporaceae > Isoptericola > Isoptericola maris. Next base: position 2,395 of record NZ_JBLUNY010000001.1, on the reverse strand, counting down.
CCTGCTGGGGGCGGCGGCCCCGGCACGACGCACGGGCGGGTGCCGTCAAGCGGTCAGCTCGGGAACACCGGCGGGGTCCAGCAGCGCCCCGTCGTCGACGGCGGACCACGCCGCGGCACAGGCGGCGCGGACCACGTCGATCCCGGCAGGGCCCTCGCCGTCCAGCTCGAGGGAGCCGTCCACCACGCGGGCGGAACGTCCTGCGCACCGCCACCAGCCGTCCTCGGCCTCGCTCGGCGCCGGGTGCGGCTCGAGCAACGACCGCCGGTCAGCACCGGGGTAGGCGGGGCGCATGCCCGGTCCGGCCAGGACGGCGTCTCGAGCGCTCGAGACGCCCGTCAGCACGTGCAGGCCGGGATAGCCACCGGCGCGCGCGCCAGCCAGGTCCGTGTCCAACCGGTCCCCGATCACCAGCGGGCGCCGGGCGCCGACCCGTTCCACGGCCATGCGATACATGGTCGGCTCGGGCTTGCCGGCGCTGTCCGGGTCCACCCCGGTGGCGGCGACGACCGCGGCCACCAGCGCCCCGTTGCCCGGCGCGAGACCTCGCTCCGTCGGGAGCGACAGGTCTCGGTTGCTCGCCACGTGCCAGGCTCCGCCGGCGACGGCGTACGCCGCCTCGGCCAGGTCCGGCCAGGCGAGCTCCGGCGAGTAGCCCTGGGCGACGGCGTTTGGTCCGTCCTCGGCCGACGTCACCACCTCGTAACCAGCCTCGGTCACGGCCGTGGTCAGTCCCTTGCCGCCCACCACGAGCACCTTGGCGCCCGGCTCCAGGCGGGTCCGGAGCAGGTTCGCGCACGCCTGCGCGGCTGTCATGACCTCGTCAGGATCCGTCGGGATGTCGAGACCGGTCAGCCGGCTCGCCACCTCCTCCGGCTCGCGCGAGGCGTTGTTCGTCACGAAGACCAGGCGAAGACCTCTCGTGCGCGCCTCACCCAGCGACGCCGCAGCGTGCGCGATCGGGAGCCGCCCCTGGTACGCGACGCCGTCGAGGTCGACGAGGGCCAGGTCGTGCACGTCGGCCAACGGCCGGTCGCTGCCGAGCAGCGACGCGCTCACGTGTCGGCCTCCTCGTCGTCCGCCTCCTCGTCGAAGGCGTCGTAGACCACGTAGTCCTCGTCGCCCTCGGGCACACCGGCAGCGCGGTCCAGGGCCGCCGGGTCGAGCCCGGACAGCACCCGCGCGGCCTCGTCGTCCCGACCCGCCGCCTCGAGAGCGACGGCCTGCGCCTGCAGCACGCGCAGGCCGAGATCACCCTGGCGCTCCGGGGCCGGAATCCGGTCCAGGACCGTCAGCGCAGCGTCATGGTCGCCCAGGTCGCTCCGCGCACCGCTCACGACGATGGCCAGCTCGGTCCGCGCCTCGGAGTCGAGCGTGGCCGCTTCTTCCGACTGCGCCAGAGCGATCGCCCGCTCGGGGCGTCCCAGTCCGCGCTCCGCGTCGGCCATGAGCGGCAGGTGCTCCGACGAGCCGTTCAGCCGCCGCACCGTCCGCAGTTCGCGCAGAGCCTCGGCGTAGCGTCCCGTGCGGTACGCCGCGATACCCGCGGCCTCCCGGACGACGTCGATCCTCCCGGCGCGCCGGACCGCTGCCTGCGCGTGCAGGTAGGCCTGCTCCGGGTCGGTGTCGAGCAGCCGGCCGGCCATCACGAGGTGCGCACCGACGCCGTCGGCGTTGTCCTTGCTGAGGCCACGCAGGCGAGCTCGGGCGTCCTTGCTGAGCTGGCGTGCGTCGACGCCCTCGGGGATCTCGGGGTCAGGAGTGCGGTCCGCGTCCCGCGGACGCTCGGGACGCACCGGGCGGTCCGCGCCACTGCGAGGGCTGTGGCCACGCGATCCGCCGTGCCGTTCGTCGCGCCGGCCCCTGTCGCCGCCGTACGCCTTGCCGTCCTGGCGACCGCCCCGCGCGCTGGCGCCGCCACGCCCTGCCGTACCGGTGCGGCGGTCGCCACCGCGACGGCCGTCGGTCTCGCCACGACGCGCGCCACCGCGGCGGTCCGATCCGTCGCGACCGTCGCCTCCGTCACGACGAGGACCGTCAGAACGTCGCTGGTCGTCCCGGGGGCGACGCGGCCCGTCGCCGCGCCCTTGCCCCTGGGGGCGTCGCGGGCCGTCCTCGCCTCGGGCAGGACGGTCCTCGCGCGGAGTGTCGTTCACTGTCATCCTCTCGTTCCGGTCAGTGAATGATTGTCCCACGCTCATCGACCGGGGATGTCGGCCGCAATGTTCGAGATCGACGAGCCGGTGGGAACCGCGACCCGCTCCTGACATGCAGCGAGGCCCCCCGCACCGTGTGGTGTGGGGGGCCTGGCTGTGAAGGGTGTCCGGCGGCGTCCTACTCTCCCACCCCGTCTCCAGGGCAGTACCATCGGCGCTGAAGGGCTGAGCTTCCGGGT